>DASVDZ010000082.1:0-77581 GCA_036380835.1 Candidatus Eiseniibacteriota bacterium | reverse complement strand
CGATGGCTCCCGAGGGGAGATCGGACTCACCTACTTCTCCACCGAGTCCGCGACGACGTCGGCCACCGGCGGAACATCCGCCGCGCGCTACACGACGACGAGACATTTCCGCCTCGACGCCTTCGCTCTCTACATGGCCTTCGGATTCGGCGATTGAGGACTGCTTCCGAGCGTTGACATCGAGCCGGGACTCATCGAACGATCATGAACCGTCCCGAGGAAGCCCCCTCCTCCCCTTCGATCCGGTAGAAGTAGACCCCCGACGGGAGACTCGGCCCGTACTGATACGCCGCGTCGATGCCCACTTGGTGGTAGCCGATCGCCGCCGAGGGATCGTCGAGCAGAACGCGAACCAGCCTCCCCTGAACATCGTGCAGCGTGACCCGTAACCGGCCGACCTTGGAAGTCCAGAAGAGCAGCTTTCCGAAGGACCTCATCGGGTTCGGCGCCACCCGCCCCACGAGCGGCGCTCGGCCGCTGCACCCCCCGAGATACGCCACGCGCACCTCGACCTCTTGACTGTCGGCCAGCGATCCGTCGTCTGCGACCAGGGTCATCGTCGTCGATCCGACCGGCTCGTCGGGCGGAACGTTGAAGTCGATACGACCGTAGCCCCCGTAGGGGCCGGAGATGCCGGCGACAAACGTCCCGAACGGCGGAACCCCTCGGGCCGACATGATGATCGAATCATGATCCGCGTCGGAAGCGAGGAATCGGACGCTCCGGACCTCCCCCTGCTCGACGCAGATCGCCTTGACGGGAGCGAGAACCGGAGCGCGATCCACATTGACCACATGGGTGCGGAACGACTTGAAGTCGCTCGCCGCGCCGTCGCTCACCATCACTTCCGACCAGTACCACCCGGAGTCATCGTAGCTGGGCTCGGCGCGAACGTACCCCGTTCCGATTCCCGGCTGGGAGCTCGAGGTTCCGACGGTGAGGAACGGCGGGCCGGAGAGTCGCGAGAAGATGAAGGTCCCCCCGTCGGCGTCCGTGGCCGTGAGGGTCTCGTCGGTCCGCGCATTCTCCGCCGCCGTCATGGTCGGCGGCTGAGCAAGGAGCGGTGGATTGATCCACCCTCCGTATCGCGCCCCGTCCGCGTCGAACCACTGGGTTCCAAACGTGGCCGTATTGGAGCCGATCGCGTCGCATTGCGTTCCGAATTCCGTACGCGCCAGTCCGTTCAGAGGCGTCGAGGGCGCGAACAGGAGCGAGGGGCTCCCGCCCGCTACCTGGAGCGTGAGGGTGCCGAGTCGGTAGAGGCCCGCCGGCTCGAGAGGAACCTCACAGAAATATTCGTAGAAGTCGGTGGCGTCGAACATCGAAGCGAAGCACCCTCGTGGAATTGGCACGTTGTTGGTGTAGGCGCCCCACGTGACGGTGCCGCCAACGGCGTGCAACACGAACGAATAGCTGGAAATGCCGAGTTCCTCGCCGGAACCGCACGTCACCACTGTTCCGTCCTTGTTGACGTTGGTGTGGAGCCAGATGTCCACGGTCGTCGTCCCGACGGGACCGACGGTGTCCTCATCGGTGTGGACGCCGTCGCCGTTGGTGTCGAGGTAGATGTATTGGGCCGGGACCCTTGGCGGATCCGTCGGGAGGAGTAGCCATACCGCCGCGACGACACCGAGGCGCCAGGCGGGAAATCGAGGTCTGCGGAACACGGTCCGACCCTCCTGGGGTTTGCGCCCGCTGACGCGGGTGCGAGGGGCGCCGCGCTCCGCGCGGCCGCGCCCGAAGCGCCGGCCGCGTCACGGCCCGGGATGGTCGCCCCTTCCCCCGAGGCCCGAGGGGAGGTACCCCGGGCGCACGCACGGTGCTCCCGGGAATCCGGACGACTGCGATTACCGCATGATGTGGTCCACCCGGCCCGGGCCGCGGTGGTCCGACATCCCGACCCGCTCGTCCGCCCGGCCGTCTCCCTCGATCGCCAGCACGTCGCCCCGCTCCGAGAGCACGACGGTCCGCTGCGTCTCCGTCACCGGCACGAACGTCCCGTCGTCGTAGCTCCAGGCGAAGACGAGCTGCGCCACGTAGACGCGCGCGTAGAGCGTGGACCGGTAGTAGAACGTGTCGCGGGCGGCGATCGTGGCGTGGTAGATGAAGTCGGTCCAGAAGAGGCCGCCTCCCGTCCCAGTCTCCCAGAAGAGATGGTCCCGGAAACGTTCGGTCAGCCCGAGGAAGTGCTCCATGGCTCCCGCGGTGACCGCGTACGGGATCCGCCGCACGCCGATGCCGCGGCACCACCAGAGCGGGGCGCCCGCGGTGTCGGAGCCCATCTCGTAGTAGCGCCGCGCCGCGATCCCGACGAGCGCGTCGCGCGGCGGATAGACCGCCTCGGCGATGCCGAGCATGCGGGCCTCCGTCGAGTCGGAGAACTCGCGCCGGATGGAGTACGTGAAGGACCCGTCCTTCGCCTCGCGCCACGTGGGGCGGGACGCCACCGCGTCGAGCGAGTCGATGGTGTAGCCGGGCGGCGCCGAGTACCCGGGCAGCGCGGCGCGCGGGGCCGGGCGCGCGCGCGCCGATAGGGCCGGGGGAGGCGCGACGACGGGGAGGAGCGCCGCCAGGGCGGCGGCGCCATAGCGATTCCAGCGACTCCGGAATCTCGGTTGGGCCATGGGATCGACCTCCGATCGGACGGACGTCGAGGGGGATGACCGGAGCGGGGGAAGCGGACCGTCGGGACCCCGCCAGGATACCGCGCGCTCCCGCGCCGGGGCAGGACTTTCTCGCGCTCTCCGTCCCTTGCGCCGCGCCCGGGTCCCGTCTACCCTACCGCGCACACCCCGACCCGGAGAGGCCCCATGCGAATCGGAACGCCCCTCTCGCCGGCCGCGACCAAGGTGCTCCTCCTCGGCGCCGGCGAGCTGGGCAAAGAGGTGATCATCGCGCTCCAGCGGCTGGGCGTCGAGGTGATCGCGGTCGACCGCTATCCCCACGCCCCGGGCCACCACGTGGCGCACCGCTACCACGTGATCGACATGACCGACCCCGCGCAGGTCCGCGCCGTGGTCGAGAAGGAGCGGCCCCACTACGTCGTTCCCGAGATCGAGGCGATCGCGACCGACGAGCTCGCGCGGATCGAGCAGGACGGCCTCGCGACCGTGATCCCCACCGCCCGGGCCGTCCAGCTCACCATGAACCGCGAGGGAATCCGGCGGCTCGCCGCCGAGGAGCTGGGGCTTCCCACGTCCAGGTACGCGTTCGCCCACTCCGCCGACGAGGTCCGGAACGCCGCGAGCCTGCTGGGATACCCGTGCGTGGCGAAGCCGGTGATGTCGTCGTCGGGAAAGGGCCAGTCGGTCCTGCACGAGCCCGCGGAGGTCGAGTTGGCGTGGGACTACGCGATGAGCGCGGGGCGCGTCAAGCACGGACGCGTGATCGTGGAAGAAATGATCCCGTTCGATTACGAGATCACCCTCCTCACCGTCCGCTCGCTCGATGCGAACGGCAAGAGCGCGACCTCCTTCTGCGAGCCGGTGGGCCACGTGCAGGTGAAGGGAGACTACGTCGAGAGCTGGCAGCCGCAGCCGATGTCCGAGACGGCGCGGGCGCGCGCCCGCCACATCGCGAAGGCGGTGACCGACGCGCTGGGGGGCCGCGGCATCTTCGGCGTCGAGCTGTTCGTGAAGGGGGATCGCGTCTGGTTCAGCGAGGTGAGCCCCCGGCCGCACGACACCGGGATGGTGACGATGGTCTCGCAGGTCCAGAGCGAGTTCGAGATCCACGCCCGCGCGGTGCTCGGCCTCCCGGTCAACACCGCCCTGCGAGGGCCGGGCGCGAGCGCGGTGATCTACGGCGGCCTGGACGCGAAGGGGATCGCGTTCGAGGGCGTGGACGAGGCGCTCCGGGTGCCGCACACCGACCTCCGCCTCTTCGGCAAGCCCGAGTCGTTCACGCGACGCCGCATGGGGGTCGCGCTTGCCTACGGCGCCGACATCGAGGAGGCGAGGAGGCGCGCCAAGCAGTGCGCGGGCCGGGTGCGTCCCGTGGAGGCGCTCTCCGACCGCGTGATCGCCTAGGGATCGATCGTCCCGGGCGCGAAGACCTGGACGAGCACCGCGGTCAGGTCGTCGCTCTGCCCGCGGACCCCCTCGTAGTCCTTCACCTCGCGGACGAGACTCTCGAGCACGTCGGCCGCGGGCCGCGGGCGCTCGCGGCGGAGCACCGCCTCGATCCGCTCGTCGCCGAAGAGCTCCTCCCCTTCCCCCTGCGCCTCCGTCACCCCGTCGGTGAACATCGCGAGCAGGTCGCCCGCGCGGAGGGTCGCCGTCCCCGACTCGAACGTGGCGTCGGCGTCGATCCCGAGGATCGTGCCGCCCCGGTCGAGCCGTTCGAGGGCCCCGTCCTCGCGGAGCAGCATCGGCGCGGGATGCCCCGCGTTCACGTACTCGAGGCGAAGCGAGACGGGGTCGAGCACGGCGAGGAAGAACGTGACGAACCGCCCGGGCTCGATGCTCCGCTCGAGGAGCCGGTTCACGCGGGTGGTGATGGCGGCTGGCGAGTTGTCGACGGCGGCGCTCGACACGAGCGCGGCCTTCACGCTGCTCATGAGGAGCGCCGCCGCCACTCCCTTCCCCGCCACGTCGGCGATGCAGATGGCGAGGCGCCCCTCCGCCGTCGGGACGAAGTCGTAGTAGTCGCCGCCGACCTGGAGGCTCATCTGGTTGGTCGCGGCCATGTCGAGCCGATCGAGCGACGGCGGGGACGCCGGGAGGAGGCGCGACTGGATGCGGCGCGCCAGCTCCAGCTCGCGGCGGAGCTGCCCCCGCTCGAGGGCGGCCCGCTGCCCCTCCTCGAGGCCCGCGGCCATCCGATTGAAGGACGCCGCGAGCGCCCCGAACTCGTCCTGCGTCGGCACGCTCACCCGAACGGAGAAGTCACCCTTCTCGATCGCTCCCGCGGCGGCGCTCAGGCTCCCGGTCCCGCGCGTGATCAGGCCGGCGACGCGGGAGCCGTAGACGAGCGAGACGATCTCGACCACCACGAAGAGGAGCGCGAAGAAGGCGAGCGCGATCTGCATCACCGTCGTGAACGGCCCCTGGGAGACGCGCTCGAATCCGAGCGTCTCGCGAAGGCTCGTTCGCACCAGGGTGAGGGCGGTACCCCGGCGCCACCCGGACCCGGTCCACGCGAAGCAGACGGGCGAGCCGCCGGCGTTGAACATGCCGCCGGGGCTCGTGATCGACGTCGTCCCGGAGAGGCCGCCGCCGCCCGCGAGGACCAGCCCCGCGCTCGCGGCGATGGAGTCGGCGGCCGCCGAGTCGGATCCGATAGGCACGGGGGGTGCGTCGGTCGCGATGTCGATCGCTCCCCCCGCGGCCTTGAAGTGCCGGAGCGTGTTCGGCCGGGACGTGCTGACGGTGATCGACGACCGGCCCCTCGCCATCGTCGGGGAGGCGGCGAGCAGCACGTCGCAGCGCATCGCCCTCGCGACCGCGTTGAGCCGCGTGCTGTCCACCGGCTCGAGCGTCTGGAGCGCCAGCGTGTCCCCTCTCCCCGGCCAGAGGAGGCTCGCGGCGTACCAGAGGCGTCCCGCCCTGAGGGCGAGCCCGCGGACGGCCGTTCCGGAGTCGGCGAGCGGCGCGGCGGCCGGCCGGAAGAGCGAGTCGGGGGCGCCGAAGGATGCCACCGTGGTCCAGGCGCCGGCGCGCCCCTCGAGCACGGCCACGCCGCACCGCCTCGCCGCGAGGAACGCCTCGTCCCCGCGGACCCAACCGGCCAACGCCTCCCCGTCCCGCGGCGCGGGCCGCGATTCGAATCGCTCCAGCCATCGCCGCCCGACGCTCGTCGCCTCCAGCTCGTGCTCCAGCGCCGTCGCGCGGAATTCGCCCGCGCGCATCCACGCCGAGAGGGTCGCGTAGAGGAAGACGAGGATCGCCGGCGTGATCGCGAAGAGGCCGAACGCGACGACGAGCTTGGAGCGCACGGAAGCGCGGCGGATGACGCGGCGGAGGAACTCGGCCGCGGATCGGACCGAGACGAGGAGGAGCCAGCTCGCGAGCAGCGTGACGAGCGCCCGGTCCACGCTCCCGAACGCCGTATCGGCCGTGTCCCGGACGGGCCCCGAGGCGAGGCCGGCGGCGAGCGTCAGGGGGCCCGCGAGGAGGAAGAGCGCGAGACGGACGGGCGAGAGCGACCCGACCCACGGCGCGACGGCGCGCCGCGCGGGAAGGCCGAAGAGGAGCGACGCGACGAGGACTCCGTTCCACGGCGCGCCGGCCCCGCCGTCCGCGCCGGCGGCAAGGGCGGTGAGCGCCATCCAGAGGACCCGGTACGCGGACGCGACACGGCCCGCGGGGCGGCGCCGCGCGTGGAAGAGCCCGAGGAGCGCGGGGAGGCACGCGGCCGCGCGGAGGACGCGGGCGCCCGGCCCCGCGAGCATCGGCTGCGACGCGGCGATCACGACGAGGATGGAGGACCAGAAGACGAGCGGCCATGGCGGCGGGACGGGGGACGTGGCGGTGGATTCGGGGAACGCGCGGTCCGGGAGCACGGGGGTCACCTTTTTCCCCCGGAGGGCTCGCGGTCAATCCCGTTCTCATCGGAACGCGCCGCGCGCTTTGGTACGCGTTCGGCGAGCGCCGCGTTTCGCCGCGGCCCGGCGCGACGCGCGATCCGGGGCCCGCTCACGTCCGGCACGCGCGATGCATGGTAGCGCGGGATTCCCCGGCGCGGTCCGCAAGAACTCTTCGGAACCCAAACGCGATTCGCGTGTCTGACTCCATTGCCGCGACCCGCTGGGTCAACGGCCGACGAGACCAACCTGACATCACGGAGGACATCATGACTCGTCTGCATCATCGCTTCGGCGCGGCGATCGCCGCCGCCCTCTTCGCGCTGGCTCCGCTGCCCGCGCTCGCCAGCACGAACGTCTTCACCGCGCACCTCTCCGGAAGGGAGGAGGTCCCGACGAGGGACACTCACGCGACGGCGGAGCTCAAGCTCGTCCTCAACACGGACGAAACCCAGTTCCAGTACCGCCTGAACGCCTCGAACATCGAGAACGTGACCGCGGCGAAGATCTTTCTCGGCGCTCCCGGACAGGTCGGTGAAGAGGTCGCCACGATCTACGGACCGGTCCCGCCGGGCGGCGGGCGGAAAGCGGGCGTGCTCGCGGAGGGGATGCTTACCTCGGCGAACCTGACCGGCTCCCTCGCGGGCCACACGCTCGCGGATCTCGTGACCGCCATGAGGGCGGGCAACACGTACATCAACATCACCACGGACGACGGCCAGGGGGCGCCGAACGAGAAACCGGGAGATTTCTCCGACGGTGAGATTCGTGGACAGATTCGCTGATCGCTTCGATTGAACCACCACCCTGACGGGTCCGTCGGCAGTGCGGCGCCCCGGTGGCCACGGCCACCGGGGCACTGCTATTGGCGGGCGTGGAGCGCCTTGTCGATCGTCTTCACGAGCGCCGAGGCGACGAACGGCTTGGTGAGGTAGGTGGCCCCGAGCGCCCGGCCGGCGTCGATGTCCTCCTGCGAGACGAGCGCGCTCAGGAAGATCGCCGGAAGATCCTCGAGGCCGAATCCGAGGCGCAGCGTCCGGAGCACCTCGAGGCCGTTGATCTCCGGCATGGCCACGTCGAGCACGACGAGGTCCGGAAGATCGCCCGTCAGCACCAGCTCCAGCGCCTTCTGGGGCGACGAGAACGGGAGCACGGCGTGTCCCTCGTGCTCGAGGCGCATCTGGACGAGCCGTAGGACGTCGCCGTCATCGTCGAGGACGAGGATTCGCGCCATGCGGCGATCATAGCCCTATCGCGAAGGCGACTCCAGTGGCCACCGCGCGCTACCGGCCGGCTCCGCCGCGATTCAGGAACACCGTGACCGTGTTCGAGCCCGAATCCGCCGTCACGAGATCGCGCCAGCCGTCTCCGTTCAGGTCGGACGCCGCGATCGACTGGGGGTACCACCCCGTCTGGCGCGAGAGGCCCAGGCGGAAACCTCCCTCTCCGTTTCCGACGAGCGCCACGGCGCCGCTCGAGGCGAGATTGGCGATCGCCAGATCCATGGCTCCGTCCCGGTCCAAGTCGGCGATCGCGACGGAGTAGGGTTGGCTCCCCACCTCGATCTCGTGCTTCCCCCGGAACGACGCGCCCCCCTTGCCCCGGCGGATGGATACGGTTCCGCTGGAGAGGCACGTCACCGCCAGGTCGGGCCACGGATCGCCGTCGAGGGAGCCGATGGCGATCGAGTAGGGGGAGACCCCCGCGGCGTAGTCGGCCCGGCGGCGGAACGTTCCGTCTCCCCGGCCGCGCAGGATGGAGACCGCGTCCGCGTTGTGGCACGCGACCGCCAGGTCGAGCACGTGGTCGCCGTCCAGGTCCCCGAGCGCCACGCCGCAGGGCCCGTGCGCGGTATCGTACGTCTGGTACGGCCGGAAGGTGCCGTCGGCGCGCGAGAGGAGAACGGAGACGCGGTTCTGGTTGATGTTGGCGGTCACGATGTCGAGCCGTCCGTCGCCGTCGAGATCGCCGAGCGCGATCGAGTAGGATCCGCCGCCGGCCTCGACGTCGAGTCGGCGGAACGTCACGCCGTCGCCCTCGCCGAGGAGGACGGTGACCGCGCTCGCTCCCTCGCTCGCGACGGCGAGATCGCCGCGGCCGTCGCCGTTCAAGTCGCCGATCGCCACCGCGTAGGGGAGGAAGCCGACCGGGACGTCGCGCTTCGCGCGGAAGGTCCCGTCTCCGACGCCGGGCAGCACCGAGACGGTGTTGGCGCCGTAATCGGCCACGGCGAGATCGGGGACGTCGTCGCCGTTCAGCAGGCCGACCGCGACCGAGCTGGGGTAGGTGCCGGTGACGAATTCCGTGCCGCGGTCGAACCGGAGCCCGACCGGATCGGCGGCGAGCAGCGACAGCGCGACGAGCGGGGCGACTGGGATCACGCGACCTCCGTGACGCGGCCCGAAGAACCTCCCACGGAGCATAGGGGACGTAGTCCCGTGCTTGCGAGCCGCATGTTCCACCCCTAGACTCCCGCCATGCCCGACGCCGACCCCGGCAACCACCGCCAGGCTGGAGCCCACGAGCGGAAGGCGCTGTTCCTCCTGGCGCGGTTCGAGCGCTGGGCCCTTCCTCGGATCGCGCGCGCGCTGCCGTCCTGGATCCTCCCCGATCATCTGACGGCGCTCGGCGTGCTCGCGGCCAGCGGCATCGCGGTCGCGTACGGGCTCTCGAATCGCGATCCGGCCTGGCTCTGGGCCGCGAACCTGGGACTCGTCGTCCACTGGTTCGGCGACAGCCTGGACGGCACGCTCGCCCGCGTCCGCCGCGCCGAACGCCCGCGCTACGGCTACTACCTCGATCACCTCACGGACGCCTATTCGACCGTCGCCATCGGGATCGGCCTCGGCCTCTCGCCCTACATGCTCCTCTCCGTCGGGCTGGCGATCGTGATCGCCTACCTGCTCCTCTCGATCAACGTCTACCTGGAGACCCACGCCTTCGGCGAGTTCCGTCTCGACTACGGGCTCCTCGGGCCGACGGAGGCGCGCCTGGCGCTCATGGCGCTCAACACGCTGGCGCTCTTCCGGCCGCCGCTCCCGTTCCACGTCGGGGTCGTCGGGGCGACGCTGTTCGACGTGATCGGGGGCGGCCTCGCGCTGACGATGGGGGGGCTCCTCGCGTCGCGCGTCGCGCGGAACCTCAGGACGCTGTCCCGCCTCGAACCGAGAACACCGAAGCCTTAGCCCACCGGGGCTCAAGAACCTCCCTCGCGGTGCTGAAGGTTCACGGATCGCGCCGGCCCCTCCGGCGACAGGTTCCTGGCCAGGGCCGTTCGGCGCGCCGCGCCACCGACGTCGGATTCAGTTGACGGTCAGTTTCCTTGCTGAACGGCTTCGTTCGGCCGATGTACCTCGGCGGAACAGCGACGGCCCGCGCGCCGCGAACGCGACGGCTCCCTGAAATTCCGCGAGCCTCGGAGTGACGCGCGCTTACCGGATTCGTCGCGCGCGGCGGCTCCCATGGCACGGGCTATGTAAGCACCCCGGCCAGCGCATCCGGACCGGCCGACCGCATCTTGCTCCGCCCCTCGCCAAGGTCGGTCCGGACGCCCCAGCACCGACACGCTGTAGGACGAACGCCGAGATCCAGCCGTGCTCCGCGGTTCGAGGCATCGTGGCCCGCCTCCATCTACCGACTCGTCGAGGACGTGCCCCCCATGGAGAAGCGTCGCGCTCGCTGCTGCCTGCGGCCGGGGGGCACGGCCCCACTTCCTAACGAACGAGCGAACCACGACGAGCCGAGGGCGTCACAACCTTGGGAGGAGATCATGCTTCGCATCTCAGCCGCCGCCAAGCGAGTCCGGATCACGGGGGTCGAGGACCTGCTCCAGCTTCCGCCGGCCGGCATCTGCGCCATCGATCCGTGGGCCCGATCCCACTCGAGCGAGGTCTTCGAACGGCTCTGCCGCACGCTCGGGGCCCACTTGGGAACGGTCATCGAGGATCGCCGCCCCGACCCCGAGGACGGCGATCCCGCGGTTCTCGATCGGCTGCTGCAGGACATCCGTGAGGAGGGGTACGACCTCTGGGCGGTGAACGTGGCCTTCGGCTCCACGCCCAGCGGCGAACCGAGCGCCGGTGGGAGGGACCGCGTCGCCCCGCTGCCCCCCAGTCCCCGCACCCGGTTCTTCGTCGTTCCCGCGGCGCGCCCGCACTAGGGGGCGCCGGGACGGGGCGGGCGGAGGAAGCTACTCGTAGCGGAGCGCGTCGATCGGATGGAGGCGGGAGGCGCGGACCGCCGGAAGGAGACCGAAGCCGATCCCCACCGCGGAGCAGAAGAGAATTCCGATCACGGCCCATTCCATCGGGACGCTGACGTCGAAGTGGGTGAAGACGGCGACGAGGTTCCCCAGCCCGAACCCGACCAGCACGCCGACCACGCCGCCGATGTTGCAGAGGATCACGGCCTCGAGCAGGAACTGCCCCAGGATGCCGACGGGCTTGGCGCCGAGCGCCTTCCGGATGCCGATCTCGCGGGTCCGCTCGGTCACGGCCACGAGCATGATGTTCATGATCCCGATGCCCGCGACGATCAGCGCGATGATGCCGATGACGAACGCGGCGAGCTTCACGCCCATGCTCATCTTGTTGAACTGGGTGATGAGGCTCGCGCTGTTGAAGAACTCGAAGTTGTCCTCCTGGCCCGGCTTGACCCCCCGGTCGCGCCGAAGCACCTGCCGCGTCTCCTCGATCGCGTCGTTGATCAACGCCGGCGTCTTCGCGCGGACGGTGATGTTCACGGAGCGAGGGAATCCGTCCCGCCCCATCATGCCGTACGTGTTCACGAACGTCGTGACGGGGATCAGCACGTAGTTGTCGAAGTTCCCCCCGAAGGCCGATTTCTTCTCGTCGAAGACGCCAATCACCTCGTACTTCCGTCCGTCGACGCGGATGTCCTTGCCGATGGGATCGACGAACGGATAGAGCTTCTTCGCGATGGCGTAGCCGATGACGGCCACCCGGCGCGCCGCCCGGATGTCGATCGGCGAGAGGTTCCGACCCAGCCCGACGTAGTGCGTGTTGTTGGGCGGGTACTCGGGCGTCCCGCCGCAGATCGAGATGTTGGGGTTCGTCGTCTCGCCCTTGTACGAGGCGGTGAACCCGAAGTCCCAGATCTCCGACCCGACCAGGTCGACGGTGGCCACGTGATCGCGGATCGCCTGGGCGTTCTCGAGCGTCAGGGGCGGCCGCTTCATCGCCTTCCGCCGCTCGGCGGCGCCGTGGAACCCTCCCGCGGGCCACTTCTGCACCTGGAAGGTCTGCGCGCCGAGCACGCTCATCTCACGCTCCATGGTCCCCTGGATCACCGAGATCGCCGTCATCACGGCGATGATCGACGCCACGCCGGCCACGATGCCGACCAGGGTCAGCGTGGAGCGGAGCTTGTTGCTCACGATCGCCCCGAAGGACATGAAGAGCGCGTCAAGCGGCCGCATGGGCGCCTCCGACTCGAGCCGGCCTATTCATAGCGAAGCGACTCGATGGGATCGAGCCGCGCCCCGCGGTACGCCGGCACGACGCCGGCCAGGACGCCCACGGCGATCGAAACGACGACCGCCACGACGAGGATCGGGAGCGAGATGCTCGCCGGCATGAGCGACGCGTTGATCACGAGGGTGAGGAGGGAGGCCAGGATGATGCCGATCGATCCGCCGAGGAGGCAGATCGCGGAGGACTCGAAGAGGAACTGGAGGAGGATGCTCCGCCGCGTCGCGCCGATCGCCTTCCGGATCCCGATCTCCCGGGTCCGCTCGGTGACGGAGACGAACATGATGTTCATCACGCCGACCGCGCCGACGAAGAGCGAGATGCTGGTGACGATCAAGCCCACGAGAAGGACCACGCCCATCGTGTTGTTGAAGCCGGTCACGAGCGTGTCCAGCTTGTTGATCGAGAAGTTGTCCGGCTCGATGGGCCGGAGCTTGCGGATCTTCCGCATCTCGCCGGTCACCTCGAACTGGAGGTCGCCGAGCGCCTCCTGCGAGGGCGCCTTCACCGCGATGTTCACATCGCGCCGGCCGTGCAAGCCGCCGAAGGCCTTCACGTAGGAGGTGATCGGGACGAAGACCTGCCGGTCGAAGTTCGGTCCGCCGAAGAAGCTGCCGCCCTGCTTTTCCATCACCCCGATCACGCGGAAGTCGCTCCGGCCGATCTTGATCACCTTGTTGATGGGGTTCACCGTGCCGAAAACGCCGTCTTTGACGTCGGTACCGATCACGCACACGTTCTTCTTGTACGTCACGTCGAACGGCAGGAGGAAGCGGCCCAGCTGCGGCTGCGCGCTGGAGAGGAGCGACTGCTTCTCCGTCGTGCCGATGACGGTCACCCCCTCCATCGTCTCGGCCATGAACTTCACGTCCTGTTGGTCCGCGATGGAGGGATTCACGAGCGCCCGGCCCCTCAGGTTCTGCGTCAGGGCGTCGGCCTCGTGGAGGTCGATGTTCGGCCGATTCCGGAAGAGGAAGAAATCGTTCATGACGACCCACGGCATGCGGGAGACGTAGATCACGTCCGCCCCCACGGCGGAGAAGCTCTCGCGGAACTTGTTCCGGAGCCCGTTCGCCGCGGTCATGGTGAGCACGACCGCCACGATGCCGATGATGATGCCGAGCGTCGTCAGGGCGCCGCGCGCCTTGTTCGCCCGGATCGCTCCCATGGCGATCCGGAGCGACTCGCCCAGGTCGACGGACGGCTTCATCCGGCGTGGGCCCCGATCGCCAGGGCCGCCCCGGCCGGCGCCGCCGCGCGCTCGACCTTCCCGCTTCCGTTCCCGCCCCGCAGCGTCACCTCGTCGCTCTCGATCAGTCCGTCCCGAAGACGGACGATCCTCGCCGAGCGCTCGGCGACCATCTCCTCGTGCGTGACCAGGATGATGGTCTGCCCGCCCGCGTGGAGGTCGTCGATCATGTCCATGATGTCCGCTCCGGTCTTGGAGTCGAGATTGCCGGTCGGCTCGTCCGCGAGGATGATCGAGGGGCGATGAACCAGCGCCCGCGCGATCGCCACGCGCTGCCGCTGCCCGCCGGAGAGCTCGTTCGGCCGGTGCTTCATGCGGTCCGCGAGCCCGACCTGCTCCAGCGCCTTCCGCGCGCGCGCCCGCCGCTCCGCCGGCGGCACGCCGCCGTAGATCAGCGGCAGCTCGACGTTGTGGAGGATGTCGGCGCGCGGGATCAGGTTGAACGTCTGGAAGACGAATCCGATCCGGCGGTTCCGGATCTCGGCGAGCTGCGGCTCGGACATCGACGCCACCATCTGCCCTTCGAGGAAGTAGGCGCCGGAGGTCGGCACGTCGAGGCAACCGATCAGGTTCATCAGGGTCGACTTGCCCGACCCCGAGGGGCCCATGATCGCGACGTATTCGTTCCGCCGGATCTCGAGCGAGACGCCGCTCAGCGCCCGCACGGTCTCCGAGCCCATCGCGTACGTCTTCACGACGTCCTTGAGGGAGAGCGTGGGCATGGCGCGATCGGACCCGGCGCGATCGGACCCGGCGCGATCAGCCATTCGACGCGCCCGCCATCGCCTGCTCGCCCGGCTTCTTCTTGTTGTTGATCGTCACGACGGCGCCGTTGTCGAGATCCTTCGAGATCGCGCGATAGCTGCCGGTGATGATCTCCTCCCCCTCCTTGAGCCCGTCCGTGATCTCGATCAGGTTGTCGCCCTGGATGCCGGTCGTGACTTGCTTCGCGATCGCCTTCCCGTTCTCGACGCAGAAGACGATCTCCACGAAGCCGTCCTTCCCCGGGTTGTACTTCGTGGCCGCGTCCTTCCGCTGCTCGCCCTTCATCGCGAGCTGGTCGATCGTCCGGACGGCGACGCTCTGGATCGGCACGCTGAGGGCGCTGTCATTCGTCTTGGTGATGATGTCGGCGCTCGCCGTCATCCCCGGCCGGAGCGTCTTGGGCGGATCGATGATCGCGATCTTGATCTCGAACTCGGTCTTCTGCTCCGTGGTCCCCGTGCCGCTCGCCTTGGCGCTCGACCCGATCTCGGAGACGACGCCCTTCAGCGTCTGGTTGGGAAGCGCGTCGACCTGGACCTCCGCCTGCTGGCCCACGGCGACCGACATGACGTCGTTCTCGTCGACGTTGACCTGCGCCTCCATCTTGGTGAGGTCGGCGACCACGCAGATCACGTCCTTCTGGAACTGGGAGCCGAGCGCGATCTCGCCCTGCTCCTTGTTGAGCGCGCTGATCGTTCCCGGCATGGGGGCGTAGATCGTCGTCTTCGAGAGATCGTCGCGCGCCTGCTTGAGCGTGGCCTTGGCCTGCGACACCTGGTCGAGCGCCGACTTGTGGCGCGCCACCTCGACCTGGTAGTCGGCCTGCTTCGACTCGAACGCCGACTGGGACTCGAGCCCCGTCGCCACGAGGTCCTTGGACCGCTTGTATTCGTTCTCCGCGCGCACCAGGTTCTCGTGCACGAGCGTGGCGTTCGCCTCGGCGGAGCTGACGTTCGCCTCGGCGCTCTCGACCGCGGCCACGTAGCGCTCGCGATCCAGACCCACGAGGAAGGCGCCCTTCTCGACCCACTGTCCTTCCACGACGGGCAGCCTGAGGATCTTGGCGCTCACGTCGGCGCTGATCTCGACCTGGGTCTTGGGCTCGATCTTTCCGGTCGCGCTCACCTTCTGCACGATCCGCTGCCGGGCAACCTTCGCCGTCTGGACGACCGGCGTCTTGTCGCCGCGACCGCGGAGGGCCATGCCACTGACGGCGGCGATCACGACGACGATCGCGACGCCGATCAACAGGGGTTTCCTCTTCATCGCCATTGCCCGACTGCCTCCAGTCTCTGCCTGTGAATAACCGACGGGAATCCCGCAACTCGATAAGAGTACGGCCTCTGGGCCCGGAAGGTTACGTCCCTCTTGAGAGAATCCGTCGATGCCCACAATATGTTTTACTGCAATAACTTCCGGGTGCGGCGGGGCGCCACCGCCAGAGATGGAGCCGGGAAACGAAAAAGGGGCGCCGTGCAATCCATCAGCGCCTGCGTCGCCTTTCGTCGGATTCGGGTTACCGGGTCGGGGGGACCTTCACGTGCTTCGATACCCAGTGCCCCCCGGATGGTTTGGGTCGGACCCCCGGGGGACGGGGATCAGGGGCTCCTTCCGTCCCCGCCGGCGGGATGGAGCCTCGCGATCGCGGCGCGGACGTAGCGCTGGCCCTCCGGATCCGGATGGAGGGGGAGCGCGGCACGATACTCCGTGAGCGCCTCCTCCGGTCGGGCCAGCGATTCGAGCGCCATCGCGCGGTAGAGGTGGAGGAGCGCCGAGCGCGGATGACTCGCGAGCCCTTCGCGCGCCGTCGCCTCCGCCGCCTCCGCGTCGCCCCGTTCCATCCGCGCGAACGTGAGAGTCTCGAAGAGGAGCTGTCGCGACTCCGTCGCCGGCAGCTCGAGTCCGCGCCGCGCCCATTCCTCGGCCCGATCCCATTCGCCCGTCAGCGCGAAGTCCTGGGCGAGCTCCGCGGCCCATCGGGTGAGCCGGACGCTCGGGTTCCGCCCGCGTTCCTCGGCCCAGAGCGAGTCGCGGGCGGCGCGCGACGAGATCGCCCGCGGCAGCTCGTAGACGTCGATCTGCGGGCCGGACGCGGCCCGGGGATCGGTCGACCAGATCCGGCGGCCGTGCGCGCGGATCCAGGCGTAGAACGCGGACTCCGTCGCGGACGACCGCCCCGCCCGCTCGAAACGCCGCGTGACCTCGCTCGAGACCGCGTAATAGCGGATCCCGTCGAGCCAGGCCGGGTGATACGCGAGGCGCGCCCGCTCGCTCGCGGAGGCGAGGAAGGGCCACGTGAGCGCCCGGCGGCCGCCCGGGCCCCGCGCGAGGACCGGCCCGTAGAGATCCATCGCCATCGGCTCGCGAGGGTCGATCGTCGCCGCGATCCACGCCCGGGCCGCGTGCCTCGAATCGGGCGCGGCCATCGCGCGCCGGACCGCCGTAAGCTGCGCGACGCTCCAGGCGGCGAAGAGCGCGAGGAGGAGCCCGGTGAGCGCGGCGGCGGGGCGCGGCGCGGCGATCCCCGGGGACCCCTTCTTCCGGCCGCCCGACGGGCTCGCCGCCGCGATCCGGTCCCCGAGACGGAAGGCGGCGTACGCGGCGGCGACCGCCAACACCCCGAGCAAGGGCAACGCGAACCGCTCCTCCGCGACGCCGAGAACGCCGATCGCGAGAAGGAACACGACGGGAATCGACGCGAGGATCCTCCCCCTCGACCCCGAGCGCCAGAGGAGGACCAGGCCGAGGACCGAGAGGAGGTATCCGGGCCACGTCCAGATCGACGGCAGCGTCCGCGTCAGGTAGGTCAGGAGCGCGAAGTTCGATTCCGACTGGCCCACCCAGGAGGAGAGGAGGCGCCCCCGCTGCAGTTGCATGTCGCGCGCCTTGGAGCCCCAGTCGAGGAAGGTGAAGGGGGAGAAGAGCGCGAACGCGACGACGACCGCGACGAGCCCGGCCCCGAGACGCTTCCAGCGGTCCGGGAGGACGCCTCCGGAACGTCCGGCTCCGGGCGCCAGGTGGGCGAAGACGAGCGTGGCGGCCAACGAGAGGGGGACGTACTTGCTGGCCCCGGCGAGTCCGATCCATCCGCCCGCGGCGACCGAGGGCGCGAGGCCGCGCGCCCCGCCCACGCGCAGGAGCGCGAGCGCCGCCCCGGTGACGAAGAGGAGCGAGAGCACGTTCGGGTCGCTGATCCGCTGCGAGCTCAGGACGTGGAACGGCGTCATGGCGAGGAGCCCCGCGGCCGTGAGCCCCACGCCCCGGCCCCCGACGGCGAAGCCGAGCAGGTAGACCAGGAAGATCGTCAGGACTCCGAGGGGAACGCAGAGGACGCGGGCGAAGAGGAACGACTCTCCGGGCCTCGCCTCGGTCCGGCGCGCGTATTCCTCCGAGGTCGCGCCGGGATGCGCGATCGCGTCGTAACCCCGCGCGGCGAACTGGAGGCCGAGGGTCAGATAGAAGGGCAGGCCGGGCCAGTCGCCGGTCCCGGGGTTGAGCTGGAGCGGGCGCGTCCCTCCGCGCCACATGTCCCACGCGGTCAGCATGGCGCGCCGATCGCCCTCGTCGACCGCGGTGTCGTCCATGGGTGAATCGGCGAGCGACGGGTCGGGAAGCCGGTCGGCGATTCCCCAGAGCCGGAGGACGAGGGCGGCGAGCAGGATCAGGGCGAGGATGGGGTCGAACCGGCGCGGCCGACCGCCGTCTTCGCGGTGTTCATGCGTCCGCGTCATGCGCCGGGAGTCATCGAGGAGGCGGCGTTCAAGGATCCCCGGCCCCGGCGGCTACTTCCGAAAGAAGACGCCGAAGTAATAGGGCCAGATGATGAGGGCCAGGACCCCCTTCCAAAAGGTCAGCTTCAGGAAGCCGATGCTGAAGAGCCAGCCGATGATCCAGACCGGAGCGAACACCGAGCCCGCATCGCGACACGTGACCTTCACGTCGTCCGCCATGTTCCATTCCCCCCTGACCCGGGCGGCGGACCGCCGCCCGCCCGCGGAACCTACCGCTCGAGGAGCGCCTTCGGCTCCGAGCCACGACGGATCGTACCATGGACGAATCCCGCGGGGCGCGATGAGCGTATACTGCGCGGATCGATCGCGGCGACGCCGGGCCCACACCCCCGCCCTGGCTCGCCGGACTCCATTCATCCATCGATGAAGCCAGAGGAAACCATGCGCCTCCATGCCGCCGTCGCGTGTCTCGTGCTGCTCGTCGCGTCCGCTCCATCGGCCCACGCCGCCCCGCCGGCCGGGTCGGGGCCGCCGCCCGCCTACATCCGCTATCCCGACATCCACGGCGACCGCATCGTCTTCGCCGCGGAATCGGACCTCTGGATGGTCTCCGACAAGGGGGGGCTCGCCCGCCGTCTCACGTCCCATCCCGGCGACGAACACTTCCCCCACTTCTCCCCGGACGGGGGCCGGATCGCCTTCAGCGGCGAGTACGACGGCAACGTGGACGTCTACGTGATCGGCATCGAAGGCGGGATGCCGCGGCGGCTCACGTGGCACCCCTCGGTGGACGACGTCATCGGCTGGACCCCGGACGGGAAGTACGTCCTCTTCCGGAGCAGCCGCTCGAGTCCGACCGGAGCCAGCGAGATCTGGCGCGTCCCGGCCGCGGGCGGCGACCCCGAGGTGATACCGATCGGATGGGCCTGGCGCCTGAGCATCGACCCGGAATCGGGGCAGTGGGCGTTCAACCGCTCGTCGCGTGAGACCGCGACGTGGAAGCGCTACCGGGGGGGCACGGCGGCGCAGATCTGGGTCGGCACGCCGGAGAAGGGCGACTTCAAGCAGATCACCACGTTCGACGGCGCGAACGCGTTCCCCATGTGGCACGGCGGCCGGATCTGGTACCTCTCCGACAAGGGCGGCACCACGAACATCTGGTCGATCCGGCCCGACGGGACCGATCTCAAGCGCCACACCGACTTCAAGGAATGGGACGCGCGCTGGCCCAGCATGGGCCCGGACGGCCGCATCGCCTTCACGGTCGCGGCCGACGTGCACGTCTTCGATCCGAGCGACGGATCCGAGCGCCAGGTCCCGATCGAGCTGCCCGGCGAGCGCGCGTTGACCCGTTCGCGGTATCCCGACGCCGCGTCGACCCTCACCTGGTTCGATCTCTCCCCCGAGGGCGACCGGGTGGCCGTCACGACCCGCGGAGAGGTCTTCTCCGTCCCGGTGAAGAAGGGCGTGACGCTTCCGGTCATGGGAGGGACGGGCGCAAGAGAGAGCTGGGCGAGCTTCGACGGGGACGGCAAGCGCCTCGTCTACGTGACCGACGCGCCCCACGAGCAGGAGATCCGGATCCGGGACGCGTGGGGGCGAGGCGAGCCCAAGGTGGTGAAGCCCGCGGGAGCGAACGGCTGGTATTTCCCCCCGCGCGTCTCCCCGGACGGGAAATGGGTCGCGGTCGCCGATCAGGCGCAGACGCTCTGGGTGATCCCGACCGGGGGCGGAACGCCGCGGCGCGTGGACCAGAGCAAGCAGGCCCCGATCCACGACTACGTCTGGAGCCCCGACAGCCGCTGGCTCGCCTACTCCAAGACGCGCGCCACCGACTACGCCGGCGTCTGCGTCTTCGACGCCAAGGCGGGCGCGGTCCACGAGATCACGGGGTTCGCCACCGACGACTACTCGCCGGCGTGGGACCCCGACGGCCGCTATCTCTACTTCCTCAGTCACCGGAACACCAACCCGATCCTCGGAACCGTCGACTGGGACAACGTCGAGGCGAAGAACGTCCGCCCCTACCTGGTGCTCCTCCGGAAGGACGTCAAGAACCCGCTCGCCGATCTCGAGGGGCTGCCCGACGACGGGAAGAAGGAGACGTCCGACTCCAAGGACAAGGCGGGCGCGGGCGGTGACAAGAAGGAGAAGAAGTCCACCGACAAGAAGGCCGACGACTCGGAGAAGCCCGAGGCGCCCAAGCCGATCGAGATCGACTTCGACGGAATCGCGGACCGCGTCGTGATGTTCGACGTCCCGCTCGGCGATTACTCGAGCCTCGGCGCGACGTCGAGCCACGTCTTCTACGTCTCGTCCCCCGTGAAGGGGTTCGCCGAGCAGCCCGGTCTCTTCGCGGAGCCGAAGCCGGAGAACACGCTGGTTTCCTTCGACCTCGAGAAGCGGAAGCCGGAATCCTTCGCGGACGGAATGTCCGCGTACAGCCTCGCCGCCGAGGGGAAGAAGATCGCGGTGATGAAGGACCAGGGCGAGATCTACGTCGTCGACGCGGGGGCCGTTCCCTCCGACCTCTCGGACGCGAAGGTGGACATGTCCGACGTCGTGATCGACCTCGATCCGGTCGAGGAGTGGACCCAGATGTACTACGAAGCCTGGCGCAACGAGCGGGACTTCTTCTGGGATCCCGGCCTCGGCGGTCTCGACTGGAAGAAGATCGGGGATCAGTACGCGACGCTCCTCCCCCGGCTCGCCTCGCGCTCCGATCTCAAGGACTTGATCGGCGAGCTGATCGGCGAGCTCAACAATTCGCACACCTACACGTTCGGCGGCGATCCGGGAGTGGACGTGCCGCACGTGTCGGTCGGGCTCCTCGGGGCCGACGTGAAGCGGGACGGCTCCGCGTATCGGGTGGACCGCATCTACCGGGGCGATCCCGCCGACGGCGTCGTCTCGCCGCTCCGGGCTCCCGGCGCGGACGTCAAGGAGGGCGAGTACATTCTCGCGGTGAATCACCGGCCCTTCGAGCCAGGACGGTCGTTCTACTCGTACTTCGCCGATCTGGCGGGGCGAAGCGTCGTGCTCACGGTGAACGCGCGGAACGCGGCCGCCGGATCGCGGGACGTGGTGGTGGAGACCGTTCCGTCCGACGCCACGCTCCGGTACGTCGACTGGGTGCGGCGGAATCGCGAATACGTGGCGCAGAAGAGCGGCGGAACGATCGGCTACGTGCATCTCCCCGACATGTGGAAGGACGGCCTCATCCAGTTCAATCGCTGGTTCTACCCGCAGCTCGACAAACAGGGGATGGTCGTGGACGCCCGGTGGAACGGCGGCGGCGCGGTATCCCAGATGATCGTCGAGCGCCTTCGTCGGAGCATCGTGAGCTTCGACCGGTCCCGTCTGGGCGGGCTCAGCTCCTACCCCTACCGGACGCTCAACGGCCCCTTCGTGGTCTTGACGAACGAGTTCGCCGGCTCCGACGGCGACATCTTCCCCGCCGTGATCCAGCGCGAGAAGCTGGCGCCGGTGATCGGCAAGCGCACGTGGGGCGGCGTCGTCGGCATCAGCGGGGCGCGCCAGCTCGTGGATGGCGGCCTGGCCACCGAGCCCGAGGCCGCGTGGTGGGAGCCCCAGGGCGGCTGGACCATCGAGAACCACGGCGTCGATCCCGACATCGTCGTCGACGACATGCCCCAGGACGTGGCGAAGGGTATCGACGCGCAGCTCGATCGCGGCATCGAGGAAGTGCTCCGCCTGAAACAGGCGCATCCGCCGATCGTTCCCGAGTTCGGCCCCGTGCGGCAGCGCACCCGCGAGGCGTTCCAGGGCGAGACCGCCGGCACGAAGTAGGCCTTCGCGAGCGGATTGACCGGAGCGGCGGCGCCGGGTATCGTATTCGTACGAGCCCGGCGCGCCGCCGGGCGCTCCTTTCCCCCGACCTACGGAGGGCCCGTCCTATGAAGACCGCCACGGTAACCCTCGGAGCCGCGTCCGGCCGCTAGGGTATCCCTCACCGGTTCCCTTCCGGCCGGCCCGAACGCCGGCTCCCCCGAAACCCCCGATTGCCCACGAGACCGTCCCGGCGGCCACCCGCGCCGGGGAGACGTTGACGCGTCCGCTCGCGCCCCGAGCCCAGGCTCCGCATCCGGCGCGCGCGCCCGCACGCCCGAGGAGTAAGACGCCGTGTCCCATCTGGAAGCGTTGGGCTGGAACCGCTATTTCGAAGCGCATCTGGATCCCGCGTTGGACGCCGGCCTGGTCCCGGCGCGGATCGTCGAGGAACAGCGAGGAAGCTACCGGGCCGCCGGAGCGGCCGGCCTCTATTTCGCGAAGCTCGCGGGACAGCTCCGCCACCGAATCGAAACGACGGGCGCCGACCGGCCCTGCGTCGGCGATTGGGCCATGGCGCGCGTCCCGGAGGGCGGCGCGGAGCGTGGCGAGGCGCTCCTCCACCGGGTGCTCCCGCGTCGCACGAAGTTCTCCCGGAAGGAGGCCGGGGAGCGCTCGGTCGAGCAGGTGATCGCCGCGAACGTCGACACCGTGTTCCTCGTGCAGTCGCTCAACCACGACCTGAACCTCCGGCGGATGGAGCGATATCTCGCGCTCCTCTGGGAAAGCGGCGCCACGCCGGTCATCGTCTTGAGCAAGGCCGATCTCTGCCCCGACCCGGCCTCCCTGCTTGAGGGGGTCGAGCGGGTCGCCCGAGGGGTCTCGGTGCACGTGGTTTCGGCGCTCGAGCCGGGCGGCCTCGACTCGCTCTTGCCCTACATCGAGACCGGACGCACCGTCGCCCTGGTCGGCTCCTCGGGCGTCGGCAAGTCGACGATCGTGAATCGCTTCGCGGGGCGGGACCTGCTCCGGGTCCACGCGATCCGCGAGGACGACCGCGGCCGCCACACCACGACGTCGAGGCAGCTGGTTCTCCTTCCGGGGGGAGGAATGCTCCTCGATACGCCCGGCATGCGCACGCTCCTCATGTGGGAGGGAGAGGCGGGACTCTCCCACGCGTTCGAGGACGTGGAGGCGATCGCCGCCGGCTGCCGGTTCCGGGACTGCGGGCACGAGGCCGAGCCGGGATGCGCGGTGCGCGAAGCGCTCGAGACGGGCCGGCTCGAGCCCGAGCGGTTCCGGAGCTACCGGAAGCTCCAGCGCGAGGTGATCCACGAGGCGGCCAAGACCGACGAGCGCCTTCGGCGCGCCGAGGCGGACCGGTGGCGAAAGATTCATCGCGCGGCGCGGCAGCGGCCGGACAAGAGGAACGTCCGGTGAGGGCCCCCCGGCGTCGGCGCCGGCGGGATCCGTGCCGACGCCCGGCCTCCCCTGGTGCCTCCCCGACCGATACCTTGGTAGGAGCGACGAAGCGGCGCGGCCGGAGTATGCTGTCGGTTGAGCCATTCTCGGCCCCGGGCCCGAGCGAGCCCGGCGAAGCCGTTTCGAAGCGCCTATCCGGAGGTAGTGCCATGACGACGCAGCTCAAGGAACAGAAGAGTCCCGATACGGCCACCCTCTCGTTCAACGGAACCTCGGCGACCCTGCCGATCGTCCGCGGCACCGAGCAGGAGGCGGCGATCGATATCGAGAAGCTCCGCGCGACGACCGGTCTCATCACCCTCGACCCGGGCTACGCCAACACGGGCTCGTGCCAGAGCGCGATCACCTTCATCGACGGAGAGAAGGGGATCCTGCGTTACCGCGGCTATCCGATCGAGGAGCTGGCCGCGCAGAGCACCTTCCTCGAGGTCGCGTGGCTGCTCCTCTACGGAGAGCTTCCGACCCGGTCCGAGCTGGAAGGGTTCACGCACGAGGTCACCCGCCACACCATGCTGCACCAGGACTTCGGCCGGTTCTTCGACGCCCTGCCGAAAGACGCCCATCCGATGCCGATCTGCGCGGCGGCCGTCGGCGCGCTCGCCACGTTCTATCAGCAGCCCGAGAGCGAGCGGCAGCTCCACGACACGGTCATCCGGCTGATCGCGAAGATGCCGACGATCGCGGCGTGCTCCTACAAGCACTCCATCGGGCAGCCGTTCATGTACCCGATGAATCGGCTGGACTACGACTCGAACTTCCTCCGCATGATGTTCGGCGTGCCGAGCGAGGACTACGAGGTCGATCCCGTGCTGGCCCGCGTGGTGGACCTGCTCCTGATCCTGCACGCCGACCACGAGCAGAATTGTTCGACCAGCACGGTGCGGATGGTCGGCAGCTCGAGGGCGAATCTCTACGCGAGCATCGCGGCGGGAATCAGCGCGCTCTGGGGCTCGCTCCATGGAGGGGCGAACCAGCAGGTCATCGAGATGCTCGAGCAGATCGAGCGCGAGGACGGGAACGCCGATCGGTTCCTCGCCAAAGCCAAGGACAAGAACGACACGACGCGGCTCATGGGATTCGGGCACCGGGTCTACAAGAGCTACGATCCGCGCGCCGCGATCCTCAAGAAGGCCTGCGGCGACGTGATCGCGCGCGTCGGCGTCTCGAGCCGGAAGCTCGAAATCGCCATGCGCCTCGAAGAGGTCGCGCTCAAGGACGACTACTTCGTGAGCCACAAGCTGTACCCGAACGTCGACTTCTACTCGGGCGTCATCTACCAGGCGATGGGCATCCCGGTGAACATGTTCACGGTGATGTTTACGCTCGGCCGGCTCCCGGGCTGGATCGCGCAGTGGATCGAGATGCGGCACGACAAGAGCTTCCGGATCGCCCGGCCGCGCCAGATCTACGTCGGGTCGCCGAAGAGGAAATACCTGCCGCTCGCCGATCGCGGCTGAGCGGGAAGGCTCCGCGTGGGGCGGGCCCCACGCGGGTTGCAGGGTGGGGTGGTCGCGGCCCCGGCGGCGAGAGTCGTCCGGGGCCGCCTCGTTTCCGGACCGCCGGCGCTTCGGTCGCCTTCGCCGGTCTCGGAGCGGCTACGACCCGTCCCGCTCCGCCTGGGCGAGGATCTCCTCCAGGTCCAGGCTCTCGCCGCGCTTCATCGCCGCCTCGGCCTCTTCGTCGGACAGGTCGCCCTTCAATTCGCCCCACAGCCGTTGGATGTCGCGCGCGACCTCCTTGCGGAACGCCTCTTCGTGCGCGCGCGTGTGGCCGATCCAGGCGAGGCCCGCCGGCCGGTCGCCGCTCCGGATCTTGAGGATGCCGAGCTGCATCGGCAGGTACGTGAGCGGCACGCCCACCTCCCTTCCGGTGCCGAGGGCCATGAGCGCGTACTTCCGGGCCTCGGCGTCCCGGCCCGCCCGGATGCAGATGTCGGTCATGGCGACTTCGCCCGCGATCCGGAACTGCACCCCTCCCGTCTCACGGCAGATGGAGAGGCAGGTCTTCGCCTCGCGCTCGGCCGACTCGAGATCGCCGAGATTCGCATGCAGGAAGGAGAGGTTTCCGAGAACCATGCACTCGGAGGTGCGCATGCCGAGGTCGCGGAAGATGCCCCGGGCGCGCTCGTACGTCTCGATCGCGCGCGGATCGTCGTCCTCGTAGCTGTAGAGATTGCCGAGGGAGTTCAATCCCGTGGCCTCGCTCCGTCGATCCCCGATCTCGCGCGCCAGGCCGATGCTCTCCTCCAGGCAGGCCCGCGCCGACTTGAGGTCGCTCCGGTACGTCGTGTTCCCGAGCTGGCGGAGGGTGAAGACCAACGTCGGCTTGTCGTTCGAGGCCCGGGCGATGCGAAGGGCCTCGGCGAGGTATTCCTCGGCGGCCGGCATGTCCCGCTGCCACATGGCGATCCGTCCGAGCTGCCCCAGCACGCTCGCCTGGAGGACCTCGTGCTTGATGGCGCGGGCCTCGTCGAGGGCCGGCTTCAGGATCTCGATCGCCTTCGGATAGGAGCCTCGGTTCACCTCGAGCTCGGCGCGCAGGATCTCCACCTCGATCCGCTGCGCCGCGTGCGCGGGACCCGCCAGGATCTCCTTCGCCCGCTGGAAGAGCGTGGCGGCCTCCTCGTAGGTGGCGAGATAGAGGGCGCGCTCGCCGGCCTTCTTCAGCTGCGCCGCCGCCATGGCGGCCTCCTCGGCGCGCCCGTAGTGCTCCGCCACGAGGATCGTGTGTTCGCCCGCGCGCTCGCCGCCAACTTCGAGGAGCCAGTCGCCGACCAGCTTGTGGAACGTCCGCCGCTGCCTCGGCACCACCGTCTCGTACGTCACGTCGCGGAGGATGGCGTGGCGGAAGACGTACTCCACGGTGCCGGCGAACCCCGACTCCTCCCGCTGCAGGATCATCTCGCGGTCGCGCAGGTCTTCCAGCATCGCCTGCACCTCGGCCGGCTTCTGCCCGGCGGTCTCCTGGCTCAGCCGGACCGCCGCCGCGTCCCAGAAGATCCTGCCGACGACCGAGGCGCGCTGGAGCAGCTGGTGGAGCGGCGCCGGGAGCGTGTCGAGCCGCGCCTGGAGCACGCCCGTGAGCGTGGCCGGGACGCGCACCGTGGAGAGACGGGAGGTGTCGACCGACCACGCCTCCTCTCCCTTCACGATCACGCGGTCGTCGATCAGCGCCTTGATCAGCTCTTCGATGTAGAAGGGATTGCCGTCGGCGCGGTCGACGACCAGATCGCGGAGCGCGGTCGGCACCTCGGGGACGTTCTTCAGGAGCTCCCGGACGAGCCGTCGGCTCGAGAGCTGGGAGAGCGGCTCGAGCTGGATGCGCTCGTGGAAGCGCTGGCCCTCGCCCCACTGCGGGCGGCGCTCGTAGAGGCTGGGCCGCGCCATGCAGAGCACGAACAGCGGGAGCTCGGTGTTCTCCCGCACGAGGTTGTTGATCAGGTCGAGCGAGCGGTCGTCGGCCCAGTGGATGTCCTCGATGTGGATGACCACCGGGTTCGTCTTCGAGGCCGAGGTGAAGAACTCGCCCAGGTACTGCTGCGCGGTGCGGCGGAAGGCGTCGGCGTCCTGGAGGGCGGCCTCCACTTCCGGCTTGTCGGTGAAGTCGAACCCGACCAGCTGCCCGATCAGGTAGGCCTTCCGCGTCGATCCGGCGCCGAGGAACCCCTCGATCCCCTGCACGAACTTCTCGTGCACCTGGGTGAGCGGGTCGGAATCGAGGATGCGGAACCGGAACGAGAAGAGATCGCGGGTGAGCGAATAGGGCTGGAGCATGGACGGATGGGTGGCGCGCGCCTGGAAGAACCAGACCGTCTGCTCCTGCAGCTCCATCCAGTTGCTGAACTCGTAGAGGAGCCGCGATTTCCCGACGCCGGCCTCGCCGACGACGGTCACGACCTGGGTCTCGCCGTCCTCGAGCGTCAGCGTCAGCGCCTCCTGGAGGAGCCGGAGCTCGATCTCGCGGCCGATCATCTTCGTCTCGACGCCCTCGATCCCTCGCGCCTTGAGACGGAACGCGCGCGGCTTCACCTGCGTCACGAGATAGACGTCGAGCGGCTCCTTCCGCCCCCGCACGCGGAGCGGATCGGCCTGGAGGAACGTGAAGACGCCCCGGACGAGCGTATAGGTCTCGTGCGCGACCAGGATGCCGCCCGCGGGGGCCGCGTCCTTGAGCCGGCCCGCCAGCGTGATCGGCGCGCCGCTCGCGGCGTACGTCCCGGAGTCCGATTCGCGCTCGAGAAGGACCGGCCCCGTCGTGATGCCGGCGGTGAACGGGAGTGGGCCCTCCTCGGTCGGCTCCCATTCCGTCCCGAGCACGGAACGCGCCGCGGCCAGCGCGCGATCGCGCATCAGGAGCGCCGCCCGGATCGCGCTCTCGGAATCGTCCTCGCGCGCCCGGTCGCGGCCCCAGAGCACGAGTCCCGACTCGTCCGTCCGGCTGTGGATGACGCCGCCCGATTCCGCCGCGATCTTGGCGAAGCCGCTCCAGAGCGCCTCCATCGTCGCCCGGACGCGCTCGGCGTCGGCGCCGGTCTCGTAGAGGATCTCCGCGAATTCCTTCACGTCCACGGAGACGGCCGTCATCTGCCGCTGCTGATCGGAGGGCGTGGACGAGCTCGGCGTCTCGGACGACTCCCGCTGCGCCTGCAGGGCCGCCAGCTGGTCGACGGAGAGGGTCTGGGTCATCGACTGGAGCGCGGACGGCGCGTTGCTCGGCTTGATCCTGAGGGCGCGCGTCAGCTCCTCGACGAAGGCCGCGGCCGTCGGGTAGCGCTCACCCTTCTCCTTGGCGAGGGCGCGGGCGAGCACGAGGTCGACCGCCTTGGGAACGTCCGGCCGCCGCTCGCTGGCCCGCGGGATCGGGGCGTTCAGGTGGGCGAGGATCACGTCGAACGCGTTCTCGCTCTCGTAGGGCTGGCACCCCGTCAGGATCTCGAACGCCATCACGCCGAGCGAGTAGATGTCGGCCGCCTTGTCGACCAGGCCGTCGCCCCGGGCCTGCTCGGGCGCCATGTAGCCCGGCGTCCCGATCATGAGCCCCGTGCCCGTCAGGTCCTTGTCCCCTCCGGCGGCGCGCGCGATGCCGAAATCGGTGAGGAACGCGTTCCCCTCCCGGTCGATCATGACGTTCGAAGGCTTCAGGTCGCGATGCACGATGCCCTGGCGATGGGCGTAGTCGAGCGCTCCCGCGAGCTGGTGCAGGATGTAGAGCAGCTCGTCGCGCGGCACGCCGCCCCGTTGCTGCACCTGCTTCAGCGTCCCGCCCTCCAGGAACCGCATGACGATGTAGGGAGGATCGTGCTCGCCGTCGAAGTCATAGACCGGCAGGAGGTGCGGATGCTCGAGGCGCGCGATGAGCCGCGCCTCGCGCTGGAAGCGCTCCCGAAGCGCCGGATCGTGGAGGATCGAGGACCGGATCACCTTGATCGCGACGTGGCGGTCCATGCTCGGCTGGTAGGCCCGGTAGACCGTGGCCATCCCCCCCGATCCGATTTCCTCGGTGATTTCGTACGCGCGCAACTTCTTGCCGATCATCGCGATGCGGTCCCCGGGTGCGCCTGGCTGGAAACGAGGGTCGGAAACGATCGAGCAGAAAGTGTAGTGGATTCGGCGCCGAAGCGCGACTACGATCCCTCACGGGCGATGGCGCCGACCGCTGGATCGACGGGGCCCGCCGTTTCCGCCTTCCGCAGGACGTTCGACGAGCCCGCCGCGTTCGATCGAACAACACCCTCTCACACTGGACCCAGAATCATGCCGACGACCGTCTCCGGAGTCCTGGAAGCGCACCAACGGGGTGGCGGATTCCTCCGCGACCCGGCGCGATCGTTCGCGCCCGGCCCGGGGGACCCGTTCGTCTCCGAGGCGCTGATCCACCGCTATCAACTCGTCCCGGGCGCCCAGGTGTCCGGACCCGCCCAGCCGGCGAAGCAGGGCCCGCGCCTCGAGGACGTGGAATCGATCTGCTCGCTCAAGCCCGAGGTCTTTCGCGCGCGCACGCCGTTCCCCAAGCTGGTGGCGACGAACCCGGAGCGCCGCTTCCGGCTGGGCGCGGGCGGCAACGCGTCCATGCGGATCGTCGACCTTACGGCGCCGATCGGACGCGGCACGCGCGGGCTCATCGTCTCGCCCCCCAAGGCGGGGAAGACGCAACTCCTCGAGGATCTCGCGATCGCGATCCATGCCGACGCGCCCGAGACGCGCGTCGTGGTCCTGCTGATCGACGAGCGGCCGGAGGAGGTGACACACTTTCGGCGCCGGGTCCCGGCCGAGGTGCTGGCCAGCAGCAGCGACCAATCCCTGCAGGAGCACGTCCACATCGCGAACATGTGCATGGCGCAGGCACGCTGCGAGCTGGAGTGCGGCCACGACGTGGTCCTGCTCGTGGACTCGATCACGCGCATGGGCCGGGCCTTCAACGCCTACGGGGCCGAGTCGGGGCGGACGATGAGCGGCGGGCTGGATTCCCGGGCGCTCGAGATTCCGAGGAAGTTCTTCGGCATGGCGCGGAACGTGGAGCACGGGGGCTCGATCACCGTGCTGGCGACGGCCTTGATCGACACCGGGTCGCGCATGGACGACATGATCTTCGAGGAGTTCAAGGGGACGGGAAACAGCGAGATCGTGCTCGACCGGGGGCTGGCGGAGCAGCGGGTCTTCCCGGCCATCAACCTGGCCAAGACGGGGACCCGCCGGGACGAGTTGCTCTATTCCAAGACCGAGATCGACGCGATCAATCGCCTGCGCCGGCGGCTGATGGACGCGCCGCCGAAGCAGGCCATCCTGGACCTGCTCCAGGCGCTGGAGCGGTGGCCCACGAACGAGGAACTCCTGGCGCACGTCGGCTGAGCGAATCGCCCCGGGGCGCGCCCCCCGCACCGGTCACTTCAAGAGGACCATGCTCCGGGTCAGGACCTCGCCGCCGCTCCGCAGCTGGTAGAAGTAGACGCCGGAAGCGACCCGTTGATCGCGGCCGGACCCTCCACTCCACGTCACGCTGTGCGCTCCCGCGGGAAGATCGCGATCCAGAAGGGTCGCCACGAGGCGGCCCGCCGTGTCGTAGACACGGAGCGTCGTCCGCGCGGCGCGCGGGATGGAGAACGTGATGCGGGTCGCCGGATTGAAGGGATTGGGCGCGTTCTGCTCCAGGCTCGTCCTCGGCACGCCGGGCGCCCGTTCCACCGCGGAGATCGTCCCGCTGCACCCGGGCCCGCGCGCTCCGATCTGGGGGCCGCAGGGGCCGGCGAGGACCGGCGACGAGCTGAAGACGCGGTACCCGCCCCCCATGGTCGGGGCCTGCGGGCCGGAGGCGGGGGCGCAGAAGATGGGATCGGCGATGATCGTGTTGATGTCGAAGGTCTCGAGACCCGACCCCCCCACGCCGGCGCTTCGGACGTCCGAGCAGGTGAACTGGACCGACGCCGTCGCGTCGCCGGTCCACGCCTCGTTCCCGTCCGTGATCGCGCCGTTCCCCCAGAGGATGGTCCGGTCGAACGAAACGACGCCGCCTCCGACGGCGTGCACCCCGCCGCCGACCGTGTCCGAGTAGTTGCCGCTCACGGTGCAGCCGACGAACGACGGGCGCGAGCCGCCTTCCGCGTGGATGGCGCCACCGGCGCCGCCGGAGCGATTGCCCGTGATCACGCAGCCCTCGATGGTCGGGCTCGAATTCCGCACGAACCCCAGGGCGCCCCCGTCACCGGAATTCATGTTCCCCTTGATGAAGCAGTTCCGGACGTGGAGCGTGCTGTTGTCGAACGACATCGCGCCGCCGGAGCCGGAGGAAGCGCTCGCGCCGCAGATGGTGAACCCCTCGACGACCGCGCTCGAGGACGCGTGGTTCACGAACGAAAACGCCCGTCCGGCGTTCTGGCAGTCGATGATGGTCAGCGCGGGCCCGCCGCCTCCCACGAGGTCGAGGTTCTTACCGCCGAGATCGAGGTTCCGGTTCCCCGTGCCGGTGTACGTCCCCGCCGCGACCCACACCATGGAGTTCGTCGCCGCGGCGGCGACGGCGGCCGCGATCGTCGCGTCGTCGGTCGGGACGTGGACGGTGGGCACGTGGCTCCACCACGTGGAGGGGACGACCTGCTTCGCCAGGGCGCTGCTCGAGACCTGGATCGTGAGCGCGTTGCCGCCCTCCCGGAGGAAGTAGTCGATCCGGAACTTGTGCGGACCGGCCCGGAGCGCGATCCCCCCGGTCTTCGACACGCGGTTGTGCGCGCCGTCGTTGTCGATGACGACCTGGTCCCCGATGGTGAGCCTGGAGCCGTCCTCGGAGGTCAGATCGAAGAAGTAGACGTTGTCCGACGGCACCGTGAGGAATCCCTCGTACACGGCCCCCACGTCCTGCGTGCGGCCGCTCCCCGCGAACGCCCCCCACGAGAACGGGTAGTTGATGGTCGAGATGAGCTGCGTCTTCTCCGGCACGAGCGCCGCCAGGGGAGGCAGGATCGAGGAGTCGAGCTGGTAGTAGGCGATCTGCACGCCGGGGGACGTCCACATCGAGGCCGGGATCTCGCTTCGGGCGAGTGAGCCGCTCTGGATCTCCAGGCGCAGGCCCGACGGCCCGGTCGCGTCGTAGTAGTCGACCCGGATGTTGTGCGCCCCGCCGGCCAGCGAGACGCTCGCCGACCGCTCCTGCATGGTGTGGATCCCGTCGTTGTCGACGCGGAGCGTGCCGTCGATGTAGAGCTTCGCTCCGTCGTCGGCCGTCAGGTAGAACGTGTACGTGCCGCTCTGGGGCAGGCCGATCGTTCCCGTGCAACGCGCGGCCACCTTGTCCGTCAGCCCGCTCTCGCCGACCTCGCCGTCCGTCGAGGGGAAGGAGAGGGTCGGCACCGTCTCGACCCGGTACGGGTTGGAGAGCGTCGGCATGGAGCCGAGACTGCCGTCGAGGACCGGCACGTAGTAGTAGCGCACCTGGAGTCCGGCCACGGCGCCCGCCGCCGCGTCCGGGGTCTTGTAGTCCTCGACCTGGACGGTGACGTTCGCGGTACTCTGCGACCCTCCCGCGTCCTGGACCGTGTACGAGAAGGCGTCGGTCCCCAGGAAGCCCGGGGCCGGGGTGTAGGTCAGCGCGTCCCCGGAGGCCCGCACGGTCCCGCCGCTCGGCGTGGACGAAGGATAGGCGGCCAGGGAGATCGTCTGGCAATTGGGGTCGAAGTCGTTCGCCAGGACGTTGATCGTGGCGTTCCCTCCCGGGACGGTCACCGACTGGTCGTCGCGCGCGGTCGGGGGAAGCGGCGTGGACGTCCCGCTCCCCTGCGCGAGGCACGCGCCGCTCAGGTTGCGGTACGTCTCGATCTCCGCGATCGATCCGGGGCTGAAGCGCGTCGGGTCGGAGGCGCAGCCGTTCACGTGGGAGCACATGATCCAGCAGTCGGGCTGCCCGTCGCAGTGGGTGGCCGCCCAGTTGTGCCCCAGCTCGTGCGCCGTGAGGCCCACCCGGTTCGCGAACACGGTGCCCGGCGAATGGGAGATCCCGTACGCGTACTGCGTCTGGCAGATGACGGCGACGTTCGCGATCCCGATCAAGCCGTAGTCCATGTCGGTGCCCGTCATCAGGTGCGCCACGTCCCGCGGCACCGAGGCTTCGTTCGCGTTCCACCAATCGCGGAATTGCGCGAGCTTCGTGCTCGGGTCGGTGGAGGGGTACTTGCCGGTGGACGCGGTCTGGATCAGGTAGTTCGTGATCTTGTAGCCGATCTTCGCGTCGCGCGCGTAGATGAGCTCGACCGCGTTCATGATGGCGTCGATGTCGGCGACGGTCTGCGACGAGGAGCTGCCGTTCCACTGGTAGTAGGCGTAGTCCGCTTCGATCGCGATCTCCGCCTCGACGCACCCGCTCGACTGCGCCTCCGGCGCCCGCTGCGGCGTTCCCATCCGCTCGGACGCCCCGTCCAAGGCGCAGGCGCCCGGCACCTCGGTCACGTCGGAGCCGCGGTAGACCGCGTGCTCCCCGGCGGCGCCTCCCGGGAGCGGCTGGACGAACCAGTCGCTGCCGTCTTCGAGGAGGATCCTCGCCCGCACGTCATCGCCTTCGATGGAGGCGGCGACGACGCCCTTCGCGTCCCCGCGGACCGTTCCGCGGTACGTGCGGCTCGGGGGAAGGTCGACCTTCGCGTGGACGCCTCCCGGGCCTTCCTCGATCGCCTCGCAATTCGGGCTCCGCATCGAGTAGGGCGTGAGAACCAGCTCGACCCGCGATCCGCCGAGGTCGAGCCGGATGCTGGACGTTCCGTCGCCGTTCTGGACTTGTTGCGGCACCTGGCGGGACATGCGGGCGAGGTCGAGTGCCAGCGCGGCGGTCCCGCCGGCCGTTTGCGCCGAAGCGGTGGAAACGATGGATTGACGAAGGAGCCCGAGAGACACGACGAGGCAACAAACTCGGATCAGGCGATACCGCGGCATCCCCCGCTCCCTCCGGGTGTCGGTCAAGACGCATGTGGCGGCGGTGACGGGTGCGCGCGCCCCCGCGATCGCGCCCCCGGTCGATCGGAGGAAATAGCAGGAGACATGCCCACACATAAGTCATTGCACGGCATAGCATTGGCAAATTGCATGCTGTGTTGATCGGTACGTTGTGGGGAGGAGGTGTTCCGGATGCGTTCAACCGGATCGGACGAGCCGGACGCGTTTGGAAATGGCCCGAAGCGCGCATCGGGCATACTCTTTGGGTGGACCTGCCGGTGCCGCGGCCAGGCGGCTGATGAATCTCGGCCCCCTGCTCGCTCCCCTCGCCAGCCGCCACCGGGCCCTCACACCAGCACTGAGACGGACGCATGTCCATCGGACGGCTGGGCGACTACGAGATCCTCGACCGGATCGGCCAGGGTGGGATGGGTGTCGTCTTCAAGGCACGCGACACCCGGCTCGATCGAGTCGTGGCGCTCAAGGTTCTGACCGCGGCGACGGCGTCGGATCGCGAGTATCGCGGCCGTCTCCAGCGGGAGGCCCGAGCCGAGGCCTCTCTGAATCACCCGAACATCGCCACCTGTTTCGAGATCGGCGAGGCGGAGCTCGACCCTCCGACGCTCCTGAATCCCGAGCTGCCTCCGGATTCGCCGGCGAGATCGACGCCCTATCTCGCTGTCGAGTACGTCCCCGGGTCGGACCTCTTCACGTATGCCCGCGGGAGGCGGCTCAAGCTCCCCCAGATCCTCGACCTCGCGCTCCAGATCACCTCCGGTCTCGAGGCGGCCCACCGGGGCGGCGTGCTCCACCGCGATCTCACGGCCCGGAACATCCTCGTCACCGAAGACGGCCGCGCCAAGATCCTCGACTTCGGACTCGCCAGGCTTCGAGAGGCGCCCGTGACGTCCGACTCCGAGACGACGTCCGCCGTCGCGACCTCGGAGGGGAGGATCATGGGGACGCTCCCCTACATGTCTCCGGAGCAGGCCCTCGGCGAGCCGGTCGACGCGCGGAGCGACCTCTTCTCGTTCGGCGTGATCCTCTACGAGCTCGTGACCGGCCACTTCCCCTTCAGCGGCTCGACCCACATCGAAATCCTCCACTCGCTCGCCAACGATCAGCCCGAGCCGCTCGCCCGCTTTGCGCGCGGCATCCCCAACGAGCTCGAGCGCATCGTGCAGAAGCTGCTCGCCAAGCGATGCGCGGATCGCTACCAGTCGGCGCACGAGGTCCTGACCGACCTGCAGCACCTCGCGCACGCGGTCGCCCAGAGCGGCCCGCCCACTCGAGCGCCGGCCGCCCGAAGACGCTGGCCCTGGATCGTGCTCGGGGCGGGCGCGGTGTTGGTGGCCGTCGCGGCGGTCCTCCTTCGCTGGCCGGTGGGAGGCGGGGCTCGGTACGCGGCGAAAGGGGTCGTGGTACTGCCGTTCATCAACGCCACCGGGGACCCGGGCCTGGCCTATTTGAGCGATGGAATGGCGGCCGGGATCCTCAGCGATCTGGCCCAGGGAACGGACCTCAACGTGATCAGCCAGTCCGTCGCCTGGGCTCTGCCGGAGAAGGGGAAGGGCTCCGCGCAGATCGCGCGGGAACTGGGCGTGGCGTCTGTCCTCGAGGGAGTGGTTCGGACCAAGGAGAAATCGATCCGGATCGACGTGCAGCTCGTGGACGGCCGGACCGGGTTCGCGGTCTGGTCCGGGAGGTTCGAGCGACCGACGGACGAGATCGTCGATCTCGAAAGCGAGATCGTGGAGCAGGTGGCGCTCGTCCTCTCGGCGCGGGCCTCCCACGGCCACCAACTCGGCGCCAAGCGAACGCGATCGGCGGTGGCGTACGACTGCTATCTGAGGGCGAGGCGCTACCTCGACGACGCCGAGAATCCCCGGGGGGGCGACATGGCCGCGGCCCTCTACGACAAGGCGATCACGCTGGACCCGAGGTTCGCCCAGGCCTACGCGGGCCTCAGCCGGGCGCTCTGGAGGATGTACATCCGGGACCGGGAACCGGGGCTCCTCCGCCGCGCGGAGGCGGCGGCGGACACGGCGGTCGGCCTCGACCCGAACCTTCTCGAAGCCCGCGTCGCCCGCGCGCAGATCTACCGGGGAACGAGCCGCATCTCCGAATCGGTCGCCGAGCTCGCGGAGGTCGTGCGGCTGAATCCCAATTGGGACGAAGGCTATCTGCAGCTCGCCAAGACGTACGAGGGCGGCGGCTTCCTCGACCGCGCGGAGGAGAGCTACCGGAAGGCGGTGGCGCTCCGCCCCGGGTACTGGCGCACGTGGAACAACCTCGGCGGCCTCCTCGCCCGGAAGGGTGATTACGATGGGGCGAAATCGGCGTTCCGCCGGGTGATCGAGCTGGCGCCGGAGATGAACCGAGGATACGAGAACCTGGCCGCGCTCGAGATTCTCGAGGGGAATTACGAGGGCGCCATCCGCGTCTATGAGCGACTGCCGGTTCCGGTGACCGATGGAGCGCTCGCGTCCAACATCGGATCGGCGTACTTCTACGCGGAGCGCCTCGACAAAGCGGAGGAGTTCTACCTGCTCGCGATCCAGCTCGAGCCGCGAAACCAGGTCTGGTGGGAGAACCTCGGCGACCTCTACCGGAGGCGCGGCATGGAGGGGAGGGCGCTCGAGCAGTATCGGGCGGCGCTACACCTCGTCGAGGAGCAGCTGCGCCAGGATCCGGAGAGCCAGGGCCTGGGCGTGCAGCACGCCCTCTATCTGGCGAAGACGAAGGATTCCGACGCGGCCCTGAAGACGCTGCGGCCCCTCTTGTCCCGCCTTCCCGCCGCCGACGCCGAGTACGCCCATTCCGTCGCGAAGATCTACGCGCTCTGCGGGCGCCGGGACGAGGCGATCGACGCGCTCCGGAGAGCGATCGGCGCGGGCTATTCCCGGAAGCTCATCCGCGACGAAGACGAGTTCCGCCCGCTCCGGGGGCTCCCGCAGTTCGACTCCCTCACGATGGAAGACGCGGGCGGCCGGTGAGCCGGGCCCGGCGCCCGCGTCTGGGTCGATCGGTCCGCGCGGGGCTCCGCCGCTACGGATCCGTCTTGATGATGATCGTGGGGTCGATGTAGTCCTTCCGCTCCGCCCCGTCGTAGAGCGCGACCTCGTAGCCCCACACCGCGTAGTGCCCCTGGGCGGGACAGGCCTTGACGAAGCCGCTCCGCGCGGACCGCTCGCCGTGCGGGCCGGGGACGTCCCATTCCTCGCGGTCGAACGTGCCCATGCCCGGATTCTTCGCCTGGATGTGGACCCGCTGCGTCGCGCTCGCGCCGGTGACCACCCAGCAGAGCTCGCGGGGTTTCTCCGGGGATTGGGGCGCGTCCTTCATACTTCGGCTGTTGCAGTAGATCGCGACATCGTCTTCGCGGCGCGGGAAGATGCTCAGCTTGTCGTTGGAGACGGCGATCGTGACGAGCACTTGGTTGGCGTCCGGCATGGGACCCCTCCTCTTTCGCTGCGACCGCCTCCGCCGGCGGGTCCGCCGGGGCGGCGGCGCTTGAGAACGGGGGTAGACGGCGACGGGCTCAGGCGAGGAGATATGGGGAGGGACGTTCGAATTCCGAGGATCTGATCAGAGCCCCCCGCCTCTGGTCAGTTGCCCTGAACCCGGAACCCAAGGCTAGCCCCTGGTCCGGCCCTTGTCCAGCGTTGCCGGAGGAGGGCGGGCCAGGCCGGGCGGCGCCCGGCCCCGCGGAGGCGGCTCCGGGGATCGGGCTATCCCCCTAGAACCCCCCGGCGCGCCTCCGGGCGGCGTCGAGGCGCGCGCGGGCCTCCTGCTGAACCAGCTCCAGCATGCCGATCAGGCCCTGCCCCTTCCCCATCGAAAGCTCGCGCCCGAAGAGCTTGAAGATCACGTCCTGGGGAACCCGGGCGACCGTCTCCAGCGGCTCGCCCGAGAGGGACTCGTCGAGGATCGCGGCCCACGCCTTCGCTGAGATTCCCTGTGGATTCTCGACCGCGAACCAGAGCTTGAGGGTGCCGTCCTCGCGGTCGGTCGCGAAGACGTAGGCCTCGGATTCGCAGCGGGGCGCGCGGTTCCGGTCCGGGAACGGCCTCGACGCGACGACGGCCGGAGCCTCCCGGAACCGATCCGCGTACTCGATCAGCGTGTCCACGCGCAGGGTGCGATCCGCGTGCTCGAGGTCGTCGACGAGCTCCGCGAGCCGGGCGGGAAGCCGCGGGGCGACGTCCATGGCCGTCTCAGGGCTTCTCGATGGGCATGCCCACCGCGTTGCCCCACTCGGTCCAGCTCCCGTCGTAGTTCCGCACCACGGGATAGCCCAGCAGATAGGTGAGCACGAACCAGGTGTGGCTGCTCCGCTCGCCGATGCGACAGTAGGTGATGACGTCGTCCTCGCGCCTCAGGCCGACCTCCCCTTCGTAGATGGCGCGCAGCGAATCGGCGTCCTTGAACGTGCCGTTCGAGGGATCCACCGCTCGCCCCCACGGGACGTTCCGGGCGCCCGGAATGTGCCCGCCGCGAAGGACGCCTTCCTGCGGGTATTCGGCCATGTGCGTGCGTTCGCCGGTGAACTCCTGAGGGCTCCGCACGTCGATCAGCTTCTTTCCCGCGCGCATGTGCGAGAGGGCTTCGTCGCGGAAGGCCCGGATCTTCGAGTCGTCGCGTTCCCGCCCGCCGTAGCGCGTGGCGGGATACGAGGGCACGTCGCGAGTCATCGGCCGCTTCTCGATTTCCCACTTGAGCCGCCCGCCGTCCATCACCTTGGCATTCGTGTGCCCGAAGAGCTGGAACACCCAGAAGGCGTAACACGCCCACCAATTGCCCTTGTCCCCGTAGAACACCACGTCCGTCTCGGGGGCGACGCCGATGCGGGACATGAGCCGTTCGAATCGCTCACGGTCCACGTAGTCGCGGTGGATGGGATCGTTGAGATCGCGCGCCCAGTCCACCTCGGCCGCCCCAGGGAGATGCCCGGATGGGTAGAGCAACGAGTCTTCGTTCGATTCGATGATCCGCACGTTCGCGTTCTCGAGGTTCTGCGCGACCCATTCCGTGCTGACGAGGACTTCGGGCCGCGCGTAGCCTCGAGCGGCGATATCGGTAAGGAGCGCTGTGTGGGACATGGCCTGCCTCCGGTCTTCGGTTCCTGGCGAGGACCTCGAGCCGTGAACGGCCGGGTCCCACCCGATAACTATGATTCCGGGGCCGCGGATTCGTTTCAAGGCAAAGACGCCCGGCGGCGCCGGGGGAGGCTAATGCGGGGTGCCGCTGATCTCCCTGGCCCGCGCGAAGTAGCGCGCGGACTTCGCCGGATCGCCCAGCCGCTGCCAGGCCCCGCCGAGATTCCAGTTCAACAGGTACGTATCACCGAAGCGGGCGAGGCCCCGCTCCAGGGTCTGAACGGCGACGCGCGGCTCCCCGATCAGGATCTGGAGGCTGCCCAGGTTCTCGTAGGTGGCCGATTTCGTGGAATCGATGGCGAGCGAGCGCGACATGTACGCGGCGGCGCCCGGGTAGTCGTGCCGGTAGGTGGCCAGGAGCCGGCCGGCCTCCGCCAGCGCGGCGGCGTTCCGCGGCTCGCGCCGGATCAGCCCTTCGCACGACACGATGGCGCTGTCCACTTGGCCATTCCGCTCCAGATACGTCGCCTCCAAGAGCTCCACCTCGCTGTCTTCGGGCTTGAGCGATCGGTATCGGCGGACGTTCTCCAGCGCCGTCGCGTGGTCCCCCAGTCGATCGGCGGCCAAGGCGAGCTCCAGGTACGCCACCGCCTTCCGCGGCTCCAGGGAGACGACGTGTCGATAGCACTCGATCGCCTCGGGCAAGCGCGCGGTCCCCTGCTTGGCCAGCACGTTCCCCAACCCGAACCACGCCAGGCTGTGCTCCGGATAGATCTCGATCGCCTTCCGGAAATGCAGGATGGCGTCGTCCACCAGCTGTTGCCGCACGGCCGGGTCCTTCTCCTCGTCGGCCATCGAGGCGAGCGTGGACGCGAGGTCACCCTGCTCCTTCGCGGACCGGGACGAGGCGGCCAGGTCCGCGGTGAACAGCGTGAGGTTGTCCTTCCAGTCGCGATTCCGCGCCACCGTCTTCGCCGCGAAGGCCGTCGACATCGCGATCAGGAGCACCGAGGCGGCCCGCGCCCCGGTCGGGCGCCCCATCTTCTCGGCCAGCGCGTAGATCGCGTAGACGAAGGCGATCGCCAATCCGAGGGATGGAATGTAGAGGAACCGCTCCGCCATCGTCGTGCCGATGGACATGAACAGGTTGGAAACGATCGAGAAGCCGAACGCGAAGAAGAGCAGGCCGAAGGCGATGGGGCTTCGCCGGCGGATTCCCGCCACCGCGACGACCGCGAGGCCGATCGCGATGGCCGCCGGCAGGAGGCTCGAGACGTGGCCGAAGTCCGTGAGCGGCACCTGATCGTAGTAGTAGTCATGGGTGAGCGGGTGGGGGAAGAGGAAGAGCCTCAGGTAGATCCCGAACGTCTCGAAGACGGTGGCCACGCGCTGCGAAAACGAGGCGAACGCGAACGGATCGTTGAGGATCTCGACGGTGCGCACCCATTTCATCGATCCGGCGAAGGCCGTGCGCGCCGCGAAATAGACGGCGAGCGGAACGACCATGCCGGCGACGGCCACGCCGAGGCGCCGCCCGCGCGTGCGTCGGAAGAACCACAGCCCGAGCGGGATGATCACGAAGAAGGGGAAGACGCTCTCCTTGGCCAGGAGACCCAGGAACAGGAACAGCCCGCCCGCCGCGAGATCGAGGTTCCCGCGGCCTTCCGCCCGCTCCTCGTAGCTCAGGTAGGCGTGGAACCCGGCGAGCGCGAAGAGGAAGGCCAGGATCTCGTCCCGGCCCTTGATGTTCGCCACGATCTCCGTATGGAGCGGGTGCGCCATGTAGAGGAGCGTGACCAGGAACGCGGGGCTCATCCACCACCGGCTTCTGGCCTTGGGCGGAAGGAGCCGGGCGAGGAGCAGATAGAGGAGGGCTCCGGTGATCCCGTAGAGGACGAGATTGACGGCGTGGCTCAGGTGCGGCGAAGCGCCCGCCACCTGGTACTCGAGCGCGAACGTGACGATGGAGAGCGGCCGATACCGCCCGCCGCTCACGAGATCCTTCGCCACGAGGGGGAACCCCGCGAAGCTGTCGTGCGTGAGAATGTCGACGATGCCTTCGACACCCCGCTTCGTGTACGCGTTCTGCGTGATCACCATCGCGTCGTCCAGCGCGTACTGGTGGCCGATCGTGTTGGCGTAGAGCGGGATCGCCATGAGAAAGAAGAGCGCGGCCACGAGGAGGCGATGCGGGCCCTCGCTCGCGGACGCCGCGGGACCCGGGGAGCCGGAGGGGCGCGGGGGGCGTGCCGGGCGCGCTGCGGGCCGGGGGCGCTTCGCTTGGGTCATCGGATGGAACGCTCCTTGAGGAGGGGCGGCGTCCATGGCGGCGGTTCGATGAAGGATCGTAGCGCGGACGCGCCGCGAATCCCATCACAAGCTTCCTGGCCGCGTCCGGTTCCCGCGCCGGCGGGCGGCTCGTTTTTTTGGGTTGACGCTTTCGCGACAGCACTTCCTAAACTGTTGGCCTCGGCCGAGACGGCGGCATCCCATTTCGAGGAAAGGAAGCGACCATGGCGAGCGGCGGCAGGAGCGCGATCAAGGGTCACCCGGTGGTATCGCACGAGGAGTGGATCGCGGCACGGACGGCGTTCCTCGCCAAAGAGAAGGAGTTCACGCGGCTCCGGGACGAGCTGAGCCGTGGCCGGCGCGAGCTCCCCTGGGAAGCGGTCGAGAAGGCGTACGTCTTCGACGGCCCGAGCGGCAAGGAGACGCTAGCGCAGCTCTTCGAGGGGCGGAGCCAGCTCGTCGTCTACCACTTCATGTTCACGCCGACGAGCCAGACGGGGTGCAAGCACTGCTCGTTCTGGGCCGATCACTTCGACGGGGCGAGCGTCCACCTGAACCATCGCGACGTGACCCTGGTCGCGATCTCGCGGGCCCCGCTCGCCAAGATCGAGGCCTTCAAGAAGCGCATGGGCTGGCGCTTCAAGTGGCTCTCCTCGGGCGGCAACGACTTCAACTACGACTACGACGCGTCGTTCACGCCGGAGGCCATCGCGAGCGGCTCCGTCTCCTACAACTACGCGAAGTCGAACATGCGCGCGCCCGATCGCGAGGGGATCAGCGTGTTCGCCCAGGACGAGAGCGGCGCGATCTACCACACGTATTCCTGCTACGCCCGCGGGATCGACATGGTGAACGGCACCTACCAGTTCCTCGACCTCGTGCCAAAGGGCCGGAACGAGGATCCCCCGCACCAACCACAAGATTGGGTCGAGTACCACGACCAGTACAAGGACTGACCGCGCGTTCCTGGCGGGCGGCCGCCGTCGGCCGTGCGGGCCCTCGGGTTTCGCCGGCGCGGCGGCGATCCAGATCTCAAGCTCGGCGGGGCCCCTCGCGGGCCGCGCCGCGGGGCCGCTCAAGCGGCGTCGAGTCCCACCCGGCGTATCAATGCCGCGTAGCGCGGATCCTGACGGATCGGGTCGAGGCGGGGGTGTACCCGGAGGAAGATGAGCCCCGTGGCGCCCTCCTCGACCGCGCGGTCGAGCCAGCGGAACGACTCGTCCACGTCCCCGAGGGCCGCGTGGAGCGCGGCGATACCCCAGGCCGAGACCACGCGATGCGAGCGGGCGTCGATCAGCTCCTGGAGGATGCGCCGCGCCGCGGCCGCGTTCCCGCTGCTCGACTCGAGGTGCGCGAGGCCGAAGGAGGGTCCCGCCACCCCGCCGCTCAGGCGCCTCCCTTCCTCGTATTCGCGGCGCGCCTCGTCGAATCGGCCGAGGGCTTCGAGCGAGCGGGCGAGATCCGTGTGCGCGCCGTCGAAACGCGGATCGAGCTCGACGGCCCTTCGGTAGTAGACGAGCGACCGCTCGTACTCCCTCGCGTAGTAGTAGGCGTCCCCGACGGTCGTATGGATGATCATCGACAACGGATCGATCGCCAACGCCCGCAGCATCGCCTCCTGCGCCTCGCGGTGGCGTTCGCAGCAATAGTAGAGGCGCCCCAGGTTGGTGTACGCGCTCGTGGATCCCGGGTTCTGCTCGATCGCGCGCTCCAGGGAGCGGATCGCCTCGGGGAGCTTCATCTCGTGCGCCGCGATCACCCCCAGCGCGACGTGCGCCTCGGCGAGCGAATCGTCCAGCTCGAGCGCCTTCATCGCAGCCGAACGCGCCTCCGCGTTCGCCTCGACGGCGGGCGCCATGCCCCGGCCGGCCCGCACCAGATGACATTGCGCGATTCCCGCCCATGCGGGGGCGAAGGTCGGGTCGAGCTCGAGGGCCCGGTGGAAGTGGCGAAGGCTCAGCTCGATCGCCTGCGGGGAGGTCGCGGCCGCCGTGTGGCGGCCCTTCAGGTACTCGACGTGCGCCGCGGGATCGACGGAGCGCCGTCGCGCGAGCTGCGTCGCCTCGCGCGGCGTCACCTGGACCGCGATCTCCTTCGCCACGGCCTCGGCGACGCGGCTCTGCATGTCGAGCACGTCCTCGATCTCCCCGTCATAGCGGTCGGCCCAGAGAGTCTCGTCCGTTCTCGCGGAGATGAGCTTCACGGTGACGCGCACGCGCTTGCCCACGAGGAGCGCCGATCCCTCGAGGACCGCGTCCACGTTCAGCTCGCGCGCGATGTCCGGCAGCGCCCTCTGGACCCCTTTGTACTTCATGGCCGACGTGCGCGAGATCACGCGCAGCGCCTTGACGTGGGCGAGCTCCGAGATCAGCGCCTCGGTCATGCCGTCGGCGAAGTACTCCTGCGTCGGATCGCGGGAGACGTTGTCGAGCGGGAGCACGGCCAGCGAACGGACGACGCCGCGCGCCGCCTCCGGCTCGGCGCCGTCCCGCGCCCGGTCGCGGATCCGACGCAGCGTCTGGCTCACCGCGCCGGCGGAGGCGGGGCGCAGCGCGGGATCCTTGTTCAGGCAGGAGTCGATCAACCGGTCCAGCTCGGGGGGAGCCTCCGGGCGGACCGAGCGTACCGAGCGCGTCGCCCCGTGCAGGATCTCGAACATCAGCGCCTCGGGCCGTTCCTTCCCGAAAGGGCGGCGGCCGGTCGCCATCTCGTAGAGCACGGCGCCGAAGGCGTAGACGTCGGTGCGCGGGTCGCTCGTCTCGCCGCGGATCTGTTCGGGCGCCATGTAGGGAAGCGACCCGACGATCGCGCCGTCCTGGGTCGAGGCGCTCGCGATCTGCGTTCCCTGCAGGAGGCCGGCCAGGCCGAAGTCGAGGATCTTCGGCGTTCCGGACGCGGTCAGGACGACGTTGCCCGGCTTCAGGTCGCGGTGCAGGAACCCCCGCCTGTGGGCGTCCTCCAGGGCGTCCCCGATCTCGGCGCCGATTCGAGCCACCTCGTCGATGTCCAGCGGGCCGTCGCCGAGGCGCGACTGCAGCGTGCCCCCCGGGACGTATTCCATGACGAGGAAGTCGACGCCGTCCTGCGTGTCGAAGTCGAAGATGGTCGCGACGCCGGGGTGGGAGAGCCGGGACAGGACGTGGGCCTCGCGGCGGAACCGCTCCCGGGCCGACGGATCGGCGAGCGCTCCGCGGAGGAGCACCTTGACCGCCACGTCCCGGTCCAGGTGCAGGTCGTGCGCGCGATAGACCTCGCCCATGCCGCCCGTGCCGAGCGGCTCGAGAATGCGGTAGTGGGAAAGGGTCGTTCCGATCATCCTGGGGCACCCGCCTCGTGGCTCGCTCGGAGGTTAGCATAGGGCGGCCCCAACCAAAATGCCCTAGAATCGACGCCTCATGGCTCGATCCTCGAAGCGCGGGCGCGGGCGCGCGCGAACCCCGGATCGCACCGCGCCCGCGAAGCCACGATCGCCGCGGCTCCCACGGACCCTCCTCGCCGCGGCCTGCGTCGTCGGGCTGACGATCGCCGCCTACGCCGGCGTGCTCCACCACTCGTTCGTCAGCCTGGACGACGCCACGTACGTGACGCAGAACCCGCTGGTCCAGGGGAAGCGCTACGGCGCGCTGGTCATGGCCATGGTGAACAACAGCTACCATCCCCTGACCATGCTCTCCCTGGCGCTCAACGCGACCCAGCCGCTCTCGCCGAAGCCCTTCCTCGTCACCAACGTGGCCGTTCACGCGCTGAACACGGCCCTCGTCTTCGGGCTGGCGTTCCTCCTCTCACGGCGGCGTCTCCTCGTCGCGTCGATCACGGCGCTCCTCTTCGGAATCCACCCGATGCACGTGGAGTCGGTCGCCTGGGTCTCGTCGAGGAAGGACGTGCTCTACGGCTTCTTCTTCATCGCCGGCCTGACCGCCTACTGGCGGTACCTCGAGAAGCGGCGATGGCCGTGGCTCCTCGTGACCTTCGTTTCGTTCGTGCTCTCCTGCCTCTCGAAGGGTATGGGCGTCGTCTTCCCACTCGTGCTGATCCTGCTCGACTACTGGAAGCGCCGCCCCGTCGTCGAGCGGGGCGCCCTCCTCGAGAAGGCGCCGTTCTTCGCCGCGGCCTTGTTGTTCGGCCTCATCGCGGTCGACGCCGAGGCCGGGCGGGACTTCCACGGCCTCTTCACCGTCGTCGACAGGCAGCTCAAGGCCACCCTGGACACGACCGGCTTCTCGCCGTTTCAGCGCCTCGCGTTCCCGGCCTACTGGTTCCTGCTCTATGCCTGGCGCTTCTTCGTGCCCGTGGGTCTCGGCGCGTTCTACCCCTACCCGACCGCCGCCGAGGCGGGCCCGCCTCTGATGGCATTCTCGATCCTCTTCTTCCTCGGAACGATCGCGCTCGCCGCCTGGAGCGTTCGACGCGCGCGCTCTCTCGCGTTCGGCATCGGCTGGTTCCTGCTCGTGATCCTGCCGGTGCTCCAGTGGATGCCCGTGGGAGCCTCGGCGATGGCGGACCGAATGACCTATCTCGCGTACCTCGGCCCCTCGTTCCTCGTGGCCCTGGGGATCGGGGCGCTCTTCGATCGTTACCGCCCCATGAGAATCGCCCTGGGCGCCGGGGCGGCGCTCGCCTTGGCGCTCCTGTTCGTCGGAACGCGGCGACAAGTCGAGACGTGGAAGGACAGCGAGGCGCTCTGGAGCAACGTGATCCGGAACTACCCTCGGTGCGACCTGCCCTACGTGTCGCGCGGGAACGCCCGCGGCGAGGCGGGTCGCATCCAGGAGGCGATGGCCGACCTGGAGACGGCCCGGAGCCTCGGCTCGCGGCGGGCGGACATGTACGAGGGATTGGGGAACGCCTATGCGAGCATCGGCAAGCCGGACTCGGCGGTCGTCATGTTCGACCGAGCGCTCGAGGGCGACCCGAACGTGGGCCGCACGCACTACAATCGCGCGATCGCCTTCCTGCGCGTGGGCCGCCCTCGAGACGCCCTCGCCGATCTCGATCGCGCGCTCCAGTTGATGCCGCTCCAGGCCGCGAGCCTCCACTTCCCGCGCGGCAACGCGTACATGCAACTGGCGATGTACCGGGAGGCGGAAGCCGAATTCGGTCGGGCCGCCGCGACGGGACAGATCGTCACGGACGCGCTGTACAATCGGGGAATCTGCAGGCTGCGCCTCGGCGACGCGGCGGGCGCCGCCGCGGACTTCCGCGAGGTCCTCCGGCTCGATCCCGGCAATGTCGCGGCCGCGGCACAGCTCAAGGCGACGGGGGGGCGATGAGAACGACGTTCCACGGATCCCTCGAGCGGGTCACGGATTGAACGGGCGTCGGCGAACGCTGTCGAGCCGCGTCCGGGCCGCCGCGTTCGAGGGATCCTCCCGGACCGCCGCCTCGAGCGCCTTCTCGGTCTCTGCCGCGTCTCCCAGTTGCCAGGTGATCGCGCCGCGGCTGTAGTAGAGGACCGAGGCCAGCGCGGGATCCCGACCCCTCCGGCGAAGGATCGCCAGGGCGTGATCGATCGCGCCCAACGCCTCCTGATAGCGCCCCGTCCGGAAGTAGAGGACGGCCAGATTCTGATACGTCGTGACGTCCTCGACGCGCGCGCTGACCCGGAGCAGCCGCTCCGCTTCATCCCATCTTCCCTGCTCCAGTCGAATCGCGGCCAGGTTCGTATACGCGCGAAAATCGCCGCATCGCGTCAGGGCATACGACCAGAGCGACTCGGAATCGCGCCAGACGGGCAACGCCTGGACCGTGCGGGCTCCGAGCCCCACGAGCGTCGCCAAGCCGAGTGCCGCGACGGTGGCCGCCCGGGCTCTCGGCGTCGGAAGGCGACGCGCGAGCCACGAGATTCCCGCCGCCGTGGCCCAGCAGAACCCGAGCGAGGGGAGGTAGAGATAGCGATCCGCCATGTACGTGACGAGGGGGAACGCGAGCGCCGGGAGCAGGAACACGAAGACCCACGCGAGGCCGAGGAAGGCGGCGCGGCTCCCGAGTCGGAGCGCGACGAGCGCGAGCGCGGGAAGAGCGACCAGCCCCGCGACGGCCCCGAGTCGTGCGAGGACGCCGGGGCCCGGCGAGGGGAGGTCGTAGTCGGGGCTACCGCGGGCGGCTCCCGCGAGCAGGGCGAGATAGTTCCAGGCCGCGCGCCCTTTGACCGCGAGGTAGCTCCACGCGTCGCGCGCGTAGGAGGCGGTCGCCGTCGTCTGCGCGGTGGAGTTCAAGTGGACGAGCCAGAGGCCGATCGCGGCAAATGGAATCTTGGTCGCGAGGTCGACGGTCCAGCGGTTCCGCGGCCGCCCCTCCGACGGGAAGCGGTCCAGGACCAGGAGGAACGCGGGGAGCGTTACGATCGTGACCTTGGAGAGCATTCCCAGCGTGAAGCAGGCCACCGAAGCGACATACGCGACCGGGCGCACGCCCCGAGCGTCCGTGGCGCGGACATAGAACGCCATCGCCGAGAGGGCGAACGTGGTCGAGAGGAGATCCTTCCGGATCGAGATCCACGCGACGGCCTCGACGTGCGAGGGGTGGACGGCGAAGAACAGCGCCGCGAGAAAGGCGACGGTATGGCGCCCGATGAGCCGCTTCACGACGAGGAACGCCAGCGCCGCGTTCAACGCGTGGAGGAGGACCGACTGGAGGTGATAACCGAAGGGGTCGAGCCCCCACAGACTGTAGTCGACCATGTACGACACGAGGTGGAGCGGCAGGAAGTTCGAGAAGTAGGGCGTCGTGAACACGTGAGCCAGGTTCCCGATCGACCACCCTCGGATCCACGGATTGTTCACGACGTACGTCGTGTCGTCCCAGTTCAGGAATGGATAGGAGAGGGTGGGGAGATAGATCAGGAACGCGGCGAGCGCGGCCGCCATGGGGAGCGCCGCGCCCGATGTGGTGGCGGCGGGCCGCTTCACGCATCACGCTCGCCGGCCCAGGCCTCGGAGACTGCCCTTCCCTTCTCGTAGTCGTCCACGACGAGGATCAATCGATGGTCGTGGTCGCTGTACTGCACCTCGATGTTGACTCCAGCCTCGGCCATCCGGCGGGCGATCATCCCGAGCTGGCCGGGGACGTCCTGCTTCAGCCGCTGAACGAGAACGTCTCGCTCCGCCAGGACGCGAATGCCGGCCTTGCCCAGAGCGGCGCGGGCCGCACCGGGGTCGGCGAACAGGAAATGGGCGACTCCAATCCCATGGACGACGAACGCACCGCCCCCCTCGACGCTGACCCCCGCTCGCCCCAACGCCTCGCCCATCTCGGCCAGGGCCCCGGGTCGGTTCGGCAGCTCGATCGCCAGATCCTTCATGGGTGACTCCTCCGCGGGTTACGGCCAGCGGCGACGAAGCTCGGCTCCGGAGCGAAACGATTCGGCCCACGGGGGTAGCCCCGCGGGCCGATCGATTTCCCAGCCAAGGCTCGCCCCTAGTGCGCGCCCGCCATCTGCTTCTTCATGAACTCGTCGCCGGCCTTCTTGACCTCCTCGGGGCTCATCTCCTTGACGCGGGTCGCCACGTTCCAACGGTATCCGAAGGGGTCCTCGAACTGACCCATCCGGTCGCCCCAGAACATGTCGGTCACGGGCATGAGCGTCTGGCCGCCTGCCGCGATGGCCTTCTTGAACGCGGCGTCGACATCCTCCACGTAGACGTAGAACGTGACCGGCGAACCGCCGAGCGATTGGGGCGACCGGTTGCCCATGACCTCGTCATTGAGCATGACGATCGCGTTTCCGATCTGGATCTCCGCGTGCATGAGCTTCTTGTCGGGCCCCTCGAAGCGCGCTCGCTCGGTCGCGTCGAGCGACTTCTTGTAGAACTCGATCGCCTTGCGCCCGTCGCTGACCGTGATCGTGGGCGTGACGGTGGTGTGACCGGGGGGGATGGGTTTCACGTGAGCCATGGGTTGTGTCCTCCATGCGAGACGCGGGTTGAATGATGCGGGGCCCGGAAACCGGGGCCCGTGACCGCCCTGACCCACACTCTCGGTCTAACACCGCGTTCCGGTCGCGGTGCCAGGGAATTCTCAGTTTTCCGCAGCTGCCCTAGGGTCAGGGATCGTTCGGCCGGTCGCACTCGTGGTTGAGATGGCCGACAACGATATTGAGATCCGTGGTGGTGATGTTGTTATTGGCTGGGGGGGGATTCGTTATGCATATGGGAGGGGTGTACCCCGACCAGTCCAGATCCCTCCAGAACGAGACGGCGTTCGGCGGCGCGCCAATTGAATTGGCGATCGCGTTGAAGTCGAGGACGGAGACGATCTCGCTCTGGCCCAGGACCGCGCCAAGGCCCCCGGCCAGATCGAAATTCTTGATCCGGAGCACGAACCCGTACGTCAGGAGTGAGCCCCCACACTGGCAGTCGAACTGGGGGGTATTCGGGTCAGATTCAAGGAGCTTGCCCAAGATCTTCACCTCCACCCCGCCGTCCATGACGTAGACCGGGATCTCGCAGTCGTAGTGCCCCCACTTGCGACCAGTGTCTCTTGGACATGCAGGAGTACAGCCGAACCCCATGCACGTGGGGCAGCCCGAGCCATCGAAGGTCAGCCAGGTCTCGCCGGTGGACGGATCGGTCGGTCCGTCCGCGAAGATTTGCTGCACCAGGGGACAGGGAGTCGTCGTGAACGAGCAGTAGGTCGGGTTGGCGATGATCGAGTCTGCACCGCTTCCCATTGTAAATCCCTGGGCGACGGTCCCGCCGCGGAACTTGATGTATGGAATGAGCCCGCCAACGCCGGCGTTGGCTGAGTTCTTTAGGACGATCTTGATTCGAGCGTGATTCGGAAGACTGGAGCCGCCATCGTTGTTCGGACACGCTCGGAAGAATTTCACCGCCGCCGTTCCCGTGACGGGGACGGGCCCGGCTCCCGCTTCCGGCACGTAGTAGGAATTGGCGGGGTCCACCTGGGCCGTGGCGGCGACGGGGACGGCCAAGAGAAGGGCCGCTGTGGCGGCGAGCGGAAGGGCGCGAACGGTGGAACGGGCTTCACGAATCAATGCCGGAACGACGTACGGTCGTTGCATGGAATGCCCCCTTCCTGGTACTCGGCGAGGAGTTAGGCGGTCTAATGATCGTGTGAATCGTTCGTGCGGGACCCTCCGGGACCTGGGGGCAGACTTTATCTGCGAGGCTGGGGCAGCGAGTCAGGCCGCTCATGAAACGACACGCTTGAAGGCTTGTCAAGACAGCGTGAGGGCCCCGGCGGCTCACGCCACCGGGGCCCTATCCCCGTGCGCACGTCGACGTTCGCCCTTCGCCATCCGGTTCGTCGAACGTGCCCTAGGTCACTTCTGCGTGGCGGTCGTGTCGGTCTGCGCTCCCGTTCCACTTGGCGACGCCTGCCCGCCGGACGTCGGAGCGCTTCCGCCCGTGTTCGTCCCGGTACTGGGGCTCGACGACGCACAGCTCGTGGCGGACAGCGCGAGCGCTCCGAACACCAATGCGAGTAGCGTCCACTCCTTGAATCTGTTCATGGCCTGGGTCTCCCGGTCTCTCGCGGAACATTCGGGTCACCGACTCGCCGCGAGGGAGGTGAGCTGCGAATACACCTGGTCCCGTGATCCTTCCGACCACCAGGACCCCTCTCGGGTGGCCATGCCCCATTCTACCCTGGCCGTCAGGGGCCGTTTCCAGGAAATTGCCACCCTCGTGGGACGGTGCTAGCCTCCCCCGAGCGGCGCGCCCGAGCGTGGTGAGGGGCTGCGGGAGGGCGGGACGGCTCCGACGCGCGCTCGAAAGGAGACGGTATGTCAGCGTGGATGAAAGGCTTCGCGTTGCTCCTCGCCGTCGGCGCCGTTCTCGCCGCGGGCCCGTCGATCCCCGGGACGAACAAGGCGGATCCGGCCTCCGACGCGAGCGACCGGATCACCGAGGCGCTCCTCACCGCGATGAAGACACAGAACTACGCGGCCGCCTTCCAGATGTTCGATCCGACGATGCAAGGCGCCGTTTCCGAGGAGAAGCTCCGCGCGGTCTGGTCCGCCCAGATCGGCACGTTCGGACCGCTCGCCTCCTGGACGATCACGCAGCGCACCGTGGCGCAAGGGCGCGACGTCCGAATCGCCATGCTCCAGTTCGAGCACGGCCAGCTTCAAGCCACCGTGGCGATCAACCCCGGGACGCAAGACGTCGCCGGATTCCTCCTCAAGCCCGCGTCATCGAAGCCCGCGCCGCCGGCGACCTATGTCGATCCATCGAGCTTCCGATCGGTCGACGTCTCCATCGGCTCCGCGCCCTACGTTCTGGGGGGGACCCTCACCGTGCCGACGGCGCTCGGGCCGTTTCCAGGGGTGGTCCTCGTGCATGGATCCGGCCCCCAGGATCGAGACGAGACGGTCGGCGCGAACAAGGTGTTTCGGGATCTGGCCGAAGGGCTCGCGTCGCGCGGTATCGAGGTGCTTCGGTACGACAAACGGACGTTCGTGTACGGACCGAAGCTCGGCGACAGCATTTCGGTCGATGACGAGGTCATCGTGGACGCGGTCGCGGCGGTCGCCGCGCTGCGGGATCGAAGCGAGATCGATCCGAAGCGCGTCTTCGTCATCGGGCACAGCATGGGGGCGCTCCTGGCGCCGGAGATCGCGGTGCGCGCGGCCCCGGTCGCCGGCGCCGTTCTCCTGGCGCCCCCCGGCCGGGCGCCGTGGGACATCGTGCTCTCCCAGATGCGCTATCTCGGCGCGCCCGCGAAGGACGTCGCGGACGTCGAGGGAAAGGTGGCGCGTCTGAAAGCCGGCACCCTCGGCAAGGAGACGCTCCTCGGCGTGCCCGCGTCCTATTGGATGGACCTGGCGGCCCGCGATGGAATCGGAATGACCAAGAAGCTCGCCAAGCCGGTGCTCGTGCTTCGGGGCGATCGCGACTATCAAGTGATCGAGGAGGACATCGATGCCTGGAGGAAAGGCCTGGCGGGCGACCCCGACGTCGAGTTCGCGAGCATGAAGGGCCTCAACCACCTGTTCCTGGCAGGCACCGGGAAGCCGGGCCCGGCCGAGTACGACAAGCCCGGACACGTGGACGGCGGCGTCATCGACAAGGTGGCCGGATTCATCTCCGCCGGGAAATAGTCCGCCCGCCGTCGGGGCGAACCGCCACCTGGGTCTTCCTGGGCACCGGAGCCGCCGCGATCCTCTACGCGCTCTGGGCCGCGTGGCACCGCCGGTGGGTGAGCGACGACGCCTTCATCTCCTTCCGGTACGCCGACAATCTCGTTCGTGGTCTTGGCCTCGTCTTCAACCCGGGAGAGCGAGTCGAGGGGTATAGCAACTTCCTCTGGACCCTCTGGGCCGCGTTGGGCCTCCGGCTTGGCGCCGACGTGGAGCGGTGGACGATGGCCACCGGTGGCGCCTGCTACGCGGCGGCGCTAGGCCTCCTGATCTGGAATTCCTGGGTCGCGCGCGGAGCGGCGTCGGGGCCGGCGCGATGGATCCCCATCGCGGCGCTCCTCGGGGCCCTGCACCCCGACTGGAGCATCTTCGCGACGGGCGGCCTCGAGACCTCGCTCTTCACGTTCGAGGTCACGCTCCTCTACGTGGTTCTCGCGGGGGGTGTCGCCGGCGCCCGTCGAGCCACGGCGGCCGGGCTCATCGTAGCGCTCGCTTCCATGACGCGGCCCGATGGGCTGATCTTCGCCGGCGTGGCGGTCGCCTACTTGCTCTGGAGCGCGTGGCGGCGGCCGCGGGCGATCCTTGCCTTCTCCGCAGCGTTCCTGCTGGTCTGGGGACCGTACACCGCGTGGCGCGTGAGCTACTTCGGCGACTTCTTCCCGAACACCTACTACGCCAAGTCCGCCGCGATCGCCTGGTACTCCCAAGGCGCGGTCTACGTCGCGCTCTACTTCGCCAGGTATTGGCAGCTCCTGCTGGGCCCGGCCCTGGTCCTCATCGCGTGGCCGCGAACGGCGCGCGATCAGGGCCCGGAAGGCGAGGCGTTCCTGGGCCGGTGGCGCCGGAGCGCGCTCCTCGCCGCGATGCTGGCAGCCGTTTACATCGGGTTCGTTCTGCGCGTCGGCGGCGACTTCATGTTCGCCCGATTTCTGATTCCGGTGACGCCGCTCCTCTTGGCCCTGTTCGAGCTCGGGACGACGCGTCTCGCCGCGCGCCGCGCCGGAGCGTCCTGGGCGCTGGCGGGCCTCGCCGCGGCCGGAATCGTGGCCACGCCCTACCCGCTTCCGAGCGATCCCTTCGGTTCGGTTCGGGGAATCGTGTTCGAGCCGAACTACTACGCCCCGGGCGAGACCAGGCGGGTACGCGACACCGGCCTCGCGCTCCGTCCGTTCTTCGACGGGCTCCCCGTCCGCGTCGCCTTCTTCGGCGGCGAGGCGCGCCTCGTCTACTACGCGCGCCCTCGGATCGCCATCGAATGCGTCACGGGCTTGACCGATCGCCGGATCGCGCGGCAGCCGTTGGCGCGGAGGACCCGCATCGGGCACGAGAAGCTGGCTTCGGTCGATTACGTCCTCGGCGAGCGCCGCGCCCACTTCGCGTTCTTCCGAAACGCCGCCAAGGCTCTGCGACTGGACCGGGAGATTCCGGAGGTGGAGGTCGAGATGGCGGGAGTCCGGGGCCGGGTCCTCACCTGGGATCCGGCGCTGATGGACTCCCTACGCCACCGCGGCGCCCAGGTCCCGGACTTCCCCGCCGAGCTCGACAGCCTCTTGTGGGCGCCGGGCATCGGCTACGGGCCCCTCGCCTGGATGGCCCGCGACAAGCTGCGGCGGTTCTACTTCGATCAGACGCCCGACCCGCGGCGCGAGGCGCTGTGGACCCAGCGCCTCGGCGAGTTGGAGTGACATCGCCCGCGGGGCGCGGGGGCTGGCCCGGACCGCGCCGGCGACGGGCCTGCTGACAGGGGCACGCGCGGCGGCTAAAATACCGGGCTATGGTCCTTTCCTCCGGCACCCGCCTCGGCACGTACCAGATCTCCGGATCGCTCGGGGCCGGAGGGATGGGCGAGGTCTATCGGGCACGGGACACGCGCCTGGGCCGCGAGGTGGCGGTGAAGGTCCTGCCCGGCGCCGTCACGTCCTCCGCCGACCGCCTCGCGCGATTCGAGCGCGAGGCGCGTACCGTCGCGGGACTCAACCACCCGAACATCGTCACGCTCTTCTCCGTCGAGGACGAGGAAGGGATCCGGTTCCTGACGATGGAGCTGGTCGAGGGCCAGAGCCTCGATCGGCTGATCACGCCCGGCGGCCTTCCGCTCTCCCGCGTTCTCGAGATCTCGATCCCGCTCGCGAACGCCCTCATCGCCGCACACGAGCGCGGCGTCGTCCACCGCGATCTCAAGCCCGGGAACGTGATGGTGACCCCCGACGGCTGGGTCAAGGTCCTCGACTTCGGGCTCGCGAAGATCGCGATGGGAGCCGGGGAGTCGGCCGCCCAGGGGGCGACCATCGGCGCGACCGCCGAGGGGCCCATCTCGGGCGAGGGCCAGGTGCTCGGCACCGTTCCCTACATGGCGCCGGAGCAGATTCGGGGCGAGGCGGTCGATGCGCGGTCGGATCTCTTCGCGCTCGGGATCATCCTCTACGAGCTGGCGACGGGGAGGAGGCCCTTCACGGGCGCGACGCCCGCGGACGTGAGCTCGTCGATCCTGCGCGACGTGCCGGCTCCGGTGCTTAGCCTCCGCGGCGACCTTCCCCGCGATCTCAACCGGATCATCGTGCGGTGCCTGGAGAAGAACCCGCGCGACCGTTTCCAGACGGCGCGCGACGTCTACAACGAGCTTCGGTACGTGAAGCGGGAGATCGAGTCGGGAACGGCGCCGGTGACTCCAGCCCCGGCGCCCGCCGCCACGACGCCGATGCAAGCCACCGCGACTCCGCCACCGGTGACTCCGGCGCCCCCACCGGCTCCGCCCACGCCTCTCTCGGCGGGATCGTCGGCGTCGTCCCCCGGTTCCGGGGCGGCTCCCTCGCGCGACGTTCCTTCCATCGCCGTGCTCCCGTTCGTGAATCGGAGCCGCGGCGAGGAGGACGAGTACTTCTCCGACGGGCTCGCCGACGAGCTCCTCAACGTGCTGACCAAGATCCGCGGGCTCCGCGTGGCCGCCCGCGCGTCTTCGTTCCAGTTCAAGGGCAAGAACGAGGATCTCGCCGTGATCGGCGAGCGGCTGAACGTGGTGACGCTGCTCGACGGCAGCGTGCGAAAGTCGGGGAACCGGGTGCGAATCTCGGTGCAGCTTGTCAAGGCGGCGGACCGGGTCCAGCTCTGGTCCGAAACCTACGACCGGTCGCTCGACGACATCTTCGCGGTACAGGACGACATCGCGCAATCGGTCGTGAAGGAGCTGCGCACGACCCTTCTCGGCGAGGCGCCGGATTCGAACGCGAGCGGACTCGCGATGGCCGAGGTCGCCGTCGCGGCCAAGGGACACGGGCGGAACGCCGAGGCGCATCGCCTGTACCTCCAGGGAAAGTACTTCATCGACCGGATGACCCAGGAGGACACCGCCAAGGGGATTCGGTACTTGAAGGAGGCGCTGGGGCTCGACCCGTCCCACGCAGCGGCATGGACCGAGCTCTCCCGGGCGCACGCCAACTCGGGCGGCTTCGGCTGGGAGCCGGTCTACGAAGGATATCGAAACGCGCGCGAGGCCGTGATGCGCGCGCTCGCGCTGGAGCCCGATCTCGCCGAAGCGCACGTTCGCCTCTCCGTGATCCAGCGCCTTCACGACTGGGACTGGCAGGGCGCCGAAGCGTCCGCCCGGCGGGCGGTGGAGCTGGCGCCGGGGAACGCCGAGGTCCTCCGCTCCGCGGGCGGATTGGCCCACGTCCTCGGAAGGTTCGAAGAGGCCGAGGGGCTGCTTCGCCGGGCGATCGAGCAGGATCCGCTGAACTCGGGCGGATACAGCGCGCTGGGGCTCCTCCATCGCTCGATGGACCGACTGGCCGAAGCGGAGATGGAGTTTCGAAAGGCGCTCGAGCTCTCACCGCAACGCATCGCCGGCCACCACATCCTGGCGATCGTGCTCGCGGACCTGGGCCGGGACGCGGAGGCGCTCGACGAGGCGAAGCTCGAGCCGGCGGAATGGGCGCGTCTCACGGGCCTTGCCTACGTGCATTTCCGCGGCGGACGGACGGCGGAATCGGACGCGGCGCTCCGGGGGCTGGAAGCGAACCACGCGACGGACTCGGCTTACCAGATCGCCGCGATCCACTCGTCGCGGGGCGACATGGACTCGGGCTTCGCCTGGTTGGAGCGCGCGATCGCGGACCGCGACGCCGGAGCGGCCCAGATGATGACCGAACGGACGTTCCGGGCCCTCCACCGCGACCCGCGCTGGGGCGGGCTGCTGAAGAAGCTGGGGCTCGCGGAGTGACCCCCATGGCCGAATCCCGCGAGCGGCGGAAGGTCTACGTGGTCCTGCCCGTCTACAACGAGGAGGGCCGGATCGAGAGCCTGCTCCGGCACATCGACGAGGCGATGGACGACGCCGAGATTCCCTATCGGGTGATCCTCGTCGACGACGGCAGCCGGGACTCCACGGGGCGGATCGTGGAGCGCTGCATGGAGCGGATCCCGATCCAGATGACGCGGCATGAAGTGAATCGCGGCCTCGGCGCCACGATCCGGGACGGCCTGGTCGCCGCCGCCGCGGCCGCGAGCGATCGCGACATCATCATCACGATGGACGCGGACGACACGCACGCGCCGGGCCTCATTCTCCGCATGGTCCGGATGATCTCCGAGGGGCACGACGTCGTGATCGCCTCCCGGTATCGCGAGGGTTCCCGCTGCGTGGGGGTGCCGCTCGGACGGCGCCTCCTGAGCCATGGCGCGTCCTGGCTCTTCCGCGCGGTCTTCCCCATCCAGGGGGTTCGGGACTACACGTGCGGGTATCGGGCCTACCGCGCGCGCGTCGTCAAGGACGCCTTTGCGCGGTACGGCGACGAGTTCCTGGATCAGGGCGGATTCCAGTGCATGGTGGACATCCTCCTCAAGCTCCGCCGCATGCATCTCATCTTCGGCGAGGCGCCGTTCATCCTTCGGTACGACTACAAGGAGGGCGGCAGCAAGATGAACGTGACGCGGACCGTGAGGGACACGCTCGGCCTGATGTGGAAGCGGCGGTTCGGCGCATGAGACCGGCCCGCGCCGCTCCCTTCGAGCGGGATTACTACGAGACCGTCTACCGCGACTATGGGCGGCAGAACCCGCCGCGGAAGCTTCGCTTCTACCGCCGGCTGGTCGAGCGCGCCACCCCGGCCGGCCGGCCGCCGCGGATCCTCGACATCGGATGCGCGTTCGGAGCCTTTCTCTCGGCCCTGGACCCGACGTGGCAGCGCTTCGGCACCGACGTGAGCCAGTTCGCCACGGAGCGGGCGGCCGTGGCCGTGCCCGGCGCGACGTTCGCCCGGGCCGACGTCGACGCGATTCCCTTCCCCGGTCCGTTCGACGTCATCACCGCGTTCGACGTGATCGAGCACATTCCGTCCCTCGACGCCGTCGCCTCGGCCGTCCGATCCCGCCTCGCGCGGGACGGGCGGTTCGTGTTCGTCGTGCCGGTCTACGACGGCGTGACGGGTCCGCTCATCCGGCTCCTCGACAAGGACGAGACGCACGTTCACAAGGAATCACGCGACTTCTGGCTCCGATGGGCGCGCGAGAGCTTCACGGTGCTCGATTGGTGCGGGATCTACCGATACCTGATCCCGGGCCTCGGGTACGCGCACCTTCCCACGCGCCTCTGGCGGCGCTTCACGCCGGCGATCGCGGTGACCGCGCGGGGCCAGGCGTGATGAGCCGGAGCCCTGTTCGGCATGCCGCGCGCCGCTAGGAAACGCCGCAAGGCGTCGGCGCCCCCGTCGGGCGCCCCGCGCGGCCGCCGGCACGACCGGAGGCGCCTCTGGACGTTCGCGGCGCTCGGCATCATCCTGCTCGTATCGGGGCTCCGCGTCATGCACCTCGGGTTCCCCCTCGAGCGCGACGAGGGAGAGTTCGGATACATCGCCCAGGAGATGCTGCGGGGCGTCCCGATGTACGTATCGGCCTACACGCAGAAGCTGCCCGGCACGTACCTGCTCTACGCGCTCTTCGTCTCGGTGTTCGGCCAGAGCATCACGGCGATCCACCTTGGGCTCCTGCTCACGAACGCGGCCATCATGGGGCTCCTCTTCCTCACGCTGCGGAAGACGCACAACGGCCTGGCGGGATGCATCGGGGCGCTCGTGTTCGGCGTGATGGCGCTGAGCCCGACGGTGTTCGGCTTCGCGGCCCACGCCACGTTCTTCGTTTCGCTCTTCGCCGTGGCCGGCTTGTACGTGCTGCTGCGCGCGCGGGAGCGCCGCCATCCGGCGCTCTTCCTCGCGAGCGGGGTCTGCTTCGGCCTGGCCTTCCTGATGGAGCAGCCGGCGATCTTCTTCGCGCCCCTCGCCCTGGTCCTGCTCGCGGCCGACCACGTCGCGCTCGAGCCCCGCGAGCCCGCGCGATTCGCGCGCGAGGCGGTCGCGCTCGGCGCGGGCGCGGTCGCACCCGTCCTCCTGACGGCCGCGTACTACGTCGCGATCGGCCAGTTCCCCCTCTTCTGGTTCTGGGCCTTCCAGCTGGCGGGCGCGTTCTCCGGCCAGGTCGGCCCCGCCGCCGCGGTGCAGAACCTGGTCATCCAGACCGGCGCGGCCACGGACGGATTCCAGCTCCTCTGGGCGCTCGCCGCGGTCGGGCTCGTGGTGACGCTGCGCGACCGCTCTCTCGGGAAGGACCGCTACGTCTACGCCACGTTCGCGGCGGCCGCCGCCCTGTCGGTCGTCCCGGGCTTCTATTTCACGAATCACTACTACATCGCCGCGCTCCCGGCCGTCGCGCTCCTGGTCGGCGCCCTCGGCGGCGGCGTGGCGGGCGAGGGCGCGACGTCCGGGGGCCGGTTCGCGTGGGCGGCGGGCACGTGGGCGCTGATCGGTGTCGGATTGCTCGTCGGTCTCACGCGGCACGCGGCGTACTACTTCGGCGGGGAATCCGACGTCACGGCGTCGCGGCAGATCTACACCGGGAATCCGTTCCCCGAGTCGATCGCGATCGGCGAGTACCTGAAGCGCCACACCACGCCGCAGGATCGGATCGCCATCCTGGGCTCCGAGACCCAGATCTACTTCTACGCACAGCGTCGCTCCGCATCACGGTTCGTGAACACGTACTTCCTGACCGCGGACCACCCACGGAACCGGGAGATGCAGCAGGAGATGATCCGCGACATCGAGCGGGCGCGCCCCAAGTACATCGTGTTCGTCGCGATTCCCACGTCCTGGACGTTCCGACCCAAGTCCCCCCGCGACATCCTCGCGTGGACCGACAAGTATCGCGCGGGGAGGTACGACGTGGAGGGCGTCGTGGAGATGACCCGGGACGGGAGCACCTCGAGATGGGGGGCGGCCGCGCGCGCGCCGGTGACCTCGGATTCCTACATCGTGATCATGCGCCGGATCGACTCCGGCGGCGCCGCCGGGTGAGGCGGCGGCTTCGATGAGCCTACGGACACTTCTCGCGACCCTCGGAGCGCTCGCGCTCTCTCCATGCCTAGCCGCGCGGCCTGTCGATGCCCGCTCCGTGGCCGGCGTCGCGATGCCCGACTCGGTCCGGGTCGAGCGAGGGCTTCTCCGGCTGAACGGCATGGCGCTCTACCGAAGGGTCGGATTCCCGGTCCTGGTCGCGGGCCTTTACCTGGCCGGCCGGGAGAGCCGCCCCGCGAGGATCCTCGGTTCGGACTCGCCCCGCCGATACGTGACCCGCTTCCTGCGCCGCGTCAGCGCGAAGCGAGTCTGCGACGCCTGGAGGAAGGGTCTCGCGAACAACACGCCCGGCGCGAGCGTCGAGGTGCGAGCGCAGTTTCGGACGCTCTGTCACCGGATTCGCGACTTCCGAGCCGGAGACGAGATCACCGTGACGTATCTCCCCGCGAGCGGCTCCTGGGTCGAGATCGACGGGAAGCAGGTCGGCGTGATCCCGGGAAAGGCCTTTGCCGACGCCTACTTCGCCCTTGTCCTGGGTCCGAAGCCGAGCCTCGGGGACAAGTTCAAGCGCCGCCTCCTGGGCGAGTGACGTCCCGAGGCCCTTCCCTACGGCCTCTCCGCCGTCGCCAGGCCGGGGCGTTCCTCGTCGAGCCTCACGCGATGGGTCTCCGGCGCGAACCACGTTGCCACGAGGGTGATCGCGCAACAGACGACCAGGTAGCCCGCCACCGCGTTGGGGCCGTGGCGGGCCAGGAGCAGGGTGGCGATGAAGGGCGCGAGGCCGCCCGAGAATACGGACGTGAACTGGTATATGAGCGACGCGCCGCTGTAGCGGACGGAAGTGCCGAAGAGTTCCGAGAAGTACGCCGCCATCGGGCCGTACATCATGTCGTGCCCGATCATCGCCATCACGATCGCGACGGCCACCAGCGCGGGCCGTCGTTCGATCAGCCAGAAGCATGGGAAGGAGATCAAGAGGGAGACGACGGCTCCCCAGAGATAGACCGGCCTTCGTCCGACGCGATCCGAGAGATACGACCAGAACGGGATGGATCCCAATCCGACCACGGCGGCGAGCACGACGCCGCCCAGCATGGTGCTTCGCGGGTAGCCGAGCGACTTCTCCCCGTACCCGGGCACGAACACCGTGTAAACGTAGAAGAGGACGTTCTGCGCGAAGCGCATCCCCATCCCGACGATGACCTGGCGAGGATGACGGCGGAACACGTCGAGCAAGGGAGTGCGCGAGTCCCGGCGGGTCTCCTTGAGCGTCACGAAGACCGGCGACTCGAGCACTCGGAGCCGGACGAAGAGCCCGATCCCGACGAGCACCACCGAGAGGAGGAACGGCACGCGCCATCCCCAGGAGAGGAACGCGCTCTCCGGAAGACGAGCCGAGAGCAAAGCGAACAAGCCGGTCGAGAGGAGGAGGCCCGCCGGGACTCCCATCTGTGGCCATGAGCCGTGGAGGCCGCGTCGCTCGCCGCCCGAGTGCTCCACCGCCAGCAGGACCGCCCCACCCCATTCCCCACCGACCCCGAAACCCTGAACGAAGCGGAGGACGACCAGCAGGATCGGCGCCCCGATGCCGATCCGATGGTAGCTGGGTATGAGGCCGATCATGGCGGTGGCGGCGCCCATGAGCAGGAGCGACCACACGAGCATCGTCTTCCGGCCGACGCGGTCGCCATAGTGGCCGAACACGATTCCACCCAGCGGACGCGCCACGAACCCGACCGCGAACGTGCCGTACGCGCTCAGCGTGCCGGCGAGCGGGTCGAGCGTCGGAAAGAACAGCCGGTTGAAGACCAGCGCCGCCGCCGTGCCGTACAGGAAGAAGTCGTACCACTCGATCGTGGTGCCGATGAAGCAGGCGAGGATGACTTGGCGGAGGCGCTTCGGCTGGGTCACGGGCCGCATTGTGGCCGGGAGGGCGGCGCGGACGCAACCCCCGGCCGGCTAACCCGCTCCTCCGTTCCGACATACGCCGGGGTCCCGATGGCCCGCGCGTTGGAGTAGAATGGCGCCGTGGAACTCGCGACGATCCTCCAGCAGGACCGGCTTCGCTACGCGAAGGTCCTGGTCGAAATGCGCGACCTGCACCGGGCCGAGCTCGAGGTCGCCGCGATCCTGGAGGAGGCTCCGGAACAACTCGACGCTCTGAGTCTCTTCACGAAGATCAAGCACATGCGCGGCCAGCTCTCGCTGGCGGTCGCCTGCTTCGCCCAGATCCAGTCGCGACGCGCGGCGTGGGGGGAGCAGGGGCGCATGCACCTCGAATCCATGCTCCACATGGCGCAGGATCCGGTTCATGGAGCGGGCGAGTTCCTCGCCATGGGCCAGTTCCAGCTCGTCAAGAAGCCGACCGCCTACCTCGAGCTGGAGGAGGCGTTTCGCCAGTTCGTGAATCGCCGTCCCACCGAGGCGGGCGCGATCTGCCGCCGAGTCGCGGCGCGCTACAAGGAACGCGACGTCGAGGTCTACAAGCTCGCGGTGCTGGCCGAGGCATGGATCCAGGAACTGACGGGGCAGCTCCAACAGGCGTGCGAAACCCTGGAACGGCTCGGGTTGGAGCGCGGATTCGAGACCGACCTCGATCGGCTGACGACGCTGGTCACGGTCTACGAGAAGATCGGGACGCGCTCGAGCCTTGGAGCCGCGGTGAACATCTGCCGCTACCTGCTCGAGGGTGCGGACGGCGCCTTCGTCCTGGGCCGCCTCGCCATGCTCCACCAGCGCCTCGGGGAGTCGGAGGCGGCGGCGGAATACGAGCAGAGACATCTCGCCGCGTACCGCCGGGCGATGCATCGGGTCTCATTCGATGACCTGCTCGCTGTCGCGTCACGCCGCTTCCTGCCGATCGAACGCCTCCGGCAGATCCGCGTCCCGGATGTCGAGAGCCCTCCGGACGCCTCGAGGCGCGAGCTCGCCATCGCCAACGCCATCCACGGCGACGTGGCCGAAGCCCGTCGCGGATTTTCCACCGCTCCCGAGGTCCTGGACCTCAAGTACCTCGCGAATCTGGAGGCGGTGGGGAACGGCGACGCGCACGCCGACCGGGCTGTGGAAGGCTACGCCAAGGTGCTTCGCGCCGATCCCGGCGATTTGAACGTCATCGCGTGGCTCCTCGAGCGACAGGCGACCACTCCCTCCGAGCCGATCGCGGCGGTGTTCCGCGAGCCGGCGGTGCTCGCCGAGGCCCTGCAAGCCCTCGAGCGGGCCGTGCACGACGACCCGGTCGATCACCGGCTCTGGAGGCAGCTCTCCGTGCTCTTCGGGCTCATGAACCGCGGGGCCGATCAGCAGCGCCAGTTCGCGGATCGCGCGGCCGCCCTCGAGCGGCGCGCCCGCGAACGGAGGGAGGCCATCGGACGCGTGCAGTCGGCCGCGACGTATCGCTTCGCGGGCGTGGTGCGCGGGCTGATCCACGAGATCTGGGCGACGCGGGAGATGGCATCGGGCCAGGGCGGCACGCTCCGCCGGGACGACATCCTGGGCAATCTCACCACCGAGATGCGCGACAGCGTGCGGAACACGTTCGTGGCGGTCCGCGAGTACGCGCAGTCCATGTTCCCTCACCTGACCCGCGACATCATGGACTACAACTACGGGTACAAGGTGACCAAGGACGACGAACCCTCCGGAGGAACCTCGGCCGGGCTACCGACCGCGATGGCGTTCCTCTCCCAGTTCCTGCAGCGGCCGATCCGCCAGGACGTCGCCCTGACGGGATTGCTCGTGGCCGACGCGCACGACGTGCTCACCGTCCGAACGGTGGGCGACATCGAGCAGAAGGTGGACGCGGCCTACCACCGGAACCTCGCGATGATCGTCGTTCCCACCGGGAACCGGCCGCTCCTCGAGCAGGGCAGCCTGGTGCCGCGCGCGATCCAGGCGGAGATCGTACGCTACGCCTCCGACTTGAACGAGGCGGTGCGGATCGTGTTCGGGGACACGGAGCTGCTCTAGCCGCACGCGCCGACGGCCGGCCCCGTGAAACGACAGCGGGGGCGGACCGGAACGTCCGCCCCCGCGCCTGCTTCTTTCACTTCCTTTCCGATGGCTACGTCGAGTATCGCGAATCCCCTAGTAGCCGACGAAGGGGAAGGTTTCCCGGATCCGGAGAGGATCCAGGGCCCTCGCCTCGAGCAGCCTCAGCTCCAGCGGATCGTACGTCGAATGGAGCAGCCCCCCACCGAATCCCATCCATGGCGTGGGCGCCCAGTTCGGGGTCAAGCCCGGCGTCGGGATCGGGGAGAGGATCGGATTCACGAACGGAGTCGGGTACGGCGTCGGGAGATTGAAGAGCGGGTTCACGAACGGGGTGTACGGCGTGTGCGAAAGCCCGAACGGGCCCGGAATCGGCGGAATCGGCGGAATCGCGCCGATCGGCGGAACCGGGAACGCCGGGAACGTCGGATACCCGAACCCCTGAATGGTGCCGAATGGATTCATCATCTGCGTCGGGACCCCCGTATGCCCGAGGCCGTGGACCGACAAACGGACCTGGCTCAGGGCGTCGATCGTCTGGTTGATCCGGTCATTGAGAATCTGGAGTTTCCTGACATCGACCTTCGCTTCCATGGATTCCTCCTCGTTCTTCTCGATGGCCCGGCGTTCCTGCCGGGCCGCAGCCACAGCCTTATGGGGCTGGGCCTTGTGCTTCGGGTTCCGAGCCATGACGCGCTCCGCTCAGCCCACCGTGACGGTCTTGACCTCCACGATTTCGGCTTCTTTCGGGATGCGAAGCTCCAGAACCCCCTCGCGCATCTCGGCCTTCAGCTGTTCGACCCGTGCGCCGTGGGGTAGAGGCATCGTCCGGCGGAACTTGCCGTACGGGTGCTCTGCGTAACGGAGCTTGAGGGGATTCCCCTCTTCGACGGGGTGATGCAGACGGGTCCCGGAAAGCTCGAGCATGCCGCGGCTCACCGCCACGTGGACCGCGTCGCGCTCCACGCCCGGCAAGTCGACGAGAATCTTGACCTCAGCGCTCCCTTCCCAGAGTGCGATCTGCGGCTTCCACTCCGCCTCCATGGGCGTTCCAGGGAGCTGTGAGAGCGTCTGGATCAGGCGATCCACCTGCTCTTGCACGTGCTCTTCGGGAACCTTTTCGGGCGGAATGGTCGCGTAGGGCTTGTCTTCCAGCGTGGGCACTTCGTGCCCGGTGACGGACTGATAGAGCCGTTCCACCTGCTCGATGGCGGTGTCGATGCTTTGGGTTTCGCTCATCGTGCTCCTCCCGGTCATTCTGTTTCGGGGTATTGCTCCTCGCCCTCCCGCGCCAGGGCGAAGCCCAAGAGCCGTGAGGCGGCGGATTCAATCGCCAGATCGAGCTCCGCCTCATGCAAGTGCTGCGCGAGCTCGGCGTCGTGGGCCTCGAGGACGGCCGTCGCCGGGCCTCTGTCCGACGCATCTACCGGTGGATCCTGCCGCGTGCGCGGGGCGCTCATGGTCTGTCCTTGGTTGGTTTCGAGGGGGTCCTGGATGGGTCGTGCTGCGGTACTGCTGCAATGTCGCAATTCCCGTGCCCGGGCGAACTCAGACGGGACAGGCGCCTCCTGCCGGACGGTGGCGCGAGGGAGCGCGCGGAGCACCCGCACGGAGAGCGGGAAACCCTGAGCTCGACACTGCCCTCTCGAACACCGCGGGGCGACAGGGCCCCCTTCTGGGACGCGCGGCGGCACGGAGCGCGATCCCGCGGTGTCATGACACCTGACACGTCGGGCCGCTGGGGGAGAGCCGTGCTCGCTCGACTTCGGTTCCTGCTCATCATGCCTGCCCGTACCCCGGGTGAGGATGATTGGGTCCGCATGTCGGCCGGCATGACGCCCTGTCAGATCGGGAGTCCTCCGAACGCGCCACGTTGGCAGTAGGGACATCCCGCGGGGTCTGGGGCGCTTCGCTTGGGCGGCCCCGCGTTGCCGCTCCGACAACCACTTACCGCAGGTTCTTCAAGATCACGCCGGCTTGGCATGTACGATGCGCCTCCCGCGTGGGAGCGGGATTCGCGGCGCGGCTGGTGTGGGGGGCCTCGATCCCCCGAATCCCGCTCCTAACGCGGCGACGGACCCCTAAGGCAACTCCCCTCCACGCCTTGGATAAGAGCGCCGCGTCCGATCCAACGGAAGTCCCACGCGGGCCGAACCTCACGGCCAAACGACTCTTCATGGGATTGGGGGGGAATCATGGTCAGACGGTTGGCAACATTCATGGCCGCGGCGATCCTAGCGGTCGCGTGCGCGGCGTCCGCCGCGGATCTCCCGGGACTTGGTGAGTATTCGGCGTCCTGGCGTGATTACGACGGCGACGGGGACCAGGACTTCGCGCTCCTCAGCGCGACCGGCGACGGCTACCTGACGCACGTCTATCGCAACGAGGGCAACGGCTTCTACCGGGCCGTCACGTCGTGTATGACGTCGAGTGACACGACGATCTGCGAAGGCGATCAGTCGGCGGGGGTGAAGGTCACCACTTCTCCCGTCCACCTCTGGGTGCGGAACCTCACCACGGACATCACGCCGGCCGAAGGAGTGCGCGGAATCGAGGCGAAGGTGACCGGCTCCGGCGGGCAGACCGGGCCCGCGATCGAGATCCACTTCATCGGGGGCGGCCACGCGATCGTGACGCACGGAGAAGGCGCGCACGGCGTCTACGGGTCGAGCCAGGGAGGAAACGGCGGGAACGGCGGGGACGACTACGGCGGATTCAATCCGTTCTATCCCGTCTCGTACGGCGGGAACGGAGCGACGGGCGGAAACGGAGGCGGCATCTCGATCACGAGCGACGGGCGGATCACGACCGACGGCGTCGGGGCACATGGAATCTTCGCGTATAGCCAGGGCGGAAACGGCGGCCGCGGCGGTCACGCGGGCGCCATCGCCTACGCGGAAGGTGGCGACGGCGGCGCCGGGGGCCGAGGGGGGGACATCGAGGTCGAGAACCACGGGTCGATCGCCACGCAGGGCGACGGCTCTCATGGAATCATCGCCGAGAGCCAGGGCGGCAACGGAGGCAACGGCGGCGACGCCGGCGCCACCGTGGCTGAGGGCGGCAACGGGGGCGGCGGAGGCAGAGGCGGCGACGTATCGATTTCGAACGACGGTGAAATCGCGACCGAGGGAGTCGGGGCGCATGGCATCGTCGGTCGGAGCCTCGGCGGCATCGGCGGAAACGGGGGCGTCGGCGGCGGCCTGGTAGGCGGCGGCGGCGGCGCGAGCCCGAGCGGCGCGGGCGGCACCGTGAGCATCTCGAACGGCGGCTCCGTGACGACCGGCGGCGCGGGCTCGAACGGCATCTTCGTCCAGAGCATCGGCGGCTTCGGTGCCGGCGGCGGCGCCAGCGGCGGGCTGGTCTCCTTCGGCGGGATCGGCGCGACGGGCGGAAACGGCGGCGCCGGGTCCATCGACAACGCCGGAGGCGTCTCGACGCTCGGCGACGACGCGAACGCCCTCTTCGCTCAGAGCGTCGGGGGCGGCGGCGGCACCGGCGCGGGCTCCGGCGGGCTCGTCAGTCTCGGCGGCAAGGGGAACGCCGGCGGCCACGGCGGCGACATCGCCATCACGAATGGCGGCACGCTTCAAACGCAGGGCTCCTTCGCCAACGCGATCTTCGCCCAGAGCGTGGGCGGAGGCGGCGGCAATGGCGGCGGCTCCGGCGGCTTCGTCTCGATCGGAGGGAGCGGGAGCAGCACCGGAAACGGTGGCGACGTCCTCGTGGAGAACACGGGGACCATCGCGACGTCGGGAAGCTTCTCGAACGGCATCCTTGCCCAGAGCGTCGGAGGGGGCGGGGGCAGCGGCGGCTTGAGCGGCGGCCTCTTCTCGTTCGGCGGGTCGGGCCAGGCGGGAGGCGACGGCGACAGCGTGGCCGTGCTCGAGAGCGGCGCGATCCACACCTCGGGCGACGACGCGACCGGGATCCTGGCGCAGAGCATCGGAGGGGGCGGAGGAAACGGGGGCGGCAGCGCCAGCGTCAGCCTCTACGTGAGCGTCGCGGTCGGCGGGAGCGCCGGACCGGGGGGCGACGGCAGCCTCACCCGCGTCTCGGCGGCCGACGGCACCATCACGACCGAGGGAGACCGGTCCCACGGGATCCACGCGCAAAGCATCGGCGGCGGCGGCGGCAACGGCGGCTTCGCGTTCAGCGCAGCCGTCGGAGACAAGTTCTCCGCGAGTCTCGCGGTCGGCGGGAGCGCCGGCGACGGCGGGAACGGCGGCGTGGTCGACGTGTCGAGCGGGCTCGACATCGCGACCCGCGGCGACGAGGCGAACGGCATCCTCGCCGAGAGCATCGGCGGCGGCGGCGGATCAGGCGGATTCGCGCTCGCCTTCTCCGCGTCGAGCGGCCCGAGCGCCTCGCTGGCCATCGGAGGCGCCGGCGGAAAGGGCGGCAAGGCCGATTCGGTGCGCGTCGCGAACGCCGGCCACATCACCACCTCGGGCTTCGACGCCTACGGGATCCTGGCGCAGAGCGTCGGCGGAGGCGGAGGGAGCGGAGGCAACACCTTCGCGGGCAGCGTGAGCGGAAAGCTGTCGCTCTCGGCCGCGTTCGGCGGCAAGGGCGGCGAGGGCGGGGCGGGCGGCGCGGTCTCGGTGTTCAACAACGGGACCATCGGAACGCTCGGCGACGAATCACACGGCGTCTTCGCTCAGAGCGTGGGCGGCGGCGGCGGCGCGGGCGGGTTCAGCTCGCACGTGTCCGGTTCGGTCGAGAACGGCTTCACGTTCGGCCTCGGCGGCTCGGGCGGCAAGGGCGGCGCCGGCGGCACCGTCCTCGTCTCGAATGCCGGGACGGTCCTGACTCGCGGATTCCACTCCTATGGCATCCTCGCGCAGAGCGTGGGCGGCGGAGGCGGAAGCGGCGGCGCCACGTACACGATCGGAGGGGTGGCCCTGAAGAATTCCCTCTCGCTCTCTCTCGGGGGCTCCGGGGGGCTCGGCGGACATGGGTCCAGCGTCCGTGTCGAGAACGCCGGGGCGATCGCGACCGAGGGGGCGGAGTCGCACGGCGTCTTCGCCCAGAGCGTCGGGGGAGGAGGCGGCGACGGAGGGAGCAATATGAACCTCACGCTGCCGAAGATCGGCGGCGGTTCGAGCGCCGGCGTCACGGGCGATACGCGCGGTGCGCACGTCGCGGCGCCGGCTCCCGGCGCGGCCGCGGCGTCGGCCGATTCGATGTCGCTCGATCTGACGATCGGCGTCGGCGGCAAGGGCGGCGCCGCGGGGAACGGCGGCAAGGTGGCCGTCGTAAACTCCGGCGAGATCCGGACGGCCGGTACGCTCTCGAACGGGATCATGGCGCAGAGCGTCGGCGGCGGAGGCGGCGGAGGCGGCACCAACGTGGACGTTTCCCTGCCTAGCCTCGGCTCCGGGGAGAAGTCCGAGGCGCTCGACCTGAGCCTCAGCATCAACGTCGGCGGCGCCGGAGGCGCCGCGGGCAACGGCGATTCGGTCACCGTGACGAACGCCGGGAACGTCGGGACCGCCGGTGACCTCTCGCACGGCATCTTCGCGCAGAGCATCGGCGGAGGCGGCGGAAGCGAGATCGTCGACGTCGATTCGCCGATGGGCGACCTGTCGTCGGTGCTCGGCTCGTCCGGCCTCGGTATCTCGCTCGGCGGCGCCGGGGGCGCGGCCGGGAACGGCGGCGCGGTCACCGTCTCGAACGAGGGCGACATCGCGACGAGCGGCCTCGCCTCGCACGGCATCTTCGCGCAGAGCGTCGGAGGCGGAGGCGGCCAGGGCGGCGAAGCCAGCGCCGGCTTGCTCACGGTCTTCTCGCTCGGCGGCCGCGGCGGCGCCTCGGGTAACGGAGGGGCGGTCCGCGTCACCAACTCCGGATCCATCCTGACGTCGGGCGACGGCTCCTACGGCATTCTGGCGCAGAGCGTCGGCGGAGGAGGAGGCGTGGGCGGCGACGTGTCGCGCGGCCTCGGAGACCTCGACGTTGGGCTCGGAGTGGGCATCGGCGGCGACGGCACGAACGGCGGGAACGGCGGCAGCGTCCTCGTCGCGAACTCGGGTGACATCGTGACTCAGGGCTCCGGCTCGATCGGCATCTTCGCGCAGAGCGTCGGAGGCGGCGGCGGGCTGGGCGGCGGCGCGGGCAACTGGAACAGTCCGATCCTCCTTTCCTTCGCGGGGAGCGTGGGAGGCGGCGGGTCGGGCGGCGCGGTCCGCGTGACCCAGATGGGCTCCATTCGGACGGAGGGCGACGCGGCGCACGGTATCTTCGCGCAGAGCGCCGGTGGCACGGGCGCCGGCGGCGCGGTCGACGTGTCCGTGGCCGGCGACATCCTGGCCCAGGGGGCGGACGCCAACGGGATCTTCGCGCAGAGCCTCGGAGGCGCCGGGAACGGCGACGTCACCATCGACATCAACGCGGGCACCGTGCAGGGCGGATCGGGAGGAGGCGCGGGCGTGCTCGTCCTCGACGGCCATGACAACACGGTGACGAACCACGGCACCGTCACGACGCTCGGCGGCCTGGGCGGGACGGCGATCCGCGCGACCGGCGGCAACGAGACGATCGACAACTTCGGAACGATCACCGGCTCGATCGACCTCGGGGGCGGCGTCAACGCGCTCCACAATCAACTCGGCGCCGTCCTGAACGCGGGCGAGACGATCGACCTGGGCGCCGACGGGACCCTCGTCAACGCGGGGACGTTCTCGCCCGGCGGCGCGGGCGGAGTCCAGACGACGACCGTCGGCTGCGACTTCATCCAGACCGACACCGGCACGTTCGAGATGACCGTCTCCGGGAACGACCTGGACCGGCTGATCGTTACCGACGGCTCGGCCACGCTGGGCGGAACGCTCAAGGTGGTGGCGGATCACGAGGCGTACCACGACGGAACGACGTACGACATCGTGCAGGCCACGGACGGCTCGGTCACGGGGTCCTTCAGCGAGATCGACCTCCCCGAGACGGCGTTCCTCGATTTCGACGTCCAGAACGTCGGGTCGGCCCTGCGCGTGACCGTCGACGTCGCGAGCTTCTGCTCGGGCGCGGACAATCCCGTCGAGAACGCGATCGGCGGGTATCTCGACTCCTGCCTGCCGAGCGCGTCCGGGGACATGTCCCACCTGATCGGGATGTTCCAGATCGCGAGCGCGGATCAGGTGGGCGAGGCGTTCGCCAGCCTGAGCCCCGACACGTATGACAACTTGACGCGCGGCGAGATCCAGGGCGTGCGGCTCCACGAGGACGCGCTGACGCAACGCATGAACACCGCCCGTTCGAGCGCGTGGATCGAATCCGAGTCGCCGGCGGTCATGTCGTTCGGCGAGGAGAGCGGATGGTGGCTGGGCGGCGCGCGGTTGGGCGCCGATCAGGACGCCGGAAGCGGCTATCTCGCCCACAACTACACCATCACCGGAGGGCTCGGCGGCTACGAGCGCTCCTACGGCGACGCCATCCTCGGCGGATCGATCGGCACGATGCGCGCCGACATCGACCGCGACAACAACATGGCGAACGGCAAAGCGAACAGCATCGTCGGCTCGGCCTACGGCGGCCGCCTCTGGGGGCGGACCTTCCTCCAAGGCGTCGCGACCTATGCGAACAACAGCTTCGAGAACCGGCGTGACGTGCACGTCGGCGCGCTCGAGCGCGTCGCGACGAGCGATCACGACGGGCATTCGTTCTCCGGCCTCGCCACCGTCGGAAGGCGGCTCGATGCCGGGCGTTGGGGACTCGAGCCGTTCGCGACGGTTCGATACCTGCATCTGAGCGAGAAGGGCTTCACGGAAACCGGCGCGGGAAGCGCGAACCTGATCGTGGAACCGCGGTCGGCCGACTGGCTGGGATCGGATGTCGGCATGCGGCTCAGCACGCGCTGGGTCGGTGACCGCTCCGCGTTCCTGCCCGAGATCCTCCTGGGGTGGACCCACGACTACGGAATCGACGGCCGCGCGATCGCCGCCTCCTTCGAGGGCGACCCGTCCATGTCGTTCACCCTGGACGGACAGGACGTGAAGCGCGACGGGGCCATCCTCGGCGCCGGGCTGACGTACTACACCACGGGCGGATGGAAGGCGAGCGTCCGGTACGACCGCGGCCAGCGCGGCGACTACCGCTCGAACGGCTTCTCGATCCGGCTCGGCTCGGGCTTCTAGGGCTCGAGATTCGGAAGAACACTCGGCCCCGACGCCGCGAGGCGCCGGGGCCGTTTTTACGGGGTGGCCGGGTCCTGGTCCCCGCATTATGCTCGGGCCGATGATCGCCCTCCGACCGGCCTCGAAGGCGGACGAGGCGGCGCTCGGCCGCCTCGGCGCCGCGCTCATGCGGCAGCATCATGCGTCCGATCCCCGCCGGTTCATCCTCACCGATCGACCGGAGGACGGTTACGGGCGATTCCTGGTCTCACACCTCGCGGATCCCGACCTCCTGGTGCTCGTCGCCGAACGCTCGGGCGAGATCGTCGGGTACGTCTTCGCGGGCATCGAGCCCACGAGCTGGCGCGACCTGCGCGGTCCGTGCGGGTTCATCCACGATGTCTATGTCCATGCGAGCGCCCGCCGCCAGGGCGTCGCACGGAGCCTCGTGCGCGCGGCGATCGCCTGGGCTCATTCCAAGGGAATGACGCAGGTCGTGCTCTGGAGCAAGTCGGGCAACGATGCCGCGCAGCGCCTGTTCGCGAACCTGGGCTTCCGGGGAACGATGGTCGAGATGACGCTGGACGGAGAGCCCCCCGGAACCTGAGATCGAGATCGGCAAGGGAGGATCCATCATGCACGAGGCCATCGCGTCCCCGCTCGAGGCCTGGGCGAGCTTCTACGTGATCGTCGGCTCGTCCGCCGGGGCGCTGACGGGGCTCCAGTTCGTCGTCATGACCCTCATCTCCGAGACCATGCCCGTCCGAGGCCGCGGGGAGTCGATCTCCGCCTTCGGCACCCCGAACGTCGTGCACTTCTGCGCGGCCCTGCTCGTGGCGTCGATCCTCTCGGTTCCCTGGGGCGCCCTGCAGCCTGCCGGCGTCGCCGTCGCCGGGTGCGGGCTGCTCGGGGTCGCGTACTCGGTGATCGTGGTAAGGCGCGCCCTGAGACAGCGGGAGTACGAGCCCGTTTTCGAGGACTGGCTCTGGCACACGTTCCTGCCCGCGCTCGCGTACGTGACGCTGCTCGTGGCCGGCGCGGCCCTCGCGCGGAACGTCGCGGACGCGCTGTTCGTCATCGGGGCCGCCGCGCTGCTGCTCGTCTTCGTCGGGATCCACAACGCCTGGGACACGGTGACGTTCGTGACGACGAGGCGTGGAGCCGAGGTAGAGGAGGCGGCCCGCGATTCCGGGCCGGTCGGGAGTCCGGGCCCCGGCGCCCCCGGCGGCGGAGCGTGATTCCGCGATGGCCCCCGTCGGCGCCTCGCGGGTATCATAGCGAGCCTTGAGACCCCGAGAGCTCACCATACGCGGCCTCGTCCTGGGCGCGCTCATCACCACGGTCTTCACGGCCGCCAACGTCTACCTCGGTCTCAAGGTCGGCCTCACCTTCGCCTCCTCGATCCCCGCGGCGGTCATCTCGATGGCCATCCTGAGCGCCGTGAAGGATTCGTCGATCCTCGAGAACAACATCGTCCAGACCGTCGCTTCCGCGGCGGGCACCCTGTCGGCCATCATCTTCGTGCTGCCGGGACTCGTGATCGTGGGCTGGTGGACGGGATTTCCCTTCTGGCAGTCGTTCCTCATCTGCCTGAGCGGCGGCGTCCTCGGCGTCCTGTTCACGATCCCGCTCCGGCGCGCGCTGGTGACGACGTCCGACCTGCCCTACCCCGAAGGCGTCGCGGCGGCCGAGGTGCTGCGGGTCGGATCGGGCACGCGCGGCGAGACCAAGGACGACACGGGCGAGGCCAAGGAAGGGCTCGTGGCCGTGATCCTCGGGGCCGTCGCCTCGGGGGGGCTCGCCATCGTGACGGCGACGCGGGTCGCCGCCGCTGAGGTGACCGGGTTCTTCCGCGTCGGGCCCCTGGCCTCGAGCGGGTACGACGTCGCGTGGTCGCTCGCGCTCCTCGGCGCGGGGCATCTGGTCGGGCTGTCGGTCGGGATGGCGATGCTGACCGGCCTCGTGATCGCCTGGGGCATCGCCGTGCCGATCCTGACCTCGATAGAGCCCGCCGCCGGTGGCGTGACGCTCGCCGTGCATACCCTGGCGATCTGGCGGACGCAGGTGCGATTCATCGGCGCCGGCGCGATCGCCGTCGCCGCGATCTACACTCTGGCCACCCTGGCGAAGCCGGTCGTCGGGGGGCTCGTCAGCACCCTCGCCGCGTCCCGGGCCAAGGCCTCCGGGGACGACCGAGACCGCGACCTCGCCCCCGGGTGGATCCTCGCGCTCACGGCCGCGTGCCTGCTCGTCGCCGCGTGGCTCGCCTTCACCTTCGCGCGGTCGACGGTGCTCGCGCCGAGCGCGCTGCCGCTCACGCTGATCGCCGTACCGTTCGTCTTGATCGGCGGCTTTCTCATCGCCGGGATCTGCGGCTACATGGCGGGCTTGATCGGCGCCTCGAACAGCCCGATCTCGGGCGTCGGCATCCTGTCGATCGTACTGTGCGCCTCGGTCATCATCCTCGCCGTGTCGCCGACCCCGGAGACGCGGCCCGCGCTCGTCGCTTTCGCGCTCTTCGTGACCGCGATCGTCTTCGCGTGCGCGACGATCTCGAACGACAACCTCCAGGACCTGAAGACCGGCCAGCTCGTCGGCGCGGCACCGGTACGCCAGCAGATCGCGCTCATCGTGGGGGTGGGCGCCGGCGCAGCCGTGATCCCTCCGGTGCTCAACCTGCTCGCCAAGGCCTACGGCTTCACCGGCGCCGCGAACGTTGGCGTGGTGGCGCCGAACCCGCTACCCGCGCCGCAGGCGACGCTCATCGCCGCCCTCGCGCAGGGCGTGGTCGGCGGCAACCTCGACTGGAAGATGCTCGGCATCGGCGCGCTCGTTGGCGTCGGACTCATTGTGCTCGACGCGTCGCTGGGCGCCATGAAGAAGCTGCGCATTCCACCGCTGGCCGTCGGCATCGGGATCTATCTTCCGATGTCGGCGACGTTCGCTGTCGTGGTCGGCGCCGTGATCTCTCACTGGTACGATCGGCGCGCGCGCTCGATGCCGAACCCGGGCCGCTCGGAGCGACTGGGCACGCTCGTGGCGTCGGGATTGATCGTCGGCGAGAGTCTGTGGGGCGTGATCAACGCCGGCCTCATCGTCGGCTTCTCGAAGGACGCGCCGATCGGGCTCGTGCCCGAAGACTTCGCGCCCGCGCCGTGGCTCGGACTTCTCGGCTTCGTCGCGATGATCGTCTGGCTCTACGGCTGGATGCTCCGGCGTTCCGCGGCGGTAAGGAAGGCCTGAGGCGCCGGGGCTGGGTCACGGTCGTTTCGTAGGCTCGCCGCGCGCCGTCGCGAGCCACGCGCGCGCCTGCGCGTGCCGCGGATTCGCGTGCAGCGCGGCCTCCCATGCCTCGATGGCCCTGTCCCGTTGGGACAGGACCCAGTAGCTTGCGCCGCGGATGTACTCGAGCTCGGCTCTCTCCCCTGGATCATCGCCCTGCTTCGCCATGATCGCGAACGCCTTGTCGACCGTCTGCAGCGCCTGGGCGTAGCGCTGCGTGTCGTAGTAGAGAACCGCAAGACAACGATAGACGATGACGTTGTCCACCTGAGTGCCGAGCTTGAGGAGCTGCTCCGCATCGTTCCATCGCTTCTGGCCGATCCGGACCTGGGCCAGATTGTTATAGACGCGATAGTCACGGCTCCGCTTGATCGCGTACGTCCAAAGCGATTCGGAGTTCGCCCACACGGGATTGTACTGTTTCGTTCGATACGCAAAGCCGAGGAACGGGATCAGCGTCAGGGCGGCCGTGGCCGTGACACCCGCCGCCCCCGGCCCGGCGCGCCGGCCGAGCGCGACGATTCCCGCCGCCAGGACCCAGCAGAACCCAAGGGAAGGGGCGTAGAGATAGCGCTCCGCCATGTACGTGACCAGCGGAAACAGGAGCGCCGGCAGGAGCATCACGAAGATCCACCCGACGCCGAGGGCGAGGACCCGGTGTCCGCGGCGGTACGCGAACCAGAACAGAGCCGGAAGCGCGACCAACCCGCCAAGATTGAACGCCATGGTGAAGAACGAGCGGGTCAGCTGGGGCGTGTCGTAGATCGGGTTCCCGGCGCGTAGCGCCGCCAGGGCGACGAGGTAGTTCCAGACCGCGTGCCCCTTCACGGCCAGGTACTGAAGCGGTTCGCGCGCATAGGCCGCCCTGGCCGTGACCTGCGCCGCGGAATTGATGAGGACGGCCCCGAGGCCGATCAGGCCGTAAGGGACCTTGCTTCCGAGGGCATCGACCCAGAATCCCTTCCCCTTCCGTTTGCTCCCGACGGGCATGAAGTCGATCAGCAACAGGAACAGGGGCAGGACCACGACGCTCACCTTGGAGAGAAGCCCGAGCGCGAAGCTGACGATGGAGGCGGCGAGCGGACCCCAGCGTAGCGCCCGCCCCTTGTGCGCGCCCAAGTAGAAGTAGAGCGAGAGGAACAAGAACGCCGTGGAGAGGATCTCCTTCCGGCTCGATACCCACGCCACGGCCTCGACGTGAGAAGGGTGGACCGCGAAGAGAAGCCCGGTCACGAACGCTACAGCGAAGCTCCCGAAGATCCGGCGGACCACGACGAAGGCGAGAACGGCGTTCAGCGTGTTCAGCAGGACCTGCTGCAGGTGGTACCCGAACGGCTTGAGCCCCCACAGGCTGTAGTCGAGGGAGTACGAGAGGAGGTGGAGCGGAAGGAAATTCATGACGTAGGGCCGCGTGAAGATGTGGACCAGGTTCTCGCGCGACCACGATCGAATCCAAGGATTGTCGAGCACGTAGCCTGGATCGTCCCAGTTCAAGAGATCGAAGCGGAGCGTCGGCAGGTTCGCAAGGAGCGCGGCCGCGGCAATGGTGACCCCCGCCAGGAGTACCAGCCAGACCTGCACGCCCGAAGCCGTGACACCAGGCGGCCGGCCGCGACCGGGGGTCCCCCTCGTCCCGGAACCCGGTGGCTTCCGAGGCGCGCGGAACGATTCGCGAGTGACCATGGCGCAGATTTTCGACCCGGGAGGCCGGGAAGTTCAATGGGGCTTAGCGCCGGGCCGCGCCCGGGCGGGGTTATTGCCAGGGGTTGAGACGGTCCGTTCCTACAGCCGTTCGAAATTCGTCAGGCAGCGGTTCCCGAACGTGAACGAGTTGACGGCCAGTCCCGCGGCGGTCGGGAGGAGCCGGAGATCGTGCTGGCCGTCATCCTCCCCCTGGATGACGTAGTACATGCGCCCGTCGCTGACGTCGATGTAGGTGCGCCCGCGAGGGTCCGCCTTCACGTCCACGCCGCGGTTCGCGGTGGGCACGGGTTTGCCGTCGCGCGACACGTAGACGCGAACCCCGGACCCACTCCTCAGATTCATCACGGCGTAGACCTCACGGCCGTGGTAGCGAATCCCGATGTAGTCCTTCGGCGTCGGGGTGGCTCGCGCGTGCTCTAGGTCATCGGCCTCGTTCCTCCAGAGCCCGTGAGCGGAAAAACCGCGAGGCACGGCGCGCGGCGTGCTGGTGTAGAGCACGTCCTTGCCCGGCTGGAACCCCTCCCGATTCGCGATGGCGCCGCCCCATCGCGACCCTCGCGCCGTGCCGACGTACGTCTCCTCCGACGTGGCCCCACAACGGGCGGGATCGAAGTCGTTCGTATCGGCAGGGATCTGCCAGGAGGCCGGGAAGACCACCTTGGGATTCGCCTTCCGGATCTCGCTCCGGATCAACTGTTCCAGCCTCCCGTAGCCTCCTTCACCCGCGTGCTGGAGAGCGATGATGCCGTTCGAGCCGATCAGGAACTTGTTCGGCCACGAGTTGCTGTCGTAAGCGCGCCAGATCGAGAAGTCGCTGTCGACGATCACGGGCCAGGGGATGCGTTGCCGCCGTGTGCCCATCGCCACGTTCTCCGGCTTGTACGCGAAATCGAACTCCGGCGCGTGATCGCCGATGATCTCGAACCCGTAGGGCTTGTAGCGGTCGTAGATGCGCTTGAGCGCGGGGAGCGTCCGGATGCAGTTGATGCAGGTGTATTCCCAGAAGTCGACGAGCACGACCTTCCCCTTCAACTCCCGCTTGAGCGAAAGGGGCTTGCTGTTGATCCAGACGTGCTGACCCGTGAAGTCGGGGGCGGGCGTGCCGGGCGTCAGCTCGGCGTCCGAGGAACCCGGCGCCAGCGCGGCGAGAAGGTTGATGGTCAGGAATAGAGCCAAGGAGCGGAACAGGGACACGGGGACCTCCGGGTTCGACCGTCGAGCGGACCGCAAT
>DASVDZ010000081.1:0-84689 GCA_036380835.1 Candidatus Eiseniibacteriota bacterium | reverse complement strand
CCTTCACCGTCTCCTTCCCGGCCGAGACGCAGGCGGCGGGCTACCAAGCGCAGAGCTTCAACGGGCCGCTCGAGGGCGTCCGCTGCCGCCGCACGATCGTTCGCAGCCCGCTCTTCCTGGGCCTCGCGCCGCGGACCGATCCGGTCAACGGGTCGCCGTTCGTCGACATGAAGGACGTCGTGCAGGCCGGGCAGGCGGCGATGGTCTTCTACTTCGACCGCCGCACGATCGAGGCGCGCCTCGTGGCGCTCGGTCTCGTGAACCAGCAGGTTCCGATCGACGGAACCGCGTACTCGAACCGTTCGGGCCGCGGATTCGCCGGCCTCACGTATCTCGGCATCGCGGCGAACAACCTCGCGGGCAGCGCGGTCCGCCTCGAGCAGAATTCGCCGAACCCGTTCAACCCGGTGACCAAGATCCGCTTCGCGACCAGCAAGGCGGGCAACGTGGCGCTCCGGGTCTACAACGTCAGCGGCCAGCTCGTGAAGACGCTTGCGGATCGCAACTTCGAGGCGGGGGCGCACGAGATCACGTGGGACGGCAAGAACTCGGCCGGCCTGCAGACCTCCTCGGGCGTCTACTACGCCAAGGTGTCCGCCAGCGGCGGCGCCAACGACGTCATCAAGATGGTGATGGCCAAGTAACATCGGCCAACACGATCGGCTGAACGAGGGCCGCGGAGCGAGTGCTCCGCGGCCCTTTCGTATGGGGTGGCCCCCTCGCCAGAATCGGCGCGCGAACTCGCTCGGCGTCCGGTTTCCCAGGGAGCCGTGCGGCGCCGCGCCGACTACGTGAGCGACGTGATCCGCGGAGGTCGGCGGATTCGGATCTTCAACGTGGTCGACGATCTGAGCCGCGAGGGCTTGGCGAGCGAGGTCGACACGTCGCTTCCGGCCCGTCGGGTGATCCAGACGCTCGAGGGCGATGATCGAAGAGTGGAGGCGGGACTGCACTCAGGTGAGGCCGCACAGCTCCCTGGGGAACCGGACGCCGAGCGAGTTCGCGGCGGCGTTCAGCAGTCAAGGGGAGCAGGTCACGAGTGCGCGATCTCGATGGCCAGCGTCTCCTCCGGGATCGCTTGATCCAAAGTGCCGTTGCAACGCCGCGACGGGGTCAAACAAGAGGGCGCCCGGAGCCGCTGCTCCGGGCGCCCCTCGCGAACGCGGCGCGTCGCCGACCCGCTGTCGCGGCTACTGCGGCAGCGTGGGCGAGGAATTCACGTAGGCGAACGCGGTTCGCATGATCTGGTATGCCTGCGGGTCCTTGAGGTAGTAGATCGGGAACCCTAGGAAGACCATCCGCCCGAACGCGTTCTGCGAGTTCTGCGCGTCCACGACCCCGCCGTTCTGGTTGCCGAGGTCGTGCGCCTGGGTCGCGATCCCCACGACGAGCCCTTCGCGAGGCGACGGCAGGCCGTCCATCGCGATGCCCTGGGGCACGCCGTGATACCTGAGGATCGGAACCGCGATCGGGGTGTTCGCATCCTCACGGCGGAAGAGGGTCTGGGTCCCGATGCAGCCGAAGAACGTCTGCATGTTCCAGCCGTCCACGGCGCCCATTCCCGGTGACAGGGCCGAGTTCGGCGGGCCCGTGAACGCATAGGGATTCCACTTCGCCGTCCGGCCCGTGTCCACCTGGGCCGTCTGGTATCCCCTCGCCGCGCCCTCCGTCGTCACCCGTGCCTCGACGAAATCGTGGGCTCCGTTGGTGCGAAGCCCCTGATTCCCCGCGAGCGCCCCGTCCACGCCCATGATCGTCCGCGGGAAGTAGGAGAGATCGTAGGCCGTGGTGCCCTGAGGCACGCTCAAGCACATCCCGCGCGAGTAGAAGCTGTACGCGGTCGTGGAAGGGCTCGTCGTGTTGTTCATGAGCTGGAAGCCGGTGAGGATCAGCGTCCCGCCGGCCCTGAGGTATCCGGCCAGCTGGCTGTAGTCGCCGCCGACGAGCGTCTTCCAGAGCCCGGTCGGCGAGGACCCGGTGTTGTTGAGGTCGACGCTCCAGATGACGACGCGGTACTTCTTCAGCTCGCTGGGGTCGGGAACGCCACGCCCCTCGATCCCGATGTTGTTCCGGACGGTGTCGTACTGCGTGAACGGAACTCCGAATTCCTGGGTGAGCGGCGTCGTGATGTGATCCGCCCACCAGATGTCTTCCGCGTCATCCGACAGGTAATTCGCGCCCGCGTTGAGCGGCGTCGCCCCCGGCGTCCCGAAGTCGTCGACGTAGAGCGCGTTCTTCTCGGCACCCGGGTCCTTGAAGTCGGGATGGACGATCAAGAGCGGGATCTTGGCGTTCGTGACCAGCCCGCCGTCGTCCACGACGCGCACGTACAGGTTGTGAGCGCCCGGGGGGAGATCGTTGCGCGAGAACGTCGCCCCCGTCTTGAGGAGGGTCAGCGATCCCCATTCCGCGGTGGTCGTGTCGTCCATCGCGAACGTGTATCCGACCACCTCGCCCCCGTAGAACTCCGCGGACGCCGTCCACGAGAAGGAGACCGTCTCTCCCTCGAAGACCTGGATCTGCTTCCGGACGATGTCCTCGGGACCCGACGCGGCCGGGAGGCACTTGTTCAGCACGCTGCTGCAGATCGTGAGGAGCGGGCCAGGGTTCCTGTTCGTCACGTTGAAGTAGCGGATGTTGTCCGTGATTTTCAGATTCTTCTCGGTCGCGCCGGCGATGTCGACCGCTCGAACGGCGAAGACGTAGGGCGCGGGAGTGACGTTCCGGAAGCGCTTCCGGGTTCCCCGCACGCCCTGCCAGGCCCAATCGCTGTGCCTCCCCGGGGCCGGCCGATCGAGCAGCGTCCGGCCCGTCGCTTCGTTGATCAGGCCCAAGTAGACCTTTTCGTCGAAATCGGGCAGCGGGTCGTGAGTCGGGGGAGTGTTCGTGTCCGCGATCCCGCGCACCTGCAGCAGGAGGTACTCGAACGAGTCGACCGGGGCGGAGCCGCCGGTCTCGCCGCCGTCCGGGTCGATTCCCGACCACTCGAACGTGAAGTTGGGTCCGATCGGGAGCCCTTTCCCGTCCGGGCCCCGGTCGATCTTCGAGGTCGGCGGGATGGTCTTCGCCGAGAAGAATCGCTTCGCCGGAGTGGAGTCGATGTGGCCGTCGTTGTCCTCCGCGGCCACCCAGAAGACGTGCCCCTGGATCTCCTTGACCGGATCCACGAGGAAGAGAAGCGTCGTGTCCTTGGACGTCGTCGAATGCCAGTCGTGCTCGTCCTTGATCGTGTCGGCGTCGACGGCCCAGCGGAACCGGACGACCTCTCCGTCCTTGTCCCATCCGCTCCAGTAGAAATGGACCCGGAACGATGCGGTGTCGCCCTGGAGCGGCGCGTACGTGATCTGGGTCTCGGGGCTCAACGGCTGTGGCGGCTTGCCCGGTTTCACGCTCTTCGCGCAGCCGGCGAGCCCGGCCAGCGCGAGCGCCAGAAGCAGTACGATCGGAAGTCGAATCATCGAACCGCGCGCCATGGAATCATCGCTCCTTGTCATCGGCCGTTCGTCGCTAGGGGTACGTCACGTCGAATTGAATGGACAGGACCTGGTCCGATCGGATGTGGGCCCGATCCGAGACTCGGACCTCCACCGTATGGGGATTCAGGGGGGAGAAGCTCCGGAACCTCGACTCGGGGATGATGACTTCCTGCTCCCAGCTCGTGAGCTGGATCTTCTGAATGCCGTCCATCGTGATCTCGGCTTCCTTCGTGAACCCGTCCTCCGGATCGCGCGCGACCCAATAGAACCGCTTGCAGGGCTGCCCCGCGTTCGGGCCGCTCGTCGGCGTGACGTCCTGGACGAAGAGCGAATCGATGTGCGGCGGGAAGTCGCAGTTGAACGAGAACGAGGCCGGGGAGCCGTCGACGCGGCCGGATCCGTCGCGCGAGGCCACGGTGACCTGCATCCCGCGTCCCGCGTCCAGGGAGTCGAGCACCAGGCTCTGGAGATTGCACTCCTGCAGGACGACCGCGGGGTCGTTGGTCGTAAAGCGAACCGGCGCGCCGGCCCCATCGGTGCAGATCTGGTCCTGGTAGCCGATGACGTAGGGCTCGAAATTGTTTCGGGTGCCCGTGCGGAGGATCAGCGACCAACCGCTGATGATGTTGCCCTCGCTGCATCCGCTGCCAGAGTGATCGTCGGACGATCCCCAGCTCCACCAGACCGTGGATCGGTAGGGGATCGTGTCCCCCTGGGAGAAGGTGTGCACCTCGGTCGGGTTGACCGGCTGGCCGTCGCGATAGGGCTGGTAGTAGTGCCCCACCGGCTCGCCCGTTCCGCCCGAGGAGTCGACGAACCAGGTGTCGGGATCGTGATTGGCGACGAGGAGGAAGCGGCCGCCCGAGGAGGCCTTGCTGGCGGCGAACGCGTTGTCCACCGCCGTGACCGTGAACGTGTAGACGCCGCTCGTGATCGGCGGCGATCCAGGCACGTTCGGGTCGTTGAAGACGGCGCAGGTGTCGGTCTGGAGCGGGCTGGAATAGGGCCCCATGTCCCATCGGTAGTACGCGACGTAGCCATCCGGGTCGCTGCCGGTCCAGCAGATCTTGAACGGCGCTCCGTCGCAGAGCGTGTCGATGATCCCGGCCCCGCTCGGGAGCGCGCCCACGAAGCGCACGCTGGGCTCGTCGGTCGAGGCGTTGTAGACGCGATGATTGAAGATCGTCCCGACCGGATCCGACTTGCCCAGGTTGTCGACGGCGCGAATGTAGAACGTGTGGGGCTTCGTCTGGCCCGGCTGCACCTGGCTGGTCCCGCCGCCGACCAAGAGGGTGGAATCGTTGACGTCGAGATCGAACGTGCTGTCCGTCTTCGTCGTGTACCGGTAGGCGCCGATCGAGGAGTCGTCCCAGGCCCACAGGAATCCCGTCACGTATCCGTCGCTGTCCTCGCCCCGCCAGTAGAGGTGGACGTGGTACGACCAGGACGAACTTTCGGCCGGGGCCGAGACGAGAAACGTCCGTGGCGGGCGGTTTCGATCCACGCGAAGCGGCTCCTTGGCGCAGGAGACGAAGACGGCGAGACAGCAAATGACGGGGACAACCACACGGGCGAAGTTCCGCCACGTACTGGATGCGGGCATTTCGTTCTCCGAGGAGACTGGCTTGTGCACCGGCAGGTGTTCGGGTGATGTCTTGGGGACTCGACTAAGTTAGCAATGCGGCGGAAACGGTGTCAACTGATTTTGTGCGACGGGCCGCCGGGAGTTACCCCGGCGGCCCGATCGCCTACGGACTGAAACCCCTACGGAAGGGGGTTACTTCACAAGCGCCATCCGGCTACCCGTTTCGGTGCCGTCGACGAAACGAACCTTGTAGAAGTAGACACCGCTCGCGAGCTGGGCGCCGTCGTCACGCTTGCCGTTCCAGCGGACTTCGTTCGGCCCGACCTCGGCCTTCGTGGTGAGCGTCCGGACCAGCTGGCCGCCCACGTTGAAGATCCGCAGCGTCACCTTGCCCGCCTGCGCCGCAGTGAACTTGATCGTCGTCTGCGGATTGAACGGGTTCGGGTAGTTACCCTCGAGCTTGTTGACCTTCGGGGCCGCGGAAGCATCCGAGACCTCGACGCCCGTCGCCGCCAGGTTGTCCTGGATCGGGTAGAGCGGACCGTAGCTGCCGGTCTGGAAGCCGGTCAGAGTCGCCCAGTTTCCGGTCATGTTCGCGTCCGTCGGGCACGGCCAGCAGACGGACGTATCGCCCGCCGCACCGCTCCGCGGACCGCGGCAGCTCGCGAGGAACTTGTACAGGATCTGCATACGCTCTTGGACGCCGGACCGCACGTAGTTCGCGGCATTGGTCGGGATTCCGGCCTTCCGGACGAACTGGATCGAGAAGCCGTAGCCAAGAGCCTTGTTGCGATCGTGGTCCGTCACGGCGTCACGCTCGGTCATGTTCGCCACGCCCGCGACATCCGTGATACCCGAGAAGATCGGGTAGAACGCGATGTTCTGAGCCGTGGACGCACCGATCTTCGTGAGCGCGTCGAACCGGTTCGGACCGGGGCAGCCGCCGTCGACCGGGTACGTATAGCCGGTCACGAGGCCGGGCCCGGCGCCCGGAGCCGAGAAGCGATCTTCGACCGTGGGATACGGAACCGCATTCGCCCCCACCCACGCGCCGCTCGCGCTGTTGACGCCCAGCACGTTCTGGCCGTAGGAGATCCGGCGCGAGCTCGCCTCGCCGGCGGGGATGTTCAGGAGCGCGTTGAAGTAGTCGTCGCCCGAGACGAAGACGCAACGGTCGCCGCCGTTCGAACCCGGCGTCTCGGCCGCCCACCACGCTTCGAGAAGCCGGGAATCCGACTCGTCCTCGAGGGTCGCGGTGCGGGTGTGACCCGACTGGATCACGATGCGATACCACTTCGACAGCGAATCCAGGATGCCGTACTCGGTCAGGTTCGGGAAGTAGTTCGAGCTGCGTGCCGCACGCTGATTGTCCGGCGGGCCCAAGAGCTCATGGCCGCCGAAGTTGTCGGCGTTGTCGAGGCCCTGCGTCAGACGATACCGGTCGGCGCGGACGCCCATACCGCGGAGCGCCTGCGTGACGGGATCCTGACCGAAGCTCCAGACCGAGTACGAGCCGTCGAGGTTCAAGACCGGCGTGTTGGTCTTGCCCGCGAGGAGCGAGGTACCCGAGCCGACGGCGTACTTCCGCGGAAGCACGTCCATCTCCATGATGTCGGGGGCCACGATGGAGCCGCCCGGCAACGTCGGGAGATCTTCGACTTCGCGCGGCAGGCCGCCGGCGCCGAAGATGTACGAACGGCCGCCGTTGATGTCGACGCCCTTGAAGTAGAACTGCATCCGCGTTCCGCGAGGCAGGAACGCGAGGTTGTTGTACGCGCCGACGCCGTTGATCGTGAAGCCGCCCGGCAGGTTCTGGCCGGCCTTGTCGATCGGCGGCCAATCCCAGCGATACGCCGGAGCGCCGAACGCCACGGCGTTGACCGTGTCGGCACCGGAGATCTGGATGTTGTCCGCAGCCATTTCCGTGGAGTCGAACGCACTCCAGCTCTGCGAGGTGGGATCGAACAGGCGATAGATCGCCCGAGGCGTGTCGTACGCCGGCACGAACGTGGCGTTCGTGAACGCGAGCGTGCGGCCGCCGTTGACCAGCTTGCTGTAGCCATTGTGCCAGTTCACGCCCATGCCGTTCTTGCGCAGACCGGTCGCAATGCCGCACCAGAGCGAGTCGCCGTACGGGGAGTTGACGTTATCCGTGATGACTTGACCCGCCGGAGCGCTGGGCGTGTTGGTGCCGCGCGTTCCGGGCCAGCACGGAGGCGTCGTGCAATTGAGCCCCGTCATGGTGCCGTCCACGAACATCGTCTGAGGCACCGCGCTCGGGAACGACGAGATGAGCGGCGCCGGGATGCCCGACAACACCTGCAGATAGAAGTCGTCGTACAGGATCCCGTAGTCGAGCTGGCCGCAGGTGATGCGGTCCGTGGCGAACGCCGTGATACAGCGGAGGTCGTACCGAATCTGGACCGAATCGGCCTGGACGGCCGACGCCAGATTGCCTCCATCCACGAGCCACGTCTTGATCACGGAGGTGATGACGCCGCCGTCGGGATCGGTATCCTGCCAGTTGCTCCAGACACCGCCCTTGTAGAAGCGGTACTCCGAATCCTGAACGAATCCGGCGCCGCGCGGGAGGTCGAGGTACTCGCCCCAGAACGCGTTGAGCTCGGCCGTTCCGACCGGAACAGGGAACGTGCAGGAGATGATCGAATTCCACTGCCCGGCGATCGTCTTCTTCGAGGAAGCATCGGCGCCGAAGAACATGCGATCCGCCGTGTCGTTCTTCTGGAGCTGGCAGTTGTCCGCGGTGGTCGAGAAGCCGCCGTTGACGATCTGCCAGAGCTCGCCGGTACCCGGCGCCACGCGCGCCGCGATGTAGCCCTGCGAGCCGTAGGTACCCTGGAGAACGTCGCCGAACCAAGCGTCCGAGCCGGACGGCGCGGTGCCGTCGCCGAAGATCACGCCGTTGTCGCTGCACGTGACGTCGTCGAAGATCTGGCCATGGCTGTTCGGCCAGTTGCCGTCTTCGCTCGAGTAGCCGCAGTCCGCCGTGAAGAGGAAGTAGATGTCGCGATAATTGCTGGGCATGTTGATCGTCACGGGAACGATCGACGAGGGCTGAGCCGCGCCGTCACCGATGATCTGAGAGCCGATCGGCGGGTTCGTCGCGCCCGGCGTCGTCGTGAGGATCGAGCCCGTCCACGTCACCAGGAGGTCCGAGCCGCCGCTCGCGCCCGACGAGGTGGCCTCGTCGAACTTCGCGCGCGAGTTCTGCATGGCGTCCGACAGGGTCGGATCGCCACCGATCAGGTAGACGTAGTCGTACCCGATCTCCGAGCTCTGGTTCGCCTTGTACGTGAGCGTGTAGGAGCCCGCGTGAGCGCCCGTGTCGATGTAGAGGATCTGGAACGTGGTGTTCGGATACCCGACCTGGACGACCCAGTTCGGATCGTACTTACCGCACCAGAGCGAGGCCGTGCCCGCGAGAATCGCGGGACGCTGGCCCGCCGGCACGGAGCTGTTCACGACGTGCCAAAGGCGTTCCTTGACCGACTGGTCGGCCACGCCGTAGCCGCCGGTCCCGCCCTCGGTGTAGGTGTCCATGCTGTCCGCTTGCTCCGCGGACACTGGCGCCCACGTTCCGAGAGCCCGCTGCTGGCAGGCGCCGGGGTAGAGGAAATAGACCGTGGTGCCGGCCGACCCCTGATTGATCACGGTGCCGCTCAGGGTCGCCCCCAGACTTCCGTTCTTTGCCATCGACCCGTTGTAACCAGGGCGCCCATCGAGAGGCGTGTACGCCTTGGCCAAGGGCGGGTCACTCTGACTGTCTGCGAAGGCGGGCAACGCCCACACGCAGAGAGCCGCGAGGCCCAGAATGGCGACAAAGGTTTTCCGCATGTTCACATCCTCCTTAGAGTTTCCTGACACGAAGTCCTAGATCGGGAGGACTAGACTTTCTGGAACCGAACGTCACGGGTTTCTGTACATCTAGTCGAGCCTGGAGTGATGCATCGGAGATCGCCCGCTCGTCGGGACAGTGCTCGAGCGTTCTTGGGCGATCTCGTTCGCAGCCTTGACCGACCTCCTTTCATTGGATCTCTACGGGTTGTGTGTTTGTTGTAAGTTATTGTAATCAATGATGTAAGAACAAAGCCGCTTGGACCTCTCACCCCCTTCGCTCTTCGTCATTTAACCGAATCAGACAGTCGGATGGAATCTCCCCAATAGACGGAAATAGCCGCACCGTCAGCCCTCGCGATGTCGTGCATGTGCTGTAATTTCAATCGGTTCTAACGGTCGCGGCTGTTGGGAGACAAGTTATTTTGCCTCCTTTACCGCGTCAGTATAGGGGAAAAAGCCGCTAATGTCAAACGGATTTTTGACCTGGAGCGGTTGGGAGGGCCGAGAAATCGGCAATTCTGAGGAAGGATCGACGCACCGCGTCGAGGAGGGCGAGCCGCCGGCGACGGGTCGCCGGATCGTCCACCATGACCATCACGGCCTCGAAAAAGGCGTCGATGGATGGTCGGAGGCCGAGCAAGTGCTTCAGGGCGGCACCGTAATCGGGGGCATCCGCCTGTAAATAGGTCTCGACAGCTTGGCGGGTCATCTTCGTCTCGAGGTGGAGGTCCGCTTCCGCCTTCTCGCCGAAATTTTCGGCGCGCTCCGCCATCGGCTGCCCCGCGGCGGCCACGTCCTCGGGCGACGCCGAGCGGAGCAGGTTCGCGGCGCGACGGTACCCGACCATGAGTCCCTCGAAGTCGTCGCTCCGGCGGATCTCGTCGACCGCTCGGGCGCGCGCCAGCACGTCGAGCGGGTCGCCGGGACGCACGGCCAGCACCGCGGCCGCCGTATCGTGCGGCACGCCGGCGTCCGAGAGCGCGCTCTCCACGCGCTGCGCCCAGAAGTCCTGGAACGAGGCGCTCCCGAACCGGCCGATCCCCGCCTTCTCGAAGAGCCCGTCCACCCACGCCGCTTTCTCGATCGCGTCGAATCGGAGCCGCTTCTCGAGGAGGATCCGGACGATGCCGTTCCCCGCGCGGCGCAGACCGTAGGGGTCCTGCGATCCGCTCACCTCGAGCCCGGCTCGGAACGCTCCGACGATGGCCTCGAGGCGGTCGGCGAGGCTGACCAGCGTCCCCTCCATCGAGCCGGGCAGCGGATCCGACGGCCCCTGCGGAAGGTAGTGCTCGCGGATCGCGCGGGCCACCTCGGCGTCCTCGCCGGAGGCCGCGGCGTACTCGGCGCCGATGATCCCCTGGAGCGCGGCGAATTCCTTCCCCGAGCGGACCATCTCGGAGGCGAGGTCGGCCTTGCAGAGGTAGGCGGCGCGCGCGGCGTGGGCCCGGGCCTTCGGGGCGAGCGTTCGCGCGAGATCCTCCGTGATCTGCACGATGCGCATGGTGCGGTCGTGGACCGTACCCAGTCGCTCGTGCCAGACGATCCCTCGGAGCGCCTCGACCTTCGCCTCGAGGCCGCCCTTCCGGTCGTTGTCCCAGTAGAACCGCGCGTCCTCGAGCCGCGCCCGGAGCACCGCCTGGGTGCCGCGCCGGATCTCGGCCGCGCCCTCCCCGCGCCCACTCCGGATCATCACGAAGCTCGGGAGGAGGGAGCCGTCCTTGGCCTCCACGGCGAAGTAGCGCTGGTGCGCCCGCATCGCCGTGACGATCACGGGGCGCGGGAGGGCGAGGTAGGAGGCGTCGAAGGAGCCGACCACCGCCTCCGGCCACTCGACCAGGTCCGCCACTTCCTCGAGCAGCTCCGGATCCTCGACGGGCGCGCCCCCGATCGAGGCGCCGGCGCGGGCCAGCTCGTCGCGGATCGTTCGAAGGCGCTCGGAGCGGTCGACCATGACCACGCGCTCGCGGAGGAGCCCGACGTAGCCCCCGGGCTTCCCGACCTCGAACCAGCCGGGCGCGTGGATGCGGTGTCCCCGGCTCTTCCGGCCAGCGCTCAGCCCGAAGGCCTTGACGGGGAGAATCCGGTCGCCCAATAACGCGACGATCCAGCGGACCGGCCGGGCGAATCGATCCCGCCCGTTCCACTGCATCGTCTTCGGGAAGTGGATGCCCCCGATCCAGGCCTCGACGAGCGCGGGGAGCACTTCGGCGGCCGGCTTCCCTTTCTCGTGGACGCGGGCGTGGAGAACGTCCGCCCCTTTCCCCCCCGGCTTCCTCCCGATCGATTCGAGCGGCAGGCCGACCTTCTTCGCGAACCCCTGCGCGGCCGGCGTCGGCCGGCCCGACGCGTCGAAGGCCACGCTCACCGGCGGTCCGAGGACGTCGAGCACTCGGTCGCCTTGATCGGTGATCCCCTCGATCAGGAGCGCAAGCCGGCGCGGCGTCGCGGCGATCGCGACCGCGCCGTGGCCGACGCGCGCTTCGGAGAGCCCCGCCCTGGCGAGGGACTCCAGCTCGCTCAGCGCCGGCCCGATGTAGGACGCGGGGATCTCCTCGCAGCCGATCTCGAGGAGGAGCGTTTCAGCCACGGGCCGGGGCCCCCTCCGCCGTCCGCGCCAGCGGATGCCCCATCTCCTCCCGCTGCTTGAGATAGGCGCCGGCCGCCAATCGCGCCATCTTCCGGACGCGCGCGATCGTTCCGACGCGCTCGGTCACGCTGATCGCGCCGCGAGCCTCGAGGAGGTTGAACGCGTGGGAGCACTTCACGATGTAGTCGTAACCGGGGAGGACGAGGCCCATCTTGAGGAGGCGGATCGCCTCGCGCTCGTACTTCTCGAATTGCTCGAAGAGGAGCTCGGCGTTCGACTGCTCGAAGTTGAAATGGCACCACTCGACCTCCCCCTTCAGGAAGAGATCGTCCCAGCGATGGTCCTTCGACCACTGGAGGTCCATGATCCGCTCGACGCCCTGCAGATAGCAGGCGATCCGCTCGATGCCGTACGTGATCTCCGCCGATATCGGATCGAGGTCGTACCCTCCCGCCTGCTGGAAGTACGTGAACTGGGTGATCTCCTGGCCGTCGAGCCAAACCTCCCAGCCGAGGCCCCAGGCCCCGAGCGTCGGCGACTCCCAGTCGTCCTCGACGAACCGGACGTCGTGCTCCTTCAGGTCGATCCCGATCCAGCGAAGGCTCTCGAGGTAGAGATCGAGCACGTCGTCCGGCGAGGGCTTGAGGATCACCTGGTACTGGTAGAAGTTCTGGAGCCGGTTCGGATTCTCCCCGTAGCGGCCGTCCTTGGGCCGGCGCGAAGGCTCCACGTGCGCCGCCCTCCACGGCTCCGGGCCGAGCACGCGGAAGAAGGTGGCCGGGTTGAAGGTGCCGGCGCCCACCTCGCCGCTGTACGGCTGGAGGAGGGTGCACCCCTGGTCCGACCAGAACTGCTCGAGACGGAGCAGGATCTCCTGGAACGTGCGCGGCTTCGCCGCGGGCGTCGCGGTCACCGTGACGCCCCCGCGTACCGGATCATCGCCTCGCCGACGCGCTGGGCCCTGAGCCCCTCGAAGCGCTCGAGGTGGGCCGTCAGGAACCGCTCGATCGCCTTCGTGATCTCGGGCCCGGGATAGCGCTCCATCGCCCAGCCCCCGAGCGAGGCGAGTGGGTGCTCCGCGAGCGCCACGAGCGTCTTTCGAGCGCGCTCGGAAATCCGGAACGCGCCGCCGTCGCCGCCGCAGGGAGCGCCGCAGAGGAGCCCCCCCTGGAGCGGGTGGAAGAGCCCCCCCTGGTCGAGGGGCGCTCGGCATTCCAGGCAGCGAGTCAGCTCGGGCGCGTAGCCGAGGCGGCGGCAGGCCTGGATTTCGAAGGCGCGGAGCATCGGCTCGAGGGCGGCCGCGGGTCCTTGGGCCATGGCGCCGAGCGTCTCCGCGGCGAGGTCGATCAGCTCCGGGTCGCCCGATTCGCCGAACGCGGCCCGCTCCAGGAATTCGAGCACCGCCCCGGCGCGCGCGAAGCGATCGGGATCCTCCCACAGGGCGGGCCAGTACGCGACGATGTCGGCCTTGGAGAGGAGCTGGAGGTCGCGCGTCAGCTTCCGGTAGATCACCGCGTTCAGGCGAACGCCCGGCTCGAGTGACGCGCCGAATCGGCTCTTCGCCCCGCGCGCGCCCTTCGCGACGCAGCGGAGGAGCCCGAATTCGCGCGTGTAGAGGCTCACGATCAGGCTCGTCTCCCCGAGGCGGTGGGAGCGGATCACGAGCGCCTCCGTCTGGACGATGGCCATGGCTATTCCTCCGGAGCGGCCGCGGCGCGGGCGCTCCTCGCGACGGCGAGGTCGGCCGGCACCACGACGCCGCCCGAGATCACCATCTTGATCGCCTGATCCACGCGGAGGCTGGTTGGAATCAGGTCCTCGTCCGCGTAGTAGGCGAGCGGGCCGGTCGTCGGATTGGGCGGCGTCGGGATGAAGACCCCGCGCAGGGGCTTCCCCGCGGCGTCCTGGAGCGCCTGCGGCGCGTCGGTGGTGACGAGCCCGATCGTGTAGATCCCCGGCGAGGGATACGGCACCAGGACGACCCGCTGGAACGCCTGGCGGCGCTCGCTCAGGATCGCCTCCCCCATCTCCTTCAGCGTCGAGTAGAGGCCGCGCAGGAAGGGGACGCGGAGGAGCATCGACTCGAGCACCTGGCCGAGCTGACGTCCGAGGAAGTTGTTCGCGAGGGCGCCGGTCACCGTGATGAGGATGATCACCGTCACGAACCCGACGCCCGGAATGCCGCCCGGACGGATGTAGCCGCCCCGCAGGGTCGTCCCGACGAGGTGGTCCATGAAGATGAAGAGGCGCCAGAGCACGTAGGCCGTGATGGTCAACGGGGCGAGAACGAGGAGTCCGGTCAGGAAGTACGTCTTGAGGCGGCTCAACATCGCGCCATGGTACCACTTCCGGGCGAGGAGGCGCCACGCTCCGGTGGCGTCAGCGCTCGAGCGCGGCGATCTTCGGGCGGAGCGAGCGGAGGAGCCGCGCCTCGAGCGCGGCCATGCGCCGCCGGGCGGCGGAGGACGGGTGGTCGTGGCCCAGGAGATGGAGCAGGCCATGCACCGTGAGGTGCGCCACTTCCCGGTGGAACGGCCGCCGGACGGAGCGCGCCTGCGCCCGCGCGGTCTCGAGCGAGACGTAGATCTCGCCGAGGAAGACGCGCGCGCCGGGATCGGCGAGCGCCTCGGGCGGGGCGAGAGGAAACGAGAGGACGTCGGTCGCCTGGTCGGCCTCGCGGTAGTCGCGGTTCAAGCCGCGGATCGTCGCGTCGTCGGTCAGGACGACCGACGCGGTGGCGCGCGGACGGCCCAGGAGGCGGAGCGCCTCCGTCACCAGCGACCTAAGAGTTGTCGACCTTATACCGGGCCTTGTCTCCGTGCTCGCGACCGTCGTCGGCGGCACCGCGGCGGCGCTCGTCCAGGGTCGCCGGGCTACCCGGGTAGTGGACGCGCGCGTGGAAGAGCGCGGTGAGGATCGGGATGAAGCTCTCCCGGACCTTCGCCAGGTCTTCGAACGTGATCGGGCTCTCATCGAGTTGACCGTCCTTCACGCGGGCGTCGAGCATCCGCGTCACGACGCCGCGGATCCGGCTCGGCGTCGGCTCGGTGAGCGAGCGCGCCGTCGCCTCGACGGCGTCGGCGAGCATCAGGACCGCCGTCTCCTTCGACCGCGGCTTCGGGCCGGGGTAGCGGAAGTCGCGCTCCTCGGCCTCGGGGTCCTGCGCCAGCGCCTTCTGGTAGAAGAAGCTCATCAGGGTGGTGCCGTGGTGCTCGAGGATTCCGTCGACGATCGCCCGGGGCAGCTTCTCCTTCCGCGCGATCTCCGCCCCCTCGCGGACGTGCGCCTCGATGATGAGGCAGCTCATCGTCGGCGAGAGCTTCTCGTGCCGGCTCCGGGCGCTCGACTGGTTCTCGCCATAGTACTCGGCTTTGTCGATCTTGCCGATATCGTGATAGTACGCGCTCACGCGGGCGAGGAGCGGATTCCCCCCGATGGCGGCCGCGCCCGCCTCCGCGAGGCTGCCGACGACGAGGCTGTGGTGATAGGTCCCGGGCGCTTCGAGCATCAGGCGCCGGAGGATCGGGCGATTCAGGTCGGCCAGCTCGAGCAGCGTGATGTCGGTCGTGACCGTGAAGAGCCCCTCGAGGAGCGGGAGGAAGAGGGTCACCGCGAGGACCGACGCGACGCCCGACCCCGCGCCCCAGAGCGCGCGGCGGAGGAGGACGTCCCAGCGCGCGCCGTCGACCAGCCCCATCGCGCCGATCGCGACCACGTACGCGAGCGCCACGACGAGCATCGGCCGGTAGAAGTCCCGGCGCCGGCGCACGCCCGTCGCGCTCGCGATGGCGGCGATCCCCGCGAGCGCGCTTCCCGTCAGGAAGGGGAGCCCGAGCCCGAAGACGACCCCCGCGTAGAGCGACGCGACGAGCGTCGCGGCGAAGGCGAGCGCGTTCCCGAACAGGAGCGCCGCGGTCAGCGAGAGCACCGTCACGGGAATCAGCATCTCGTAGCCGCGAATCTGGTTCATGACGACCCATCCGACCCCGAGGACGAGCGCGCAGAGGACCGCGAGGAGGAGGAGCTGCGTCGTGTCGCGGTAGACCGGAGCCTGGTGGAGCTTCAGGTAGCCGGCGAACCCGAGGATCAGGAACGCGAGGAGCACGACGCGGCCGAGGATGCCGGGGAAGTCGCGGGCCAGCGAGGGCGCCTGTCCGAGGCGCGCGCTCCAGGCCCGCAGCGACTCGAGCTTCCGGATGTGCTCGGCGGTGGCGAGCTCGTGGCTCCCGATGATCTTCTCGTCCTTCCGGACCAGGCCGTCGTAGGGGTTCACCGCGTTCCGCGCGTCGGCGCGGAGGCGCTCGGTGGCCGACGCCTCGTACCGGAGGTTCGGCCTCACGACCGCCCCGACCAGCTCGGCCAGCGCCTGCGTCGCCTCGGGACGGCTCGGGAAGGCGCGCTGTCCTTCCTCCCAGGCCTGGTCGCGAAGCGAGGCGACGTCGTGGAGCGACCCCCACGCGGTCGGGTATCGGATTCCGTCCCGATCGATCTGGATCGCCGGGGCGTCGGTGGACGACCGCGCGCTCGAAAGATCGGAGAGGAGCCCCGGCTGGTGCGCCTCCTCCTGGATCCGCTGGGCGAGGACGACGATCCGCCTGCCGTCGGGCCCCGACATCGTACGCGCCGCCTCGGCGGAGAGGCCGAGGTTGCGCCACCGCTCGTAGCCGCGCGTCCCGGGATCGGTCGAGGGGGGGCCGGACGTCCGGAGCGAGTCGAGGAGCGCGTGCGCCTCCTGCGCCACGGTCGGATCGACCGAGTAGACGGGGCTCACGCGACGCTCGGCGTCCACCAGCTCCTCGCGGAAGCGCACCCGGTCCTTGAGCAGGTAGAACTGGACCGGAGCGATCAGGTCGCGCTTCGCCGGAAAGCCCTCCCGCAGCGTCATCACCTCGAAGGCCGGATCGCGCGGGAAGAGGAGGCACGAGAACGCGAGGAAGCCGGCGAAGAGCGTGGACCGCCGGAATCGCGGGCCGAAGATCGCGGCCAGCTTCTGGGCGAGCGGGCGCCGCTCCTTGCGGCGCGGCTCCAGCACCTGGAGGCGTTCGGCGCTCATGACCTAGGGCGCGTCCCCGTTCCGGTCGCCGGGGCCCCGCTCGGCCGCGGCGCGGCCGTGCTCGTCGAACGCGCGGATGATCTCGCGCACCAGGTGGTGGCGCACGACGTCCCGCTCGTTCAGGTAGACGAACGAGAGGTCGGAGACGTTTCGAAGGATCTTCTGGATCTCGACAAGTCCCGACGGATGCTGGGCGCCCAGGTCGATCTGGGTGACGTCACCGGTGATGACCGCCTTCGAGCCGTAGCCGAGCCGGGTCAGGAACATCTTCATCTGGCCCACCGTCGTGTTCTGCGCCTCGTCGAGGATCACGAAGGCGTTGTTCAGGGTCCGGCCGCGCATGTAGGCGAGCGGGGCCACCTCGATGACGCCGAGGTCGAGGAAGCGGCGGATCTTCTCGTAGCTCAAGAGATCGTTCAGCGCGTCGTAGAGCGGGCGGAGATAGGGGTCCACCTTGTCCTTCATGTCGCCCGGGAGGAAGCCGAGGTTCTCCCCCGCCTCCACCGCCGGGCGGACCAGGAAGATCCGCTCCACCTGGCGCGCCTTGAGCGCGTTCACCGCGGCGGCCACGGCGAGGTACGTCTTCCCCGTGCCCGCCGGGCCGATCGCGAAGACGATGTCGTGGCGCTGGAGCGCCGCGACGTAGCGCGCCTGCCCCAGGGTCTTCACGCGGATCGTCCGCTTGTCGAACGTGAAGAGGACCGGCTTTTCGTAGAGCGAGCGCGACTGCTCCCGGTCCTGCACGTCGGTCAGGCCGATGAAGTTGTGCACGTCGTGCTCCTCGAGCACGGCGCCGCGGCGCACGAGGTCGGCGAGCGTGAGGAGCACCGAGCTCACCTCGTCGACGATCGCCGCGTCGCCCTTCACGGCGAGCTTGCCGTCGCGATACGTGAGATGGACCGGATAGCTCCGCTCGACGAGTCTCAGATTCGAATCGTTCCGTCCGAACAGCGACAGCGGATCGACGTCGTCGATCGCGACGAAACGGGTGGTCTCGCCCTGGCTCGGATTCATCGTGGAATTCGTATCTCCTGTCCCGGATAGATGAGATCGGGGTTTCGGATCCGGTCTCGGTTCGCTTCGAACAACCGCCGCCACCCCCGCCCGTCGCCGTAGACGTCCGCGCTCCCGCTGATGCGCCACAAGGACTCGCCGCGCCGCACCGTCCATTCCGGGGCGCGCGTCGAGCGCTCCCCGGGAGCGGGGCCCGGGGCGGGCGCCTCCGCCAAACGCCGCGCGAGCGAATCGGCCCGCGCGCTCAGCGAGTCGACCTCGCGCCCGAGCGGCTCGCGCCGAAGCGCGAGCGCCGCGAGCGCATCCTTGGCCTCGCGGATCTCGTCCCGGTACGTCGAGTCCTGGAGCGCCAGCTCGTCGCAGTATTCGTCCCGCTGCTCCTTTGACAGACGCTTGAACTCCTCGGGCGTGTAGTAGTCGCCGAGCGACGCGTCGGCGAGCCTCAGCACCGGCTTCCCGCAGCCTCCTCCCGCGCAGAGCCCCGCGATCGCGATCCAGGTCATCGCCGCCCGCCTCATCGTCCCCCGGCCCGCGCCATCGAGTCGGCGGCCGCCTGGGCGGCCTCGAGGCGGCTCCGGGTCTGATCCCGCCGCTCCTTCAGCGCGCGTTCTTCCGCGACCGCCCGCCCCACCTCGCGCTGCGCCTCCATCGACTCCTCACGATGGCGGTCGAGGTCGGCGGTCGGCGTCGGACAGGGCACGGTGGCGTGGCCGCATCCTGCGGCGAAAGCCATCAGGACGGCCAGAGAGGCGACCCGCGGGAGAGATCGTGAGGCGCGCGTTCCGGGCCGACCCCGGTCGGCCGGCCAATCCCGAGCGGCCAGCCCTCGACCGGCGGCGCCCGGCCCGTCGGCGGAACGCGGCCCCCGGTGGGGGCTGCGGAAGAAAGCTAAGTGGCTGTCGTTAAGCAAATTAGTTTGGCTTTGGGGACCCTCGCGGGGCCCCTCGGAACCTCGATTCAAGCTAGGTGCTCGCCTCCGGGTTGTCAATACCCCGGCACGTCTCGTCTTGGATTGCAGAATGGGTGCCAGGATGCGGCCGCCCGAGGGAAGAGCCATGCCGAGGCGTCAGGGCGCCGGCGCCGGGAGGGCGCCCTAGTCCGCGACGATCCGGATTCGGAGGTCCTTCAGGTCGCCCGGGTCGATCGGAGCGGGGGCGCCGTCCATGAGCGAGGCGGCGCTCGCGGTCTTCGGGAACGCGATCGCGTCGCGAATCGAGTCGCCGCCGTGGAAGAGGATCACGAGGCGATCGAGCCCGAGCGCGATCCCGCCGTGCGGCGGCGCGCCGTACTCGAACGACTCGAGGAGGAACCCGAACTTGGCCGTCAGCTCCTCGGGGCGCATCCCGATCACGGCCATGACCCGCTCCTGGATGTCCTTCCGATGGATCCGGATGCTCCCCGACGCGAGCTCGTTTCCGTTCGCGGCGAGATCGTAGAGCTGGCCGTGCACGCGCCCGGGATCGGTCTCGAGCAGGGCCAGGTGCTCGTCGAGCGGCATCGTGAAGACGTGGTGCGCGGGGATCCAGGCCTTCCGCTCCTCGTCCCGTTCGAAGAGGGGGAACTGGTGGACCCATACGAAGCGGAAGTCGTCGGGCTCGAGCGTGAACTTCTGCGCCCCGATCTGGGTGCGGACGTGGCCGAGCGCGCGCTGGACGACGGCACGCGGGCCCGAGCCCAGGAGGAGGAGATCGCCCTCCTTGGCGCCCACCGTCTGGAGGAGGCGCGCGACGAGATCGCCGGTCACGTGCTTCGCGACGCCCCCGTCGAGCGCGCCCGCCTTGACGCGCGCCCACGCGAGCCCGGCGGCGCCCATCGCCTTCGCGGCCGCCTCCCACCCCTCGATCTCCTTCCGCGACGCCGACCCCTGCCCGGGAACGGCGAGCGCGCCCGTCATCGTGGCGGGAGCCCCTTCCTTGGCCGCGCGGAAGACCTGGAATGCGCTCTCCCCCAACACCGCGGTCACGTCCTTGATCTCGAACGGGATGCGGAGGTCGGGCTTGTCGCTCCCGAAGCGCTCCATCGCGTCGCGATAGGTGAGTCGCGGGAACGGGATCTTGAGATCGCGGCCCAGGTCGCGCCGGAAGACCGACTCCAGCATTCCCTCGACCACGCCGAAGACGTCATCCTCGGTCACGAACGACATCTCGAGGTCGATCTGCGTGAACTCGGGCTGGCGGTCGGCGCGGAGATCCTCGTCGCGCAGGCAGCGCGCGATCTGGAAGTAGCGGTCGAATCCGGAGACCATGAGGATCTGCTTGTAGAGCTGCGGCGACTGCGGCAGCGCGTAGAACTTCCCGGGGTGGACGCGCGCCGGCACGACGTAGTCGCGAGCCCCCTCGGGCGTCGGCTTCACGAGGAGCGGCGTCTCGATCTCGAGGAAGTCGTGGTCGGAGAGGTATTCGCGCACGCTCCGCGTCATGGCGTGACGGAAGACGATGCCGTCGCGCAGCGCGGGGCGCCGGAGGTCGAGGTAGCGGTAGCGGAGCCGGAGGTCCTCCGACGCCGCGACGCCCGAGTCGTCCACCGGGAAGGGGGGCGTCTTGCTCGCGTTCAGGATCGCGAGGCCGTCCGCCTCGATTTCGATCCCGCCGGTCGGGAGGTCGTCGTTCTCGCTCCCCTTCGGCCGGTTCAGGACGGTCCCCTCCACCATGACGACCCACTCGCTCCCGATCGCGCGCGCCCGCTCCATCGTCTTCTCGTTCAACTTCTCCGGACGGAAGACGATCTGGGTCACCCCGTAGCGGTCGCGGAGGTCGAGGAAGAGAACGCCGCCGTGGTCCCGCACGCGATGCGCCCATCCCATGAGCCGCGCGCGCGTCCCCGCCTGCTCGGGACGCAGATCGCCGCAGCGATGCGTCCGCTTCCGACCGCCCAGGGGCTCGATCACCGGGGCGCTCCTTCCGCGGCGCGCGAGCGGAGGAAGTCACGGAGCGACTCGATCGTCTTCTGCTTCACCTCGTCCTTCCCCGCCTCCATGTCCCGAATCGAGTAGCCGTCCGCGTCGGGCGGCACGAACACCACGTGGCGCGCCCCCGTTCGGGACGCCCACTTCATCTGCGCGTTCGCGCTCCGGCCCGTGATGTCGACGATCACCTGGAGCGACGTCTCCCGGCGCTCCGCGCCGCTCCCCGGGGCGCCCGCGTCGAGGCCGCGGAGGGAGCGCGCGACGGCGAGCGCCCGGTCGAGAGCCCCGGGGTCCCGCGTCAGGACGCAGACGTCCGGCCGCCACGCCGTGGCCCCTTCGGGGCCGGCCCGGCCCGCCGCCATGAGGAGGCGGTCGGTGCCGATCGAGAAGCCGATCGCCGGCGTCTTCGGCCCGCCGAATTGCTCCACGAGATCGTCGTAGCGTCCGCCTCCGCCGACCGCGTTCTGCGCGCCCAGGGAGCCCGCGTGCACCTCGAAGACGGTCCGCGTGTAGTAGTCGAGGCCGCGCACGAGGCGCGGCGCGATCGTGACCGGGATCGCGAGCGCGCGGAGCGCCTCCTGGACGCCGTCGAAGTGCTCGCGGCACGGGTCGCAGAGCGTGTCGAGCACGCTCGGCGCCCCCTCGATCACCGGCTGGCAGCCGGGGATCTTGCAGTCGAGGATCCGGAGCGGGTTGGTGCGGAGCCGCTCCTTGCAGTCGCCGCACAGCCGGTCGGCGCGCGCCGTGAAGTACTCGCGGATCCGCTCGCGATAGGCCGGACGGCAGACGTCGTCGCCGAGTGAATTCAGGAGCACCGTCACGTCCGGGACGCCGGCGCCCCGGATGATCGCGACGAAGAGATCGATCATCTCGGCGTCGGCGGCGGGGCCCCCGGGGCCGAACAGCTCCGCGCCGATCTGCCAGAATTGGCGGAACCTTCCCGCCTGCGGGCGCTCGTACCGGAACATCGGCCCCACGTACGCGAAGCGGGCCATCGGCTGCCCGTGGCCCAGCGAGTGCTCCAGGTAGGCGCGCACCAGGGACGCGGTCCCCTCGGGACGGAGCGTGAGCGAACGGCCCCCCTTGTCCTCGAACGTGTAGAGCTCCTTCCGGACGATGTCGGTCGATTCGCCGACGCTCCGGACGAAGAGGTCGGTCGATTCGAACATCGGAGTCCGCACTTCGCGGTAGCCGTAGCGGGCCAGGATGTCGCGCGCCGACGCCTCCAGCTCGGTCCACGACTCGGACTCACCCGGAAGAATGTCGCGCGTGCCCTTCGGAGCCTGGAACTTCATCGTCGGGGGATGCCGCCCTTCTCGGTTCGGGAACGGAGGCTCGCGGCGGACCGGGCGGTCACGACCTGGGTGAACAGGATCGCGAGCCCCACCGCCGCGACGTCGGTGAGCCAGTCGGTCGGATCGGAGCTGCGCCCCGGGACCCGGCGCTGGTAGATCTCGTCGAGCGCGCCGACCAGCGCGCCCATGCCGAGCGTTCCGCCCACGGCCAAGGCGCGTCGTCCGCCGCCCAGCGTGAACCGGATCGCCCGTCCCGCCAGGAGACCGAATAGCGAATACTCCAACAAGTGCTCGAGCTTGTCCACGTTCGGAAAGAACGTGGGGATCGACGATCCGTGGATGGACGAAAGGGAGAAGATGAGCCCGACGTAGAGGAGCACGGGCAGCCAGTACTCGAGGAAGAGGCGGCGCCGGGGGCGGGAGTCGCCGTCCGCGCCCGCGGGCGCCCCGCCGGGAATCAATCCGGGACCGTGGCCAGCGCCTGATCCAAGTCGGCGATCAGGTCGTCCACTCCCTCGATGCCGACCGAGAGGCGCACCAGGCCCTCCGAGATCCCGAGCGCTTCGCGCTCCTCCTGCGAGTAGGTCGAGTGCGTCATCGAGGCGGGATGCTCGATCAGCGTGTCGCAGTCGCCGAGACTGACCGCGAGCGTGAGGAGGCGCACGTGGTCGAGGAGCGCCACGCCGGCCGCGTATCCACCCCTCAGCTCGAACGCGATCATGCCGCCGAATCCGTCCATCTGGCGGACGGCGATCTCGTGCTGCGGGTGCGTTCGGAGCCCGGGATACCAGAGACGACCGACCTTCGGGTGGAAGCTCAGGAACTGGGCGATCTGGAGGGCGTTCTCCGAGTGCCGCTCCATCCGGACCGGGAGCGTCTTGAGCCCCCGAAGCAGGAGCCACGCGTTGAACGGGCTGATGATCGCGCCCAGGTCGCGGAGGACCTCGAACCGGGCGCGATGGACGAACGCCTGAGGGCCCACGATCACGCCGGCCACCGTGTCGCCGTGGCCACCGATGTACTTGGTCGCGCTGTGGATCACGATGTCCGCGCCCAGCTCGAGCGGACGCTGGTAGTACGGGGTGGCGAACGTGTTGTCCACCGCCAGCATCACGCCGTGCCGCTTCGCCTCCGCGGCCGCCAGGCGCAGGTCCACGATGTCGAGGGTCGGGTTGGCGGGCGTCTCCACGAAGAAGAGCTTCGTGCGCCCGTCGACCGCCGCGGCGATCGACTTCGGATCGTTGGCGTCCACCTCGCGCACCTCGATGCCGAGGCGGGGGAGCTGCTCCCGGAAGAGCTTGTGCGTGCCGCCGTAGAGCGTGCGCGCCGCGATCAGGTTGTCGCCCGCGCCGCAGAGGGTGAAGACGGTGGTCGCGGCGGCCGCCATCCCGCTCCCCGTCGCGAGCGCGGCCTCGCCCCGCTCCAGGAACGCCATTTCCCGCTCGAGGGCCGCCTCGGTGGGATTGCCGAGGCGCGTGTAGAAATACCCCTCGCGCCGGCCCGCGAAGATGTCGGCGCCCTCTTCGGCGTTGTGGAAGGCGAACGTGCTGCTCTGATAGATGGGAACGGACAGGGCTCCGGTCTGCGGATCGAGGCCCCCGGATCCGTGGACGCAGAGCGTGTTGAAGCTCAACTTCGCGAGGTCGGTTTGGTTCATGGTCGGCCGTCGGCGGGGGCGCCCCGGCGGGCGCCTCCGCCGCGAACGAGCCTAGGGTTTGTCAAAGCGTTCCACGCTCCAGATGTTCGTGCCCCGACGCTCCGTGCCGAAGACGCCGTTCAATCCGTAGCGGTCCGCGCGATTCGAGATGAAGTAGATCGTCGAGCCGTCCTCCGAGAAGCGGGGATGCGAGTCGTCCGCGGGGCCGAAGGTGACGCGGAGCGCGCTGGCCGGATCGCTCGAGTGCGCGTTGATGATCCAGATGTCCCGGTCGCCCGCGATGCCGTTCCTCTTCGTGAAGACGATGTGCTGGCCGTCCGGGGACCAATCCGGGTCGCCGGCGGTCGGGTCGCTCAAGAACGGCAGCGGATCGTCGTTCACATGGAGCTCGACGTCGCTGGCGAACTTGTACAGGCCTATGTTCCGCTCGTTCCCTTGCAACCCCAGGAACTCCACCCCCTGGGCGATCACCGAGTCGGGAATGCCGTCGCTGTTGCCGTCCGGCCCGCCCCAATTCATGAACGGGAATCCCACGGATCCGAGAACGATGCTGCCCGTTGAGTCGACCCCCATCAGGCGGTAGGGAGCTGTGATGAGGGCGCCCGCTTCGCGGAAGGTCGGGTGCGGATAGTCCGCGGTGTAGCCGAAGCCGACCGAGTCGGTGCCGTAGAGGAGGTACGCCGCCGTCCGGGAAAAGCGGGGGCAGACGAGCGAACGCTGGTCGTTGCCGTTCGCCCGCGCCAGGAGCAGCGCCGTGGTCGAGTCGCCGCCGCCCCAGGGAAGCTGCCAGAGGCCCGGCAATCCCGCCGACCCGGTCGCGACGGCCCGGAAATCGAACACGGCCTTGTCCGCGCGCGGCGTCGGCGAGGTGGCGCTGAAGAATCCGTGCGTCAGCTGAGTCGAGCCGCCGCCCGGGGTGTCGATGCGCCAGACGTCCGACTCTCCCGTGGCGTTGTTCCGGATCTCCGAGTAGAGGAAGCCGCCGCCCGGGATCGGCGCCTCGTCCATCTGGATCGCCTCCGACCGGGTCCAGCGCTCGAATTCGTTGTCGACGTAGACGTGGTACGTCTCCGTCTTGAAGTAGTGGTTGTCCCCCTCCTCGGCCTGGATCGAGACCGTGAGGTCGTACGTCCCGATCGTGTCGGGCGGGGTCCACGTCGCGGTCGCGGCCGTCGTGTCGGTCATCGCTCCGGACGCCGCCTTCCAGTGGTACGTGATCGGGAGGCCGTTCACGTTGGTCACGAGCACCGTGACCTGGTTGGGGATCCCCCGCACCGCCGGCTCGGTGCTGATGGAGATGCCGGTGATGAGCGGGGTGTAGGTTCCTCCGCCCTTGACCTTGTCGCTCTTGTTCGAACAGCCTGCCAGGACCAGGAGGAGGCTGGCCCCCACCCACAATCCTCGAAACAGCCTCATGGAAGGGAAATACTCCTTTCTGGGGGACGCGGCGTGGAACGAGGGGAACGGTACCAAGCCCCCCTACGCGGCGTCAACCGGCCGTTACAGGCCCTCCGGCCACCGGCGCGCTACAGATATCGCTGCTCGGCGTCGCGCAGGGTCGCCAGGAACTCCGAGGGGGACCCGCACTGCCGGAGCGCGGCCCGAACCGACTCCTCCTTGAGGAGCCGCGAAACGTTCGCCAGCGCCTTCACGTGGGGGCCGCGGAGGCTCTCGGGGGAGACGAGGAGGATGAACAGGGTCGCCGGCTCTCCGTCCATGGAATCGAAGTCGATCCCGGCGGGAGAGACGCCGCAGGCGGCCACCAGGTGATCGAGGAGCCGCGTCTTGCCGTGCGGGATCGCGACGCCGTTGCCGATCCCGGTCGACATCATCGACTCGCGCTGCAGCACCTTGCTCAGGATCTCGCCCTTGGTGTTGACGCCGTGCGCCGATTCGAGGAGCTGGACCAGCTCCTTGATGCACGCTTCCTTCTCGCGCGCTTCGAGCGAGAGCCGCACCGATTGTTCGTTGATCAGCTCGGACAGGCGCATGGCGACCCCGGATCACCGGCCGGACCGGCGGGAGGCGACGTAAGCTGCGGATTCTCCGGAAATTGGCGAACCGCCACGCTACTTCCGCGCTCCGGAAGCGTCAAGCGGAAACCGCCTCCGGACGCCGTTCCGTGCGCTCGAACCGGAGCGCGTCGCCGACCGGGGCGACGCGGACCCGCACGGTGTCGCCGGGGCGGAACTCGCCCGCGAGGATCCTCTGCGCGAGCGGATTCTGGATGCGCCGCTCGATGAGCCGGCGGAGCGGACGCGCGCCGTAGACGGGGTCGTATCCCTCGCGCGCGAGGAGCGCGAGCACGTCCGGATCGGCGACGATGTCGAGGTCGCGGTCCCGGAGCCGCCGCTCGAGCTTCCTCAGCTCGAGGCCCACGATTTCCTGGAGCGCCTCGGGGGTGAGCGACTCGAAGACGAGGATTTCGTCGATCCGGTTCAGGAGCTCGGGGCGGAAGTGCCCCCGGAGCGCCCCCAGGAGCCGCGCGCGAATCGTCTCGCCCCCCTCGCCCCCCGATTCGAGGATCAGGTCGCTCCCGATGTTGCTGGTCATGATCACGAGCGTGTTCTTGAAGTCCACCGTGCGGCCCTGTCCGTCGGTCAGACGCCCGTCCTCGAGGACCTGGAGGAGGACCTGGGCGACGTCGGGGTGGGCCTTCTCGATCTCGTCCAGGAGGACGACCGAGTACGGGCGCCTGCGGATCGTCTCGGTCAGCTGGCCCCCCTCCTCGTAGCCGACGTAACCGGGCGGGGAGCCGATCAGGCGCGCGACGGCGTGCTTCTCCATGTACTCGGACATGTCGATCCGCGTCATCGCGCGCTCGTCGTCGAAGAGGAATTCGGCGAGGGCGCGAGCCAGCTCGGTCTTCCCGACGCCGGTCGGACCGAGGAAGAGGAAGGAGCCGAGCGGGCGATTCGGGTCCTGGAGCCCGGCGCGGGCGCGCCGGACCGCGTCGGAGACGGCGCGGACGGCGGCCTCCTGGCCGACCACGCGCTCCCGGAGTCGCTCCTCCATGTGGAGGAGCTTCTCGAGCTCGCCCTCGAGGAGGCGCTGCACCGGGATGCCGCTCCATCGCGCGACCACCTCGGCGACGTCTTCGGCGTCCACCTCCTCCTTGAGGATCTTCATCTCCTTCTGGATCTCGGCCAAGGCGGCGGTCTCGGCGTCCAGGCGCCGCGTGAGCTCGGGCAGCTCGCCGTGGCGGATCCGCGCCACGCGCTCGAGGTCCAAGTCCCGCTCGGCGCGCTGCTGCTCCACCTTCAGGGCCTCGATCCGCTCCTTGATCTCGTGGATCGCCGCGATCCGCGCCCGCTCCTTCTCCCAGTGCGCGGTGAGCCGCTTCAGATCGGCGTCGGCGCCGGCGATCTCCTTCTCGATGTCGGCGCGCCGCCCCCTGGACGCGGGGTCCTTCTCGCGCTTGAGCGCCAGGCGCTCGATCTCGAGCTGACGCTTCTTCCGCGTGAGCGCGTCGATCTCCGCCGGCATGCTGTCGATCTCGATGCGGAGCCGGGACGCGGCCTCGTCGATCAGGTCGATCGCCTTGTCGGGGAGCTGGCGGTCGGGAAGGTAGCGGCTCGAGAGGACCGCGGCCGCGACCAGCGCTGCGTCCTGGATCTTCACCTTGTGGAACGTCTCGTACCGCTCGCTGAGCCCGCGGAGGATCGCGATCGTCTGCTCGACGGTCGGCTCGCCGACGAAGACGGGCTGGAACCGGCGCTCCAGCGCGGCGTCCTTCTCGATCCGCTTCCGGTACTCGTCGAGCGTCGTGGCGCCCACGCAGTGGAGCTCGCCGCGGGCGAGCGCGGGCTTGAGCAGGTTCGACGCGTCGAGCGCGCCCTCCGCGGCGCCGGCCCCGACGAGCGTGTGGAGCTCGTCGATGAAGAGGATGATCTGGCCCGACGCTCGCTCCACCTCCTTGAGCACCGACTTGAGCCGCTCCTCGAACTGGCCGCGGAACTGCGCGCCGGCGAGGAGCGCCCCCAGGTCGAGCGCCAGGAGCCGGCGGTTCTTCAGCCCCTCGGGCACGTCGCCGCCCACGATCCGCTGGGCGAGCCCTTCGGCGATCGCCGTCTTGCCGACGCCCGGCTCTCCGATCAGGACGGGGTTGTTCTTGGTCCTCCGCGACAGGACCTGAATCACCCGGCGGATCTCCTCGTCGCGTCCGATCACCGGGTCGAGCTTCCCCCGGCGCGCGGCCTCGGTGAGATCGCGCGCGTACTTGGCGAGGGCCTGGTACTTCTCCTCGGGATCGGGCCCGGTCACCTGCTCGCCGCCGCGCACCTGGAGGAGCGCGTGGTAGACCGCTTCCCGCGTGGCGCCCGCCTCGGTCAGGAGCGACGCCGCCTCGGAGGCGGTCTCCGGATCGAGCATCGCCAGGAGGAGGTGCTCCGTGCTCACGTACTGATCTTGAAGCCGCTCGGCCTCGCGAAGCGACTGCTCGAGCACGCGCCCGAGGAGCGTCGAGAGGATGGTCGTGCGCGCGCCGGAGACGGTGGGAAGCGAGGCGAGGCGCCGCTCCAGGGCGCGCGTGAGCGCGGGCACGGAGACGCGCGCGGACTCGAGGACGGCGGGCACCGCTCCGTCCTTCTGGGCGAGGAGCGCGGCGAGGAGATGCTCGGGCGCGACCTCGGGGTGACCGGCCCGGTCGGCGCGCGACTCCGCGTCGGCGAGGGCTTCCTGGCTCTTCGTGGTCAGCTTGTCGAATCGCACGCGGCAACCGTCCGGGCGGCGGGGGTTACGGGATCTGGCTCAGCCGCTCCTTCGCGAGGGAGGCCTCGGGACTCCTCGGAAACCTCTGGATCACCATGCGGAAGTACTTCTTCGCGTCCTCGTTGTGGCCGAGCCGCGCGTGGGAGACGCCGATCTTGAACAGCGCCGCGGGGACCTTGTCCCCCTTCGGGTAGTGGAGGACGACCCGCTCGAATCCCACGATCGCCCCCTGGAAGTCGCCCGTCGCGTAGGCGCACTCGCCGATCCAGTACTGGGCGTTGTCGGACTCCTCGGTATCCGGATAGTGGGCGAGGTACTGCTGGAAGGCCTGGCGGGCGAGATCGTAGCGCCCCGACGCGATGTCGGAGTAGGCGGCCTGGTACGCGGCCTCCGGATCGGGAATGCCCGTCGTGTCGCGGGGGGCGAGACCCTGCGCGACGCGCGCGCTGTCGGCGGAGGAGATCTTCTGCTTCACCGTGTCGACCTTCTGCGCCAGCTCGCTGAAGCGGATGCCGGAGGCCTCGAGCTTTCCCTCCATCACGTCCATCCGCTGCGTCAGCTCCCCGAGGCGCGAGTCGGCGCTGGCGCGCGAGGCCTGCACGTTCTCGCGCGTCGTGTCGACCTTCTTGTCGAGGCGGTCCACGCGGCGCATCAGATCGGCCTGCGAGGTCAGGAGGCTGTCGAGCGCGCTCTGGCTCTGGTTGTAGTAGCCGCCCGGGGCGCACCCCGGCCCGGCCAGCGCGACGAGCGCGCCGGCCGAGGCCAGGAGAACGACGATCGAACGGGTTCGGCGCCGCCGGTTCATTTCGGCACGAAATGGGCGCGTCGGTTCTTGGACCAGGCGTCCTCGGAGTGGCCCGGATCGAACGGCCGCTCCTTGCCGTAGGAGATGGTCGTCATGCGGTTGGCCGGGATCCCGTAGGAGACGAGGTAGTCCTTCGCGGCGCGGGCCCGCTTCTCGCCCAGCGCGAGGTTGTACTCCACCGATCCGCGCTCGTCGCAGTGTCCCTCGATGACGACGTTGGCGCTCGAGTTCTTCTCGAGGTACTTCGCGTCGCCCTCGAGCGCGGACTTGGCGTCCTGCCGAAGCGACGCGTCGTCGAAGTCGAAGAAGGCGTCTTCGAGGGCCATCGTCGGCTGCTCGGCCGGCGGCGGCGGCGGGGCGGTCTCCTGCGGCGGCGCGGGCGTCTCGGTCGGCGGGGGCGGGGTCGGCTCCGGCGTGGCGGTCGTCACCTGCTTCCTCGAAGCGCATCCCAGAGCCACCGTCAGCGCGAGGGTGGCCCCCGCGAGAACGAGCGTCGCTATCCTTGGCTTTCGGCGCATGGTGCGGTCCTCCAATCGTGTCAGATTGTTTTGCCGCAACGACTTCCGGCACCTTCGACACCCTACCACAGCTCCCCGGAAGCGTCAATGGTCCGAAGGCTACTTCACCGACCCGCGGGGCCTCGGGCCGGCCGCGGGATTGAAGCACTCGTCCCCCTGGGTGAGCTGGACGACGTCGCTTCCGTCGGCGTTCATGACGTAGATCTGCCTCCGCCCGGAACGGCTGCTCGAGAAGTAGATCTTTCGCCCATCCGCCGACCACTGGGGATTCTCGTTGTGCCCCGCGTTGGAGGTGATCTGGACGGGGTTCTGGCCGTCCGAATCCATCACGACCACGTCGAACCATCCGTCGTGGCGCGCCGCGTACGCGATCTTGTCCCCCTTCGGCGACCAGCGCGGCGAGTCGTTGTACTTCCCCTCCAGCGTGAGGAGCCGCTGGTTCACGCCGTCGGCGTCCATCACGTAGATCTGCGGCGACCCGGAGCGGTCGGACGAGAAGACGATCTCGCGGCCCGTGGGACTGAACGACGGCGACGAATCGATCCGGTCGTTCCGCGTCAGGCGGCGCGCGGTCTGCGCGTCCCGGCTGATCAGGTAGATCTCGGAGTTCCCGTCGCGGTAGAGCGCGCACGCGATCCACTTGCCGTCGGGGGAGTAGGAGGGGGCGATGTTCGGGCCCGGCCGCGTCGAGAACGGATACGACGCGCCGCGGTGCAGGTCGAAGAGGTAGAGGTCCGGGTTCCCCCGCTTGTACGTCGTGAACGCGAGCTCGGTGCCCCAGGGCGCCCAGGCGGGCGAGAGCGCGATCGTCCGGTCGTGCGTGATCTGCCTCGGATTCGCGCCGTCGTAGTCCATGACCCAGATCTCCTCGATCCGCCCCGTCTCCCGGACGAACGCGACCTGGGTCTCGCAGATCCCGCGCTCCCCGGTCAGCTGCTCGAGCACGTCGTCCACGAACCGATGCATCGTGATCCGCGCCGTCTCCCGCGTGAAGGGGTAGGCGCGCCGAAGCACCGACTCGGCGGTCGCGAGGTCGAAGACCTCCCCCGTGAACCGGAAGCCGCCGGCTGAGGCCTCCACCGTCCCCTCGACGCGCACGGTGCCTTGGAGCGAGGGGTCGGGCTCGAGCTTCTTGTCGAGCGGGTCGACGTCGGCCACGGCGAACACGCCCGAGAGGTCGAAGTCGCGGCGCGCGACGGCCCGCGCGTCGGTGGCGGCGCCCGCGGCGGCGCCCGAGGCGCGGAACGTGGCGAGGAGGAGCGGCGACTTGACCGTCCCGGAGGCCTTGACGCCGATCCGGACGTCGGTCTGGGCGACCGCGGTCGGCGCCGCGGCGGGCGCGGCGGCGAGGAGGCCGGCGAGGAGCGCGGCCGCGCCGCGCCGGACGCTACTGCTGATAGTCGAAGCCAAAGTGGACTCCCAGCCAGTCGTTGTCGTAGCCCGCCGGCAAGGGCGGGAGGGGCGTGGCGGCCAGCAGGGCCCGCATGGCGGTCTGGTCGAAGAACGGATTGCCCGACGAGTTCTCGATTTGCGCGACAGAAATTTGGCCGTCGCGCCCGATTCGGAAGTAGAGCGTGGCGTGCACGACGCGACCGCGCGCGTCGATCCCCGGAGGTGGAACCCAGCGGGAGCCGATCTTGTTCCGGATCGCGGCGAGGTAGTACGCGAAGCGGAAGTCCCCCTCGGTGCGCACTCCGACCGCGCGCGACGAATCGGGCGACCACCAGCGCGGCATCAGATCGGCCTGCGGCGCGGGCGCGACCTCGCGCGAGGCCGTCTTCGATTCGTCGTTCGCGCTCTTCCGCGCCGGGCCGCGCTCCGGCTTCACCTCGATCCTCGCGCCCGGCGTGTAGCGCTTGATGAGCGCGGGCTTGGGACGCGCCTGGACGGCCTCGGGCGCCGCGGCCTCCGCCGAGGGGAACGTCCGGAGGGGCGAGAGGTGGACCAGGCGCATCCGCGGCACGGACGGGCCGCTCGAGCCGGGCAGCGCCACGTCGATCGGCGCCTTCACCCAGCTCACGAAGAAGAGGAGGATCGCGGCGTGGAGCGCCGACGCGACGGCGAGGAAGAATAGGCTCGCGCGCTCGTCGGGCGGCGCGGCGCCGCGCCTGAGCCTCGATGGCTTGTCCTTGAACTCCATGGCGCTCCCATGACGCGCGCTACGGCTCCCGTTCGAGCTCCAGCGCCTCGTGCAGCGAGCGCACCGCACGCTCCGCGTCGGACTGGCGCACGATGCAGGTGATGGTGATCGACGACGTGCTGATCAGCTCGATGTTGACGCCCGCCTTCGCGAGCGCCTCGAACACCTGCCCCGCGGTGCCCGGTGAAGTGGCCAGCCCCTCGCCCACGACCGAGAGAATCGCCACGTCCGGGTCGTAGACGAACGCCCGGGCCCCCAGCTTCTGACGCATCGCCTCGACGATCGGCAGCACCGACTGCGCGTCGTGCGTGCCGACCGCGAACGTCACGTCGTTCTTTCCCTCCGCCCCGCTCGCCTGCACGATCATCCGGACGTTCACCCCCTGGCCGCCCACGGCGCGGAAGATCTCGGCCGCGACGCCGGGCCGGTCGGGAACGCCCAGCAGCGCCACCTTGGCCACGTCGGGATCGTGGGCGATGCCCCGAATGACGACCTGCTCCATCGAGTCTCCCTTCACGATGCGCGTCCCCTCGTTCCAGTTGAAGCTGGACCGCACGTGGACCGGCACGCCGAACCGGCGCGCGATCTCGACCGAGCGGTTGTGCAGCACCCGCGCCCCCAGCGAGGCCAGCTCCAGCATCTCGTCGTAGGAGAGCGCGCGGAGCTTGCGGGCCTGGGGCACGATCCGCGGATCGGCGGTGTAGACCCCGTCCACGTCGGTGTAGATCTCGCATTCCGCGGCGTGGAGCGCCGCCGCGAGCGCCACGGCGGTCGTATCCGACCCGCCGCGCCCCAGCGTCGTCACCTCGCGCTCGCGGCTCACCCCCTGGAACCCCGCCACGATCACGACGCGCCCGCGTTTCAGCTCCTCGCGGATCCGGTCGGCCTTCACCTCCAGGATCTTCGCGCGGGTGTGCGAGGTGTCGGTCACGATGCCGCTCTGCGATCCGGTGAAGGAGACCGCCTCCTGGCCGAGGTCGTTCACGGCCATCGAGACGAGCGCCATGGAGATTCGTTCCCCCGCCGTCAGCAGCATGTCCATCTCGCGAGGGTGGCTCCGCGCGGAGACCTTGCGGGCGAGCGCCAGGAGATCGTCGGTCGCGTCCCCCATCGCGGAGACGACGACGACGAGGTCGGTCCCCTGGCGCCGCGTGCGCACGATCCGGTCGGCGACGGCCTGGATCCGCTCGGGGGTTCCGACCGAGGTGCCGCCGTACTTCTGGACGAGCAAGGCCAAGGGGGGTGCCGGTCTCCTTACCGTAGGGTGCGGGCGCGGGCGCCGCGCGCGTCGATCCGCCCCGGAATCGCGCGGGCGCGAACGCGAGCGCGCGCGAACGCGCGGACCATGGCGGCGCCGACGCGGCCGCCCGCGCCCGGCGCGTGGAACGCCAGGAGGGTGGGGCCGCTGCCGCTGATCGTCACGCCGTACGCGCCGGCGCTCCGTCCCGCCTTGGCCACGCGATCGTACGCGGGGATGAGGCGGGCGCGATGCGGCACATGGTACACGTCCTCGAGCGCGTCGGCCAAGAGATCGAAGCGCTTCGCGCGAAGCGCGTGGAGGAGCGCGAGCGCCCGGGCGGTGTTGGCGGCCGCGTCGCGGAGCGCGATCGACGCCGGAAGGAGGGCGCGCGCCTGCTCGGTGCTCACCCGGATCTCGGGCACGACGAGCGTGATGCCGAGGCCGCGCGGCGCGGGGAGCGGGAGCGACGTCACGGCCCCGCCGCCCGTCGGGAGGGAGAGCGTGAGCCCGCCCAGGAGCGACGCCGAGACGTTGTCCGGATGCCCCTCGATCGCGATCGCTTCGTGAAGGAGCGCGTCCCGGTCGAAGCGGCCCCGCATCCAGTGGTTCGCGAGCGTGAGCCCCGCGACGATCGCGGCCGCGCTCGACCCGAGGCCGCGCGCCACCGGAATCGACGATCGGATGCGGAGCGCCACCGTGGGGACCGGGCGCCCCGCGACGCGGAAGAGGCGCCGGTACGCGCCGAGCACCGAATCGCGATGCGGATCGAGGGCGAGGTCCTCCCCCTCCCCGAGACGCTCGATCCGGAATCCCTCGGGGATCCGAGTCGCGGTGACCGTGAGCGGGATCCGGAGCGCGAGGCCGAGACAGTCGAACCCGGGACCGAGATTCGACGTCGACGCGGGCGCGGTCGCGCTCCAGCGGATCACGGGACGAGGATCCTCCGGAGCGCGGCAAGGTCGACCTCCGCCGTCTCGATCTCGGGCGAGACCTGGACGGCGCGCTCGGGGTCCTTGAGGCCGTGGCCGGTGACCGTGGCGACCGCGAGCCGAACGCCGCGAAGCGCGCCCGAGGCGCCCTGTTTGAGGAGCCCCGCGATGCCGGCGGCCGACGCGGGCTCCACGAAGACGCCCTCCTGCTCGGCGAGGAGCCGGTAGGCGGCCACGATCTCGTCGTCCGTGACCATCTCGATCCGGCCTCCCGATTCGTCTCGCGCCCGGAGCGCCCCTTCCCAGGACGCCGGGTTCCCGATCTTGATCGCGGTCGCGAGGGTCTTCGGCTCGAGGACGCGCTCGCCCCGCACGATCGGCGCGGCCCCCTCGGCCTGGAAGCCGAGCATCCTCGGGCGGCCGCCGCCCTCGGTCCGGTCCCGCTCGACGTATCCCTTCCAGGTGGCGGTGATGTTCCCCGCGTTCCCGACCGGGAGCGCGTGGACGTCGGGGACCCGGCCGTCGAGCGCGGCGACGATCTCGTACGCGATCGTCTTCTGCCCTTCGATCCGGTCGGGGTTGATCGAGTTCACGACGGCGACCGTTCCCTCGTCCGCGAGCGCGCGCACCATCTCGAGCGCGCGATCGAAATTCCCCTTCACCGCCACGACGTGGGCGCCGTAGATCATCGCCTGCGCCAGCTTGCCGAGCGCGATCTGCCCGCCCGGGATCACGACGACGCAGCGGAGCCCGCGCCGCGCGGCGTAGGCCGCCGCCGACGCCGACGTGTTGCCGGTCGAGGCGCAGAGGACGGCCTTCACCCCCGCCGCGACCGCGCGCGAGACGGCGACGGTCATGCCGCGATCCTTGAACGAGCCGGTCGGGTTCTGCCCTTCGACCTTGAGGTAGAGCTCGATCCCGCCGCCGAGGCGCGCGGCGAGGCGGGGCGCGGGCACGAGCGGCGTGTTCCCTTCGAGGAGCGTGACGATCGCGTCCTCGGGGACGGGCGGGAGGATCTCGCGGAACTCGCGGACGATCCCGCGCCAGGGAGCCGGGCCCCGGAGGGTCACAGGTCGAAGATCCGGATCGCGCGCGGCGACTTCCGCACCGCGGGGAGCGAGGCGATCGCCTGGATCGCGTCTCGGGCTTCGCGGTCCCGGGTCTCGTGCGTGAGGATGGTGATCGAGGCCTCGCCGCGCACCCCCGGCGCCTGGAACATCTGCGCGACGCTGACCCGCGAGGCGCCGAGGCGGTGCGCGATCTGGGCGAGGACGCCCGGCTGGTCCTCGACCAGGAGGCGGACGTAGTACTTGGTCCGAACGAGGTCGGACGGCAGCCGCTCGTCCTCCGGCCGGTCGCCGCCGCCGCGCGCGCGCGGCTCCGGCCCGCCGTGCGGCGCGGCCCCCGCGCCGGCCGCCTCGCGGAGGCGGATCTCGCGCGCGACCGCGAGCACGTCGCCGAGCACGGCCTGGCCGGTCGGGAGCGCTCCCGCGCCCTTGCCGTAGAGGAGCATCGACCCCGAGGCGTCGCCGCGAAGGTAGACGCCGTTGAACTCGTCCCTGACGGAGGCGAGGAGGTAGCGCCTGGGGATGAAGGCCGGATGGACGCGGAGGTCGATCCCCTCGTCGGTGCGCATTCCGATCCCGAGCAGCTTCACCACGTAACCGAAGCGGTCGGCCTGGCGGAGGTCCTCGAGCTCCATCCCGACGATCCCCTCGGTCGGTATCGATCCGTGCGGCACCGGGGCGCGGAAAGCGCGGCGCGCCAGGATCGTGAGCTTCTGCGCCGTGTCCTCGCCCGAGAGGTCGAGCGTGGGGTCGGCCTCCGCGAATCCGAGCTCGCGCGCCGCTTCGAGCGCCTCGCCGAAGTCCCGCCCCTCGCGCTCCATCGTGGAGAGGATGTAGTTGGTGGTCCCGTTCAGGATCCCGACCAGGAGGGTGAAGCGCTCGGTCCGAAGCCCGTGATCGAGCGCCTGGAGCACGGGGATCACTCCGGCGACCGAGGCTTCGTATCGGAGCGCGACGCCGCGGGCGCGGGCAAGCGCCTCGAGCTCGGGTCCGTGGATCGAGAGCAGGTGCTTGTTCGCGCTGACGACCGAGGCGCCGCGATCGAGCGCCCGCTTGACCGGCGCGTAGGAGGCCTCGGCGCCGCCCATCAGCTCGACGAGGAGGTCGACGTCCTCCGCCGCCGCCACCTCCATCGGGTCGGTCGTCACGTCGACCCCCTCGAGGTCGACGGCCCGGCGCTTCTTCGGATCGCGCACCGCGAGCCGCGTCACGCGGAGCGGCGCCCCGACGGCGTCCTCGGCCGCGCGCGTGCGCTCGCCGAGCAGGCGGAGGAATCCCGCGCCCACGACGCCGCAGCCCAGGAGACCGATGCGGACGGGGGATGGCATGAGGCGATCCAACCTACTGGACGGTCGGGGGCGTGTCAAACGCGGGGAACGGGCGGCGCGCGGGCCGGTCGCGGCCCGCGGTGATCAGGTCCGGCGCGGCGAGCCCCACTTCTCGCGGAAGGCGCGGAACGAGAACTGGGGATCGATCCGTTTGAGCTCGCGCGCGGCGCGCGTCAGGCGCCGGCGCGCCTGGACGGCGTGCGACTTCTGCCACTCGACGTACGCGTCGAGCAGCTCGTCCCAGGTGTTCGACTTGTGGGCGTCCTCGAAGCGGCTTTGGGCGTCCCGCTCGATGTGGAAGACCTCGCCCTCGCTCAGCCGGCGCACGAGATTGAGGTACTCCCCGCTCATCCAGGACATCACCTTGGTGTAGGCCTCGAAGTTCCGCGAGAGCTTCTCCATGACCTCGGCGATGCCGGCGCGCGATCCGTAGAGCCGCTCGGCGTAGGCCGAGGCGAAATGGTAGTACGACTTCCCGCGGCCGGTGAGCCGTTGCGCGTCGGCCTCCGAGGCCGCCACGGGCTCGCGCGGTACCACGCCCTCGGCGAAGACGCCGAGCGAGACGTAGAGGAAGTCGGCGTTGGCCTTGTAGACCTGGTACCGGAGCCGCCGGTCCTTGCTCTCCTGGACGCGAGCGAAGACGTCCGCGTCACGGGTCGAGACGAGGTCGGCGCGCAGGAGGTCCTCCCGGCCCGACACCACTCCCGCGAGGAGCGAGGCGGTATAGACGTTCACGTCCTCGTCGTATTCGGCGAGGTCGGACGGCATGTCGGAGTCGATCCGCGAGAGGAGGAACGAGTTGATGAAGAAGTAGCCGACGTCCTCCCGCGTCACCGGGCCGCGAACTCCCGGATCGACGGTCAGCCTCAGATACGACTTCCCTTTGGTTCCGTCCATAGAGCCCTCCTCGCCGCCCCCTGGCACTCTCTTCGGCATCCCCTGGTACGACCTTTCGCACCGACCATGCCATGGCGAACTGCGGAATCCGCACCAGGCGAAGGCGCCGCGGATTCTCCGTATCGACATCTATTACAAATACTTATAAATATCGGGGGAGGGGACGTGGGGGGTGGGGGACTTTACGCGGGACGCATTTTGCACGGCTGATTGCAGCCGGTCCGACGCTCGTGCGTCTCGCTGTGCCTTGGATGCCGCGGCGTCTCCGCGGATGCGGTCGCTAGGCCGGCGGATGGATCGGGAGCAGCATGTAGAGGAAGCTCCGGATGACCACCGTGGCGTAGACCGCGAAGACCGTCAGGACGGCGCCGTACATCCACCGCACGCGGCGATGGAACTTCCAGAGGAGGAAGCATCCGAGCGACGGGACCAGCGTCTTGTAGAGCCAGAAGACGTACGGGCTGTGGTCGAGCAGGAAGGCCATGAGCCGGTTCGCCTCCACCATCAGCTTCACGTTGAGCAGATAGACGGTCTGGCCCGCGTCGAGGTAGTTCATGAGCCCGACGCCCCAGAGCATCCAGAAGAGCTGCCGCTCCATGCGGCCCTCGGCCCGGCGGTCCTGCCGCCGCCGCTGCGCCGCCCGCCGTTCCGCCGCTGATTTGACCACGGTCGTTCCTCCCTGATCGGTCCGGACGACTCCCGTGCTCTCGCGATTATCGGCTGCCCGGGATGGAACTTGCGCGGAATTTGACACCCCCTGGGACGGGTGCTAGAGTGCGGCCAGATTCCTACCGGAGGCGTGGACAATCCCATGGAAGTCCTGATCAGCGCGGCCGACATTCAGCGGCGGGTCTGCGAGCTCGGCAAGCAGATCGCGCGTGACCATCCGGACTCGACGCCGCTCCTGGTCGGGGTCCTGAACGGCTGCATCCTCTTCGTCGCGGATCTCATGAAGGCCCTTCCGATCCCCCACGAGATCGACTTCGTCAGCATCTCCTCCTATCGCGCCTCGGCGGAATCGAGCCGCTCGCCTCGGCTCCTGAAGGACCTCGAAAAGGACGTCGTCGGGCGCGACCTGGTCCTCGTCGAGGACATCGTCGACAGCGGGCACACGCTCGCCTTCCTGCGCGAGGCGCTGCTCCGCCGTGGGCCGCGCCGCGTCAAGATCGCGACGCTCCTCGACAAGCCCTCGCGCAGGGAGCGCGAGGTCCCGCTCGATTACATCGGGTTCTCCGTCCCCGACCGTTTCGTCGTCGGGTACGGGCTCGATTACGCGGAGCGGTTCCGCCATCTTCCGTATGTCGCGGCGCTGACCGAGGCGGAGATCGAAGCCGAGCGGGCCGCGCGCCAGGCGGGGACCGCCTAGCCGCGATGCCCCTCGGTCGACGCGGCATCCTGATCGGCATCGCCGGCGGCACCGGGGCCGGCAAGACGCTCGTCGCCCAAGCGATCGCCGAGGACCTTGGCGGCGACGAGGTGCTGCTCATCGAGCAGGATTTCTATTACAAGGACCTCCAGGCGATCCCGCTCGGCGAGCGCGAGAACCGGAACTTCGATCACCCCGACGCCTTCGACCGCGACCTCCTCCGAACGCAGCTCGAGACGCTCCTGAACGGCGGGTCGGTCGAGATGCCGGTCTACGACATGCGCACGCACACGCGGCTCCCCGAGGGGCGCCGGGCCGCCGGACGGCGCGTCATCATCCTCGACGGGCTTCTCATCCTGGAGGATCCGGCGCTCCGGCAGCTGATGGACATCAAGCTCTACGTGGACGCCGACCCCGACGTCCGGTTCATCCGCCGGCTCAAGCGCGACCTGACCGAGCGCGGGAGGACGCTCGACTCGATCATCCGGCAGTACGAGTCGAGCGTGCGCCCGATGCACCTCCAGTTCGTGGAGCCTTCGAAGCGCTACGCCGACTTGATCATTCCCGAGGGCGGCTACAACTTCGTGGCGATCGACCTGCTCAAGACGAAGCTCCGCGCCCTCGTCTCCGACGCGCGATGAACGGCGCTCTGGGGGCGGGGTTCGACTGGGTCCCGCTCCTCCACTTCCCCGCCGAGTGGGCGGCGCTCGCGCTCCTCGTCGCCGGATGCCTCTACTGGGAGCGCGCCGGGTTCTCGGGCCTGGGCGTCGAGGGATGCGTGGCGTCGGCCATGATCGGCCTGATCCTGGGCTACGAATGGACGTCGAGCTACGCCGCGGCGGTCGGGATCGGTGCCCTGGCCGCCGTCGCGTTCGGCCTCGCGGCGGGGGCGCTCCTCCAACTCCTGCGCGCCGACATGGCGGCCGGCTCCTTCTGCCTGAGCCTCGTTCCCGCCTGCGCGCTGGGCCTCGTGATCCGCGCGGGCCCCTATCGCATCTTCACCGAGTTCCCCGCGCCGGGTCTGGTCCGCGGCACCATCTTCGACGGCACGATCGCCGAGGACCTGGTCGCGAATCCGTTCCTCTGGATCGCGCCGGTCCTGATCGCGCTGTCGGCGTGGGTGATGTGGCAGACGCCGTTCGGGCTCAAGCTCCGCGCCTTCGGCGAATCCCCCGCGCTACGCGTCCCCGGCTCGAGCGGCGGAATCCACCGGTTCTCGGGAATCGCGCTCGGCGCCTTCTGGACGCTGCCCGCCGCGGCGCTCCTCGTCCGCGAGTCCCAGAGCAATCCGCCCGCGGCGCTCGGCTTCCTCGCGCTCGCCTGCGCGGTGGCCGGGCGCTGGTCGTTCGCCGGCGGGATCCTCCTCGCGGCCGGTCCGGCCCTCCTCCGCGCGGCGCAGCCGTACGCCGAAGGGGCGGGAGCCTGGTCCATCGCGGCCGAGATGGCGCCGTTCCTTCTCGGCCTCCTCTACCTCGTGTTCCTGTCGCGCCGCGCCCTCCGCTTCTCCACCACGCGCCAGGCGCGGCTCGACCCGGACGTCCTGTGAGCCGCGTCCGGCGGCTCCCCGCCGAGCCGGCCCCGTTCGACGCGGAGGAGGCGCTCCGCGTCGTCCGGCGCCGCACGTCGATCGTCCCGCGAGTCGGCCTCGTCCTCGGGAGCGGCCTCGGCGTGGTCGCCGACGGCGTCGCCTGGGACGCGGCGCTCCCCACCGCGGAAATCCCCGGCCTGCCGCGCTCCACGGTGGCGGGCCACTCGGGGCGCCTCCTCATCGGGCGGTGGTCAGGGCGGCCCGTCGTCGTCGCGCAGGGACGCTCCCACCTCTACGAGGGATATCCCGCGGAATCGGTGACGCGGGTGGTGCGCGTCATGGCGGCGCTCGGAATCAAATCGCTCATCCTGACGAACGCGGCGGGAGGGATCGCGCCCCGCATGACCCCGGGGGCGCTGATGCTGGTCGAGGACCAGGTGAATCTCCAGTGGCGCGGGCCCTCGCGCCCCGTGCGCCCGCCCGACCCGGACGGGGAGGATGCCGCGAGCGGCGCCCCAGCCGGGCCGCGGGGCCTCGCGTCGCGCCCCGTCTACGCGGAGGAGCTGCTCGCGAAGGCCGCGCACGCCGCGGTCGTCGCGGGCGTCCGCCTCGAGCGGGGGGTGCTCGGCGTGATGCTCGGGCCGTCCTACGAGACGCCGGCCGAGATCGCGATGCTCGAGCGGATGGGCGCCGACGCCGTCTGCATGTCGACCGCGGCCGAGGCGGCGGAGGCGGCCGCGCTCGGCGTCCCCTGCGCGGCGATTTCCTGCATCACGAACCGAGCGGCCGGGAAGGGCGCGGCGCGGCTCGCGCACGAGGACGTGACGGCGGCGGTCGCGGCCGCGGCGACGCCGCTCAAGCGCTTCCTCGAACGGCTGGTGCTGGCGCTGACGTAGCCGTCCGGCTCGCTACTCCACCACGATCTTGACGATCCGATCGCCGGGCATGATCCGCTCGACCACGCCCATCCCCGACGTGACCTTGCCGAAGACCGTGTAGCGCCCCTCCAGCCGCGGCTGCGGCGAGAGCGTCACGAACCACTGGCTCCCCCCGGTGTCCTTCCCCGAGAGCGCCATTCCGACGGTCCCCTCCGCGTAGGGGAGGTCGTTGTACTCGCAGGGAATCGCGTACCCGGGACCGCCCCAGCCGTCGCCGCGCGGGCACCCGTCCTGGATCACGAAGTCGGGTACGACCCGATGGAAGGCGAGCCCGTCGAAGTAGCCGGAGCGGGCGAGGCGCGCGAAGTTCTCCACCGTGCGCGGGGCGGCGGCCGGATCGAGCGCGATCCGGATCGCTCCGCGCTCGGTGACGACGACCGCGGCGCGCGCCGGGCGCGCCGGGAGCGGATCGACGCGGAGCGGCGGAGCGGGCTCGGCGGCGACCGAGTCGGCGGGCATCCCCAACGCCGCGGTGGCGATCCCGCGCACCCGGCGATCGGGATCGGAGCGCGCCGGGCGGAGCGAGTCGAGCGCCGCGGGGGTCTTGATCGCGGCGAGCGCGGTCGACGCCGACGCGCGCACGTCGGCGTCGTCGGGCGCGCCGGCCCGGTGGAAGAGCGCCGCGAGCGCGGGCACCGACGCGGTGTCGCCGAGCGCGCCGAGCGCCTCGGCGGCGGAGCAGACGACGCTGAAATCCTTCGCGCCGAGCGCCTCGCGGAGCGCCGGGAGGGCCGCGCCGCGGTCGCCGGAGCGTTTGCCGAGGCCCGAGGCGGCCCCCGCCGCGGCCGCCGGATCGGAGCCGTCCCGAAGGCGGGCGAGGAGGATCTCGAGCGACGCCGGACCGGAGAGATCGCCGAGCGCTTCGGCGAGTCCCGAGCGGAGGAACGGCGGCAGAAGGTCGAGCGCGGGGGCGATCGCCGGCACCGCCTCCTCCCCCTCGATCTTGAGGAGCGCCATGGCGGCGCCCTGAACGACGCCCGTCGCGCTGTCGTGGAGCGCCGCCCTGAGGCTCTTGACGGCGCCCCCGTCGCCGAGCGCGCCCAGGGCGAGCGCCGCCTCCCACCGCACCTGCGCGCTCGAATCGGCGAGGAGCGGGCGGACCGATCGCGCGTCGCTCGTTCCATGGATCGCGGCCAGGGCGTGGGCCGCGTTCACCCGCACGCGCCAGGACGGATCGCGGAAGAGGCCGACCAGGCGTGGCGCCGCGGCGGAGTCGCCGACCTCGCCGAGCGCGCGCGACGCCATGGAGCGGACGATCTCGGCCCGGTCCCGGATCATGAGGCGAAGCGTCGGCGCCGCGCTCCGGTCCCCGATCCTTCCGAGCGCGTACGCGGCGCGCCAGCGCGCGTCGACCCGCGGATCCTTCGCGAGGCGGAGGAGCGGCGCGACCAGCGTCGAGTCGCGCGATCGGGCCGCCGCGAGCGCGGCGGCCTCCCGCTCCGCGGCGCGGGGCCCCCGAAGCGAGCGGAGGAGGGCCGGCCCGCTCGAGCGCGCGCCCAGGTATCCGAGCGCGGTCACGATCGCGACCCTCGTCGCGGGGTCGGGCTCGGCCCCGAGACGCGACGCGAGGGCCGGCGCCGCCAGGGAATCGCCGATCAGGCCGAGCGCGAACGCCGCCTCCCGGCGAACCGATGGGGTCCGGTCCTGGATCAGCCGGACCAGAACGGGCACCGACCCGCGGCTCTGGATCCTGCCGAGCGCCCGGGCCCCGGCGGCGCGAACCGACGGCTCGGTACGAGTCGAGAGGATCGCGCCAGCGATCCCGGCGGTGTCCCGCGCGGCCTCGCGGTCGGCGATGGTCGCGAGCATGGGGTCGCCCGACGTCCAAGGACCCAGCGTGAACCGTTTCGCCGTCGCCGCCGGTGCCGCGCGCCCCGTGCTCGGGAGCCCCACGAGGAGCGTCGCGACCGCCGCCACCCCCGCCGCGCGCGCGATCCCTCGCACGCGACCCCTCAACCCTTCGCGCATGGTTCCTCCGTCAAGAGCGGCAGCGCCCGGTCGAGCACGTCCGCCGCCGCCACCGATTCGAGTTCGTGGTCGGCCGCGCGCGCCCAGCGCACACAGCGGCCGACCGGCTTCCATTCGTTGGGATCGGACCACCCGTAGATCCCCACGGTCGGGCACCCGACGGCCCCGGCCAGGTGGAGCGGTCCCGTGTCGTTGCCGACGTAGAGCGCGGCGCGTGAGAACCGGGCCGCGAGCATCGGAATCGTCTCGCCACGGACCACCGGAAGCGCGCGCCCCACCGCCGCGCTGACGGCGCCGGTCGTCCCCGCGTCCTGCGGTCCCTCGATCAGCCTCACGTCGTGTCCGCGCGCCAGGAGCTCCGCCGCGACCGTCGCGAATCGGGCGGCGGGCCAGCGGTTCTTGAGCTTCCCCGCGCCCGGATGCACGTAGACCACTCCCTCCGGCGCCCGTGAGGCGAGATCACGGTCGGGAAGGTAGTACGGGGGCGGGGGCGGCGGCCCAGCCGCCCCGGCCGCGCGGGCGAGCGCGAGGGTGACCTCCGCCTGATGCGGCGCGCCCGCGGGATAGTCGACGGCGCGCGTCAGGGCGGCGCGATCCCGCTCGGCATAGCGGATCGGATCGAACCCGATCCGGTCCCGCGCGCGCGACCGCCGGACCAGGAACGCGCCGCTCCGCGAATAGGAAACCGTCGTGAAGTAGATCGCGAGGTCGGTGCGCCTCGCCGGCGCGAGCGACGCCCGGAGCACGCCGAGGAAGTTTCGCGTGTCCACCACGCGAATCTCGTCGGCCCAGGGCTGTCCCAGGACGGCGGACGCGTTCTGGCGCCCGACGACGAGCGTGATGTGGGCGGCGGGGTAGCGTTCGCGGATCGCCCGGATGGCCGGGACGTTCAGGAGCAGGTCGCCGAGCTGGTTCTGCGGGCGGAAGAGCCGGATTCGGAGCGGAGCGGCGGAGGACATCGGGCCGCGGGTCCGGGGCGCCCTAGGCGTCGGATGCGGACGGGTCGCGGGACTCGCGCTTCGGCTTCAGGCGCTCCAGCTCGAGCACCTTGATGAGACGGTCGTGGCATTCGGTGGGCATCGCCGGCGTAGAGGCGTGGTGGTAGAGCTTGATGGTCATCGTGAGGGAATCGAACTCGGCCCGGCAATCGCTGCACATTCCGATGTGCTTGTGCATCTCCGACGCGACCTCCTGTTTGAGCTCCGCGTCGAGGTAGGCGGACAGCGAATCGAGGACCTCCTTGCACGTCATCATGTCTTGGCTCCCATGGCGCGTCCCGTTTTCGACTCGTTGAAGTACTGCGCGAGCCGGTTTCGAACCTTGAGTCGGGCGCGGTGGAGCCGCGACTTCACGGCGGCCACCGACAGGTCGAGCACGTCGGCCACCTCGGCGTTCGACAGCTCCTCGACGTCCCGCAGGATGAAGACCTGCCGGAACTCGGGGGGCAGCGCCTCGATCGCGTCTTCCATCGCCTTCCTCGTCTCCTCGCTCATCAGCCGCTCGACGGGGCCGGGAGCCCAGTCGGCGATGTTGATCGGCGCCTCCCGCTCGTCGGCGTCGTCGATCGACACCGTCGGAAGCTGCTTCTTCCTCAGCTTCATCAGGGCCGAGTTGGCCGTGATGCGGTAGATCCAGGTCGAAAAGGTCGAATGGCCCTGGAACGACTTGATCCCCCGATAGGCGCGCAGAAACGTCTCCTGGAGCACGTCCTCGGCGTCCTCCGGGTTGCGCAGCATCTTGAGGGCCAGGCTGTAGACCTTGGTTTCATATCGCGTGACGAGCTCACCGAAGGAACGATCGTCGTCTCGCTGCGCCCTCTGGACGAGTTCCTCGTCGGTCACGGATGGGACCACTGGGGGTTTCCTCTTGGCATGGATGCGGGATGGGAAACGAACGGTTCGGGATTCGTCGATGAGGCTACGGATGGGGCAAGGCCACTGTCAAGGCGATTGGGCCGGATCGAGCCACGCGGACCGCCGCGGACGGGATGGGGCTGGGCCGCGGCGGGGGGCGGCGGGGCTAGGCGTGCTGGCGGACGGGGATCTCCGGGCGGCTCTCCCGAGGGCGGTCGACCCCGTGCCGGCGCATCTTGCAGCGGAGGCTCCCGCGGCCGATGTGGAGGAGCCGGGCCGCCTCGACCACGTTCCCGCCGGTCTTGGTGAGGGCCGCTTCGATGGCGGCCTTCTCGACCGCCAGGAGCGAGATCCCCTCGGCGGGAATGCGAAGTCCCAGGTCGGACAGGTCGACGTCCCCCACGCCGCGCTCCTGGATGGTGGGGAGGGCCAGCTCGGCGGGGCCGATCTCGTCCCCGCGGGCGAGAAGGATGGCGCGCTCGATCGCGTTCGTCAGCTCCCGCACGTTGCCCGGCCACGGATAGCGGAGGAGCGCCTTCTCGCCGGCCGCGCTGAGCCGGGCCGAACGCCCCAGCTTCCGCGAGAGCCGCTCGGTGAACGTGCGCGCGAGGAGGACGATGTCTCCGTTCCGTTCCCTCAGCGGCGGCACGTCGATCGGCACGACGTTCAAGCGGTAGAAGAGGTCCTCGCGGAACCGCCCGGAGCGCACCTCGTCGGCCAGGTTCCGGTTCGTGGCCGTCAGGATCCGCACATCGACGGGAATGTCGCGCGAGCCGCCGACCCGGCGCACGATCTTCATGTCGAGGAACTTGAGCAGCTTGGCCTGGAGCGTGAGCGGCAGCTCCCCCCCCTCGTCGAGGAAGACGGAGCCGTGCTCCGCCGCCTCGAAGAGCCCGATCCGTTGCTGCGAGGCGTCCGTGAACGCGCCCTTCTCGTGACCGAAGAGCTCGCTCTCGAGGAGCTCGCGCGGGATCGCGGCGCAGTTGATCTCCAAGAAGGGCCCGTGGGCGCGGGGGCTCTCGCCGTGAATCGCCCGCGCGAAGAGCTCCTTGCCGACGCCGCTCTCGCCCAGGATGAGGACCGAGGTGGCGCTGCTCAGGGAGACGCTCTGGGCCAGCTCCACCGCGCGGCGGATCGCGGGGCTCTCCCCGATGATCCGGTCGAAGCGGAACTCCTGCTCGACGCGTGCCGTCTCGCGCTGCTGCCGCGCCTGCTGCGCGACGCTCTTCCCCGCCGCCTGGAGCAGGCCCTCCAAGGCCTCGAAGCGAACCGGCTTGAGGAAGATGTTGCGGATCCCGAGCTCGTTCATCTCCGCGGCGTCCGCCGCGTCCGACCGATCGAGCCAGAGCGCGAGCTGCATCCGCGGCCAGCGCTGCTTCATGCGGCGAACGGCGTCGCGCCGGTCGATCGGGTGCGAGTCGTCGTGGGTGCCGAAGTCGAGGAACGCCAGCGAGCAGGTGTCGTCGCGGCGGCCCGCGAGATATTCCTCCACCGAGTCGACCGTCAGAACGGCTGAAGCGCGCCCGCCGAGATGCTCGGCGAACGCGTCCCGCTCCGGGCCGGGCGGCATGATGACGGCGACGTTGAAATTCAAGGAGTTGTGCTCCCCCGTTCTGGTCCGGGCGCGTGGCGCCCCGGCGACGTGGGAGGTATCGGCGGAAGGGTTCCGAATGCTTAGCGGGAAATCGACGAACGCATGGACCGGCGCCGGGCCGCGCCGCCGTCGAGAATTTCCCGCACCCGCCGGAGCAGGACCGCGGGTGAGAAAGGCTTCTGGAGGAAGGGCGCGTCGCCGGTCTCGATCCCCCGGCGCACGATGGCGTCGTTGGTGTAACCCGACATGTAGAGCTTGGGCACGTCGGGCCGAAGCATCTCGACCCGTTCGACGACTTCGCGCCCGTTGAGCCCGGGCATCACGAGGTCGGAGAGGATGAGGTCGATCGGCGTCGCCGAATCCGAGGCGTGCCCGATCGCGTCCAGGGCCCCCGCGGCCTCGAGCACCGCATACCCCGCGCCCTGGAGCACGGCGACGATGAGCCGCCGCACGGCGTCCTCGTCCTCGATGACCAGCACCGTCTCGCCGCCGCCCGGCGCCGCCTCCTCGACGCGCCCCTTCGCCGCGGCGGGCGCCGGGCGCGCGTGGAGCGGCAGCCGGATGTGGAAGGTCGTCCCCATGCCCGGCTCGCTCTCCACGTCGATCGTGCCCCCCGCCTGGTGCACGATGCCGTAGACCGTCGCGAGGCCCAGCCCCGTCCCCTCTCCCACCGGCTTCGTGGTGAAGAAGGGCTCGAAGATCTGGCGCTTCACGTCCTCGGTCATGCCGCATCCCGTGTCTCGGATCGACAGGTGAACGGCTCGGGAGGCACCCCTCGGCCCCGAATCCGCGTCGACGCCGATGTGGAGGTCGCCGCCCTGCGGCATGGCGTCCCGGGCGTTGACTGCGAGGTTCATGACCACCTGGTCGATCTGTCCCCGGTCGGCGAGCACGGTCATGTCGCCGCCGCCGATCTCCGTATGGAGCCGGATGTCCTCGCCGATCAGCCGCCGGAGCATTCCGCTCATCCCGCCGATGGTCTGCCCCAGGTCGAGCGCCTCGGCCCGGATCACTTCCTTTCGGCTGAAGGCGAGCAGCTGGCGGGTGAGCGCGGCCGCGCGGTCGGCCGCCTTGCCGATCTCGTCCATCGATCGCTGCACCGGGTGATCGGGCGCGAACTGCTGGCGGCCCAGCCCCACGAACCCGATGATCACGGTCAGCAGGTTGTTGAAGTCGTGCGCGACGCCGCCGGCGAGCCTTCCGACCGATTCGAGCTTCTGCGCCTGGCGGAGCTGATCCTCGAGCCGCTTTCGCTCGGTCTGATCCTGGCCGATCCCGATCAGGGAGCCGTCGCTCAGGCGGACGTTCGCCCACATCGCCTCGATGACATGGCCGTCGCGCGCGGTCGTGCGGAAGTCCGCGAAGCGCCCGTCGGCCTTCTCGATGAACCCGAAGACCTGGCGGCGGTACTCCGGATCCGGGTAGAGCATCTCGAGGAACTCCGGGGAGCGGACATCCTCGAGCGTGTACCCGAGGGTCCGCCGGAAGGCGCCGTTCACGAGCTTCACGATCCCGTCCGGGCCCAGGAGGGCGATCATCACCGGGATGTGGTCGAAGATCGTCTCCAGGAGTTCCTTCTGCCGCGTCGTCGCCAGCTCCGATTGCGACTCGGCGGTCACGTCCTCGAAGACGACCCCCGCGCAATCGCCGGGGAGCGGAAAGACCTTCACGTCGAAGACGCGCTCGGCGACCCGGTCGTCGGAGTAGCGGATGCGTCCCAGGTCGCGCTCGGCGCCCGTCTGGATCGTCCTCTGGATCTTCTCGGGAAGCCCGAACTCGAGGGCCGTGGTGAAGCACTCCCCGATCGACCGGCCGATCGCACCGGGCATGTCGAGTCCGGTGAAGGTCGACGCCGCCGGATTCGCCGCGACCAGACGCAGGCTCTCGGGGTCGCCGGGATCGTCGAGGTGCCAAACGCAGAGTCCCATCGTCATGCGCTCGACGACCTGCTCGTAGAGGCGGACCGTCTCCCTCGCCTGACGAATCGCCTCGGCTTCGGTGCAGGTCCCGATGTAGCCCAGGAAGGACCCGTCGGCGGCGAACCGAGGCTCGGCCAGGACGACGAACCACGGGGTGGTCCCGTCGATCGTCCGGACCCGGAACTCCATGGCCAGCGGGGCTCGAGAGGCGAGCGCCGCGCCGAAGGTCGCCATCGCGCGCTCCCGATCGTCCGGGTGCACCGAAGCGGCCCAGCCCGCGCCGAGGTTATCCTCGAGGCGGGTCCCGGTGAGGGACAGCCATCGCTGGTTCGTCCAGGTGCATAGGCCGTCGGGACCGACCATCCACACCACCGCCGGAAGGTTGTCGGCGATCGTCCGGAACTGCTCCTCGCTCGCCCGGAGCGCGGCCGTCGCCCGCGCGCGGTCGGTGATGTCGACCGCCGTGACGAGTCGGGCCGGGCGTCCGTGGTACCGGATCGGCCGGGACGAGATCTCCACGAGGAGGGTGCTGCCGTCCTTCCGCCGATGCGTCACCTCGGAGAAATTCGAGACTCCGGGGCCCCCGGCCGCGATCCGGGCGAGCTGTCGTCGCAATTCCACGACCTCCGCCGGAGGACGGATCTCCTCCAGGGACATGGCGAGGAACTCGTCGCGCGAGTATCCATAACTCGAGACGGCCGCGGGGTTGACCTCCAGGAAGCGGAGGGTCGCGGTGTCGTAGATCCACGCGGGGTGGGGGAAGTGCGCGAAGAGCGAGCTGCCCGTGGCTCCCAATCTGCCTCCTCCGGGCGCGGCGATTCGCGGCCCTCGAGAGGCCGGGAAGCATGAAACGGGCCCGCACCGATAAGTGCAGGCCCGACAAGGGGAGAGGAAGGAGAGGGAGACGCGGGGCGGTGCGATTCCGCCCGGCGTCCGGCCGGAGCCGGCTCCTTTTGGCCCGGTTACCGGCCCGGCAGGTGGCACGTCGGGGCGATGCCCCGGCGCTCGAAATAGCGCTGGTGGTACTCCTCGGCCCGGTAGAACGGGCCCGCGGGAGTGATCTCCGTGACGATCGGGCGGCGGAACCGCCCCTCCGCCTGGAGCGCCTCCTTCCGCGCCCGGGCCGACCGCTCCTGGTCGATCGTGCGGAAGTAGACGGCTGAGCGGTACTGCTCGCCGACGTCGGGTCCCTGTCGGTTCGGCGTCGTCGGGTCGTGGTTCTCCCAGAAGACGTCGAGGAGCTGTTCGTACGTCACGCGGGCCGGGTCGTAGCTCACCTCGACCGCCTCGGCGTGGCCGGTGCGCCCCGAGCAGACCTGCTCGTAGGTTGGATCGGCCGTCCGGCCGCCGGTGTAGCCGCAGACGGCGTCGACGACGCCGGGCACCGCCCGGAACGTCGACTCGACGCCCCAGAAGCAGCCGGCCGCGAAGGTCGCCTTCTCGAATGGGGTCTCGCGCATGATCGGTCTCCGTGGATGGGGGTTCGGGTACGGACGCGGTAGGATCGTTCACCCTGGAGTACGTACCGGCGCGTCGATCGCGACCCGGATTCGCGCGGGGGCGGAATCGAACGCTGGCCAAGAGGCGGCGCTCCGTGCTTCCATCGGCGGGCTCGAGCCCCCCCGGGCGCGCCGTCGCGCGGTCTCCGCGCGCCCTCCGCCCGATCACGACGAGGACGAGGGTACCGGTTGAACCGCATTCGAAGCCAGGCCGGAGTCCGCGCGCTCCGTTTCCCCGCGATCGGCTATACCCTCTTCGTCGTCTACGGGTGCCTCGTCCCGCTCCGGTTCGCCCCGGTGGCGTGGGCCGCGGCGCTGGCGCGCTACCGTCCCATCCTCACGCTCCACCTGGGGCGCCTCTACCGCTCCGACTTCACGGCGAACGTGATCCTCTTCGCCGTCTTCGCCTTCCTCTGGGCGGGAGTCCTCGGCGCGCGACCCCGGGGTTTCGCGGGGATCCTCCGGAGCGCCGCGGTCTGGCTCGCCGGCCTCCTCTTCGTCATGGCGCTCGAGTTCGCGCAGATCTACGTTCCCGCGCGCTCGGTCTCCTTCTACGACGTGATCGCGGGCTCGATCGGAGCCGCGATGGGCGTGATCGGGTGGTGGATCGCGGGCGATCGGGTTCGGGCCGCGCTCGACCGCTGGGGGGAGGTGAGCGGCCGCGAAGGCGTCGCCCGCTGGCTCCTCCCGCCCTACGTCGCCTTTCTCCTCCTCTACGACCTCATGCCGCTCGACCTCACCTCGAGCCCCCACGTGATCTACGAGAAGTGGCACCGCGGCATGATCCACCTGGTCCCGTTCTCGGGGCTCGGTCGAAGCCCGATCGAGGCGCTCTGGTCGCTCGGGATCGAGGCGGCGCTCTGGCTCCCGCTCCCGGCGCTCTGGACGATCGGCCGCGGCGCGCCGTCGGTCGGGTGGTGCCTCACCGTGCTCCTCGCGATGGCGGTCGAGGCGGCGCAGCTCCTCGTGCAGAGCCGGGTCTGCGACGTGACCGACGTGATCTGCGCCGCCGCGGGCGGCGCGCTCGGCGCCTGGCTCGGAACGCGGATCCGCCCCCGCGGCCCCGCGGCGGCCGCCGCGGTGGCGGGACACGGCTCGCGCGCGCCCTGGGTCGCGCTCGTCGCCTTCTTCGGATGGGCGGCCTTCGTGGCCGCGGCCTCGTGGTATCCGTACGACTTCGAATACGTGCGGGCCGTCATCGATCCGCGCGTCGGCCTCCTCTTCTCCGTCCCGTTCCGAGCCTACTGGACCGGCACCGAGTACGTCGCCTTCGACGAACTCCTCAAGAACGTGTTCCTCTTCGTCCCGCTCGGCGTGGCCCTCGCGGTGGTCTTCGCGCGCGTGCGCGGCGCGCGGGCACGGCGCGCGGCCGCCGCCGGGTCGGTCGCCGCGATCGGCGCCGGCGCCTTCCTGATCGAGGCGGTGCAGGTCTTCCTGCCGAGCAAGACGCCCGATTCGGCCGATTGGCTCCTCGCCGCCGTGGGGGGCGCCGCGGGATACGCGGGCGCCCGCGCGATCGCGCGGCGGATGGCCGCGGCGCCTCCCCGGACGGCGGCGATCGCTCCCGACCCCGCGCCGCGCGTGGACTCCCCACCGGAAGACGGCGCGACGGTCCGCCGGGGCTGGACGCTCCGCGGCGCCGCGATCGCGCTCGCGGTCGGCTACGCGGCGCTCGTCTCGATCTCGGCCGTGGCGGCGCTCTCCCCGGGCGTGCCCTACAACGTGCGCGAGCTATTCGGGCGCGGCGGCACCGCGCTCGCCGTCGCCGGGTTTCCCCTGGTCCTCTTCGCCGCGTTCGCTCCCCCGCTCCTCGCGGCCCGCTGGGCCGCTCACGACGGGTGGCGCCGCGCCGCGTATCTCCCGGCGCTCGCGCTGGCGCACGCCCTCGCCGCGTGGGTCGCCGTGCGCGCCGTCGTCCCGATGGAGGCGATCCACGACGTGGTGGGATCACCCGTCCTCGAGTGGCCGTTGGAGCTGGAGATGATCGGACGCTTCGTCGCGCTCTTCGGGGCGGTATCGATGCTCCTGACGGGAGGCGCGCTCCTCGCGGGCTTCCTGGCCGGAGCGCGGCGGCGCCACTACGGGCGCGCGTTCCTTCGCTGGGCGGTCACGGCGGTACCGGCGCTCGCCGTGGCGCACTGGGTCGTCGTGACGCGCGCGGCGACCGACAATCTGACGGAGCTGATGGCCGGCGGCGGCGGCCTCGGCGCGTCGGTCATGCTCGGCGCGTGGCTCCTGGCCGTGGCGACCGGAGGATCGGCCCTGGCGGCGCTCCCCGGACGCGGGACCCGCCGCGTGGTCGCGGCGGCCCTCGCCGCGGCGACCCTCCCGGTGGGATGGATCGCGCTCACGCTCGGCACGGCGGGCGTGATCGAGAAGTACGATCGAACCTTCTCGGCGATGCAGTTCCTGCTGAGCCCCGACCGGGCGCACTACGTGAGCGGGGCCGCGCTGATCGCGCGCTACGCGGTGGCGCACGCGGGGCTCCTCGTCGTGATCGCGCTCACGCAGGCGCCCGCGCGCCTGATCTGGCGGCGGCACGGGGAGCGAAGGAAACAGGAAGGCCCCCGCGGGGTTCCCCGCGGAGGCCCCGAAGCAACGTGATCCGTTCCGGCGCCCGCTACTTCACGACCTCGTAGTCCGCGTCCACCGCCCCGTCGCCGCCGTCCTTCCTCTTGCCGCCCTCCGCGGACGGGCCGCCCCCCGCGTCCCCGCCCTCGGGGCCGGCGCCGGGACCCGCCGGACCCGACTTCCCGGCTTCCGCGTAGAGCTTGCTCGACACCTCGTTCCACGCGCGGCTCATCGCCTCGCTGGCCGTGCGGATCGACTCGGTTCCGCCGGACTCGATCGCCTTCTTGAGGTCGGCGAGCGCGCTCTCGACCTTCGCCTTGTCGGCGCCGTCCATCTTCTCGGACAACTCCTTGAGGTTCTTCTCCGTCTCGTACGCGAGCGCGTCGGCGCGGTTCTTCACCTCGATCTCCTCGCGCTTCTTCTTGTCCTCCGAGGCGTGGACCTCCGCGTCGCTGACCATCTTCTTGATCTCCTGCTCGGTCAGCCCGCCGCTCGCCTCGATCCGGATCTTCTGCTCCTTGCCGGTCGCCTTGTCGCGCGCCGAGACGTGGAGGATGCCGTTCGCGTCGATGTCGAACGTCACCTCGATCTGAGGGATCCCGCGCGGGGCCGGCGGAATGCCGGTGAGCTGGAACCGGCCGATCGTCTTGTTGTCGACCGCCAGGTCGCGCTCGCCCTGGAGCACGTGGATCTCCACCGTCGTCTGACCGTCCGCCGCGGTCGAGAAGACCTCGGTCTTCTTGGTCGGAATCGTCGTGTTCCGCTCGATCAGCTTCGTCATCACGCCGCCCAGGGTCTCGATCCCGAGCGACAGGGGCGTCACGTCGAGCAGGAGCACGTCCTTCACGTCGCCCGCGAGGACGCCGCCCTGGATGGCCGCGCCGATCGCTACGACCTCGTCCGGGTTCACGCCCTTGTGCGGCTCCTTGCCGAAGAACTTCTTCACGACCTCCTGGACCTTCGGCGTGCGCGTCGCGCCGCCGACCAGGATCACCTCGTCGATTTCCGTCGGCTTGAGCCCCGCGTCCGCGAGCGCGCGCTCCATCGGCTCGATCGTCCGCTGGATGAGATCGTCGACGAGCTGCTCGTACTTCGCCCGGGTCAGCGTCAGGTTCAGGTGCTTCGGCCCGTTCGCGTCGGCCGTGATGAACGGCAGGTTCACGTCGGTCTGCATGACGGTCGAGAGCTCGATCTTGGCCTTCTCGGCGGCCTCCTTGAGCCGCTGGAGCGCCATCGGGTCCTTGCGGAGGTCGATGCCGTCCGACTTCCGGAACTCCTCGGCGAGCCAGTCGATCACGCGCTTGTCGAAGTCGTCGCCGCCCAGGTGCGTGTCGCCGTTCGTGGACTTGACCTCGAAGACGCCGTCGCCCAGCTCGAGCACGGAAATGTCGTACGTGCCGCCGCCCAGGTCGTAGACGGCGATCTTCTCGTCCTTCTTCTTGTCGAGGCCGTACGCGAGCGCGGCCGCGGTCGGCTCGTTGATGATCCGCTTCACCTCGAGGCCAGCGATCCGGCCCGCGTCCTTGGTCGCCTGGCGCTGCGAGTCGTTGAAGTAGGCCGGCACGGTGATGACCGCCTCGGTCACCTTCTCGCCCAGGTAGTCCTCCGCGGTCTGCTTCATCTTCTGGAGGATCATCGCGGAGATCTCGGGCGGCGTGTACGACTTGTCGCCCAGCTGAACGACGACCTGGCCGCCCGGCCCTTCCTTGACCGCGTAGGGCACGTTCTTCTCTTCCTCGATCACCTCCGAGTGCTTCCGGCCCATGAAGCGCTTGATCGAGTAGACGGTGTTCTGCGGATTCGTCACGGCCTGGCGCTTGGCGACCTGTCCGACGAGGCGCTCGCCCGCCTTGGTGAACGCGACGATGGAGGGAGTCGTTCGGGCTCCCTCGGAGTTCGCGATCACGACGGGCTCGCCGCCTTCCATCACGGCGACGCACGAGTTCGTCGTGCCGAGGTCGATTCCGATGATCTTTCCCATGGTCCCCCTCCGAATCGCGCGGGACGGACCCTCCGTCCCGCGCCTGGATGTGCCGGCGGGCGCGTTCCCTCGCGGGAACTCGCCCTCTCCGGCCGATGTCTTCTACCGCTCGCTACTTCGCGACCTTGATCGGGATCTCCCGCGTCTTGGCCTCCTCGGCCTTCGGAACGCGAACCTCGAGCACGCCGTCGCGATACGTCGCCTCGATCGAGTCGGTCTTCACCGCGTGACCGAGGGTGAACGCGCGCTCGAACGTCCCGTAGACGCGCTCGACGCGATGGTAGGTCGCGCCCGACTTCTCCTCTTCGCGCCGCTTCTCGCCGCGCACCACGAGCTGCCCCTCGCTGAGCGTGATCTTGATGTCCTCGAGCTTCATGCCCGGGAGCTCCGCGCGAACGAGGTATCCTTCCGCGTTCTCCTCGATGTCGACGGCGGGCTGCCAGACCGTGGAGCTCTCCACGTCGAGCCGGCGTCCGAGGAACTCGTCCATGATGCGCGCCATGTCGTCCCGGAATAGATCGCGGGTCGGATTCCAACGAACCAGAGCCATATGCGTCTCCTCCTTGCTGAATGGGTTCCTGGGGTTCACTTCGCGCGGCTATGGTTCCCGCGCAGGTCTACCACCGGGAGCTTACTGCAGCGACCGTGCCACGGAGGAGTTTCGCCGTTAACTACAAGTAACTTCTATGTTTACCTAGATCATGCCTGCCTTGGTCGGCGTTCCAAACCGTGTCAACCGTTTCATAATAGAGCGTATCATTGATCCATTTCGATACACTCACAGGCCGTATTCTCTCATCTTTCGCCACAAGGTCGACCGGGAAATTCCGAGCGAGCGAGCCGCCTTGGTGGCGTTCCCGGCGAAGTGCGTGAGCACGCGCCGGATGTGCTCCGCCTCGAGATCGGCCAGCGACAGGGTCTCGGTGTAGGGGAAGGCGCTCCCTTCCTGCAGGAGCCGGATCGGGGCGTCGCGGAACGTGGGGGGGAGGTCCATGTGCGTGATCTCGCCGTGCTCGGCGAGCGTCACCGCGCGCTCGACGGCGTTCTCGAGCTCGCGCACGTTCCCCGGGTAGTCGTAGCGAAGGAGATAGAACTGCGCCCGCTCGGTGAACCGGTCGACCCTCTTCCCGAGTCGCCGGGCGTAGCGCTGCCGAAAGTAGTTCGCGAGGAGCGGGATGTCCTCGCGCCGCTCCCGAAGGGGCGGCATCTCGATCTGGAAGACGCTCAGGCGGTAGAAGAGATCCTCGCGCAGGCGCCCCTCCGCGAGCGCCCGCGGGAGATCGCGGTTCGTCGCGGCGATCACGCGCACGTCGACGTGCAGCGTCTCGGCGGCCCCGACGCGGCGGACCTCGCCGCTCTGGAGCGCGCGAAGGAGCTTCGCCTGCACGGCGAGCGGCATCTCGGCCACCTCGTCGAGGAAGAGGGTGCCGCCGTCCGCCTGGTGGAGGAGCCCGCGCTTGTCGGCGATGGCGCCGGTGAAGGCCCCCTTCACGTGCCCGAAGAGCTCGCTTTCGAAGAGCGTCTCGGGGACGGCGGCGGCGTTCACCACGACGAACGGCCGGTGCGCCCGGCGGCTCTGGAGATGGATCGCCGTCGCGACCATCTCCTTCCCCGTGCCGCTCTCGCCCGTGATCAGGACCGTGCTCTCGGTCGGCGCGACCTTCTCGATGAGCCGGAAGATTCGCTGCATCCGGGGGCTCACACCGATCATGTTCTGCGTGACCGTGGAGGCGCGGCTCGCTTCGACGAGGGGCGGCGCCGCCTCCCAGAGGCCCCGCAGCTCGGGATCGGACGCGGCGAGCTCGGCGGGGGCGCGGACGCCCGACTCCCCGGGCTTCCTGGTATGATGCGCGTCCGGCGCGCCGGCGGGCGATCGCTTCCGGCGCGGGCTCATCGGACGGATCGCATCCGCCACGCTCCTTGAATCGACAAGCGCTGCTCCTCCTTCTCGGCATCCCGGCCGCGGCCGCCCTCGCGTCGCTCTCGTGGGCGGGCGACCTCGGCCGGCACGTCCGGACGCTCGTCCTCGTCTGGGGCGCTGCGCACGCCCTCTACCTCGCCGCGTCCTGGGTCGTCCTGCGCGGGGGCGCCGCGACCGGCGGCCGTTCGCGCGGCCTCTGGCTCGTGCTCCTCGTGGGGCTCGTGCCGCGCCTCCTGCTCCTGCCGTCGGCGCCGACCCTCTCCGAGGATCTCTACCGCTATCTCTGGGACGGCCGCCTCGTCGCGGCGGGGGTCAATCCCTACCCCCATCCGCCGAGCGACCCCGCGCTCGCGCGATTTCGGGACGGCCTCTTCGCGAAGCTCAACCATGCCGACGTGCCGACCGTCTACCCGCCCGCGGCCGAGCTCCTCTTCGGGGCCGCGGCGCGCGTCGAGCCCTCGCCGCGCGCCTGGAAGGGGCTCCTCTTCCTCCTCGAGGCCCTTCTCGTCGCGGCGCTCGCGTGGCTCCTCGCGCGGCGCGGATTGCCGGCCGAGCGGCTCCTACTCTACTACTGGAACCCGCTCGTCGTCGTCGAGTGCTACGGGAGCGGCCACGTCGACCTCGCCACGGCGGCGTTCCTCGTTCTCTCGCTGGCGCTCCTCGAGCGGGGGCGCTCGATCGGCGCCGGCGTAACGTTCGCGCTCGCCGCGCTCACCAAGTACGTCCCGCTCCTCCTCGTCCCGGCCGTCGCGCGCCGCCGGCGGTGGGCGACGCTTGCCGTGGCGGCCGTCGCGGGCGCGCTCCTCTTCGCTCCCTTTACCGGCGCCGGGCGCGCGCTCTGGGGGGGCCTCGAGGCCTACACGAGGAACTGGGAGTGGAACGGCTCGCTCTACGCGATCCTCCGCCCGCACTTCCACCGGGGCGATCCGCCGCGCCTCATCCTGGCGGTGGCGCTCGCCGCCGCGTCGCTCGGCATCGCCTGGCGCGCCCGCACGGCGACCGGCGCCACGCTCGCCCTCTGGATCGCGTTCCTCCTGGCGAGCCCCACGGTCTTTCCGTGGTACCTCGTGCCCGCCGTCGCGCTCCTGCCGCTCCACCCGGACGCGGGATTCCTCCTCTTCTCGGGGCTCGTGGCGCTCTCCTACCTCCCGCTCCCGGCGTTCCGCGCGACGGGCCTCTGGGCGCTCCCGCCGTGGATGCCGTGGGTGGAGTACGGCGGGCTCGTCTCGGCGTGGATCGTGGCGGCCGCCGCGCGGCGGTCGGGCCGCGCGCGGCGCGTCCGGGCCGGGACCGAGGCTCGGGGAGCGGGACGCCGGCCCGGGTCAGGCCCGGCGCACGGCGTGGACGAGCGAGACTCCGCCCACGTACAGGAACCCGAATAGATAGAGGAGGAAGAACGGCAGCGGCGCGAAGAGATGGTGGTGGACGAGCGCCAGCATCGCCCACGCGAAGTAGGCCCCGAGCGACAGCTCGACCAGAGCCCAGCCGCTGACGGCCGAGCGGTAACGCTTCCCCCGCCAACGATCCGTCCGCCCCTCGATCCGGAACTTGGGCGTGCGGAGGAAGTCGCCGCGCGATCCGAAGATCGCCTCGAGCACGGCGCGCGAGTTGTTGACGGCGAGCCCGATCCCGAGCGACATCGCGAACGGAACGTAGCGGAGCTGGGCGCGCCAGTCGGATCGCGACTCGCGCTGCGCCGTGGCGAAGTAGTAGAGCACGGAGAAGGTCGCCGTGAGGAAGAGCACGGCGTCGACCGCCGTGAAGAGGAGGCTCCGGCTCTCGTACCGCGCGAGGACCACCGGATAGACGATCGCGGAGAGCAGGAGAAGGAACACGTACGCCACGTTGTACGTGAGGTGGAACGTCGCCTCCACCTTGATCGCGAGCGGAAGGGACGAGCGCCAGAGGCCGGGGAGGATCTTCCGCGCCACCTGGATCGAGCCCTTGACCCAGCGGTGCTGCTGCGCCTTGAAGGCGTTCATCTCGACCGGGAGCTCCGAGGGGCAGCCGACCTCCGGCGCGAACACGAAGCGCCAGCCCTTCATCTGCGCGCGATAGGAGAGGTCGAGATCCTCCGTCAGCGTGTCCGCCTGCCATCCGCCGGCGTCGACGATGCACGCCCGGCGCAGGATTCCGGCGGTGCCGTTGAAGTTGAAGAATCGCCCGCCCGCCATCCGCGCCGCGTGCTCGATCACGAAGTGGCCGTCGAGCGAGATCGCCTGGGCCTGCGCCAGCATGGAGTAGTCCTGATTCAGGTGGCGCCACCGCGCCTGGACCATGCCGACGTCGGGCGACGAGAAGTAGGGGACCAGGTCGCGCAGGAACGTCGGGGGCGGCACGAAGTCCGCGTCGAAGATCGCCACGAGGTCCCCTTTCGCGCGCTCGAGCCCGTACTGGAGGGCGCCCGCCTTGAAACCCGCGCGCGTGGGGCGGCGGACGTGCGCCACGTCGAGTCCGCGCGCCCGGAGCGCCGCGACCTTCGCGGCGGCGATCGCCACGGTCTCGTCCATGGAATCGTCGAGAAGCTGGATCTCCAGTCGCGCGGCGGGGTAGTCCATGGCGGCCGCCGCCTCGAGCAGGCGCTCGACCACGTATCGCTCGTTGTAGACCGGGAGTTGGATCGTCACGCGCGGCCACTCGTCGGGAGGCACCGGACGCGCGACATCGCGGCGGCGCCGCTTGTAGAGCCGGATCAGATGGAGCCGATGGAGGCCGAAGACGGCGAGGACGGCCCAGACCAGCAGATGGACGGCGAGCAGCGCGTCTCGGACCGACGCCGGCAGAACGTCCAAGGTTGAATGCATGCGGGGGTAGATCGTAACGCGGGGGTGACGCGTGTCAATCGACATCTCCGTTGGTTCGCGGGGGAGCCGTTGACCGCGGTCGAGCGCGTCTGGTAGCGTGCGGCCCGGCGGCATCGAAGTTGGAGCGGGATTCCAAGGAGGATCGTCTGTCGCGCGCGTTCGTGATCGGAAACGGAACCATCCTCGCGACCGGGGACCGCGCGGCGGCCCTGCACGAGCTCTACGCGCCCCACCTCGCTCCCGACCATCAGCTCCTCCGCCGCCCCGCGCGGATCGCGCTCGTGGTGGACGGCGTGTTCCGGTGGCTGTCCGAAGGGTTTCACTCGACCGCGGGCCACATGGGCGACGCGCCGATCGCCGACTTCTCCCTGATCGCGCCCGATTGGGGCCTCGAGGTCTGGGTCGAGTCGCTCGTCTTGAGCCGCCTCCCCCTCCTCGCGCGGCGGATCCAGGTGACGAACCGCGGCGACCGCTTCCGCGACGCGCGGCTCCTCCTGCACCACGACCTGAGGCTCGCGCCCGGCACGCCGAGCACGGGCGAGGCCGCCCTGCGCGACGCGGCGAGCGGCGGATTGATCCACCACGCCGGCCGCCGTGCGCTGCTCCTGAATCTCGATGGACCGGACGGCCCCGGCATCGTCTTCGCCGCCGCCGCCGCGCGTGCCTCCGAGGAAGCGCCGGGAACCGCGGAGGAGGCGGCCCAGGGCCGGATCCAGGGCGCCGCCGAGGCGAGCGGCATCGTCGATTCGGTCATCGGCGTTCCCATCCCGCTCGCCCCGGGGGCCGCCGCCATGGTGACCGCGTCGATCGCCGCGGCGCGCACGATCCCCGAGGCGCGCGACGTCGACGCCGCGTTCAGGCGGAGCGGGATCGCGGCTCTGACCACGCGCACGCGCTCGTACTGGAACGTCTGGGCGAGCCACGGAGCGCGCGATCGGGCCGACCTGCCCGAGGACGTGAACGCCCTCTACACGAAGAGCCTCGTCACGCTCCGGCTCCACCAGACGCCGGACGGCGCGATCCTCTCGGGCGTCGAGCCTCCGTCGGGGCCGGCGGCGCGCCCCGAATACCGCTGGTGCTGGCTCCGCGACGCCTCGATCGCCGCCGACGCGCTCGGACGGGCGGGCTATCCGGCCGCGACGCGGCGCTACCTCTCGTTCGCCGGCCGCGCGGCGCTGGAGGCGGGCGAGCTCGTGCCGGTGCTCGACGCGGCGGGCTCCCCCGCCCCGGCCGCCGACCGCTCCCGCCGCGCGCTCGACGGCGTAGCGCTCCATCTGTGGGCCGCCGCGCGCCACTTCGAGCGGGAACGGGACGCCGAGTTCATGGCGCCCCTCTTCCTCGACGTGATGGCGCCCGCCGCCGACCGCCTCGCCGCGGCGCTCGACGCGCGCACGGGCCTTCCGCTCTCGACCGATCTCTGGGAGGAGCGTTGGGGGGCTCACGCCTCCGTCGCCGCGGCCGTGCGCGGCGGGTTGCGCGGCGCGTCGCGTCTCGCCGCCTTCTTCGGCGAGTCGGCCCGGGCCCGCTCGTGGATCGTGGCGGCCGACCTCGTCTCGCGCGCGATGGTGCGGGAGTTCTATCGCCCCGACCTCGGCCGCTTCGTCCGCTCGGCGCCGCGCGAAGGGGACGCGCGCGCGGTCGACGCGACGCTCGACGCCTCGCTGCTCTGGCTCGGGCTCTTCGACGATCTCGAGCCCGAGGACCCGCGCGTCCGCGCCACCGTGGACGCGGTGAAGGCGCGACTCTGGGTCCGGACCGGCGTCGGCGGGCTCGCGCGCTACGAGCGAGACGCGCTCGGCTCGATCGGGAGCGACCTCGCGGAAGTGCCGGGGAACCCCTGGATCGCGGCCACGCTCTGGCTCGCGCAGCACTCGATCCGCTCGGCGCGGAGCCTGCAGGACCTCGCCGGGGCGCGGATCCTTCTCCTCTGGGCGGCGGCGCGGGCGGAGGGGGCGGGCTGCCTTCCGGAGCAGCTCCATCCGTACGGCGGGGGAACGGTGAGCGCGTCCCCCTCGCTCGGGGCGCACGCGTGGTTCGTCGCGACGGTCGCGGACTACGTGGAGCGGGCGCGGACCCTCACGCGGTGCGAGCGGTGCGGCGAGCCGGCGCCGGCGCGCCGGGAGCGCCGGGTCGCCGTCGACGCGAGGCCGTCACTTCCAGGTATCGTCGCTCACCCGTAGCGAGATACCGAGCCGGATGAAGCGCTCGCTCGCGCCGAGCCGATCGCGGCTCCCGCGCGAGCCCGCTTCGAGCGAGAAGTCGATGGCGCCCCCGCGATCCTGGGTCTGAAGGCCCGTTCCCACCGAGACCGCCCACTCGTCGACGCCGGCGACGCCCCCGGAGATGTCGCTCGCTCCCGCCACCGGGAGCAGATCGGGCCAGCGGAGGAACGTCGCTCCGACGCGAAGCGGCACGCGGTCGAGGAGCCCGGCGCGGATCCCCGCGATCGAGGCGCGCCGCCGCTCGAGGCCAAGGGAGATGCGGCGCATGGCGCGAAAGTCGACGAGGTCGCTCGCGAGGGAGGAGCGGCTCCAGTTGGCCCGGCGATACTGCCCCACCGCCCGCAATCGTTCCGAGATCGGCGCCGAAAGGCCGACGGTGTACCCGGAGGGGATGCGAAGCGTCCCGGCCGGTCCGCTCACCCGGCTCCCCGCGGTGCGCTGGGTCTCCTGGAGCGGCAGGTCCCGCGGCGTCTCGTAGACGGCGCCCAGGGTCCAGTCGCCTCGGATCGCCTGGATCCCGAGCCGGAGCCGTCCCCGCTGCGTGTATGAGGTCTCGAGCGTGTCGCGCGTCAGGGCGAGCGCCGTGTCGGCGAACTCGCGCCGCCACTCCTCGCGGAAGCTCCCCGCCACGATCTCGTAGTCGAGCCCGGCGTTGATCGTCGGGCTCAGGCGCCGCGCCAGGCTCAGGCGGATCAGGTCCATGCCCCCCGTTCCGTCGATCCGGAGCGTGGACGGCGTGCCGGCGTTCTCGGCGCGATCGATCCTGAAGCGGGCGCTCGTCCCGACGAGGTAGGCCCCGCCGAGGACGAGCCGGCCCGGAAGCCGGATCAGCGCGCGCGCGGAGGGGAACGCGGTCTCGCGCGCGGTCTCCGTGCCGATGTCGGCCGTCTGGATCCGGCGGTAGGTCGGGAGGACGGTCCCCTCGATGATCAGGTGCTCGACCTCGGCGATGCTGGCCGGGTTGACCAGCGAGAACGACTGGGGTCCGTGCTCGGCCGCGCCCGCGCCGCCGAGGGCGCGGATCCGAGCGCTTTCCTCCAGCGAGGGCTCGCCCAGCCCCCCCGGAGCGAAGACCGAGTTGGCGCGCGCCGCCGGGATCCCCGGCGCGGGCAGGAAGGACGGCGTCGCGCCCAGGAGCGGCGCCGCGACGAGCGCGGCGATCAGGAGACGGCGCATTTCCTCAGAACCTCCCCGGAGGCGGGCTGGTGGTGCTCACCCAGAGCTCCGGCGGGCGGGACGATTCGCGCGAGAAGACATGGAGCTCCGGCCACCGGAACGACTCGCCGATCCGGAGCAGGATGCCGTTGTTCGACGAGGGCGTCGCGGACCATTCGCGGACGAGCGCCGTGGGCACCGGCACGATGAGGAGCGAGTCGCTCGAGGCCCGCACTCGGAAGTTCGCCACGACGCCAAGCGCGGCTTGGTCGGCGCCGAGATCGCGGGCGTCGAACACCCCCTCCGGCCACGCGTTCCCGATCCGGTGGACCTCGACGTTCACGGAATCGTGGGTCCCGAAGAACTGCATCGTCGCCGTGTCGATCCGAAGGACCACGCGCGCTTCGTTGATCGAGAATCCCTCCGAGAACGTCCCGACCGGGAAGTGGAGCGCGAGCCCGGGTTCGTACCGCCCCCCCAGGATCAGCGTCGCGTCGGTCCCCGTGGGCGCCGGCGAGAGCGGCGAGTGGATGAAGAGGTCGGAGGCGATCGGCGTGTTCACCGTGTCGGGCGCGGACACCCCCGAGACGAGATGGTGGTACGCGATCCGGATGCGGCCCGTCCCCGCACGGAATCCGGCGACGCCCGGGTTCAGGCCGCGCAGCACGAGGGCCGGGACGAGCGTGGAATCGTTCGCCCACGCCTTGAAGAATCCGAACGCCGCCGCGTTTCCGAGCCCGATCTTGTAGGTCCCGATCTGGCCGCTCGGGTCGGACTGGCCCATGACGGCCCCGAGCCCGGGGCCGGGCCAGGTCACGTTCATCGAGTCGTACGCCGCCGACGCGGACGAGAGCTGGAGGGTGGTGCTGGGGATGTCGATCCCCCCATCGAACTGCATGTCGAGGAACATCGAGTCGATCGAGACGGAGACGTCGTTGGTATCGGGGAGAACGATGCGGCCGGCTCTCATCAGGACGCGGGCCTCGAAGGCGCCCTCGACGCCGACGATCAGGGTGTTCCCACGGTCGGCCGTGTCGGCGGCGACGTAGGTGTCGCGATCGAGGGGGCCGTAGGCGCGAAGCGTGCTTCCGAGGCCCCCCGCGCCACGGATCAGCCGCTCGTTTCCGACCAGGCGCTCGGCGCGCTGCGCGCAGCCCGTCAGGGCCGCGGCGATGGAGACGACGAGCAGGATCTCGGGGAAACGGGGGTGGCGCACGGCCGCTGATGATAATCCCTTGTGGTTGCAAACGCTAGACGAGACGTCTCCTCGCTCTACCCGGGGTTCCGGGCTCCAGTTCCATCGCCGACCTGCCGATATCTCCCGAGCGCACCAATCGGATCTCCTCCAACAGGGAGTCGTCTTGGGTTTCCTCGAATCCGTCGTCCCGCGGCGCTCCTTTCCGCCGACCGGGCTCAGCCGCCAGGCGCTCCGCCGTTGGATCGCGATCCGGTACGCCGTCGGGGTCTCCCTCGGCGTCCTCCTGACGCTCGGGACCGTCTGGCTGTTCACCGAGCGCGCGGGCCTCGGGATCGAGCGCGAACGTCAGAGCCACGCCCTCGAGCTCGCGAAATCGATCGCCGCGACCGTGAGGAACGAGGAGCCGGGACTTCCCGCGGCCGGCGAGGCGCTCGACCCGGTGGCGCGACGCGAGCTGGGGGAGCGCCTCCTGACGCTCCGCCAGGTGAGTCCCGAGATCCGCTCCGTCTACCTGCTCCGGCGCGACGCCGCGACGGGCGACTGGAGGGTGCTCCTTGCCTCCTCGACCCCTGGCTCGCCCCGTGCGGAGGGCGCGGTGTTCGTTTCGACGACCGGCGCGCCGCTGTTCGAGGCGCGGCAGGCCCCCACCGTGACGTCGGCTCCCGCGACGGGCCCCGGCCTCACGACAGCGCTCGCGCCCGTCCGCGACCGAGACGGCGGGACGACCGGAATCGCGGGCGTCGATCTCGATACCGCCTCCACGACGCGAGGTCTCGCCGAAATGCGCCGAGACGGGAGCGCCGTCGCGCTCGCTCTGATCGTCGGGATCGCGGCGATCGGCTCGGTCCGGTTTCGCCGTCGCCTGGCCGAGCTCGAGCGGGTCCGCGCGATGCAGGCGGAGATCAGCATCCACCGGGTCGGCGACACCCTCGCCCGCGCCGAGAAGGACGAGGATCTCGTGCGCTGCGCCCTCGACGCGATCGCCGAGGGGAGCAGCATCGCGCACTGGGCGATGTTCCTACGCGACCCGCGCGACGGCCGGCTCGCGCTCTTCGCCGTCCGCGAGCTTCCGGAGGAGGCCCGGTCCGAGATCCGTCCCGACGCGATCGCCCGCGACGCCCGCTCCCCGGCCGCCCGCGCCGCCTGGCACCGCGAGGTGGTGATCGTCCGCGACCCGGCGGCGCTCCCCGACTACGCCTTTCCGGCGCTCACGCCGGGGCTCGGCCCCCGCCCCGTGATCGTCGCGGTTCCCCTCACCGACGGATCCGACACGATCGGCGTCCTCGAGTGCTACGTGCCGCGCTCCCGGCGGTTCGAGCCGGAGGACCTGGCCCTGATCCGATGGATGGCGACTCAGGTGTCGGTCGGCTTGAAGCGGATCCGCATGGAGCGGCGCGACCAGATGCTCGCCTCCTTCACGATGGGCACGGGGGAGATCCTGCTCGGACTCGACCCCGACTTTGGCATCACGCACGCGAATCCGGCCGCGCAGGCGGCGCTCGGCGTCGCCGAAGGCACCCTGATCGGACAGCGCCTCGAGGCGATCGTCGCGGTGGACCCCGGGGGCGCCCCGCCCTGGATGCGCGCCGGTGAATCCGGGGAGTTCTCCGGGGAGATCTGGTTCGTCCGGCCGAAGGGGGGTCGCTTCCCCGCCGAGGTCCGCATCTCCCCGACGTACGACCGCGCCGGGGCCCGAAACGCGATGGTGCTGGTCGGGCACGACGTGGCCGAGCGGCGCGAGCGCGAGATCGAGATCGCCAATCGGACGCAGGAGCTCGCGCTCCTGAACGATCAACTGCAGCGCGCGAACGAGGATCTGGAGGAGGCGCGCCGGATGCAGAACGAGTTCGTGGCCAACACGTCGCACGAGCTTCGGACGCCGCTCAACGCGGTGATCGGGTTCGCCACGCTGATCGAGCAGGGGTCGCACGAGACCGAGGAGGAATCGCGGGAGTTCGCCGGGCAGATTCGCCGGAGCGCCGAGCACCTCCTGGGACTCCTGAACGACATCCTCGACCTGGCGAAGGTCGAGGCCGGCCGCTTCGAGCTGACGGTGAGCCCCGGCGACCTCCGCGGCCCGGTCCGGTCCGCCGTCGACGCCATCAGCCCGATGGCCCTGAGCCGAGGGCTCAACCTGTTGGTGGACCTGCCTTTGGAGCCCCTCGAGGCGCACCTCGACGCGGCGCGCGTGCGCCAGGTGATGATGAACCTGCTTGGGAACGCCGTGAAGTTCACCGATACAGGGGAGGTGCGGGTCCGTGCCGACCGGGACGAGCGAACGGGGCGGGCGCGGATCGTCGTCGAGGACACGGGCGCGGGAATCGCCCCGGAGCAACGCGCGCGGCTCTTCACCAAGTTCGCGCAGATCGACGGATCGTACACGCGGCGCCACGCGGGAACGGGCCTCGGGCTCGCCATCTCGAAGGCGTTGATGCAGAACATGGGCGGCACCATCACGGTGGAGAGCGAGGGGATCGGGCGAGGCACCACGGCCACGCTCACCTTCCCGCCGTTGGAATCGGCCGCGGATCGTCCGCGCCGCGAAACGGAGGAATCGGCGCGCCGGGGCGGAAGCCGGCGCGTCTGACGGGAGGCAAATGGCGCTTCGAATTCTAGTCGTCGAGGACGACCCGATGAACGCCAAGCTCTTCCAGCTGATCCTGGCGCGGAAGGCGGGCTACGACGTCGAGGTGACCGAGGACCCGGCCCTGGTCTTCGAGAAGGCGCGAGCGGGCGCGGTGGACCTCATCATCATGGACGTCTCCCTGTCGAACAGCGAGTGGGAAGGCGCGCCGGTGGACGGCCTCGAGATCTCGCGGCGCCTGAAGCAGGATCCGGAGGCGCGCCGGATCCCGATCCTCCTCGCCACGGCCCACGCGATGAAGGGGTCGCGGGAGAAGTTCCTCCACGATTCGCGCGCCGACGACTACATCTCCAAGCCGATCGTGAGCGCGGACGAGCTGATCGATCGAATCCAAAACCTCATCGTGAAGAGGGGCCATGCCGTACCACCTACTCCTCGTTGACGACGAGGCCCACAACCGGAAGCTGCTCCGGATGATCCTGCGCCAAGGCGATTACCGCTTCTCGGAGGCCGAGGACGGCCGCCAGGCGCTCGACATCCTGAGCCAGGAGCGCGTCGACCTGGTCCTGCTCGACCTCATGATGCCGAGCCCGAACGGGTTCGACGTGATCCACGCCATGCGTTCGAACGACCGGTTCCGGGACATTCCGGTCATCGTCGCGAGCGCCTCGACCGCGCCGGACGACGTGGAGCGGAGCCTGAGCCTGGGGGCGGTCGACTACTTCATGAAGCCGCTCACCGAGTGGGACATCCGCTTCCAGCTCCCGATCAAGGCGCGGAACGCGCTGGCGCTCCACCAGGCGTCGGACGAGCGCCTGAAGGCCGAGCGGATGAAGGCGGTGTCGGCGATGGCGGTCGCGCTGAACCACGAAATCAACAACCCGCTCCAGGTCATCCAGGGGAACGCCCAGCTCCTCTACGTCCACCCCGCGATCCCGCCCGAGGCGCGCGAGAAGGTGCAGCGGATCCGCCAGGCAACCGAGACGATCGCCGGTCTCACGCACCGGATCGCGGCGCTACGGGACATCGTGATGGTGGACTATCCCGCGGGGAACCGGACGACGGTGCCGATGGTGAACTTCAAGGCGTCGAGCGAGGCGGACGCCGACGAGCCGCCCTCGAAGCCCGATCCCACCCCTCAAACGCCGAACGTCGGGTAGAGCCAGTTCAGGATCAGGAAGTTGAGCCGGCCGATGAGGAGCGCGACGCGCCCCATCACGGTGAAGCCGAAGGCCGCGCCGAAGGAGACCATGAGGAACCAGGTGCCGACGCGCGCGATCCGCCGCGTGACCGCGTTCTGCTCCTTCGAGAAGAAGAAGTAGATGAGGACGCTGTAGACGCCCGCCATGAAGACGAGCGAGGTGAGCGTCGCCGCGGACCAGGAGTGGATCGGCAGGATCGCCCGCGCGACCTGCGGCATCACCTCGCCGTGGAGCCGGCGCGTGAACTCGACGCCGATGTAGTACGCGACGTAGATCGCGAGCGCGTAGCGCGAAACCCACCCGATGCGCGGCACGTAGCGCATGTAGAGCAGCATCCCGATCCCCCCCGCCACGAGCAGGTCCCAGTTCCCCCCGAAGTCCTCCGCGAGCGGCGTGAAGAGGTTCGGCACGAGCGTCTGGTTCAGGACGATGCCGACGTAGTAGCCGAGCGACACGCCCGCGAACAGGCTCTCCGCGAACCGGAAGAAGGGGTTGTCCTTGTAGAGGAACGAGAAGCACGCGAGGGTGAGGAACGCGGCGATCCAGATGCCGATTCCGGGGAAGGTCGCGCTCACGTCACGCCTCCCGCGGCGCCGCGCGGGTCTGGAAGAACGCCAGATTGCCGAGCGCGATGAGGACGAGGATGACCGTGTGGAGGACGGTCTGGCCGTCCATCCCCTTGGTCGCGGTGAAGCGCTTCGTCTCGCGGTAGAAGCGGTTCATCTCCGGATATTTCGCCATCAGCAGCTTCTCGTACTCGGCCGCGCCCTTCATGCCGCCCAGCATGCCGACGAGCTGGCCCGAATTGATGAAGGCGTAGTACTTGGGCGCGCTCACCGCGGTGGGCCCGATGATGATCGGGGTCCCGAACTGGGAGTGGACCTGCGTGATCCACCACTCGCCGATGATCCCGGTCGCCACCGTGAAGACGGCCTTCACGTGGCGGATGTCGTGCACGTCGCGCATCATCGGGATCTGGCCGATCGGCTTCCCGTCCACGTCGGTCGGGAACGCGTCGCCGATCGAATCGCCGAGGCGGCGCATCACCGCCGTCGGGCCGTCCTTGTAGCCGAGGTTCACGTAGTCGACGCCGTTGACCCGGTCCGGGAACTCCGCCGCGACGCGGGCGATCGAGGCGTTCGCGAGGCTCAGCCCGCCGAGCGGGTAGAACGCCGACACGATGACCCGGATCCGGTGCAGGAAGCACTGGCGGAGGAACGCCTCGGCCATCGGATCGTTCTCGGGCGCCGAGGAAGGGCCGTAGTCGAAAGAGATCCAGAGAACGTCGCCGGGCTTGAGCGATTCGACGTAGTCGAACGCGGCGCGCGTGGCGCCGGTCGTGGTCACCGGGAGGCCGATCGGGTAGACGATCGGGACCGTCACGCTGAGCGCCACGAGGAGGAAGATCCACCGTCGATCGAGAGCCAGGAGGCCGGCGAGGAACCGCTTCACGCTACTCCCCCCGCCCCAGGCCGAGGTACCCGCGCTCCATCCCGAGGATCACGCGGGTCGCCATCGCCGCGGCGCCGAGGGCGGCGCCGATGATGATCCCCGACTGCGCGGCGCCGTTCGGCGTGTCCATGATCCACTCCGTCATCCGACCGAGGAACTGGCTCGCGCCCGCCGCCGACGGCTGGAGCGGCGGGAACGGCACGGCGAGGAGCTCGAGCAGCGGGACGCGCCCGGCCATGATCAGCCCGGCCGCGATCAAGAGGACGGTCGCTTCCGTGTTCCGCGCGCGGAAGGCGCGGAAGGCGGCGCTCGCCATGAAGAAGGCGAGGAGCGAGAAGATCGTCGACTGGAGCGGCTGGAACATCCACTCGTAGACCCACTCGAACGGCGTCAGGCGCCCGTCGGGGAGGAACCCGATTCCCTGCCGCGAGATCGCGCCGTAGATCCCGAGTCCCCCCGTCACGAGCAGCCCGGCGAGGAGCACCGCGGCGTAGGGCCACCCCTTTTCGAGCCGCGAGATCTTCCGGACGTTGTTCTGGAGCACGTTGACGATGCCGAGGAGGAGCGCGAATCCGGCCACGATGATGAGCCATTGATCGAGGCGGGGGCTCATTCCCTCCTGGCCGGACAAGAAGCCCTTGGGAACGTAGAGCGAGAGAATCGGCAGGATGCCGGCGAAGAACCCGACGAGGAGCGGGATGCGGCTCCGCATGGCGGGCGCCCGCAGGCCGAGGAGGATGCCGACCGTCGGAAGGAGGAAAAAGAGCGCGACGAGCGCCACGCGCCCGAAGTCGAACTGGAACACGGTGTGGTTCATCGCGTCTGGATCACCGTCGCGAACCATCCGGCGCCGAGGCTCGCGGCCACGATGCCGACCAGCCCCCAGACGATGCAGAGCGCCTTGATGATGTCCTGGGCGCGGATCGATCCGAGGAGGACCGGCTCACGGGACAGGTACGCGCTCGCCGCGTAGAGCTCCTCGCCGATCAGCGTGTAGTCGCAGGTCGCGACGAAGAAGGGCAGCTGCGTCGGGTCGGCGGTTCCCGCGATCTGCATGGCGCCCGTCGACTGCCCGGTCTCGGCCAGGATCAGGGACTCGGCGAAGAAGTACCCGATCAGGAAGTTCGCGGCCGGCTTCTCCCGGATCATCCGCCCGGAGACCGCCGCCGTGTAGGCGAACTGGTCGTACGTGACGTAGTTCACCATCTCGTCCCGGTAGAGATCGGGACGCCCCTCGGCGAGATAGGCCGCGCGCACCGTCTCCTGGGCGGAGGCGAACGTGAGCGGATCCTTGTTGGGCACGTCGAGATCGGTGCCGTAGCGGGCCGTCGCGCGGGCGACGTGGCCGAGGATCGAGAGCGACGCGATCGTCTGGATGTCGTCCATGCTCTGGATCCCCGGAATGTAGAAGACCTTCTTTCCGAGCTCGGTCGCGCGACCGATCGCCTCGTCGATGGCGTTCAGTCCCGCGATCCGCCGGATGAAGATGTGCTGCCCCGATTTCGCCACCGCGATCGAGCTCAAGAGGGCGATCCAGAAGAGGATCGTGACGATCAGGGAGTTGGTCCGCTCGGCGCGGAACCAGTTGTCATGGGAGGTCACCGGGTCGCTCACGACGCCGGGCCCGGCGACTCCGGCCAACCCGGAGGAATCGGCGAGCTCCGGGTGCGTGAGCCGGACCTCGTAGCGATAGGAGCGTCCGTCCTTCACGGTCGCGTCGACGTAGCGGCCGGTCCCCGGCGCCACCGTCGCGAGCGGGGCCCAATCGTACGCGGGGGGCTCGGCCCGGCGGACCTCCACCACGGTCCCCTCGGGGGCCGACGCCGGGTCCTCCCACGTGAGGAGGATCGCGCCGCCCGAATCGCCAGGGCGGTCCGCTGCCTTGAAGCCGGTGGGCGCGGGGAGCGCGGGGGGAGGGGGCGCGGAGGTGCCGGTCGGCGCGCAGATCGCGGCCGCGGGGCTCAGCAGGAAGGCGAGGAGACAGAGCCGAGTCGCCCAGCGCACGGCCGCAGCCTAGAGAGCGTGGCGCCGGGTGTCAACCCGCTTTTCGCCCCCGGAGCCTCATGATCGGCCAGACGTAGACGGAGAGGGCCGGCCATCGGGAGCAGAAGAACCGGAGGAAGTCCTTGATCCACTGGCGGGGATGCTTCTCGATCCCGCGGGAGAAGAACGCGGGGAGGAGCTCGGGATCGAGCCTCGCCGCGCGGAATTGTTCCATCATCCAGAACGGGTCGAGCTCCCGCTCGGGGTACTGCCCGTCCCGCGGGTCCCGGTAGCGGAACTCGGGCGTCTTGGCCACGCGCCCCGCGGCGAGGAATTCGCGGACCCCCTCGAGCACGTCGTCGCCGTAGAGGCCGCGCGTCCGGCGCACCGCCTCGAGGAGCTGGTTCGCGGCCAGGTTCGGGAAGTGCTCTCCGATCATCGCGCGGCGCGCTGCGAAGTAGGGGCCGTCGGGCTCCCGCTCCATGTCGCGCCACCCCTTCCGGCGCCGGGCGCGCGCGGGAAGGAACCGCGCGTTGTTCTCGTCGCTCAGGAAGAAGATCCCGCCCGGGCGGAGGAGCCGGTGCGCCTCGGTCAGGAAGCCCTCGAGGTCGCGCACGTGCGAGATCACGCAGTTCGCCATGACGCCGTCGAAGGAGGCGCTCGGCAGCTCCATGGCGATGCCGTCCCCGTAGCGCGACTCGAACCGCTCGAGCGGGGGATCGATCTTCTTCGCCAGGTAGGCGCCGACCGCCACCATGTCCCGGTCGATCTCCGTGGCGAGCACGCTCCGCGCCCCGTAGATCGCGACGAGGAGGGCTTCGAGGCCGAACCCCGCGCCCAGGTCGAGCACGTCCCGGTCCCTCGCCTCGAGATACTCGAACATCTCGCGCCCCTTCTGGAAGAGGTGCTCGATTCGGGCCGGATTGCGGAGGATGTCGAGGTGCTTGTAGTAGACGAGGAAGTACTCGGGGAGCTGCGCCCGCAACTCGGCGTCGCTCTGCATCAGGATGGCGCGGAGCGACGCGAGTCGTCGCTCGGTCGTGCCGGTCACTGCCCCGAGGTTTCGCTCAGGATCCGCGAGCGGCGGATGCCGTGGAAGTTCATCCGATTGTGGAGATGCTGGCGGCTCACGCCGAGGGCGCGCGCGGCGCGCGAGACGTTGGAGTCGCACTGGCGGAGCGCCTCGCGGATCGTCTCGGCCTCGACCGCGTCGAGCGTCTCCCTCAGCGTGTGCTGGCCGTCCCACCGTCGCGCCACCGTCGCGCCGAGGCCGAACAGGGACGGCTCGAGCGCGGCGCCGTCGTCGGCCAGGGCGACCGCGCGCGCCAGGGCGTTCTCCAGCTCGCGCACGTTCCCGGGCCACGGGTAGCGGAGGAGGAGCTCGCGCGATTCGGCGGTCATGCCCCGGATCCGCTTCGTCTGCTCCTTGGCGTTGGCCGCGAGGAAGTGCTCGGCCAGGAGCATCACGTCCTCGCCGCGCTCGCGCAGCGGCGGCAGCTCCACCGGAACCACGTTCAGGCGATAGAAGAGGTCCTGGCGGAAGCGCCCGGCTTCGACCTCGGCGCGCAGGTCGCGGTTCGTGGCCGTGATGAGGCGGATGTCCACCTTGCGGCTGACCGTGTCCCCGACGCGGCGGATGTGCGAATCCTGGAGCACGCGCAGGAGCTTCACCTGGAGCGCGGAGGGCATCTCCCCGACCTCGTCGAGGAAGAGGGTCCCCTGGTCGGCGGCCTCGAAGAGCCCCACGCGGTCCTCGTTCGCGCCCGTGAACGCGCCCTTCTTGTAGCCGAAGAGCTCGCTCTCGAGCAGCCCCTCCGGGAGCGCGCCGCAGTTCACCGCGATGAAGTTCTTCTCCTTGCGCGGGCCGTTCAGGTGGATCGCGCGCGCCACCAGCTCCTTCCCCGTGCCCGTTTCGCCGCTGATCAGCACGGCGACCTGGGTCGGGATCACCTTCTCCATCAGCTCGATCACGCGCTGCATGCGCGGGCTCTTCCCGACCAGGAGCCCGTAGCGAACGTCCTCCTTGAGGGCGCGGCGCAGGTTCAGGTTCTCGATCTCGAGGCGGTTCTTGGAATCCTTGAGCGCCTCGTGGAGGCGCGCGTTCTCCAGGCCCACGGCGACGATCGCGGCGAAGCCCTCGAGAACGGCGATGTCCTCGGCCGTGAACTCGTGGGCGATGGAATGTGAATCGATGTAGAGGACGCCGAGCACGCGGCCCGCGTTCTGGATCGGAAGGGCGACGACGGTGCGCAGGAGGAGCTCGCGGACGCTCTTCCGGTCCTGGAAGAGCGACGACCCGACGGCGTCGGGCACCCAGACGGTCTCACGGCGCCGCGCCGACTCCTCGGCGATCCCCCAGGAGATCTGGAACTCCTCCGGCGGGAGCGTCGTCTCGTCCTTGCTGCGCGCGACCTCGAAGTGGAGCTTCTGGTCGTCGCGGATGAGCATCAGGAACCCGCGATCGGCGGATGCCACGCGCACGACCGCGTCGACGATGCGAACGAGGAGTTCGTTCAGGTCCAGCGTGCCGGTGACGGCGCGGCTCGCCTGGAGGAGGTGCTGCAAGCGGTCGAGGTCGGTGGAAGCCCGCGGGCGCACGGGAGCATCCGGCACCCGCATCATCTCCCGCTCCCACTGGGTCAGTCCGCGGCTCAGCCGCTCCAGCGGATCCGCTTCGGGGAACTCAGACGATGGGGTCGGGTCGCTCTCGAACGAAGGGTCGGGGTGTTGCGCCATCGCGTCCATGCCTCGCAGTTCCCGACGTGCTCGGCGCGTCGGTGGTTACCGGTCGTGCTCGGAAGATACAACTGTAAAAACCGTTTGTCAAGTGTCGAACGGGGGGGTGGGACTTATGCGTCGCAGCCATATCCCAAAAAGGGCGTATCCAAGCGCCAAAATTGACACTGCGCCCGTCACCGCCGAGCCGTTTTTCAACCCCCAGAGCCAGACCCCGACCGCCGTGGAGACCGCAACGAGGACGGAAATGAGCGCCAGGGTCCCCCACCGTCCACATTCCCTACCAAGGCGATGGGTGGTGTGGTCGGTGCTACCCACCGCGACGGGACGACCCGACGCGAGGCGGTCCAAGACCACGAACACGACGTCGAAGAGCGGGTAGGAGAGGATGCTGGCGACGGCGGCCGCGTGCGGCCAGGTGAGCGAGTCGTCGAGCGCGCGGAGCGCGAGGGCGGCGAGCGTGAAACCGAGAAGGTGGCTCCCGGCGTCGCCGAGAAAGATCCTCGCCGGCGGCGCGTTGTAGACGAGGAATCCCGCGCCCGCACCGACCATGCCCCACGCGAGGGCGAGGTCGATGTCGGCGCGGTGGAGGAGCGAGATCGCGACGAACCCGGCCGCCGTGATCGGGATCACCGCGCCGACGATGCCGTCCATCGCGTCGAGGAAGTTGATCGCGTTCAGGAGCGCGACCACGCCCACGAGCGCGACCACGCCCAGCACGGGATTCTCCGCCACGAAACCCTGCCGCGCTCCCCAGAGCACCAGCGTCGCGCCGACGATCAGCTGGCCGATCAGCTTTCCCATCGGGCGCATCGGGACGCGGTCGTCGATCAGCCCGAGCACCAGCGAGAGCGCCGCCCCCGCGAGGACGCCGGCCCGCGGCCATTCGACGCCCGACCCGAGCGCCGCGCGCGCGATCCAGAGCGCCACGGCGATCGAGATCGCCACGGCGAGCCCGCCGAGGAGCGGCGTCGGCTCGGGATGGTGTTTCCTCGGGTCGGGGTGGTCGAGGTAACCGGTCGCACGCGCGAGTCGCTGGGCGGCGGGCGTGAAGAGGAGCGCCGCCGCGAACGCGATCGGCGCGACTTCGAGGAGCGGAAGGACGGCGCTCAAACCGACACGGCGGAGGGGCGCCCGTCGGACCGGGCCGGCCCGGCCACGCGCCGGACCGCCTCGAGGGCCTCGAGGGACACGTCCCAGGTGAACCGGCGTCGCGCCCACGCGCGCCCCCGCTCGCCCAGGGCGGTCGCGCCGCGCGGATCGCGGAGGAGCGCCGTCACGTGCGCCGCGATGCCGTCGGCGTCCTCCGCGACGCGGAGCACGTCCGCGGGGAGCGGCTCGAGGCCGGAGCGCACGATCGGAGTCGTGACGACCGGCGTTCCGCTCGTGAGCGCCTGGAGCACCTTGTTCTGCACCCCGGCCGCGAAGCGGTGGGGCGCCACGAACACCGTCGCGCGGCCGAGCGCCGCCTCGAGATCGGGGACGAATCCCGCCACGTGGACGCCGGGAACGCGGGCCCACGCCCCGAGCGATTCCGATCCCTTCCCCGCGATCTCGAGCGTCGCCTCGGGGACCGCCGCGCGCACGCGCGGGAAGATCTCCTGGACCAGGAACCGGACCGCGTCCTGGTTGTGGAAGACCTCGTGGAAGCCGAGGAAGAGGAGCCGCGCCGGCTCCCGCGCCACGCCGACGCGGAAGCGTTCCGGCCCCATGCCGTTCGGGACGACGCGGATCCGGGCGCTCGGCGCGAGGGCGGTGAGGAGCCGCGCCTCGGTCTCGCTGATGACCCAGCACTCGTCGAAGCGGGGCGCGACGCGCGATTCGTAGTCGCGGATGCGCGGCCCCTCGACGCGATAGATCCACCGGCTGAGCCCGCGCCGATACGGCATCGACCGCTCGATCCCCGCGGAGATCACGTCGGTGAGATCGATCACCCAGCGCGTGCGTCCGCGGCCCAGGTGCGGGAGGGCGTAGGGCGCCATCCGGAAGAGATGCGTGACCGCGACGTCGGGCCGGATCCGCTTGAGGGCGGCGTCGACACGGTCCCGCATGCGCCGGGAACGGTAGTAGGCGGCCTGGAGCGGGAACCGGCCCGGGAGCGCGCGGAGGGAACGGAGGACGGAGACGAATCGCGGGAGCGGCACCACGTCGACCGAGGCCGCGATCCGCTCGAGCGGGCCGATCTCGACGGGATCACGGGCGTGCGTGTCGAACGTCACGATGTGCACCGAGTGCCCCGCCTCGGCGGCCGTGCGCAGCACGTGGAAGACCCGGAAGCGGTCTCCCCCCACGGGCGGGTAGGGCATCCGCGAGGTCAGAAAGAGGATGCGCATTCGGGCCAGTCTAGCACGATCCCGAGGGCCGTTGGCCGGCCGCGCGGGCCTCGCGATAGACCGACTCGACCCGCTCCGTGATCGCGTCCCACCCGTACTCCGGGCCGAGGAGCGGCCCCGTCGCGGGACGGCGCGAGCGGAGCGCCGCGACCAGCGCCGTCGCCCACGCCTCGGGATCGGGCGGCACGATCGCGCCGGCGCCGGGGCGGATCGCCTGGGCCGCGTCCCCGACGTCGTGGGCGAGGCTCACGAGACCGCCCGCGAGCATTTCGAGGAGCGCCACGCTGCACCCCTCGTAATACGAAGGGAGGGCCCCGACGTCGGCCGCGGCGATCCAGGAGAGGACGTCCGCGTGCGGAATCGGGCCGGTCGTGAGGCGGCCCGGTTCGCGGCGCGCCGCCTCCCCGCCCGCCACGACCCAGAGCGCCTCGGGAATCTCCGAGCGCACGCGCGCGAAGGCCCGCCCCAGGAGACCGTGCCCCTTGACGAAATCGTCGCGGCCGATCGTGAGGAGGACCGGGGTCGCCTCCGCGATTCCGTGGCGGACGCGCCACGCCCCGCGCGCTTCGCGCGGCGCGTCGAAGGCCGCGCCGTTCGGGATGACGACCGCGCGCGACGGGTCGAGGCCGTGATGCCGCACGAACTCCTCGAGCACCCGCCGCGACACCGCGATGATGGGGCCGCGGCTCCCCGCCGCCGCGCGCTCCGCGGCCCGCGCGCGCCAGTTCGCGGGGTTGACGAGCGTCCGGAGGCGGCCGATCCGGACGTACGCCGCCATCTTCCCCGCCACGCAGAAGTGGAGCGTCCGGACGAGCGGCGCCGCACCGGAGAGTCCGGGGGCGGCCGCGCCCGCGTGGTGGTGAATCACGTCGTAGCGGGACGGCTCGATCGACGCGACGACCGCGAACGGCGGAAGCGACGCCGGCTTCGACCGGAGCGTCACCTCGTGACCCCGCGCCGCGAGACCCCGGGCCAGCTCGCGCACGTGCGTCTCGAGGCCGCCCGGAAGCGAGAGGTCGAGGTCGGCGACGAGGAGGACTCTCATCGCGCCCCGAGCGCGCGGGCGGCCGAACGGCGGCGGGCGCGCGGCGAGGCGGCGACCGCCCAGGAGAGGAGCCACCACGCGAGCGCGGGGAAACGCGTCGGGCCGGATCGAAACGCCGCGCCGAGCGCGGCGCGCCCTTCGGCGACGCGCCCCTCCCGGACGAACGCCTCGCCGCGATAGAGGGCGAGCCGCGCGGCGCCGGGATACATGGCCCGGAACGCGGCGGGATCGCCGGCGGACGCCAGGAGCTCGATCGAATCGGTGCCCCGCGCGCGGCGCTCCGCGGCGAACGCGCGCGCGATCGCCAGGAATTCGAGGTGGCGGTCCCGGTCCTTCGCGAAGGAGTTCCCGGGGTGGGACCGCCAGCGATAGAGCGCCTGCGGCAGGTTCGCGAGCCCGTAGCGCCTCGGGATGCGGAGCCAGAGGTCGTAGTCCTCGGCGCAGCGAAAGGGCGCCCGGAACCCTCCGGCGGCCTCGTACGCCTCGCGACGCATCATCACCGACCCATGCACGAACGGAGGGGCGCGCCGCAGCGTGCGCCGGATGGCCGGCGACGTGATCGGCACGCGGTACGGGCCGACGAACTCCCCGCGCTCGTCGATGATCGTGGCGGCGCTCCCCAACGCCCCGACGTCGGGGCGCGCGCGGAGGGTCGCCACCTGGCGCTCGAACCGATCGGGAGCGGAATCGTCGTCGTCGTCGTGGATCGCGATCAGCGGGCCGCGCGCGGACGCGAAGGCGAGCGCGCGGGCTCCCGCGGGCCCGATGCCGGCTGCGCGGATCACGCGCGCCCACGGGTGCCGGGACGCGAACTCCTCGAGGATGCGTCCCGTCTCGTCCTCCGACCCGTCGTCCACGGCGATCAGCTCGATGGGGCGGTAGGTCTGCGCCTCGACCGCGGCGAGCGCGTGGCGGAGGAAGCGCGCGCCGTTCCGCGTCGCGAGCAGAACGCTGACGAGCGGGGCGTCGCCGGGAGGCGGGGACGCGAAGCTCGATGGTCGCGCGGGGGACATGATCGGAACGCTACGATAGCACAGCCGCCGTTGACTAAACCGCCGGCCGCCGCGACACTCCTCCCCCATGCGATCCGACCGCGTCCGCCTCTGGAGGGATCGACTCCTCCGCTTCGCCGCGGGCGCCGGCGGAACCGCGATCCTGGCCGCGGGCGGCGTTCTGCGCAACAAGTGGCTCGCGATGCACCTCGAGGCGGCCGGCATCGGGGTCGTCGCGCAGATCGCCGCGGGCCAGGCGTGGCTCGGCGCGCTCGTCGGCCTGGGACTGGGCCTTCCCGTGACGCGCGCGATCGGCGCGGCCTTCGCGGCGCGGGACGAGGAGCGCTCGCGCCGCGTCGTCTGGTCCGCGCTCCTTCTCGTCGGCCTCGCCGCGATTCCCACCGCGGCGCTCGGCGCCCTCTTCGCCGCCCCGATCTCGCTCGCGCTCCTCGGGACACCAGCGCACGCGGGCCTCGTTCGGATCTCGATGCTCGGCGTCGTCGGGACGGGCGCCTTCTGGATCGTGCAGGCCATGTGCGCCGGCCGGTCCGACGTGCGCTCGCCGCTCGCGTTCGCGGCGGGGGCGACGGTCGTCGCGACCCTCGTGACCTTCTCGCTCGTCCCGCGCTTCGGCCTCTTCGGCGCCGTCTTCGGAGCGACCCTGCTCTACCCGGCCGGCGTCGCGGCGATGTTCGCCGTCCACCGCCGCACGCACCGCGGGGCGTTCACGCCACACCCCCGCCCGCTCTTCGACCGCGCCGAGGCGAAGGCGCTCCTCTCGGTCTCGGGCGCGGCCCTGCTGCTCCCGCTCGTCGACCAGGGAACGCTGCTGGCGCTCCGCGCGCACTACCTGCGCGTGAACGGCATCGCGGCGAACGGGCTCCTCCAGGCCGCCCTCGCCCTCTCGCAGCAGGTCGGCTCCGTCTTCTACGCCTACCTCGCGTCGTACGCGTTCGGGAAGATCTCGGGCACCGGGGGGTCCGAGGGGATCCAGGCCTACACGCGCCGCCAGTGGCCCCCGCTGATCGGCCTCGCCGCCCTGGCTGTCGCCGTGGCGATGATCGGCGCGTCGCCGCTCCTCCATCTCCTCTACTCGAGCCGCTTCGACGCGGCCCGCCCGATGATGGCGGCCACGCTCCTCGGCGAGTTCGGCCGCGTCTGCCTCCAGTCGGCGGCGATCGGATCGCTCCCGCTCGGGGGAGCCCGCCTCTGGGCGGCGATCGGGCTCACGCAGCCGCTCTCGCTCGCCGGGGCCTACGCGATCCTCGCCCGCGCGGGGACGGGGACGATGAGCCTCCCGCGCGCGTACGCGGCGGCCGGGGCGGTGACGTTCGTGGTCGCGCTCGTTCTCATGGCGCGATCGGGCGTGTCGCTCCGCCGCCGCGACCTGGCGCTCGCGGCCGCCGCCTACGCGGCGCTCGCGGTCATCGCCGCGCTCTCGGGCGCGTAGCCGCGCCGCACCTACCCGGCGCGCAGGATTCCCCGGAGAGCCAGGTCGCCGAAGAGCGTCTCGAATCGCCGCGTCCACGTATGGTCGCGCCGCGCGCGCGCGTGCCCCGCGCGGCGGATCCGCTCCCGTTCCCCCTCGTGGAGCAGGTAGTAGCGGCAGCGGTCGACCAGCTCCTCCCGGGAGCGGAAGCAGACGATCTCGGTTCCGATCTCGTAGTGGAGCCCGATCTCCTCGAGGTATTCGGTGAGGTAGAAGGCGCCCGACATCGGCGCCTCGAACTCGCGGAGCCGCACCTGGCGGAGCGGGCGGAGCGTGCGGTGCGTGTCGCCGAGCACGAGGAAGCCGAGGCTCACCTTGCTCTCGCTGAAAAGCGCGACGTACTCCTCGTCGGTCGCCGGAGGATGGAGCGCGGCGGGATGGCGCTCCCGGAGACGGCGCCACCGCCATAGGTCGTCGGCGGCCACGAGGGGATTCCGTCCGTGGAGGAGCAGCTCGGCGATCCGCGCGAGACCGGCGTGCGGCGGAGCCGCCGGCGAGCCCGGCGGCGGCGACCCCGGCGGCGCGGCGCGCTCCTCCGCGGCCGTCCCCGCCGCGCTCCATCCCTGGCCGAACGCGTGCGCGTCGATGCCCGCGTCGCGGAGCGCGAGGAGGTTCGACGCGCGGTCGGCGTAGCGCTGCCCCGCGAACGTCGCTTCGTATCGCGTCGGCGCCGCGACCGGCCGGTAGACGTCGGGATTCGCGGCCATCGGGAAGAAGACCGGGCGCGCCCCGACCCGTTCGTAGGCGCCGAGCGCCGCGCGCTCGGGCACCAGGCAGACCGAAAAGCGTGGCGCGCTCCGGCGGATCAGGTGGAACTGGTGCACGTTGTTGCAGAAGAAGTTGACGATCGGCGCGACGGTTTCGCGCACCCGGTCGATCGCGGAGGGTTCGAGGTGGCTGTCGGAGACGTACGTGAGCACCAGGTCGAGCCGCGCCGCGCGGTCGGCCGCGATCACCGCGTCGAGGAATCGCTCGGAGTACCGCCCGCGCGCCGCCGCGGTCTCGGGCGCGTCGGGCGGGAAGTCGAAGAGCGCCAGCGTCCCCTCGTCCCAGTGGACGACATCGTGCCCCATCCGGACGAGCGGATCGTGGAGGTTCGCCATCCAGAGGCTCGAGGCGAACGTGGGATTCGGGCTTCCGGCGAGCGCGAGGAAGATCCGCACGCGCGGTCCGCTACTTCACGCCTTCGGCGATGACGACCGGGTAGAAGTGGATCCGGTTCGCCAGATGGCGCACCTCGCGGAATCCGGCCTCGCGGAGCATCCGCTCGAGGCGCGCGGGGCTGAACCCGTTCTTGTGGAACGCGTACTCGTTCTTCTGGCTGCCGTAGACGAGCCGGTAGTACCACTCCTTCGCGTCCTCGTCGGGCTGGCCGAGGAGCTGCCGGGCCGTCTCCTCGAAGTCGGGGACGTCGACGTGCGCGATCCCGCCGGGCTTGAGCACCTCGTGCCAGTGACGGAGGATCCGGGGACCGTCCTTCATCGAGACGTGCTCCAGGCACTGCACCGAGCGGATCTCGTCCACCGTGCCGGGGGCGTACGGCAGGGCGTCCATCGCGGCGTACGCGTCGACGACGCACGCCTGGCCCTCGCGCGGCCCCCGCTCGAGCGACTCGCGCGACTCGTCCACCTTGTAGTAGCGCTCCACGGTCGTCCGGTTCCGCTCCGCGAGGTCGGGCCGCTCGCTCGCGAGGAAGGAATAGCCGGGGACGGGGACGTCGAGGTTCACGTACCCCTCGAGGTAGACCGTGCCGCAGCCGACGTGCAGTTTCAGGGACATCGATCTCCTCGAAGGCGGCTCAGATGGCGGTCGGGTCGCGGAAGAGGCGATAGACCGTGAGCGCCAGGATCTTCAGGTCGAATCCCATCGACCAGTGCTGGATGTAGTAGAGGTCGAACTCGATCCGGCGCTCGAGCGGCGTGTCGCCGCGGAGCCCGTTCACCTGCGCCCAGCCGGTGATCCCCGCCTTCACGTGGTGGCGGAGCATGTAGCGGGGAATGCGCGAGCGGAAGCGGTCGACGAAGACCGGCTGCTCGGGGCGCGGTCCCACGAGGCTCATGTCACCGACGAAGACGTTCCAGAGCTGCGGCAGTTCGTCGAGCGAGAGACGGCGAAGGACCGCGCCCGCTCGGGTCCGCCGCGGATCGTCCTTCCGCGTCCACTGCGCCCCGCGCGCCTCGGCCTCCGGCACCATCGTCCGGAACTTGAGCATCCGGAACCGCCGGCCGTTCAGGCCGACGCGGTCCTGGGCGAAGAGGACCGGGCCGGGCGAGTCGAGCTTCACCCAGATCGCGAGCGCGGCGAGGAGCGGCGAGAGGACGAGCAGCCCGGCCGCCGCGAACGCGAGATCGAACGCGCGCTTGAACACCTGGTTCCACCCCTGGTCGGGGCTCTCGGTGACGAGCACGACGGGCGTGCCGTCGAAGTCCTCGACGCTCGCGTTCAGCGTGAACGCGCGGGCGAGGTCGGGGACGAGCCGGACGGCGGCCGTGGAGTCGGAGAGCCGTTCCAGGGCCTCCAGCTCGGCCTCGTGCTCGCTCCGGTCGAGCGCGAGGTAGACGAGCTCGACGCCGATCCGCTCGACCAGCTCCGGGAGGTCGGTGACCGCCCCGACGACCGGAATTCCCATGACCGTGAGCCCGACCTCCTCCGGCTCGACGCTCACCAGGCCGCGCACCTGGAATCCGTAATCGGCGTGCGTCTCCATCTTGCGGGCGACCTCGACCGCCATCGGACCCGTGCCGACAATCACCACGTGGCGCCGGTTCCGGCCGCTCAGGCGGAGCGACCGGAGCCCGGCGCGGATCAGGACGCGCGAGACGACGAGCGCGGCCGACGCGACGATCGCGAAGAGGAGGAGGACGGAGCGCGCGAGCTCGCCGCGTAGGAAATACGAGCCGAGCGCCGCGAGCGCCGTGACGATCGCCATGCCCTGGAGCAGGGCGACGAGCTCCTGGGAAAGGCGGGCGGTCCGCGCCGACCGGTAGATCCGGAGCGAACGGAGGACGAGGAGGGCGACCGGCGTCAAGACCGCGCCGAACCAGAGATAGTCGCGGGCGGGCGGCACGCCGAGGGGCGCGGCCAGCGGAAGGACGGCGAACCGGAGCCAGTAGGCCGCCATCCACGACGCGAAGATCACGATCGCGTCGAGGAAGAAGACCCCGGTCACGAAGAGCTGTCGGTGCCTCGCGAACATCGTCGGGAGAGTCTACCGGAACAAGGCGCGCTCACGCGAGCGCCTCCGCGATCAGCTCGGCCTGGCGCCGCGAAACCGCCCCGATCGACCAGCGCGCCTCCGCGAGCGAATGCCCCACCACCTGGAGTCGCTCCCGCTCGGGGGCCGAGTCGAGGAGCGCCGAAACGCCGTCCGCGAGGTCGGCGGGTGACTCCCCCGCGACGTAGTGCGTCTCCGGCTCGAGATCGAGCCCCTCCGCGGCGAGGTGGGTCGCCACGACGGGCACGCGAGCGGCCATCGCCTCGACGATCTTCACGCGCGCCCCCGCGCCGACCCAGAGCGGCACCACGACGACGGTCGCCTGCGCGAGCTCGTCCTCCATCGAGGGGACGTCGGCCGCGAGCGCGGCGCCGGCGCGCGCCGCCGCGGCGGCGAGGGACGCGGGGGGCCGCTTCCCGGCGAGGCGAAGGCGCGCCTCGGGATGTCGCGCGCGGACCCGCGGCCACCCCGCTTCGAGGAATCGCGCGGCGCCCTCCGCGGTCGGGGGCCATGCGAAGGAGCCCGCAAGGAGCACGACCGGCGCCCGGGCCGGGCTCGGCTCGCGGAACCGCTCGAGATCGACGCCGATCGGGAGTGTCCGGACGCGCGCCTCGGGGGCGAGCGCGCGGAGCGCCATCGCCTCTCCCTCCTGGATCGCGAGCACGAGCGCCGCGCGCGTCGAGAGCGCGCGCTCGGCGCGGCGAAGCCGCGCGGCCTGGAGCCGCGCGTAGAGTCCCGCCGGCGACGCGCCGCGCGTAGCCGCGTATCGCTCCATCCAGCGGTGCTCGACGTTGTGCTCGCGGAGGACCATCGGGACGGAACCGAGCGACGCGACGTAGGGCGCGAGGTGGAGATGGTTCACGAGCGCGTACTCGGGGCGATCGTCTGCCGCGCGTTCGCGCACGGCGCGCGCGAAGGCCGGATCCTGGAATCGCGCGAGCGTGTAGGGCCACCGCCCGAAGAGCCCGCGGATCGCGGCGACCGGAGCCGGCGGCGGCCGGAACGGCACGCGGACGACGGCCGCCGTCGCCTCGCGAACGGCGTCGGGCACGGGGTCGCCCTCCGTGCCCGGCGGAACGAACGCGATCAGCGTGACGTCGTGGGTCCGCGAAGCGCCCCAGAGGCTTTGCCACATGACGATCCGCCCCCCGTCGTCGAGCGGCCAGGGGAGCCGCGGCGTCAGGACGAGCGCTCGGGGTCGGGCCATCGGCCCATCGTAACCGGCCAGAGGCTCGCGGCGTAGCCCATCCCGATCACGACGCAGAGGAAGTCGACCAGCTCCTCGTCTCCCAGGTTCCACTCGAAGAGCCCCGCGACCAGGAATCCCGTCAGCGCCGCCACCGCGGCGGCGCGGAGCGCGCTCCGGAAGTCGGCGCGCGGGATCGGCGCCCGCCAGTTGCGACCCGCCGTCCGGTAGAGACCGGCGACGAGCGCGACGAGCGCGACGAGGCCCACGATGCCCATCGTCGCGCCCACCTGGATCACGATGTTGTGGAGGTGGCCGTGGGGCTCGTGCGAATTCGGCGAGCGGTAGCGGAGGTAGAGGTCGCTCAGATCCTCGAGTCCCACCCCGGTCGCCGGATGGTCGAGGAACATGCGCCGTCCCGCGTCCCAGAGGTAGAGGCGCTCGACGTTCCAGTAGCTCTTGGTATCGAACGCGCTCAGCGCTCGCGTCCGGTATCCCGACGGGAGGAGGAAGAGCGCGACCACTCCGGCCAGCGCGAGCACCGGGAGGAGCCGGGCCCGCCGCCGCGCGATCAGCACGCACGCCGCGACGAACGTCGCGATCCAGGCGCTCCGCGTGAAGGAGCCGAGGAGCGCCGGCAGAAGGAGCAGGAGGAACGCGCCGGCGCCGATCCGCCACCGGCGCCCCGGGGCGAAAAGGACGAGCGACATGGCGATCGTGGCGAGGAGCGTGGCCTGGCCGCCGTACGTGAGCGGGTGCCCCACGAGGCCGCGCACACGCACCGGGAAGGCGCCGCCGTCGTGGACGAAGCGGGCGAGCGCGTAGATCGTCGCGCCGACGGCGGAGACGAGGAGCGCCGCGATCGCGCGGCGCGCGGCGCGCGGGTCGCGCG
>DASVDZ010000080.1:0-37215 GCA_036380835.1 Candidatus Eiseniibacteriota bacterium | reverse complement strand
GATCGGTCCGCGGCGCGAGGCCCAGGAAGAGCGGGCTGCGAACGATCGTGCGGCGGCAGCGGACGCCCTCGAGCGGCCCGTTGAAGCTCTGCGCTTGGTAGCCCGCCGCCTGCGTCTCGGCCGGGAAGGAGACGGTGAAGGAGAGGTTCTGTCCCGAGCTTCCGAGGTTCAGCGTCGTCGGGGAAGCCTCGATCACCATCGGAAGCGGAGGAACGCACGAGGTGACCGCGTTCGCCCGCCAGATGATCAGGCCGTTCCCGGCCGCCTGCGACTCGATGTAGATCTGGTTGTACGGCACGCCGTCGGCGGTATGGTGGAGGATCCGAGACACGTCGGCGTTGAGATCGCCGTTACCGTCGAAGAGGATGTCGCACTTCGACTGCGTGGCGAGGTCCAGCTTCCAAATGTCGGTGTTCTGCTGTGCGTCCTCGGCCTGCGGAGCGTAGTAGTAGATCGACCCGCCGTCGCTCGACCACCGCGGATAGGTGTGGGAAACCGGCTTGAAGTTCGTCTCGGCGAGCGTCGTGACGTTCGTCGAGGTGTCGAGGATCTCGATCACGTTGGGACCGAACTGGTTCGTGTCGAACGCGATGCGAACGCCGTCCGGAGCATAGGCCGGATTCTGCTCGGCCCTGTTGTCAACGAAGGTGAGTCGGACCGGGGAGCCCACCGTCGGGAACACCTGAACCTTGTAGAGATCGATCGAAAGGCCGGAGGCGTTGGAGTCATAGACCAGGGTCGTGCCGTCGGGGCTCCAGTTCGGATGGCGAGCCGCGACGAGCGGGACCTCCGGAACGACCAGGATCGGCGCGCCAACGGGAGTCGTGGCGTCCAATGTCACGTCGCTGATCTGGAACTCCTGAACCCAGAGCGACGACTGGAGGGCCGTGTGGTCCGTCTTCACGTACGCGAGGAAGCGGCCGTCCGCGCTCCAGGAAGGATCGGTGTAGGAGATCGTTCCGGTCGGATCCCGAAGGAGCGGCGAGCGGCAGTCCGGCGGATCGAACAAGAAGCCGCCCTGGGAGACGTTGATGCCGAGCCAGATCTCGCGCGACGACTCGTTCCCCAACTGCTGGGAACGCGTCGTGAACGCAAAGAACTCCTCGATGCCCGAAACTCCGCCATCCGAGATGAGGGCTCCGGGCCTGGCGGCCGGCGTCTGGAATCCGTTGGGGATGCCGGTCTGGTAGTTCGGGCCCAACGTAATCGGATCGAACGCTCCTCGAAGACCCGCCGTCGCCACATGCGGCACGCACGCGGCCGCCAGGGCCAGCATTGCGACGAGGCTTAGTAATTTCTTCATTCCTTCATCTCCTCTTCAAAACGCGGGTAAAAGCGAGAAGACACCTCAAGAGGATAAGGTAGACGACACTCTGAGCCCGATCACCTCCTTAGTTATCGCATTTCGAGTCCAGCTAAGATGATGTTATGTCGCGCAATCGGGTGAGATCACCCCGTGTTTTTACTCGAATCAGTATACGGGAGATTGCGGTGGAGTGTCAAGCGGTTTTTGGAACTTACGGGCGGTTCGGTTGTTCAAAAATGCCTTGACACACCATCACTTGGCCCATAGTCTCCGACCTGGTCGGACCCGGGAGTTCGGTCGCTTCGGGGTCGGCTCGGCCGGGCCTTCACAGGGCTCCAGCACCCCCCCCCACAAACGACATTCAGGCGAGGCGCGACAGGTCGCCGGGGTCGCCTTCGAACGAGGGGATGTTAATGTCTTTCCGTAAAAGAGCTTACCTGCTTGTCTCGGTCGTTCTCTCGGTTTTGGCCGCCACGGGGCCCGGGCGAGCTGGCGCGAGCACGGCCAGCCTCGCGGACAGCCTCAAGGTGCCAGTCGTCTTCGACGCGGTCGAGGGCGCGCTCGGCGAGCTCACGGGCGTGGCGCTCGGGGCCGACTCGCTGGCCAACACGGGGCGCGTCCTGACCCTCAGGCAGACCAACGACGTCCCCTTCTTCACCGGCCCCGACAGCGTCGGGCCGGCGACCCAACCCGCGATCAAGCTATCCGGCCGCCCCAACTACTTCCAGTCGGGCATCTACACGGTCCACTGGTCGATGGCCGACACGACCGCCGGGTCGCCCGTACTCACCGCCACGACGACGGTCGTCGTCCACGACCTCTTTCCGCCGGTGGGCATTCGGGCCTACTACACGCCCGACCCCAAGAGCCTCCCCATCCCCACGAACGGGACCGGGGTCCTGAACCTCGTCGTCTGGGACGGGACCGGGCCGGACGCGGATCCGATCGCCTGGCACGGATACCGGGTTCGCCGGACGATCCACGGCATCAGTCCGCACCCGCTCGAAGTGGCGGGGCAGCATCTGAACATCGTCACCCTCGTCCGCGGCGGCACCGTCCACATCCCGGCCTCGCCTCTCTGTCTCAGCAATTGGACGGCGTGCACCCCCGACAGCTTCGTCTATACGGGATCCGGGCTCTTCTTCAAGGGATTCCAGAACAACTCGCTGGGGAACGGACGCTACGCGATCGACTACCCGCCCGGCGCGCCGGCGGACAACTGCGCCTCGTGCTGGGTCTTCGTGGACGTGGCCGCCCAGGCGGGCTTCATCACCGACTACACCGTGACGACCCTGGGGCCCTTCGACAAGAACGATTACATCGAGACCCCGCTCGCCGACAGCCCCGTCGTCACGATCTATCCCGGGACGCCGCCGGCCGACAACCTCGAGCGGGTCGCCGTCGTGCCGAACCCGTTCAAGGGGAGCGCCGCCTGGGATCCGGCCGTCGGCGAGGGCCGCATCCACTTCATCCACATCCCGGACGGCTCCACGGTCCGCGTCTTCACCGCGAACGGCGAGCTGGTCCGCGAGCTCAAGCTGGACGCGAGCTCGAGCCCCGGCGGATCGATCGGCGATCTCGCCTGGGATCTTCGAAATGGTGAGGGCAAGAAGGTCGTCTCGGGCATCTACCTCTATCAGGTCGAAACGCCCCAGAAGCGCACCCGCAAGGGTCACTTCGTCATCATCAAGTAAGCCGCCGCGCGCTCCGCGCCGCGGGCGGCTCGGAGGATTCCCATGAACCCGCAAGCGATCTCCCCCTCGGCCGAGGCCGCGCCGCACGGCCGGACCGACGGCTCCCCGCGCGCCTACCTGAACCTGATCGACGGCCGCTGGACCGCCGCGCGGTCGGGCAAGACGTTCGAGAACCGGAATCCCGCCCGGCCGTCCGACCTCGTCGGCACGTTCCCCCAGTCGGGTCCCGAGGACGTGGACGCGGCCGTCGCCGCCGCCGCCAAGGCGTTCCGGACCTGGCGCCTCGTCCCCGCGCCCCGGCGGGCCGAGATCGTCCTGCGCGCCGCCGAGATCCTGCGCGAGCGGAAGGAGGAGCTGGCCCGGGCGATGACGCGCGAGATGGGCAAGGTGCTCGCGGAGACGCGGGGCGACGTCCAGGAAGCGATCGACATGGCGTACTACATCGGCGCCGAGGGGCGCCGTCTCTTCGGCGTGACCGTCCCGTCGGAGCTTCCGAACAAGTTCGCGATGTCGATTCGCCAGCCGCTCGGCGTCTGCGGGCTGATCACGCCGTGGAATTTCCCGATGGCCATCCCTTCCTGGAAGATCTTCCCCGCCCTGGTCGCGGGGAACACCGTGGTGATCAAGCCCGCGACCGACACGCCGGCTTCGGCGCACCACCTGGTCGAGATCCTGGTCGAGGCCGGGGTTCCCGCGGGCGTGCTCAACATCGTGCACGGCGGCGGCGCCTCGGTCGGCGTGGCGCTCACCGACCATCCCGACGTGAAGATGATCTCCTTCACCGGCTCCTCCGAGGTGGGGAAGGAGATCTCGAAGAAGTGCGCGCCCTCGCTCAAGCGCCTCTCGCTCGAGCTGGGAGGCAAGAACGCGCAGATCGTGATGGAGGACGCCGACCTCGACCTGGCGGTGGAGGGGGCGCTCTGGGGCGCGTTCGGCACGACGGGCCAGCGATGCACGGCCACGAGCCGCCTGATCGTCCATCGCGCCGTGCACGGGGAGCTGATGCGGCGCCTCCTCGACCGGGCGAAGAAGCTCCGCCTGGGTGACGGCCTCGAGCCCACGACCGACGTCGGGCCGGTCGTCAACAGGGGCGCGCGCGAGAAGATCCACGGCTACGTCGAGATCGGGAAGAAGGAGGGGGCGAAGCTCGTCCTGGGCGGTGCCTTCGCCGAGGAGGGGACGCTCCGTGACGGCTCCTTCTACCCGCCGACCGTCTTCGACGAGGTCCGGCGCACGATGCGGATCGCGCGCGAGGAGATCTTCGGCCCGGTCCTCTCCGTGATTCCGGTCGAGTCCTTCGAGGAAGCGATCGACGTGCTGAACGACACGCCGTACGGCCTCTCCTCCTCGATCTACACGCAGGACGTCAACCGCGCGATGCGTGCGATCCGCGACATCGAGGCCGGCATCACGTACGTCAACGGCCCGACGATCGGCGCCGAGGTGCAGCTCCCGTTCGGCGGCGTGAAGGAGACGGGCAACGGGCACCGCGAGGGCGGCCCGACCGTGATCGACGCCTTCACCGAATGGAAGTCGGTCTACGTGGACTACTCGGGCCGCCTCCAGAAGGCGCAGATCGACCGGTAGCGACGGGGCGGCGACCGCCGCCCGCACGTCCGTGCGCGAGACCGACCGCATCCCCATGGAACTCGACTCCGCGGCCGAGATGGCCCGCTCGGAGCCGCTCGCCGTCGTTTCACGGGGCGGTCACGCCGAGAGCGTTCACCGCGGCCACGTCGCGGTGGTGGACGCGGGCGGCGCCCTCGTCGCGTGGGCCGGCGATCCCGACCTCTTCGTCTTCCCCCGGTCCGCCTTCAAGCCGTTCCAGTCGCTCCCGCTCGTCGAGTCGGGCGTCTTCGCCCGGTCGGGGCTCGGCCCCGGCGCGCTGGCGCTGATCTCCGGATCGCACGGGGGCACCGACCGTCACGCCGCGCTCGCGCTCTCCATCCTCGCGCGGGCGGGCCTCGACGAATCGGCGCTCCGCTGCGGCTCGCACACGCCGTACGACGAGGCGACCGCCGCCGCGCTCCGCGCGCGCGGGGAGGCGCCCTCGCCGCTCCGCCACAACTGCTCCGGCAAGCACGCGGGAATGCTCCTCATGGCCCATGAGACGGGCGCCCCCACCGCGTCGTACATTGAGCCGTCGCACCCGGTGCAACGGCGCATCTTCGAACGGTTCGAAGCGCTCGTGGACGAGCCGTTCGCCGACCCGGTGCCCGCGATCGACGGCTGCAGCGCGCCGACGCCGCGGATGCCGCTCCGGACGCTGGCGCGCGCCTTCGCGCTCCTCGCGACCGCGCGCGATCACGCCGGGAGGCCGGTCGAGGGGCTCGCGACGATCCGCGACGCCATGCGGGCGCACCCGGAGAACGTGGCCGGCGAGGGGCGCCTCGACACGATGCTGATGCGCGCCGTGGCGAACGCCGTGAGCAAGGCGGGCGCGGAGGGGGTGCACGCGACCGGCCTCCTCGACCGGGGCCTCGGGATCGCCGTGAAGATCGAGGACGGTTCGCGCCGCGCCCTCGGACCCGCGGCGGTTTCGACCTTGGGTGAGCTGGGCGTGCTCGACGCGGCGGCGCGCGAGGCGCTCGCCGCGCAGGCGGAGGAGCGGCTTCGGAACTTCGCGGGGATCACGGTGGGCGCGATCCGCGGCATCGCGAGGCTCCATCGGGAGGGCGAATGAGCCAGGAACCACGGAAGTGGGTCTACTTCTTCGGCGACGGCCAGGCCGAAGGGAACGCGCGGATGCGCGACCTGCTCGGCGGAAAGGGCGCCGGGCTGGCCGAGATGACCAACGCCGGGGTGCCGGTCCCCCCCGGGTACACGATCACCACGGAAGCCTGCAATCAGTTCTTCGAGGCGGGTGGAAAGCTCCTCGATTCGATCGTGCAGGAAGAAGAGCAGGCGCTCCATCGCCTGGAGCGGCTCCTCGGGCGCCGCCTCGGCGACGCCGAGAACCCGCTCCTCCTCTCCGTCCGCTCCGGATCGCCGCTCTCCATGCCGGGGATGATGGACACGGTGCTCAACCTGGGGCTGAACGACCGGACGGTCGAGGTCCTGGCGCGGAAGAGCCGGAATCCCCGGTTCGCCTACGATTCCTACCGCCGCTTCATCCAGATGTACTCGGACGTCGTCCTCGGCGTGCCGCGCCCGATCCTCGAGACGGAGCTGACGCAGGAGAAGCGCCGGGCGCGGGTGACGACCGACGTCGATCTCGACGCCGACCGCCTCCGGGCCGTGGCCGACCGGATGAAGCGGATCGTCAAGAGCGAGACGGGGCGCGACTTCCCGCAGGACGCCCGGATCCAGCTCTCCGGGGCGCGCGACGCGGTCTTCCGCTCGTGGCACACCGAGCGCGCCGTCCACTACCGGATGCTGAACGGCATCCCGGACACGCTCGGCACCGCGGTGAACGTCCAGGCGATGGTCTTCGGCAACCTCGGCGCCTCGTCGGCCACGGGCGTCGGGTTCACGCGCGACCCCGGAACCGGCGAGCCGCGCTTCTACGGCGAGTACCTCCTGAACGCGCAGGGCGAGGACGTCGTCGCCGGCATCCGCACCCCGCGCCCGATCGAGGAGATGGAGCGCGACCTGCCGGACGCGTACGCGCAGCTCCGAGAGATCACCGCCCGCCTCGAGCGCCACTACCGCGACGTGCAGGACTTCGAGTTCACCATCGAGGAGGGGCGGCTCTTCATGCTGCAGACCCGCCGCGGCCAGCGGACCGGCATGGCCGCGCTCCGGATCGCCGTCGACATGGTCGACGAGGGGCTCCTGTCGAAGCGCGAGGCGATCGAGCGCGTCGACGCCGACCAGCTCGACCAGGTCCTCCACCCCGTGCTCGATCCCGCGGCGCGGCGGAAGCACCGACTCCTCGCGAAGGGGCTCCCGGCCTCCCCCGGCGCCGCGGCCGGCGCGATCGTCTTCACGTCGGAGGTCGCGGTACGGCGCGGCGCGAAGGAGCGCGTGCTCCTCGTCCGCGCGGAGACCTCGCCCGACGACATCGCCGGCATGAACGCGGCGCGCGGCATCCTCACGGCGACCGGCGGCATGACGTCGCACGCCGCGGTGGTGGCGCGCGGCATGGGGAAGTGCTGCGTCGCGGGATGCACCACGCTCCAGATCGACGAGACGAAGCGGACGCTCAAGATCGGCGACCGCGTGTACAAGGAAGGCGCCTTCGTCTCGCTCGACGGCACGACCGGGGAAGTCCTCGAGGGGGACGTCCCCACCTCCGATTCGGAGGTGGTGCGCGTGCTGACCGGGCGGCTCAAACCGGAGAAGGCGCCGCTCTATCAGCGCTTCGACCGGCTCATGGCGTGGTGCGACGAGGTGCGCCGCCTCCGCGTCCGCGCGAACGCCGACATCCCGCGCGACGCCCGCCTCGCGCGGTCCCTCGGCGCCGAGGGGATCGGGCTCTGCCGCACCGAGCACATGTTCTTCGCCGAGGATCGGATCCCGCACGTCGTCACGATGATCCTGAACGCGCAGGAGGCGCGCCAGGCGACGCTCCGGATCGAGGCGCTCGAGGAGGCGCTCCGCGAGGCGGCCCGCTCCGAGCGGCCGCGCCTCAAGAGCGAGCTCAAGGCCGCGCGGCGGGAGGGGAAGGAGCCGATCGCCGCGTTCCAGGGGGCGCTCGCCAAGCTCCTCCCGCTCCAGCGGGCCGACTTCAAGGGGCTCTTCCTCGCGATGGAGGGGACGCCCGTCACGATCCGGACCCTCGATCCGCCGCTCCACGAGTTCCTGCCCAAGCGGGAGCAGCTCCTGGCCGACCTCCGGGCGCTCGCGCGCGCGCCGAAGAACGATCCTCGGCGCGGCCGCATCGAGCGGACGCTCGAGCGCGTGGAGGAGCTCCACGAGTTCAATCCGATGCTCGGCTTCCGCGGCTGCCGCCTCGGGATCCTCCATCCCGAGATCACCCGCATGCAGGCGCGCGCCATCTTCGAGGCGGCGGCGCAGGTGACGAAGGCCGGGAAGCCGATCCAGCCGGAGATCATGATCCCGCTCGTGGGCGACCCCGAGGAGCTCAGGCGCCAGCGCGCCGAGGTGGAGGCGGTGGCGGCGGACGTCATGCGGCGCCTCGAGGTCACGATGCCCTACACGATCGGCACCATGATCGAGATCCCGCGCGCGGCGCTCCTGGCCGACGACGTGGCCGCCCACGCCGACTTCTTCTCGTTCGGGACGAACGATCTCACGCAGATGACGTTCGGCTACTCGCGCGACGACTCGGGACGATTCCTGCCCGAGTACGTGCGGACCGGGATCCTGAAACAGGACCCGTTCGTGTCGCTCGACACGCGCGGCGTGGGAATCCTGATCCAGCGGGCCTGCTTCGCCGGTCGGCGGTCGAAGCCGGGGCTCAAGATCGGCGTCTGCGGCGAGCACGGCGGGGACGCGGCCTCGATCGCCTTCTTCGAGCAGACGGGCCTCGACTACGTCTCGTGCAGCCCGTATCGCGTCCCGATCGCGCGGCTCGCGGCCGCGCGCGCGGCCCTCGCGCGGGCGTGACGGTCGACGCGGTCATTCCCGCGCTCGACGAAGCGGCCTCGATCGGCCAGGTGCTGGACGCGCTCCCCGGCGGCTGGATCCGGCGCGTGGTGGTCGCCGACAACGGCTCCCGGGACGGGACGCCCGACGTGGCCCGGGCCCACGGGGCGCTCGTGGTGCACGAGCCGCGCCGGGGTTACGGCTCCGCCTGCCTCAGGGCGATCGCCGCTCTCTCCGACGACCCGCCCGACGCGGTCCTCTTCCTCGACGCCGACCTGAGCGATGACCCCGGCGAGGCGCCGGCCTTGCTCGGGCCGATCGCCGAGGGGCGGGCCGATCTCGTGATCGGCTCCCGGACGCTGGGCGAGCGCGAGCGGGGGGCCCTGACTCCGCAGGCCCGATTCGGGAATTGGCTCGCCACGCGGCTCCTCAGGCGGTTCCACGGGGTCTCGTGGACCGATCTCGGCCCCTTCCGGGCGATCCGGTACCCCGCGCTCGTCGCCCTCGGGATGCGCGACCCCGACTTCGGCTGGACGGTGGAAATGCAGGTCAAGGCGGCGCGGGCCCGGCTCCGCGGCGTCGAGGTTCCGGTTCGCTATCGCCGGCGGATCGGCAGGTCGAAGATCTCGGGGACCCTCGTGGGAACGGTCCGCGCCGGGTCGAAGATCCTCGGGGTCATCGCCGCCGACGTCCTCCGCCACGGGCCGATGCGCGAGCCGCCCGGCGCCGACGCGGCGCGGCGCGGCGCGCCTTGACCTGATCCTGAGGCCGGGCTACCATCGGTCCACCTTGCGAACCCACCGACGTTTCCGCGCCATCCACCCCGTCCTGCTCGCCGCCCTGGCGTGGGCCGCGTCGGGCTACACGCCGCCGCCCCTGTTTCGGAGCGACGTGAACCTCCAGCCCGCGCAAGCCTGCAAGCCCTGCCACGTCGACATCACGGAGCAGTGGGCGCGTTCGGCGCACTCCCGCGCCGACCGGACGAAGGACCTCCTCTTCGGCCGCATGTACTTCTATTCGCTGAAACAGACGCGCGGCGGCACGATGATCGCCTGCGGTCCCTGCCACGAGACCGCCTCCTTCGTGAACCAGGATTTCGAGTTCCTCCGGTCGGTGTCGCAGGAGGGGGTCACCTGCGTCTACTGCCACACCATCGAAGGTCCCGGCGCCGCGACCGGCATTCCGCCTTTCGCGCTCAATCTGACCGCGTACCACGGCACGATCCGGATCCCCGCCGCCACCACGTCCCACAAGTCGGCGTATTCGGCCTTCTTCACGCGATCGGAGTACTGCGGCAGCTGCCACGACTACTCGAACCAGTACGGCGTCGCCATCTCCACGACCTACCGCGAGTGGAAGAACTCGCGCTACGCCAAGCAGGGCGTCACCTGCCAGTCGTGCCACATGCCGGGCCGCCCCGGACGCAATTCGAGCGAGGGGCCGATGCGCCCGCGCGTCGCCGACCACTCCTTCAGCGTGGACGCGCTCACGGCCAGCCGCCCGAACGCGGCGACGCTCACGCTCACCGGCGCGCGGCGCCCGGGCGGCGATTCGCTCCGCGTCTTCGCCACCGTCACCAACGCCGGCTGGGGGCACTCGCTTCCGACGGGGAACGACCAGAACCTGGCGCTCCTCCGCGTCCGCGTCGTCGACGCCGACGGGAAGGTGATCTGGGAGAACGATCCGTTCAGCGAGTGGAACGTCTCGGTCTTCGGGCTGATCCTCGCCGACGAGCTGGGAGCCTGGCCCGCCGACACGTGGAACGCGACCAAGCTCCTGAGCGACCGCCGCATCAAGGCGGGCGGGAGCGCGCGCGTGCGCTACGACGTGCCGCTCGCCGGCGCGAAGGGGGCGCTCCGCGTCGAGGCCCACCTGCTCTATCGCCGCTCCAAGCCCCAAACGCTCATCGCCTACGGCCTCGACGAGCAGACGTACGGTGCCGAGCGCACGCTCGCCGAGGCGAAGCTCCAGGTCCCGTAGGCCGTGTTCGCCGAGGACCTGCTTCGCGACCTTCGCCGCGCGGGATTCGGTCCGGCGGCGATCGCGCGGTACGTCCGGGCCATCTCCGCCCGCGCCGCCGGACGCCTCCCGCGCCACGCCGAGCTGGTCCGGTCGGTCGCGGCGACGGCGCTCGTCCTCTTCGCGGTCGAGTTCGGCGCGGCGCTCTACCTCTCGGCGACGTTCGGCCGCGATTTCGGCGTCTCCTTCCTGATCGGCGGGAGCGCCCTCCTCCTCGTCGCCTGCTTCTGGATCCTCCTCCACGTCGGGCTCATGCACGGGCCGCGCGAGGAGGCGCCGCTCCGGCGCCTGCCGCTCCCCGTCGCGCTCACGATGCTCCGGCTGGTCTCGATCCCCGCGATCGTGCTCCTCCTCGAGGCCGAGCGCTGGAACGTGGCGGTCTGGGTCTTCGTGGCGAGCGCGCTGACCGACGTGATGGACGGCGTCCTGGCGCGCGCCTTCGCCATGGAATCGAGCGCCGGGAAGGTGCTCGACCCGCTCGTCGACATCGCGTTCAACGCGACCGTCTACGTCACGCTCGCCCGGGTCGGCGTCCTTCCGTGGTGGGTCTCGGGGCTCCTCCTGGGCCGCTACGCGCTCCTCGTCTTCGGCACGTTCGCCCTCTACATCTTCAGCGGCCCCGTTCGGATCGAGCCGACCGCGTTCGGCAAGCTGACCGGCGTGCTCACGACGTCCTTGGTGGGGCTCCTCCTCCTCGGCCTCGCGTCGTGGAACGACGTCACGCGCCATCAGCTCAAGCCGGTCTTCGACGTCGGCCTCGGCGTCCTCGCCATCGCCACGATCATCCAGGTCGTCTTCATCGGGCTCGCGAACCGGAAGGCGCACGACGCGCCCGAGGTCGAGCTGGTCCGGCCGCCCGCCCAGGGGAAGGTCGTCGGCGAGATCCGCGGGCCGCGGGGGTAGCGCCGGCGGCCATCGCGGCCGCCCTGGCCGCCGCGGCCGGCCCATTCCCTTCCGCCCGGCCGGAATCGAGCCGGGCGCCTCCTGTTTCGCCACCGACGTTGCAATTCGCACGACCCGGACGCCGCCCTCGGCGACGTATCGGAACTCGCGCTCCGACGGCCGCTTATAACCCTCGCCCTGGGCTCCGGTTAGCAAACCCCATCGAGTGGTCGGATCAGGCCCGCGTGGCATATGTCTTGCCCTCCAATGTCCCCGCTAAGTCCCTGGGACAGAGCGCCCGTCACACACCCGAACCCGATCGAGGCCGATGCACCGAGCCGACAGGGGCTCCCGCGACCGCGTCACCCGACGCCGCGGGACCGCTCCGCTTCCGATCGCGCGCGTCGCGGCGCTCGCCGCGACGTTGCTCGCGCTCCTCCCCGGAGCCGCGCGCGCCGGAGCGGGATCGGGCTCGGCGAGCATCCTTCCGACCAACGCCGTCGTCGCCGGATCGAAGGGGACCTGGACGATCACCTACGTCGCGGCCGAGGACTTCGCGCATCCGGGCGGCGGCATCCTGGAGATCGTCGTGCCGGCGGGGTGGACGCCGCCCCAGGTCGCGAGCTCGTCGCTCCCCGGATACGTCGCGCCCTCGAACGCCACGTACGTCGAATCGCTCACGGTGTCGGGACAGCGGATCCGCGCCCGCCTCGGCGGCACGCCGGCCTCCAAGTTCACGGCTGGGAGCGTCGTCAGCATCCTCTACGGCCAGGGCGGCGGCCCGGCGTCGGCCACCGCCGACACCGTCGCGCCGGCGACCGCGGTCTTCGCGGTGACCAGCGACCCGCTCGACACGGGCGCTCCCGCGTCCCTCGCCTCCTCCCCGTCGGTGTCGCTGATTCCCGGCGTGGTGACGCGGGTGAAGGTCGTCGACGCGACCCTGACGCCCGTCCTGGCCCTCTCCCGGACGACGGACCAGGACACGACGCACCTCTACCTGCGCGGCTACGACAAGTACGGGAACTCGGCGCGGTTCGTCGAGGGCGCGTGGAGCGTGACGGGGGGCATCGGATCGACGTCGCCCGTGAACGGCGCCGGCACGGTGCTGACGCTGACGACCGTGGGCGCGGGAGCGGTGGCCGCGGACAGCGGGTCGTGGGCCGACTCGACCGGCGTCGTGACCGTTTCGGCGGGCGCGTACGCCACGCTCGCCATGACGGCCGCCGGGACGGCGACCGCCGGCTCGCCCTTCGCCGCGACCGCGGAGGCGCGGGACCAGGACGGGAACCGCGTCGTCTCGGGTCCCGGCTCCTCGGCGGCGTTCCGCGTGAAGGCCTACGCCGACTCCCTTGGCCCCGCCGCGGCGAATCCGAATTTCGTGACCGACGCCGCGGCCCTCTCCGGCGGCTCCTGGAGCGGGACGCTGACCCCGCGCCGTTCCGGGACGTTCTTCCTCACGGCGCTCGATTCGACGGCGTCGAAGGAGTCGGCGCCGCGAAACCGCTCGGCCGTCGCGCCCGCGCCGCCCGTCCGGATCGAGATCGCGCCCGACACGCTCCGCCTCGTCGCGGGATCGCCCGATACCGCGACGGTCCGGGTCCGCGACGCCTACGGGAACCTCTCGCCGGTAGCGTCGGCGCTCGACCTCACCCTCTGGACCGACCGGCCGCAGGGCATCTTCCAGGACCTCGCCGGGAGCCGCATCTTCGCCCTCACGGTGCCCGCGGGGGCGGATTCGGCGCGCTTCCGCTTCGTGGATCCGCAGGCGACCGCGTCCGCGGGGCGCGTCCGCGCGATCGACGCGGACGGCCTCCCCCCCGACCTCGGAACGGCCGAATCGGCCGTCCTGACGTCGCCCGCGGCTCCCGCCGGCGCGATCGCGCTCGCGGCGTCGCCCGACACGCTCGTCGCCGACGGCGTCGACTCCTCCCAGGTCGTCTCGGGCGTCGCGCGGGACGCGTTCGGGAACGCCGTTCTGGCTGGCGAGCGCTTCACCGTGACCGCCTCCGCGGTCACGATCCTCACCGACGACGACGCAGGCACGCCGGGCGCGCAGTGGACCGCCGCCGCCGACGGAACGCTGAGCGGCCGCGTGCGCGCGGGCGTCGTGAAGGGGGGTGCCACGGTGAGCGTCGCGTCCGAGCGGGGAAGCGCCTTAGGCCAGGTGGCGCTGGTCCTCCGCGCGGGCGCCCCCTCGGGCGCGGTCGCGCTCGTCGCGTCGCCCGATTCGCTCGCCGCCGACAGCGTCGCGACGCGGACGATCACCGCGTCGGGGCTCGTCGACGCGCAGGGGAACGCGGTCGAGGACGGGGAGGCCTACACCGTCGCGACGTCGCTCGGCGCGATCGCCACGGCCGACGCCGACGCCGGCACGCCCGGCGTCCAGGTGGCCGCTTCGGGCGGCGCGCTCTCGTTCACGCTCTTCGGGGGCGACCAGCTCGGCACCGCGTCCGTCACCGCCGTCTCGGCGCGAGGCGCCGCCTCGGGAGCCGTCGCGGTGCGCCTCGTCCCCGGGAGCGTGAGCGCCGCCCGCTCCTCCGTCACGGCGGCCTCGCCTGTCCCGGTCGGCCCGCCCGGATCGACGGCGACCGTGACGCTCCGCGACGCGCAGGACCATCCGATCCCGGCGTTCCCGGCGGACTCGATCGTCGTCTCGGCGACGGGCGGCCCGGCGGCCTCGGTGACGCCGCTCGCCGGCGCGACCGACGCGTCGGGGGCGATCGCCTTCACGATCGCCTCGAACGCGACGGGAACCGCAAGCGTCTCGGCCGCCATCCCCTCGCGCGGCGTCGTGCTCGCAGACCAGCCGTCGATCGACTTCGCGCCGGGGCCGCTCGATCACTACGTGGTCGTAGGCCCGGCCGGGCCGCTCACCGCGGGGGCTCCCGACACGCTCACCGTCCTTGCGCGCGACTCCTTCGGGAACGCGCTCCCCTCGCGCTCGGGCGACGTGCTCCGCCCGGCCGCGACGACCGGCGCGGCGGCGCTCCCCGACTCGGTCCTCCTCCTGGGCGGCGCCGCGACGATCCCGTTCACGCCGCTCTCCGCGAGCCCGCTCGCGGTCCGCGTCGCCGACGATTCTTCGCGCGCCGTCGTCTACGGCCCGGTCGCGGTCTCCCCGGGCGCGCCCTACCGCCTGATCGCCGCGGCCCCGGCCGCCGACACGCTGGCGGCGGGCGACTCGGTGGCGGTCGCGGTCCGGGTCGAGGACGCGCTCGGGAACGCGGCGCCGTCCTCCGCGGTGGCCGCCTCGATCGTCGCCGGCGGCGGGAGCGTGGCGCCCGCGGGTGCCGTGACCGACGCCTCCGGAGCCGCGTCGTTCACGCTCCGCGCCGGCTCCGCGCCGGGCGCCGTGACCCTCCGGCTCCTCGCCTCGGGCAGCGCCGCCGCCGACTCGATCCGCGCCGACTCCGTTTCCGTCACGGTGATCCCGGCCGTCGCGGCGTCGATCGAGATCGCCGCCGCCGGGTCCTCCGTGGTCGCCGGCGACTTCCTCGACGCGACGGTAACGCTCCGGGACGCGTTCGGGAACGTCGCGCGCGCCGCGACGCCGAGCGTCTGGCTCAGGACGACGGCGTCCCTCCCGGAGAGCGTCTCCTGGGCGCCCGGCCCCGGCGCGTCGGGCGCGCTCGACGACAGCGCGGCGAGCGACGGCGCGCGCTACGACTTCGCGGCGGCCGACCAGGGGATCGTCACGCTCCGCGTCCGTGCCACGCGCGCGGAGACGATCCGCCTCGAGGTCTCCGGAACCGCGCTCCCGCTGGCCGAGACGGGAAACGTCGCCGTGACACCGGCGCCGCCCGCCGCGGTCGCGATCCAGAGCGGCGACGGGCAGACCGCGGTCGTGGCCCGCCCGCTCCCGCAGCCGCTTCGGGTCCGGGTGCGAGACGCCTTCGGGAACGCGGCGCCGGGCGCCGCCGTCCTCTTCCGCGCGGTCGCGGGCGGGGGCTCGGTCGACGCGATCGCGGGTGGCGCGGCCGATTCGACCACGACCTCGGACCCCTCGGGCGTGGCGACGTGCGACCTCGCGCGCGTCGGGACGGTCGCCGGAGCGGCGAACAACGCCTTCCGCGCCTCGCTCCTCCTCGCCCCCGCCGCGACCGCGGACTTCGCGGCGAGCGCGCTCGCCGACACCGCGACGGCGATCGCGCTCGCGCCGGGCGACTTCTCGCTCGCCGCCGCCGGAACCGCGACCGTGACGGCGACCGCGCGCGACGCCTACGGGAACGCGGCGCCGGGCACCAACGTGACCCTCTATCTCGGCGCGCCCGTCGCGGGCTCGCTCGAGTCGCTCGGCCAGACCGGCGGGTCGGGCACCACGCAGAGCGGCGCGGCCGACGCGACCGGGCAGGTGGCGGTTCGCTACCGCGCGCCGAGCGCGGCGCCCGCGGCCGATTCGATCTTCGCGCGCGGCGTGAGCGTCGCGCCGGTCGGCATCCGGGCCACCGTCGGGACCTCCGCGATCGCCTCGCTCCGCATCGTCCCCGACGCGACGACGTGGACGGCCGGAGCCGCCGCGCGCGTGCGCGTCCAGGCGCTCGACGCCTTCGGCAACCTGGCGGTCGCCGACACCGCGACGATCGTCCTCGGGGCGAGCGACGCGGTCTCGTTCAGTCCTCCATTCGCCACCCTGTCGGCCGGCGAGATCACCACGTTCGCGACCGCGACCTTGGCCGACACGCTGACCTTGACCGCGCGGGCGGCGGCCGGCGCGCCGTCGGCCGCGTCCGGACCGATCACGGTCGTCCCCGCCCTACCCTCCGGCGCGATCGCGCTGGCGGCGCCGCGCACGACCTTGACCGCGGACGGGAAGAGCAGCACGACGATCACGATCGGCCCGGCGCGCGACGCGTACGGGAACATCGTTCCCACGGGCACGCTCCTCACCCTGACCGCCGGGAGCGGCTCGCTGCTCGCGGCCGACGCGTCGGCGCTGCCGGGGCTCCAGGTCGCGACGGGCGCCGACGACAGCGCCCGCGCGGTGCTGACGGCGCCGCCGGCCGCGGGCGCGGACACGGTGCGGGCCGCGAGCGTCCAGGGCTCGGCCTCGGGATCGCTCGCGTTCGCGTACGACCCGCCGCCGTCCCTCGCCTACGCGCCGGGCTCTCTCTCGCCGTCGATCGTGACGCCGGGGCAGGCGGTCGCCTTCCGGGTGCGGATCGCCAACGCCGGCGGGAGCGCGATCACGGTCGGGACGTCGTCGGTCTTCTCCTTCGGCGCGGGAGCCGGTGCCTATGCCGCGTCGCCCGCGGCGCCGCTCTCGCTCGCCGCCGGCGCCACCGACACGCTTCGCTTCGCCGTCGCGACGGTCGCGCCGTCGCTCCCGCCGGCCACGTACGCGCCCTCGCTTCGGCTCGTCGGCACCGACGGGACCGGCGATCCGTTCGACTTCTATCTCTCGCTCGCCGGCGCGCCCGTCCACGTCGCGGGAGTCGTGGTCACGGCGGTCGGCGCGTCGCCCGACCCGGCGCCGCTCGGCACCGCGGCGCTCTCGCTCGTCTTCGACGTCACGAACCAGGCCGCGGTCGGCGCGACGATCGACGGCGCGAGCCTCTCCTTCACGCAGGGCGCCTTCACGACGAGCGGCGTCTCGCCGGCGCTCCCGGTCGCGCTCCCCGCGCTCGGAACGACGCGGCTCACGGTCACGGTCTCGGTGCCGTCGAGCGGGATTCCGCCGGGAACGGTCGTCGGATCGCGGCTCACGGCGAGCGTCGCCTTCGGCGCCGAGTCGGTGACCGGCCAGAATGCCGCCTCCCTCGACTTCCAGGTCGTCTCGGCCGCGACGCTGGTCGCGCAGCCGGCCGGGACGTCGCCCGCGCGCTATCTCCGCGCGCGGACGTTCGGGCCGACGGCGCGCGTGCGAAACGGCGGGAGCGCTGCGGTGACGCTGAGCCGCGGCGCGACCCGGCTGGTCCTGACGCGGGGTCCCGCGGACAGCCTGGTCGCCGGCCTGGCCGCCGACGCCGCGGTGAGCGGCGGCGGAACCGCCGACCTCGCGTTCGACTCGCTCGCCGTGCCGGCCGCCGCGACCAAGGGGCGGTACGGCGCCTGGCTCGTGCTCGAGGGGACCGAGTCGGGGCAGCCCTTCTCCGGCACCATCCCCCTCGCGCCCGACAGCGTCGACGTGCTCGATCCGGCGTTCCTCGCGGTCCAGGGCGGGGTCTCGCCCGACACCGTGAGCGCGGGTCAGAGCCGCGGGCTCTCGCTCGTCCTGACGAACGGCGGCGACGTTCCGTACGCTCTCGACGCCTCGACGCGGCTCGCCGTCGGCGCGCCGGTCTCGGCTACCCTGGCGCCGACCGCGGCCGGCACGGTGCCCGCCGGCGGGTCGCTCGCGGTCTCCTTCGCCGCCACGCCGCTCGGGTTCGCGGGCGCGCCGGGAACGGCCGCCGTCACGCTCGAGGCGCACGGGCTCGAGGACGGGCGTCCGCGCGACGCCGCGCTCGCCGCGGGAGCGCTCGCCGCGCTCGCCCCGGCGTCGCTCGCGTTCGTCGGGGGCTCGACCGCGCCCGACACGCTCCGGGCGGGGCTCTCCTACGCGCTCACCGCGTCGATCCGGAACGGCGGCGGCTCGCCGTTCGTGGTCGACCCGGGCGCCACGCGCCTCGTGGTCACCGACGGCGTCGAAACGGCCGTCGGCCTCGGGGCGGGCGCCCCCTTCACGCTCCTCCCGGGCGCCACGGCCCCCGTCGACTTCCCGGCCGTCGATCTCCCGGCGGCACTCGCGAGCCAGCCCTACCCGGTGACGATCGTCGCGCGGGGGACCGAATGGGGTCTCGCCGACAGCGCCGCCGTCGTCTCGCCCGCGGGCGAGGTCTCGGTCGTCGAGCCGGTCGCCTCGGTCCAGCTCGTGGGGCTCGATCCCGGCGCGCCGATCCAGGCGGCCCCCGAGGCGGGGGCGCTCCGGATCTGGTCGCTCGAGCTGACGCCGCTCCTCCCGCCGGGAGGGGCCTCCTCCGCGCACCTCCAGTCGGTCGCGCTCACCGTGCTCGCCGACCAGGCGGTGGCGGCCGATCCCTCGGCCGTCCTCGCGGCGCTCGCGCTCCGCGACGATCAGGGAAACGTCGTCGCCCAGGCGGTTCCGGGGTCGGCGAATCCGGTGGTCCTGGCGTTCGGCGCGCCGCCCGCGCTGACGGGCGCGCCGGCGACCTACACCGTCGAGGCGACGCTTCGGACGGGGACGGCGATCCGCTCGGTCGCGCTCCGCGTCGCCCAGGGCGGCGACGTCCGGGTCCGCGACGACGTGAGCGGCACCGACGCCGGGATCGTCGCGGCCGGAGGGCTGCCGTTCGCCGCGATCACGTCGCCCACGGTGACGTTCTTCTCGAAGCCGCACGGCTATCCCAATCCGTTCCGGGCCGGCCGCGAGGCGGTCCGCATCTCCTACCTCCTCGCCGCCGACGCGCCGGTCACGTTGACGATCTACACGCTCCTGGGCGACGTGGTGCGCGCGCTCTCGCTCGCGCCGGGAGCCGCGGGAGGAGCGCGGGGGCTCAACGAGGTGTCGTGGGACGGGCGGAACGGTTCCGGCGATCTCGTCCGTCCGGGCGTCTACGTGGCGCGCATCGAAGGGGGCGGCGTGAGCGAGCGTATCAAGGTGGGGGTGCTCCGATGACCGCGTTCGGCATGGCGCGCGGGCGCCGCCGGAAGGTGCGCCGGCTTCGGCGGGCCGCCGCCCGGCTCCATCGGAGGACGGGGCGCCCCGGCCGCGCCATGCGCGCGACCGCGATCCTCCTCTCGCTCGGCGCGATGGTCGCGGTCGCCTTGGCCGCGCGGCCGGCCCACAGCCAGACGGCGGGCACGACCGACCTGCTCTCCTCGCCGGCGGTCTGGCCGACGACGGGGGCGGTCGACGCTTCGACCGCGCTCGGGCTCGATCCGTCCGCGCTCTTCCTGAATCCGGCGGGGCTCGCCTCGCAGGACGAGCGCTCGCTCCTCGTGCAGCACGGGATGCTCCAGTTCGAGACCGACTGGGATCTCGCGACGGTCGCGATCCCGGTTCCGGGCATCGGGGCCTTCGGGCTCGGGCTCGCGCGGATCGGAACGTCGGGGATCGAAGCCTACGACGCGCAGAACCAGCCGATCGGGACGATCGGGTACACCGAGACGGCGCTCGCCGCGGGCGTGGCCCGGCGCGTCGTCGGGCCGCTCGCCGCGGGCGTGACGTTCAAGGTGCTGAGCCAGTCGCTCGGCGACGTCTCCGCCGCGGCGCCCGCCGTCGACCTCGGGTTCACCTACAAGCCCGACCGGCTCCGCGGAGCGCAGGTGGGGTGGACCGTGGAGAACGTGGTGGCGGGGTCGCTCGACCTGGGCGGCGCCGCGCCGGCGATCGACCGGTCGTTCCGTCTCGGCGTCGCGGGCCCGGAGTGGCGCCTCGCCGGGCCCGCCTCGCTCCGCGCCGTCGCCGAGCTGGCGCGCCACGGGCGGGAGGGGATGAAGCCGCGCGCCGGCGTCGAGGTGACGCGGCGCGGCCTGGGCGCGGCGCGCGTCGGCTACTCGAACGGCCATCCGGTCCTCGGCGTGGGCGTGCAGTACCGGCGCTACGGCGTCGACCTGGCCATCGCGCCGGGGGACGTCTCCTCGACCCAGGAGCTCGCGCTCCGGTTCGCTTGGGGCGAGCCGGTGTCCGAGTACGAGGCGCGCCGCCGCGCGGAGTACTCGCGGGCCGCCGAGGATTCGCTTCGCGCGCGCCGGGGGGCGCGCGTCGCCGCCGACCGCCAGCGGGCGCGCGCGGCCGAGGAGGCGGGCGACTGGGAGACCGCGCTCGTCCTCTGGGAAGTGCTCCAGCGCGACGTCCCCGAGGATCCGTCGCTCGCGAAGAACGCCGACCGCGCGCGCCGCGCGATCGCCGACAGCGCGCTCGCCGCGCTGGACGTCGAGAGCGGCCGGCGCCTGACCGCGGCGCTGGCGGACCTCGCGCGCGCCGCGCTCTCGCGCGGCGACGTGGAGGAGGCGCAGGGCCTCGCGACGGGCCTCCGCGCGCGGGCGCCCGGGGTCGCGGGCATGGCCGGCGACAGCGCGGCGGCCCTCGACCGGGAGATCGCCGTCGCCCGGGAGCAGGTGGCGGACCGCGCCGTCGCGCGGGCCGACTCGCTGCGCGGGGCTGGCCGGATGCTCGACGCGGCGGGAGACGCGGCGCTCGCGCTCCGCCTCCGTCCCGAGGACGTGCGCGCGACCGCGCTCTGGAAGGACCTCGAGAGCGCGCTCGGGAAGAGCGCGGCCGAGGCCGGGGCGCTCACGCGCCGCCTGAACGCGCTGACCGCGGTCCACGAGGCGTCGATCGCCTTCAACGAGGGGCGGTACACCGACGCGGCGACCGCGGTCAAGCGGGCGCTCGCGATCGATCCGTCGAGCGAGGAGGCGAAGGGTTGGCGCGACCGGATCGACCGGAGGCTCGCGGCGCCCAAGCCGGAGCTCTCCGCGCGGATCAAGCAGCTCTACATCCAGGGGATGGAGGCCTTCTCCGCGGGCAACTACAAGGAAGCGCTCCAGAACTGGGAGCAGATCCTGGTCCTCGATCCGCTGAACGAGAGCGCGCGGCGGAACGTGCTCGAGGCGCGGGAACGGATGAAGTCGGAGGCGCGGCGATGAAGCAGAAGCGGATGCCGACCCGGCGCCTCCAGATCCGGGTCCCCGCCGAAGAGCGCCATCTGGCCGAGATCCGGGACTTCATCCAGGACGCCGGGGAGAAGCTCCTCATCCCGAACAAGATCCTCGCCAACACGAAGCTCGCCGTGGACGAGGCGTGCACCAACGTGGTGAAGCACGGCTACCGCGGCAAGCCGGGCGTGATCGAGGTCGTGGTGACCGGGAACGGCCTCGAGTTCTCGATCGCGATCCACGACCAGGGGCAATCGTTCGACCTCAGGAACGTCCAGAGCCCCGACCTCAAGATGTACGTCGAGACCCGCAAGCGCGGCGGGCTCGGCGTCTTCCTGATGAATCAGCTGATGGACCAGGTGCGCTACCGGTCCGGGCACGACGGCAACACGCTCACCATGGTCAAGCGGCTCGACGCGCGGCGCCGCCGGACCCGGAAGGGAAAGGACCGGCCACGCCGCTCGCTCCGGTTCGTCTACACGCTCCAGGCGTTCGGCGCGCTGACCCTGCTCGTCGCGGTCGCGTTCGGCCTCATCTACGTGCGGCAGGGCAAGAGCCTGACCGACGAGATGGTCGGACAGGCGCGGAGCGCGGCGAAGAGCCTGAGCGATCCGGCGCTCGGCATCCTCCTCAGGCCCGAGCCGATGTCGATCGACCAGACGCTCCTGAACCAGTCGATCCGCGCGATGCTCCGGGCGCACCCCGAATACCGTTCGCTCCGCGTCCTCGACCGGGACGGCCGCGTCTGGGGCTCGGACCGGTTCGAGGAGCTCTTCACGCGGCGGAACGTCCCCAAGACGGCCGTGATCCGCGACGGGAACGCCCGGACCGTCTACGAGCCGGTCCACGCTTCCGAGGAGACCGACGCGACCATCCACACGACTCCGGTCGGATGGATCGAGATCGCCCTCAACGAATCGGCGATCGTCGAGCGCACGCAGCGGGCGGGCATGGAGCTCGGAACGATCGCCCTCCTCACGCTCCTCGCGGGGTGCATCCTGAGCGCGATCCTCATCTCCATCTTCGTCCAGCCGATCCAGGCGCTCTCCGACACCGTGCGCGCGATCGGCGAGGGGGAGATGCTGACCGACATCGGATCGAGCGGCAACGAGGAGATCGACGACATCGCCCGCGCGTTCAACGAGGTGACCGCCAAGTTCCGCGCCGCGCAGGGGAACGTGGTCGAGCAGGAGCGGATCCAGCGCGAGATGCAGGTGGCGCAGGAGATCCAGCAGACGCTGCTCCCCCGGACGGTGCCCGAGCTGGAGGGCTTCGAGATCGGCTACCTCTATCGCGCCGCGAAGGAGGTGGGCGGCGACTACTTCGACTTCATCGGCGTCGACGACCGGACGGTGGGCGTGGTCGTGGCCGACGTCTCGGGCAAGGGCGTGCCCGGCTCGCTCGTCATGACGATGATCCGCACCGCGCTCCGCATGGAGGCGCGCGGCAACCGCTCCGCGTCGGACGTGATGTCGAAGATGAACTCGTTCGTGACCGAGGACATGCGGAAGGGGATGTTCGTGACGATGTTCTACGTCGTGCTCGACTCCGTGAACCGCTCGGTGAGCTACGCGAGCGCGGGCCACAACCCGATGATCCTCTACCGCGGAGGGCAGGACGCGACCTATTTCCTGAAGCCGAAGGGAATCCCGGTCGGGATCAACGCGTCGGACGAGGACCTCTTCCGGAAGACGATCAGCGTCGAGAAGCTCACGCTCCGCCAGGACGACATGCTCGTGATCTACACCGACGGCATCACCGAGGCGATGAACCCGTCGCGGGAGCAGTTCGGCGAGGGGCGCCTCCTGGCCTCGATCAAGCGCCACGGCCACCGGACGGCCGAGGAGTTCGCCGAGGCGCTGAACCAGGAGATCCACGAGTTCACCGCCGGGGCGGCCCAGAACGACGACATCACCTTGGTCGCGATCAAGGAGAAGACGCAGGTCGAGCAGCGGATCGAGGACGCCCGTCGCGAGCTCTTCCGCCTGATCGACGAGGAGGGCGTCGCCGTGGCGGAGGCGTGCGAGCGGCTCCGCGTCGCGCCGTCCACGTACTATCGCTACCGGCGGCGGCTCAACACGATGGGCGACGACGGGATGAAGTCGTCGCGTCCCGCCGGATTCGCCCGCGCGAGCCTCGAGGAGGAGGCGGCGATCCTCGAGGTCGTGCGCGCCGAGCCGCTCCTCGGCGCCAAGCGGATCGTGGAGCTGATGAGGGCCGCAAATCGTTGCCGCGAGGAGCTTTCCGAGAGGAGCGTCTACGACGTCCTCCGCCGGCGGGGGCTCAACACGAGGGAAAAAAGACTCCAGTTCGCCGAGAGCGGTACCGATAACCGTATGGCAAGGCTGGCGAAGGCGTTAACCCAAGCCGAGGAGAGCGAGCCGCGCCGCGCCGGACCCGAAGAGCCAGGAGGAGGGGGAGCATGAAGGGAATCGATGTCTACGTGGAGGAGGCGGCCCAGAACCGAGGGGTATCCGTCCTCCGCGTCTCGGGCTACGTGGACACCACGACGAGCCCCGAGCTCGAACGCCGCCTGGAGGCGCTCCTCCGCGAGAAGCGCTACCACATCGTCGTGGATCTCACCCGTGTCGAATACATCTCGAGCGCCGGCTGGGGCATCTTCATCAGCGAGATCCGCGAGATCCGCGAGCACGGGGGCGACCTGAAGCTCGCCGGAATGGTCCCCGACGTGCGCGAGGTGTTCGACCTCCTCGAATTCGAGAACATCCTGCAGGCCCATCCCGAGTCCGACCTCGCCGTCGCATCCTTCGGGCCCATCGTTCCGGCCGACGCGCCGGCGCCGACCGCGACGCAGCTCGAGTCCGCGGCCCAGGCGGCCGGCCAAGCGCCCCACCGCTCGGAGCAGGTCCTCTCCGACGAGGACATGGTGCGCGAGATCGCGCGCCGTCATCCCGAGTTCGGCCTGATGCGAATCCAGAGGGAGCTCCGCCGCACCGAGAACGGGGGCCGCGACCTGAATCCCGTCCAGCTCTACGTGCTGCTCCGGAAGCTCGGGCTCGACACGCGCGAGGGACGCCAGGCGCTCGCGAAGGGCGGACAGGCCACGCCCGCGCCCGGACTCTGATCCATCCGGTCGCGCGCCGCGCGTTCGCGCGACCGCGATCGTGAAACCGCTTGACGCGCCGCGGGAGCGGCCCGTACCGTTCTCCGTACGGCCCCCCGCGATGCCGCGTCGCCTTCCGCGGATCCCCGTTCGTCCCCGTGTTCCCATCGTCTTTCGCCCGGACCTCGATCCGTCCGCGCGGGGTATCCTGAACGCATGAACGCTTCGCTGACCCTCGACGCCCAGCCGGTCGCGCTCGTCTTCCTCGCCGCCGCGGTGGCCGCCGCGATCTGGGCGTACGCGACCCGCTACCCGGTCCTTCCGCCGCGCCGCCGCGCGATCCTCCTCTGGACGCGCGCGCTCACGCTCGCCGCGGTCGTCGTCGCGTCCCTGGCTCCCGTCGCGCGCGTGCCGAGCGCCTCGAAGGAGCGAAACCGCCTCCTCGTGCTCGTCGACCATTCGGGGAGCATGGAGGTGCGCGACGCCCCCGGCGGACGGACGCGGCGCGAGGCGGCCGACAGCGCCGCGGCCTCGGTCGGGTCGCTCGTGGGCGGCCGTCTCGACGTGCGCGTCGCGCCGTTCGACGCGGAGCTCGCGCCGTTTCGGCGCGACGCGGCGTCGCTCGGCGGCGGAGCGGCGCTCCACGGCGAGACCGCGCTCGGCGACGCGCTCCGCTCCGCGCTCGCGCGCGTCGATCCCGATTCGGTGGCGGCGATCCTGATCGTCAGCGACGGCGCCGTGAACCGCGGCGAGGATCCGGAGCGCGCGCTCGACGCGTCGATTCCGACGTTCGCCCTCGCCGTCGGCTCTCCCTCCGATCCCCCCACGGTCGGGATCGCGGGTGTCGAGGCGCCGTCGGAGGCGGTCGTCGGACGTCCCGCCGCGATCACGGTCACGATCCGCCAGGGGGCGCGCCGGGAGTCGCGCGGCGTCGCGCGCCTCGCGGAGGGGGGCCGCGAGCTGGGGCGCGCTCCGTTCGCGCTCGAGGGTCCCGGGGCGACGTCGCGGATCGTGATCCCGTTCACGTCGAGCGAGCCGGGGAAGCACTTCCTCGCGATCCGCCTCGATGAGATCGCGGGCGATCCGATGCGCGAGAACAAGGAGCGCCTGATCGCGATCGAAGTCCGCCCCGCGCGGCGTCGCGTGGCCATGCTCGCGCCGGCGTGGGATTGGGACCTCCGGTCGTTGGCGCGCGGCGTCGAGGCGGATACGTCGTGGGCGGTCGAGCGGCTCGCGCCTGCCGGTTCGGACGGGGCGACGCCGCTCGGCGCCTCGACCGCGTCCTACGCCTCGTTCCTCGACGGCGCCGAGGCGGCGGTCGTCCGGTACGACGCGCGCGACATCACGCCCGAGCGGGCCGCGGCGCTCGAGCGCTACCTCGAGCGCGGCGGCGGCGCGCTCCTCTGGATCGACCCGAACGGCCACGCGCCTCCCGAGACGCCGCTCGGCAAGGCGCTCGGCCTCACCTGGCGCTTTTGGGGGGACGATCCCGGCGCGACGGCGACGGCCGAGCTGGCGCCGGCGGGGAAGACGCACGACGTGACGCTCCTCGGCGGGGACGCCGCGAGCGCCGCGGCCGTCTGGCGCGACCTGCCGCCCGTCCGCCCGCCGGTCCTCCTCGGCGCCCAGGGAGGCACGCTCACGCCGATCCTGAACGGGCGCCTGAGCGCCGGGACGGCGCCGCTCCTCCTCGCCGGACATCTCGGCGCGGGCCGCGTCGCGGTGCTGAACGCCGCGGGCGTCTACCGCTGGGGGCTGACCGCGGCCGGCCTCGGCGACGAGGCGGGGGTCGAGGCGACCTTCTTCGGCGGGCTCGTCCGATGGCTCGCCTCCGCGGAAGAGGATCGCCCGGTCCATCTGACGGCGCCCGACATCACGCCCGAAGGGCGCGCGATCGCGCTCCGGCTCACCTCGTCGGCGCCCGTCGATCCGGGCGCCCGCGCGACGGTGCGCGCGCGTCGCGTCGCCGGGGCACCGGCGCCGGCCGCGGCGGCCGCGGCGGCGCGGCGCGACACGACGCTCACGGCCGAAGGCGCCGGCGCCTTCGTGGGCTCGCTCGTCCTCCCACCGGGCACGTACGTCCTCTCGGGCCGCCTGGAGCGGGACGGCCGCCGCGTCGGCGAGGACAGCGTGCGGGTCGCCGTAGGCGCCCAGGGAATCGAATTCGAATCGCTGGCCGCGGAGCCCGACATCCTGGAGCGGGTCACGGGCCGTAGCGGCGGCGCGTCGGCGCCTCTCGGGGCCCCCGCGCCCGTGCTCGACCGGCTCCGCGCGCCCGATCTCGCGCGGTCGCGCCTCGCGGAGATCGACCTGTTCCACAATCCGTACCTGTTCGCCGTGATCGTGATCGGCCTGGCGCTCGAATGGGCGCTCCGCCGCCGCTTCCACCTGATGTAGCCCGGCGCCATGTAGCCCGACGCGCCGGTCATCGCGCGCGCCCGCCTCCCCGCGCGGACGCGCGACGCCCGGATCCCCCGACCCGGGTCGTCCGCCGAATTCCATCCTCCCCCGCGCCTCCGAACCCTCGGAGGAAAGCGCTCATGACTCGCCATGCCTTGCTGGCCCGCGCGCCGGTCGTCGTCTTCGCGACGATCGCCGCCGTCGCGGGGTTCTCGCCGTTCGCGCCGCCGTCGCGCGCCGATCTCGTCTTGAACGAGGTGCTCTACGACCCCGCCGGGGCGGACGAGGGAGCCGAATTCGTCGAGCTCTGGAATCCCGACTCCACGGCGCGGTCTCTCGCCGGCGTCGCCGTCGAGGCCGGCGACGGCGCCGACCCCGGAGTCTGGAGCGTCGTCTATCGCGGCGACGCCTCGGGCTTCGTCGCGCCGGGCTCCCCCTTCCTGATCGCGGGCGCGCTCCTGACGGGGCCGCTCCAGAACGGGCCCGACGCGGTGCGCCTCACGCGAGACGGGGCGACGATCGACCTCCTCGGATACGGGGCGCTCGACACGGCGCTCCTCTCCGAAGGGGCTCCGGCCGTCGACGTCGCGTCGGGTCACAGTCTGGCGCGGATCGAGGACGGCCGGGACGAAGGGCGAAACGGCGACGACTGGGGGGACGAGGCGTCGCCGACTCCGGGGCGCGCCAACCATCCGGCGGCGCGCGTCTCCCTCGTTGGGGGATCGGTCGATCTCGCCCCGCTCGTCCCGTGGCCCGGGGAGCGGGCGACCGTCGCGGCGCGCGTCTTGAGCCGGGGGCGCCTCCCGGTCGACGGGTCGCGATGGAAGCTCGTGGCGGAGCGGGCGGACGGGATCGAGCCGCCGCTCGGGGGCGCGGCGGTCCTCGGCGAAACTCCGGGCGTCCCGCTCGCGCCGGGCGAGAGCGCCGACGTGCGCTGCGTCTTCGACGCGCCGCCGCGAGGGGCGTTCCGTCTCCGCGTGCGGGTCGGCGCCACGGCGCCCTCGGACCCTGGCGCCGCCGACCTCGCCGACACCGCGACCGTCCTCGGACGGACGGTGGCCGGTCCCGTCGTCGTGAACGAGATCGCGTTTCACGATCAGGGCGCGGGGGAGTGGATCGAGCTCTGGGTGCGCGATCCGATCCCCGACCCCGGCGCGGTCTCGATCGCGGACGCGTCCTCGGCCCCCCGCCCGATCGTCCCCGTCGCGTCCGCGCCGCCGCGTCCGCTCGAGCCGGGGGCGCGCATCGTGGTCGCGGAGGATCCTTCGCGCCTGATTCCGCGGTTCGGCCTCGATTCCGCGGCGGTCTACGCGGTCGCCGGGGGGTGGCCCGCCCTGAACGACGCGGACGGCCCGGACGGCTTCGCCGACCAAGTCCGCGCGCTGGTCGACGCCTCGCCCGCGGACGCGGTCCCTTACGACGCGCGCGCCGCGGCGCTCGGGCGGTCGATCGAGCGTCTCTCGCCCGACCTGCCCGGGCACAACCGCGCGAGCTGGGGCGAGTCGGTCGACCCCGCGGGCGGCACGCCGGGACGCGCGAACTCGCTCCGGGCCCCCGACGGGACCGCGGACGGGCGCGGCGCGCTCCTTCGTTCGAGCGGCCGCGTCGTCCGTCCGGGGGTCGCCATGCCGCCGCTCCTTCTCCGCCTCACGCCCGAGGCCCGCGGGAGGACGCTCGACGTCGTCGTCCGCGATCTCCTCGGCCGCCCGGTGCGGACGCTCGTTCGCGGGCAGCGGTTCGCCGGCGACGGCGCGTTCGCGTGGGACGGCCGCGACGACGCGGGGGCACCCCTCCGACCCGGGCTCTACCTGGTCTGCGCCGAGGCGGAGGCCGAGGGGACCGACGGCCCGCGGCGCTCCACGCTCGCCGTCGCGGTCGCGCCGGCGGGGAGCGCGCGATGATCGCGCGCCTCGTCGCGTCGGCCTCGCTCGTCCTGTTCGGCGTCCTGGGCGCCCCGGGAGCGCGCGCCGCCTTCGAGCTGCGCGACGCCTCGCCCGCGGCACTCGGCGGCGTGTCGCTCGACCTCGCGCCCGAGCCGCTCCTCGGGCCGGAGGCGCCGCTCGCGGGCGCCGGAGACGGGGCGGTCGCGGTCGGCGCGGGCCGCGCGGCCCTCTACGACGTCGCCGGGCTCACCGCGCAGCGGTTCTTCGCCTCCGCGCGCCTCGGAAGCGTCGCGCTCGATGGCTCGTGGTCGACGGTGGGGCTCCCCGGGCTCGGCGAGGCGACGGGGCGGATCGCGGCGCGCGAGTCGCGCGCGCGCGCCGTGTGTCTGGAGGCGGACGTGGAGCGGCTCTCGCTCTCGCTCGACGGCCTCGGTCGCCTCGGCGGGTGGGCGGGTTCGCTCGGCGTCCGCGCCCGGCGGCGCGGGGGAGCGTTCGACGCCGAAGCCGCGATCCTCGCCGATCGCGTCGTCCGCTCCCCGTCCCTCGGGCGCCTCGGCGTGGCGCCGGCGACGGTGATCCGCGCGCGCGTGCGGGTGCGGGACCTCGCGCTCGCGGCGATCGACCGCTGGGAGAGCGACGGCCGGAGGAGCCCGCGCCTCGTGGCGGACCTGGCGCTCGGGAGCGCGGCGACGCTCCGGATCGGGCGGGGCGCCGGCCCGGGCCGCGTCGGGATGGCGCTCGCGATCCGGCGCGGGCCGCTCGCGCTCTCGTTCGGCCGCCTCGACGACGCGGCGGGCGGCTCGGTGACGTCCCTCGAGCTGCGCGCGGCGCCGAAACGGAAAGGGCGGCCCGCCTCGTCGGCGAGCCGCCCTCCGTCGATTGCCGCCCCGCGCGCCGGGACGGTATCGCTATCGGAGCAGGATCAGCTTCTTCGCGTCGGTCACCCCGTCCGCGCGGAAGCGGTAGAAGTAGGCGCCGCTCGCCAGCGTCCGGCCCCCGTCGTCGGTGCCGTCCCAGCGGACGGAGTACTCGCCCCGATCGCGCACGTCGTCGACCAGCTCCCGCACCTGGCGTCCCGCCACGTCGAAGATGCGGATCTCGACCGGCCCTCGCCGGGCGACCGAGAACCGGATGACGGTCTCGGGATTGAACGGATTCGGCGCGTTCTGGAAGAGCCGCGTCCGAATGCCCGGCGCCTCCGCGGCGGGATCCTCCTCGACGCCGGTCGGGACGTAGCAGGCCTGCTCCTTGAAGTAGTTCTGCACGATCGCCTTCACCGTCTGCAGCCGCTCCCCTCCCTCCTCGATCAGGTTGAAGCTGAACCCCATGAACACGGTGCGGGCGCTGTCCGTCCCGAACGAGACGTACTTGGTCGCGTATCGCGTCGCCGCGCCGAGATTGTCCGGGTACCTGAAGAGGATCCCCGCCTTCCCGTTGGCCGGCGCCGAGGGCGACACGGCCACGGCGTCGAAGTGGTTGACGAGCGGACAATCGCCGTTCACGTGGAACGAACGGCCGGCCGCGGGCGAGCCGGCGAGGCCGGTGACGATCGGGTGCAGCGTGTCCTGGGGCTGCGATTCCCATACGTCGCGCAGGAACGTGGCGCCGCACGTGAAGCTCATGAAGCTGTTGTAGTCGACGCCGCCGGCGAGTTCCGCTCCGACGTCGTCGCCGCTGATCCAGAGGTTCCGGTCCTTGCCGCTCTGCTGGACCCAGCCCTCGAGCAGCGCTTGATCCTCCGCCGTGATCGTGAAGGACGAGAGATCGCCCGAGTGCCAGATGATCGTCTTGTACTGGAGCAGGCTGTTCAGGCTCGTGCTCGGCCAGTGGTACTGCTGATCCCCCGCCGGCGCGCCGCCGAGCGCGTTACCGGCGCCGCTCGACGGGGCGTTCACGTCCCACGTGTCGAACCTGTAGCCGAGCGCCGTGAGCGCGTCCGCGATCCTCGGGGTCGTTTCGCGGCCGGAGAAGTGGTTGACGAACAGCACCGTCGAGAGGCTGTCGAAGCAAGAGAGGCTCGGATTGGTCGCCCGCTTGATCGGCAGGATCGACGCGGAGAGGTAGTGCTGCGCCGTCGTCGCGTCCGACGGATAGTACGAGGTGTTGTTGATACTGTCGGTGGCCGAGAAATAGTACTCGAGCGTCGTGTTCGCGGGGTAAGACGCGGCCGGCACGTCCGCGTAGAACCGGGTCGGGAGCGCCGGGGCGACGTTGGTGAGCGCCACCGACGAGAAGGACCCTCCGTTCAGGCGGTAGTGCATGAACCCCTGCTTGAACCCGAACGAGGCGTTCACGTTCACGACGGCGCTGTCGCCGATCGGGGTGTTGAAGTTGTCGTTCCGGAGCATGAACGGCCCCGTCTCGAACGTATCGTTGAACAGATCGATGTCCCGCACCACGAACGAGGGCGGCGCGGTGCCGATCACGCCCAGGGCGACGTTGTCGAAGAGCGCGTAGACCCCGCCCGGCGTGGAGACGCCCTCGCAGTAGGTGACGGAGTAGTCGCGGACGCCGAGCTGGACCTGGACCGAATCCTTGTTGCCGGCGCCCGGGAGCGGGATCTGTTGTCGGGCCCAGTCCTTGTTGCCTCCGTAGTAGACGAAGAACGTCGGATCCTCCCAGAGGCTCCAGTTCGCGTCCCCGACGTTCTTCGTCCGGAAGTTCAGGTGGTAGTAGAAACACGCGTAGAGCGGCAGGTTCCGGTAGACGTCGAAGTCGACGAAGACGTCCGAGGCTCGATTCGTCGCGATGGGAGGCGTGTTCACGAGGTTGTCCATTCGCGGGATGAGCGACAGGGATATGGGATCCCAGTCGGTCCAGAGCATCGATGGGTTCGACGTGCAGACGTCCTCGGTGAACACGTTGTTCCGCAACCAGAAGAAGTCGCCCACGCCCGGGAAGGTGGAGATGACCCACGATCCCGGCCCGCTCTCGCCGTCGTCGAAGAAGCGGACGTCGGTCCCCGCCTTGATCGTGATGTTGTCCAGCACCCAGCCGTCGCCGTTGTAGAGGCCGTCCGCGGAGGAGTAGCCGACGTCGGACGTGAAGACGAACCGGAACACGACCGGGTTGTACTTGGCCCGGATCGAATCGGGAATCACGACCGTGAACGTGTCGCACGCCCCGCTGCTCGGGACCTTCCCGGTGAACGTCGCGAGGGGGATCCAGGCGTCGGTCAGGTCGTAGACCTCGATGTAGCCGTAGTCGTAGTCGGGCTCCGCGTTGAACCGGTGGCGGAATCCGAGCGTCACGGGCGTCCCCTGCGGGATGCCGCTCAGGTCGACCGAGTTCTGGAAGTTCTGGACCCAGTCGTTGTCGTAGCCCGCCCGATTCGAGTCGTAGATCCACGACGAATCGATGAGGCCGCACCACCACGAGTGTCCCTGGCACGCGAGGAACGTATCGAGGTGCCACGCCGTCGGCTTGATCGATTGGTCGTAGTGGCTCCAGCCGCCCTCGTTGTCGGGGCTGGACCGGCTATTCAGGCTGTCCGAGAAGACGTAGACGGTCTCGCCCGCGGCCGGCGCGGCGTGGAAACCCCGCGTGAGCTGCGGACGGGCTCCCGGCGCCGTCTCCGGCGCTTCGGTCCGCACGACCGCCGGGTTCGACGGCGGATCGTCCGTCGTGGTCCGCGTCGTCGCCGCGAGGGCCTCGGTGGCGAGAAAACCCGATGCGAGTAGCGTGAGGAGGGCGGCGATGCGTTTCGTGGCGGCACGCATGGGGGGAGACCTCCTGGTAATGGGAATGCAGGGGGGCGCGGATCACGGATCGACCCGGGTCGGCCGGCGCGGACCGGGTGCCGGCGTGGGAAGGATCGGCATTGCCGTTGGGGACCGGCCTGAAACAGGACATGTCGCCTCGAGGGGTCCAGGCAGAGCGCGGCGCTGCGACAGTCGCTCCCCGCGCGATGACCAACCGGGGAAGCAACGGGCGGAAGCATACCACGGGGGCGCTGAAAAAGCGATCGAAATCGCAGCGACGACTTGGGTTGCGGGATTCCGGCATCGCCCGGGATGGCACCGGCGAGCGATCTCCGAGGGCGCGTTGTTGGGCCGGAGGCCCTCTGCTATCATGCGACGGGACGGTCGCATACGCCGCATCTCGGTCGTGGTCGCGTGGGCCGCCGGCGCCTCGCTGCTAGGAGCGATCGTCGATCCGAGCCGGGCCGCGAACGCCGACTCGACCGCGGCCTGGCTCCCGCTCCCGATCGAAGAGGTGGTGGAGCCCGATCGTCTCGAGGACGAATCGCCGCGACTGGGGGCCGCCATCCGCGCCGACCGCCGCGATTCGGGGTTCGAGGCGCGACGGGCCGTCGTGACGGCGCGGTTCGGACCGCGCCTGATCGGCGTGTCGTGGCTCGCGCGCGGCGATCGGGCGCCGTGGGCGACGATCACGGCGGCCCGGCCGGGGCGCTCCGCCGTGGCGGCAGGCGCCGTCGTGGTTCGCGACGCGGCGCCGCTCCTCGCGCAGGCGATGGGTTGGTCGCGGGGGAGTCGCCGTCCGTCGCCCCCGAGAGAGGCGGCGCCTTCGTTCGAGGCGCCGCCCTCGCCGGCGAGCCTGGCCATCGTGGGCGCCGCCGCCTCGGCCGCCGGTCGGCTCGGGGCGGGCTGGCTCCTGGCCGGACGGCGCGAGGAGGACCGCGCGCGCATCGCCGCGGGCGGCGTGGGCGCGCCCGTGGGACGGCTCGCGTGGGCGGTCGCGGCGGGAGCCGTCGAGCCCGACGCGGAGGCGGGGTCCGCTTCGGGGGCCGGCGCGAGACGCATCGTGTCGCTCACGGCGCGGGTCCGCCCCGAGGGGCGCTCGCTCGCGGCCGAGATGCTGATCGAGCGCGGAAGGGCGCCGACGGCCGCGATCGAGGCGGCCGCCTCGTCCGGCTCCGTGGGCCTCGAGACGCGATGGCGGCGGCGGCCCGGCGAGGCGCGGCCGGTCGCCGGCGAGTGGGCGGCGCTCGTGCGCGGGCGCGCCGCGTCGGCGCGCGTGACGTGGCGGCCGTGGTCGTCGCGCGCCCCGGGGGACGACGGGACCCTCGAGGCGGAGGGAACGTGGGACGCGCCCGGCTTCGGACCGGCCCGACTTCGGGTCGGAGCGAAGCGGGGCGGAGAGGATCCGGAGACGCCGCGCGAGCGATACCTCGTGCTGGACGCCGTCGTGGCCTCGGAGCGCGGCCGGTCGCTCGCGCTCCTCGCCTCGCGGCGCGAACGCGGGGCGGGGGTCGCGCGCGGGGTCGGCACCTCGATCGGCGGGCGCCTCACGCTCTCGGCGCGAGGTCGCGCCTCGGGCACGCTCGTCGTCGAGTCGGCCCGGACCGGCTCCGCGGCGGCCAGCTCCGCCGCGGGCGCGGCCTGGACGACGGGAATCACGCCGTCGGGGGCGAGCGCCCTCGAGACGCGCGGGCGCTCGGGCGTCGCGGCCTCGGCCGGCGGCTGGGTGAGGCTCGGATCGGCGCGCCTCCGGGCGCTCCTCCGCGACGCGGAGGGCGCCGATCAGGCGGACCGCGGGCACCTCGCGGCGACGTTGTGGCTCGAATGGGGAGAGTGAACGACCAGGGCCGGGCTCGACCCGACCCGTTACGGAAGGCGAGGGACGATCGATGCGATACGCGGATCGGATGAACCTGCTCGGGACCGAAACGGCCTTCGAAGTGCTCGCGAAGGCGCGCGCCCTGGAGGCGAAGGGGCGCTCCATCGTGCATCTCCAGATCGGCGAGCCCGATTTCGACACGCCCGCCCCGATCCGCGCGGCGGCCGTGCGCGCGATCGAGGAGGGCTTCACGCACTACGGCCCGTCGGCCGGCCTGCCGGAGGTGCGGGAGGCGATCGCCGCCCACATCGCGCGGGACCGGGGCCTCAAGGTCACGCCCGACATGGTCGTCGTCACGCCGGGCGGCAAGCCCATCCTCACCTTCGCGATCCTGGCCTGCGTCAACCCGGGCGACGAGGTGATCATCCCCAACCCGGGCTTCCCCATCTACGAATCGGTCGCGCGCTTCTCCGGCGCGACGGTCGTTCCGCTCCCGCTCCGCGAGGCGCGTGACTTCCGGTTCGGCGCGGCCGACCTCGAGGCGCTCCTCACGCCGCGGACGCGCATGATCGTCCTCAACAGCCCGCACAATCCGACCGGCTCGGTGCTGACGCCCAAGGATCTGGACGAGATCGCGGCGCTGATCCGGGAGCGCGATCTCTGGATCCTCTCGGACGAGATCTACTCGAAGATCCTCTACGACGGCGTCCACGAGTCGATCGCGACGCGTCCGGGGATGGCCGAGCGGACGATCCTGCTCGACGGCTTCTCGAAGACGTACGCCATGACCGGCTGGCGCTTGGGCTACGGCGTGATGAACCCGACCCTGGCGAAGCACGTGGCGCGCCTCGCGACCAACGTCTACTCCTGCGCCACGTCGTTCGTCCAGCGCGTCGCCCCGACCGCCCTCGGCGGCCCGCAGGACGAGGTGAAGGCGATGGTCGCGGAGTTCCGCCGCCGCCGCGACGTGATCGTCGAGGGGCTGAACGCGATCCCCGGCGTCTCGTGCCGGAAGCCGGCCGGCGCCTTCTACGTCTTCCCGAACGTCCAGGGTCTCGGCATCAAGTCCTCGGACCTCGAGAGCCAGCTCCTCGAGGAAGGAGGCGTGGCGGCGCTCTCCGGGACGGCGTTCGGCGCGCACGGCGAGGGATACCTCCGGTTCTCCTACGCGAACTCGGTGGAGAACATCCGCGAGGGGCTCAAGCGGTTCGAGGCGTTCGCGCAGAGCCACGCGAAAGCGGCGCGCTGACCGCCCGCGATCGATGAACGCCCTGCCGCGCCGCCTCTTCATCACGCTGGGAGGAAACGCGATCCTCCCCGCGCGCGGCACCGGGACGTTCGAGGAGCAGTGCGCGATCACGCGCGCCACCATGCAGCCGATCGCGCGGCTCATCCAGCAGGGCGTCGAGGTGGTGCTCTCGCACGGGAACGGCCCGATCGTGGGGAACATCCTCACGCGGAACGAGTGCGCGCGCGAGCAGATCCCCCCGATGCCTCTCGACGTCTGCGGCGCCGATTCGCAGGGTGGGATCGGCTACATGATGCAGCAGATCCTCCAGAACGAGCTGCGGAAGATCGGGCTCGGCGATCGGCCGGTGGTGACCCTCGTGACGCAGATCGTGGTGGACGAGCGCGACCCCGCGTTTCGGCGGCCGACCAAGCCGATCGGGCCGTTCTACCCCCAGGAGCGCGGCCGCCTCCTGGCCAAGGAGAAGGGGTGGACCGTCGTGGAGGATTCGGGCCGCGGCTACCGGCGCGTCGTTCCGTCGCCCCGCCCGCTCGAAGTCGTCGAGCTGGCGGCCATCCGCCAGATCGTGGAAGATGGCGGCGTGGCGATCGCGGCGGGCGGCGGCGGCATCCCCGTCTCGCGCCAGTGGGACGGCTCGCTCCACGGCGTCGAGGCGGTGATCGACAAGGATCTCGCGTCGAGCCTGCTTGCGCGCTTGCTCGGATGCGAGATGTTGGTGATCATCACCGACGTCGACCGGGTCGCGCTCCACTACGGGAAGCCGGAGCAGCGCGACGTGGGCGAGGCGACCGCGGACGAGCTCCAGCGCTGGACCGACGAGGGGCACTTCCCCGCGGGGAGCATGGGGCCGAAGATCCAGGCGGCGATCGAATTCGTGCGCGGCGGCGGCCGCGAGGTGATCATCACGTCGCCGAATCGCGTCCTCGAGGCGCTGAAAGGGGCGACGGGGACGCGCGTCCGGAGGTAGCCGGCGGGGACCGCGGGGCCGCGGGGATCAGGGAGGATCCGGAGGACGATGGGAGGCAAGGAGGCGGGGATCTCGATTCGGGGCCTCACGGTCGCCGAGGGCGAGCGCTGGATGGTGCAGGGGCTCTCGCTGTCGGCGCCTGCCGGTTCGGTCCATATGGTGCTCGGCGAGCGCGGGAGCGGGAAGAGCGCGCTCCTCATGGCGGTCGCGGGCCTTCGCCCGGCCTCCAAGGGGACGATCGCGATCGGCGAAATCGAAGCGGAGGACGGGGAGCGGTCGGCCGCGAAGGCGCGTCGTGCCCGCGTGGCGTTCATCCCGCGCGAGATCCCCGGGACCCAGCTCCGCGTCCTCGACCGCCTCATCCTCCACGACCCGCCGCGCGCGGGCGGCGTCGCGATCGCGTGGAAGCGCGCGCGCGAGGCGGCCGCCGCGGCCGCGGCCCGCGTCGGCCTGGAGCCGCTCCTCGACGTTCCGGTCGAGGCGCTCCGCCCCGTCGAGCGGAGACTCCTCGAGCTGGCCGCCGCGGCCAAGGACGCCCCCGCCGCGATCCTCCTCGACGAGCCGACCGGCGACCTCGGGCCGCACGAGGCGCGCCACCTGCTCGGGCTCCTCCGCGCGCTGGCCGAGGCCGACAAGATCCCGATCCTCTTCAGCACGACCTGGCCGCGCGACGGATATCCCGACGCCCGGTCGGTCACGATTCTCTGGAGGGGCGGCGAGCCCGCCACCGTCGACACGGCGGAGTGCACGGAGGCGGCGCTCGTCGCGAAGTGGACCGGAGGCATCGGCATCCGCCGCGTGCCGACCGGGCCGCACACTCCGGGCGAGACGCAGATGCGCGTGGAGGGCCTGGTCCTCGAAGGGCGCGGCCGCGAGACGTCCCTCGCCGGCATCGAGTTCGAGGTGCACGCGGGCGAAGTGCTCGCGATCGTGGGCGCGCCGGCCGACGGGCTCAACCTCCTCCACGACGCGCTCCTCGGCAACCGGACGCCGGAGCGGGGCTCGATCCACTTCCTCGGGAAGGAGATCCTCCGCGCGCCGCGACGGCTCCGCGTCGAGTCGGGGATGACCTTCGTGAATCCACCGATCGCCCGGGACCAGTCGGTGCCCGAATTCTCCGTGGAGGAGAACCTGATCCTGG
>DASVDZ010000079.1:0-3760 GCA_036380835.1 Candidatus Eiseniibacteriota bacterium | reverse complement strand
GGTCGTCCCGCCGGCGCTCCGAACGCCGGGGAGCGGCGTGGATCTGTCCCACCACGACGCGCGCCTCGCGCTCGGCACGACGCGCGATGGCCGGATGCTCATCGCGATGACGCGTTTCGACGTGATGAGCGAGGCGGCCGGCTCGATACCGCTCGGGCCCACAACCCCCGAGATGGCGGCGGTCATGGGGGCGCTCGGGGCGTCCGACGCGGTGATGCTCGATGGGGGGATCTCGGCGCAGCTGCTGCTCAGGGATCCCGCGCGAAAGGCCCCGCTCGAATGGCGCGGGCTACGCCGGGTCCCGCTCGCGCTGATCGCGCGATCTCGCGCTCCCGCGAATCGGCCGGGGCTGTCGGCGCGACCCTAGCGGGGCGCGACGGAGACGCTGAAGAGCCAGCTGGGCGCGATCGCGTTCGGGCCGCGAAAGTCCCCGTTGTTCCAGGACCAGACCCGGCTCAGCGCGGGCTCCCACGTCATGCCGCCCCACACGCGCCGGACGCCGGCGCGCGTCTCCAGGGCTGAGATGCCCGTCACCCCGTAGTAGCGGTCCTGCGCGTAGAGCTTGGCGGCCAGCACGGCGGATGTGGAGGCCAGCGGGATCTCGCCTCCGATCCCGAGCGTCGCGTAGGCTCCGCGCCCCTGATCCACGTCCCAGTGGACGCTCGCGGAGGGCTGGAGCAGGGCGTCCAGCGAGATTTCGCCCAGGAGCTCCTGGGAAGGATTCCAGCCCGTTCGATTCGGATACTGGAGATGCACGTACCCCAGGCCGCCGGAGACGCGGCCCGACTCCCCGTCCCACCGAAACGTCGCGTCCATCTCGTTCAGCTCTCCTTGCGACTGGTCGAGGTTTCCCCAGACGCCGACCGAGAACCCGCTCATGGTCGCGCTCAACTCTGGCTGGAGGACGGGGCGGTGATTGCTGTAGTCAAACCCCTGGAACGAGTACCAGGAAGCGTACGTCGCATCCCACTCGAACCGGACGGGGCCATCCTTGTGGAGCGAGTCGGGCCCGCTCGCATCCGACTCGACCGACGGCACGGGGTCGGGAGGCTGGTCATCCGCCGCCGACGCGCTCCCCGGACCGCCGGCGAGAGCCGGGATCACGAAAAGGGACGCGAGGAAAAACGCCAGGAATCCAGGGACGCGCGATGTGTTCAAGGGTGCTCCATTCCTTTCCCCGGGGCAGCGCCCGGGACGTCAGGCTACGCCGCCTCCCGCCCAGGCCCGAGGTCGTTCGAATCCGGATCGGCGCCGTCGCCTCCGGCCGACTCGGGTCCTGCGAAGGGAATCTCGAAGACCATCCGGGTCCCGTTCGGAACGCGGCGCTCGGCCCAGATGCGCCCCCCATGCGCCTTCACGATCTCGCGGCAGAGGGGGAGCCCCAGGCCCGTGCCGCCGGACCCGGACCTCGTCGTGCTGGCCTGGGAGAACCGGTCGAACACGGATTCGAGCTCGCTCGCCGGAATCCCCGCTCCGGTGTCCTCCACCATCACGCGCGCGAACCGCCCCGATCGCTCCGCGCGGATCGTCACCTGACCGCCTTCCGGCGTGAACTTGGCGGCGTTGGAGAGCAGATTCCGGAGCACCTGGCGGATCTTCAGCCGGTCGGCCACGACGGGGGCCAGATCGGGCTCGACTCGGACGTCAAGGGCGAGCCCGCGCTCCTGGTAAAGGGCCGCGAGCTCGTCCACGGCTTCCTGCGCCGCCTCCTCGATCGGAATCTCCACGGCGTCGAGCTTCATCCGCCCCGCGTCGTACTTCGCGAGGTCCAAGAGCTCGTCGACCAGCGTGAGCAGGGTGGTGCCGCAATCGGTGATCTCCTGGAAGTACTCGAGCAACTCCTCGCGCGCGGCGGTCTGCGCGTCGTTCACGCCGAAACGCGAATAGCTGAGGATCCCGTGCATTGGAGTCCGGAGCTCGTGCGAGATGTTGGCCAGGAACTGTTCCTTGGCTCGCGCCGCGACCTCGGCCGCCTGCCGTGCCTCGATGAGGCTCTCGCGCTGCGCGAAGAAGTCGCGCACCAGGCGGGCGAGCCCGCCGAACTCGTCGTGGCGCGCCATCAGCCGCTGGAGGGGCGAGGGGTCTTCGGCCCGGAGGGACGACGTGATCACGGCCAGCGGTTTCGCCACCCACCGGGTGAGGGCCAGCGACACGCCCGCGAAGAGGACGAGCGCGCCGCCCATGATGACGACCATGACGATGTGGAGCGCCGCGTGGACGCGCGGCGCCACGGGGTAGACCGTCGTGTAGACGAGCGCCGCGATGGGCCGCCCGAGGATGTCCTCGAGCGGCGTCGAGATTCGGATCTGCCCCGTCTCACGCGAGGCGATGGCGCCGGCGGGCGTCGCGTCGCCTTCCCGCACCGCGACCGTTCCCTCGAGATAGGACGACAGCTTCGTGATCCGCTGCGGCGTCCAGAGGCGCCCGACGATGTAGTAGCCGGCTGGCGGGGCACTTCGCGTGAAGTCGGACGAAGGCTGGATCGAGGACGTCCAGACCTCGAGCAAGCCGCGGGGCGTGCGGGCGTAGAAGTGCCGGATCGGAGACTCGCCCAACTGGGTCGCCAGGGTCGGGAGCGGGGCGGGAAGGGGCGAGAGAGCCGCCACGCCGTTCGGGTTCGCCGTGTAGAGGAGATGGAACCGAGCGTCCAGCACCCACGCGATGTCGAGGGAGAAGGTGCCGATGCTCTCGGTCAGGTAGAGCTGCCCCCACTTTGGATCGGGCTTCCGGACGAAGGCCACGAAGTCGTCCCATCGGGTGTAGTCGTCCGCATGGATCGCCGCGCCGCTCGCCCGGAGGTCGAGCACCCGTCCCAGGACGCGCTCGGTCTCCGTCACCCGCTCGCGGACGAGCAGGTCGAGCTGATCCGACAGGCTGCGCTGGACGAAGTAGAGGACGGTCGTGAGCACCAGGACGGTGACGGCCAGGAGAAGCGTCATCCGCACCCGGACGCTGATCGTGCTGGGGGTCATGGCGCCACCGCCTGGCGCGGCCGGGCATCGCGCGACGGGAGGTCCAGCCGGAAGGTCGCTCCTCCCGACGCGGCGTCGGGCTCCAGCTCGAGCGTCCCGGCGTGTCGTTCGGCGATCAGGCGCGCCGTCGCGAGGCCCAGGCCGTGGCCGTGCGTGTGGTGATCGACGTCTGCCACCGCGAACTCCTGGAAGAGGCGCGGGAGGAGGTCGGGATGGACTCCGGGCCCGGAGTCGGAGACGGTCAAGCGGTGTCCCGACTCGCTGGCCGCGATGCGCACCCGCACCGTCCCGCCGCTCGGGCTGAAGCGAATGGCGTTGTCGAGCAGGTCGTCCAGCACGCGACCCAGGTGCGCGGCGTCCCCCTCGACGAGGGCGGGGGACTCGCCATCGAGCGTCACGCGGACGCCCGCCTCCGCGCTCGAGCGTTCGGCCCGCCCGATCGCCCCGCGCGCGATCGCGGCCAGGTCCTCGGGACCGATGCGGAACGCGATCTCGCCCATGTTGAGCTGGCTCAGGAAGGAGACACGGTCGAGCAGCGAGACGAGGCGGCGCGCGCCCGAGTCCACGACCGAGACGAGGTCGCGGTGGCGGGCGGGGAGATCCGCGCTGTCGAGGAGCAGCGACGTCGGCCCCAGGATGAGCGTCAGGGGGGTGCGCGTCTCGTGGCTCAGCAGGGCGAGCAGGTTCGACTTCAGGCGGTCGACCTCCTCCACGGACTTGAGGCGGAGATAGACCCGCACCTTCGCGAGCAGCTCGGCCGGGTCGAACGGCTTGACGATGTAGTCGTC
>DASVDZ010000078.1:0-52433 GCA_036380835.1 Candidatus Eiseniibacteriota bacterium | reverse complement strand
GACCCGCCCCCCCCCGGCGAGCGCGCGCCCCGCGCCCGCGTTGCCCTCGACCAGCGCGTCGACCACTCGCTCGAGGCGCATTCCCCGCGACGCCTTCACGAGCACGAGGTCGCCCGGCGCCGCGTCCGAGACGACGGCCGCCGCCATCGCGGGCACCGAGTCGAAGCGGCGCGCCCGCGCCTTGGGCACTCCCGCCGCGCGCGCGCCGCGCTCGATCGCGGCGGCGAACGCCCCCGCCGCGTAGAGCCACGCCGCGGGCGGAACCGCGCGCCCCACGGCCTCGTGCAGCGCGTCGCTCGCCGGGCCGAGCTCGAGCATGTCGCCGAGCACCGCGCGGCGCGCCCCGCGCGCCTCGATCGACCCCAGGAGCGCGAGGGCCGCCGCCATCGAGGCGGGGTTCGCGTTGTACGCGTCGTCGAGCACCGTGAGCCCCCGCGCCTGGATCAGCTCGAGGCGGTGCTTCGCCGGCCGAAGCGCCGCCAGGGCCTCCGCCGCCAGCGCCCGCGGCACGCCGAGCTCGTCTCCGACGGCGATGGCCGCGAGGGCGTTCCGGACGTTGTGCCGCCCGAGGAGCGCGAGCGTGAACGCGGTACCGTCCTCGAGCGTGAACCGCGTGCCGCCCGCCGCGGTGACCTCGAGGCGCGTGGGCCTCAGGTCGGCCTCCGCGTTCTCGAGCGCGAACGAGCGCTTCCGCACCGGGCGGCTCCGGTTCATCGGCCAGAGGAGCCGGTCGTCGGCGTTCACCACGAGGAGCCCATCGGGGGGGAGCGCCTCGGCCAGCTCGCTCTTCGCCCGCGCGACCTCCTCGACGCTCCGGAGCTGCTCGAGATGCGCCTCCGACGCGTTCGTGAGCACGCCGATCGAGGGGCGGACCATCGCCGCCAGGTCCCGGATCTCGCCGCGCGCGCTCATGCCCATCTCGATCACGAGCACCTGGTGCTCGGGACGGAGCCAGGTCAGCGTGAGCGGCACGCCGATGTGGTTGTTGAGGTTCCCCACGTTCCGGTGAACGCGCCTCGTCGTGCCGAGCACGGCGGCGATCATCTCCTTGGTCGTCGTCTTGCCGTTCGAGCCGGTGACCCCGACGGCCGGGGCGCCCGAGCGCTCCCGGCAATGGCCCCCGAGCGCCTGAAGCGCGCGGAGCGGATCGTCGACCAGGACGATCGGCTTCGCGGGCGCGGCGCCGGTCCCCTTCCAGCCGCGCCGCGCGAGCGAGCCCGCGGCGCCGGCCTCGAGCGCGGCGGCGATGAAGTCGTGGCCGTCGGCGCGCGTTCCGGGGAGCGGCACGAAGAGCTCTCCTCCTCGAAGCGAGCGACTGTCGATGGCGCACCCGGCGAAGGCCGCGCCGGACGGCGCGGGCGCCGCGACCGAGCCGCCGGTGACGCGCGCCACCTCCTCGAGCGTGAGCCAGGGGCTCAAGGCGGTCATCGCGTGAATCCCCGCGTCGCGAGAGCCCGGCGCGCCGCCTCGCGGTCGTCGAAGGGGTGCGTGGTGGCGCCCACGATCTGGTAGGTCTCGTGCCCCTTCCCCGCGATGAGGAGCGCGTCGCCCGCGGCGCACGCCTCGACCGCGGCGGCGATCGCCTCCGCGCGGTCGACGATCGACCGGACGTTCGCGGCGCCGCGCGTCCCCTCCTCGATCTCGCGGACGATGGCCGCGGGATCCTCGCTCCGCGGATTGTCCGACGTCAGGTAGACGAGATCGGCGAGTCGCGCCGCGACGGCGCCCATCAGCGGGCGCTTGCCGCGATCGCGGTCGCCGCCGCAGCCGAAGAGGCAGAGGACGCGGCGCGGGGCGAACCCGCGCACCGCCTCGAGGGCGCGCGCGAGCGCGTCCGGGGTGTGCGCGTAGTCGACCAGCACCTGGAACGGCTGCCCCGCGTCGACCGGCTCGAGGCGGCCCGGCACCGACGCGACCGCGGCGAGTCCCCGCGCGGCCGCCTCGGGGATCACTCCCGCGGCGTAGGCCGCGGCGAAGGCGGCGAGCGCGTTCGACACGTTGAACGCGCCGCGGAGGCGGAGGGAGGCATCCACGGCGCCGCCCGGGTGTCGGATCCGGAGTCTCGTGCCTGCCGGATCGAGCCGAACCGCCTCCGCCGTCACCTCCGCCGCCGCGTGAACGCCGTACCCGACCACGGGGCCGTCGGCGCGCGATCGGATCCACGCCCCCGCCGCGTCGTCGAGATTCACCACGCCGGTCATCGTCTTCGTCCGGTCCCCCCGGTCGTCGGCGCGGAAGAGGCGCGCCTTCGCCTCGCGGTAGGCCTCCATCGTCCCGTGGAAATCGAGGTGATCCTGGGTCAAGTTGGTGAAGACGCCGACGTCGAACGCGGTGCCGTACGTCCGGTCCTGAGCGAGCGCGTGCGAGGAGACCTCCATCACGATGGCCGTCGCGCCCTGATCGATCCACCGGCGGAAGAGCCGGGCCAATTCCGGCGCTTCGGGCGTCGTGTGCGCGGGGGTCTCCGTCTCGCCCTCGAACTCGTACGCCACGGTCCCCACCAGCCCGACCCGCTCGCCCCGCTCCCGGAGCGCGGCGCGGATCAGGTGCGTCGTCGTGGTCTTGCCGTTCGTGCCCGTGACGCCAACCACGAGGATCTCGCGCGAGGGGTGCCCGGTCTCCTCGCCCGCCAGAATCGCGAGCGCGCGCCGGGCGCTCGGGACCCGCACCTGGGGGAACGGCGCCTCGGGGTCGACGCGCTCGACGACGGCGAGCACCGCGCCCTGGCGCGCGGCGGCGCCGAGGTAGGCGTGGCCGTCCAGCCGCTGTCCGGGGAGCGCGACGAAGAGCGCTCCCGGGGCCACGCGACGCGAGTCGTACTCCACCCGCGTCCATTCTCCCACCGGCGTCCCCCGCACCTCCAGGGCGCCGACCAGGCGCGGCACCGCCGCGGCTTCGCGGCTCGTCGCGGTGATCACGTCCCCCGCGGCGACAGCGTGAGCGAGCACGACGTGTCGCGCCGCACCACCTGCCCCGGCTCCGGGGACTGACCCACCACGCACCCCGAGCCCGTGATCCGCACCACCGGCAGGGCGACCTCCGACAGCTTGAGCAGCGCCTCCCGGATCGGGAGCCCACGCAGGTCCGGCACCACGACCTCCCCACCGTCCTCCTCCGAAGCCAGCGTGAGCTCCACGACCGATCCGGCAACCGCCGTCTCGCCCGGCGTCGGCGACTGCGCGCCGACCCGCGTCCCCGCGCCCGTCACGCGCGCGTCGAATCCGGCGCGCCCCAGCACCTCGCGCGCCCGATCCGGGCCGAGGAGCCGCACATCGGGGACGCCCGTTCCCGACCGCGCCAGGGCGCCCGATGGAACCACCGTGGTCGGCAGCTCGATCGGCCCGCGCCCCTGGGCCGCCCACGTGGCCACGATGTCGCGCCAGACCGGCGCCGCCACGGAGCCGCCGTAGTAGGCGCCGCGCGGCTCGTCGAGGATGACGAGGCCGACGACGCGGGGATGCTCGGCGGGAGCCATGCCGACGAACGACGAGATGTAGCGCCCCACGCCGTAGCCGCGGCCCCCCGCCTCGGACTTCTGTGCCGTCCCGGTCTTCCCCGCCACCTCGCACCACGGGAGCGCGGCCTCCGAGGCGGTCCCGTCGGTCACCGCCTCGCGCAGGAACGATCGGAACGTGCGCGCGGTCTCGACGGAGACCACGCGGCGCACGGTCTCCACCGGGTACTCGCGGACCGGGTCGCCGTTCTCGTCGACGAGCGCGGTCGCGATCCGCGGGCGCAGGAGGACGCCGTCATTCGCCACCGCGCAGTACGCCATCAGGAGCTGGATCGGCGTGACGAGCACCTCCTGGCCGAACGAGATCGAGGCCAGGGAGCGCGCCGACCAGGCCGACGGGTGGCGGATCTGCCCGGGCGCCTCGCCCGGCAGCTCGATCCGCGTCGGCTGCCCGAATCCGAAGAGGCGCGCGTAGCGGTACATCCGCTCCGCGCCCACCTTCATTCCGATCTGCGCGTAGCAGACGTTGCTCGAGTACGCGGTCGCCTTGTGCACCGTGAACCAGCCGCTCTCGGGGTGGCTGTCGTGGATGGTGAAGCCGCCCAGGTCGATCTCCCCCTTCTCGACCCAGAAGGAGTCGTTGGGCGACAGCACGCGCTCCTCGATGGCCGCCGAGCCGGCGAGGATCTTGAAGGTCGAACCCGGCTCGTACTGGTCGCAGATGAGGCGGTTCCGATGCTCGGATTGCCCGGCGGCGCCCGGAGCGTCGACGCTCGCCATCGCCAGGATGTCGCCCGTCCTCGGATCGGCGAAGATCGCCATCGCGCTCTTCGCGCCGGTCTCCGCGAGCGCCTCGCGGAGCTTCATCACCACGATCGACTGGCCGTCGAGGTCGATCGTGCTGACGAGGTTCGCCCCGGGATCGGGCAGCTTCACCATGCTCCCCGGCAGCTCGTACGAGATGCCGCGCCCGTTCTGGAAGAGCGTGGCCCAGCCCGACGTTCCCTTGAGCTCGCGATCGAACGCGTACTCGAGCCCCTCCAGCCCGGCGCCCTCGTTCCCGACGACGCCGACGATCGAGCGCGCCGCGTCGTCGAGCGGGTAGACGCGGCCGGGAACCGGATCGAGGTGGACGCCGCGCGGGAGCGCGCTCTCCGCGAGCTTGAGCTCCTGCTCCGGCTTCAGGCGCGACGCGATCCGCACGTAGACGCGGTGCATCACGCGCCCGCGCCGAAACCGGGAGAGGCCGGTCGAGCCGGCCGCCTTCCGGATGAACGCCGCCGCTTGGTCCGCGTTCCGCACCTCCTCCGGTCGCACGGAAACACGGCTCAAGGCGACGTTCTCGGCGAGCGGGCGGAGGTGGCGGTCGTAGATCAGCCCCCGCTCCGGCTCCAGGATCACGCGCCTCGTCTGTTGCGTCGCGGCCTCGCGGCCGAGACGGCCGTGGTCGAGCAGCTGGATCTGGAACAGGCGGAGCAGGAGCACCGCGAACACGGCGAGGCCCAGGAACGCGAGAAGCCGAAGGCGCGCGAGATGCGTCGGGCTCACCGTGAGGCCTCCGCGCTCACCGTCTCGAGACGCGCCTCGTCGCCGCGGGCGGCGCGGGCGGGGAAGATCCCGCGCACGATCCGTCCGACGCGCGCGGAGAGGGCCGCGACCGCGCCGTCGTGGCGCTTCACGCTCGGGAGCGGCTGCGCGAGGTCGATGTCGACGATCCGCGAGGGATCAGGGCTTTCGAACCCCTCCTTCGCGAGCGCCTTGTAGTCGAGGCCGTCGTGGAGCGCCGACTGCACCGAGAGCTCGGAGGAAAGGCGGATCCGGTTCTCGAGGCTCCGCACGTCGCGGCGAAGCTCGTCGTGCTCCTTCGAGAGGGCGTGGGCGGTCGTCACCTGCCACACCCGCGCGAAGAGGAGCAGCGTGACGCCGAGGAGCGCGAGCGCGATCGGACCGTGGCGGCGCGGCCGCGGTCGGGCCGCGCGGTAGCGTCGGAGGTAGCCGCCGTTTCCGGCGGGCGGGGGCTCCACGGCGGTCGCCGCGGCGCCAAGGGACGCGTGGCTCAGCATGAGGGACCTCCCCGGCGTCGGGCGGCGCGCATCCGGGCGCTCGCGGCCCGCGGGTTTTGGGCGACCTCGGACGCGGCGGGACGGATCGGCTTCCGCGTGAGGGGAATCCAGGGCGATTCGACGGGCGGGATCCAGGCGTCGAGGGGCCGCGGCGGCGCGAACGTCCGCTTCACCATCCGGTCCTCGAGCGAGTGGTAGGCGATCACCACGAGGACGCCCCCCGGGCGGACGCGGCTCGCCGCCGCGTCGAGGAGCGATTCCAGCTCGGAGAGCTCGCGGTTCACGGCGACGCGGAGCGCCTGGAACGCCTGCGCCAGACGGCGCGGACGGTTCGGTCCGGGATAGAGCGGGGAGAGCGCGTCGCGCACGGCGCGCGTGGTGAGCGGCCGCGTCGTTTCCGCGGCGCGTCGGAGCGCCGCCGCCGCGGCGCGCGCGCGCGGCAGCTCGCCGTACTCCCCCAGGAGCCGCGCCAGCTCGCGTTCGTCGACGCGCCGCACGAGGGCGTCGGCCGTCTCGGGGCGCGAGGGGTCGAGCCGCATGTCGAGGGGACCGTCGAGCGAGTAGGCCAGGCCGCGCGAGGCGTCGTCGAGCTGATCGGAAGAGAGCCCGAGGTCGGCCAGGATGCCGTCCACGCGCTCGATTCCGAGCGCGTCGAGGGCGCCCTCCATGTCGGAGAACCGCGCGCGCACGGCCACGAACCGGGGCGCGGGCGCCGGGGGTTCCGCCAAGGTGCGGGATAAGGCGGCGGGATCGCAGTCCATCCCGATTACCCTTCCCCCCTCACCGGACAAGGACCCGAGGATCGCCGCCGCGTGCCCGCCAAGGCCCAGGGTCGCATCGACATACGTCCCCCGCGGATCGGTCACCAGCAACCGAACTGCCTCCTCCCTGAGGACCGGGACATGACCCGGCATCGGCTGTTCCGAGCGCGCCGGCTAGTGCCAGGCGCCGTCTCGAACCACCCGAGGCCCGGTCGATGCTCGATCGGCGAACGGCCGGATCGGCCCGCGCTCGCGCGCGATCCCCCCGGCGTGCCACGTCAACTGACGAACGATGGAACCCTGGCCGGCGACGTCGAACAGTCGTTGCGCGTACGGCGTCATGCCGATGAACCACAGAACCGCGCCCCGGTCCCGGTGCCGTGTCACGCGGCGCGTGAACTCCGGGAGCGCGCGAAAATCGAGGTGGAGGACGTGTTCGAAGTCGATGCAGAGGACGTCGCGAGGAGAGCGGGCCCGCTCGGCGATGGCGTCCGCCACGAGGGAGAGCTCGCGGGGCCCGAGGGTGCCGAAGAGACGGAGCGTCGCGGCAGCCGGGCCGCTCGCGCTCTCCCATTGGTAGATGGGGCGCTCGAGCGCGACAGGTCGCCGCGCGATCGCCGGGCCGGCGCTCATAGGAGGAGATCTCCCGCGATCTCTTCGTAGGTCCGCTCGGAGCTGGCGATGTATCGTTCGAACATCTGCGGGTTCCAGATCTCGATGTGGTCGAGCACGCCGTTCACGAGCACGTCCTTCGTGATCTCGGCGAGCGCGATGAGCGGCGGCGGAAGCGCGACCCTTCCCTGCGCGTCGAGCTCCTCGTCCCGCGCGTGCTGGAGGAACATGCGCTCGTAGCGGCGGGTCGGCTCGTCGGTGAAGGAGCGGCCGCGAAGCCGTTCCTCGATGCGGCGGAATTCGTCGGAGGGATAGAGCGCGACGCACGCCTCGAGGCCGCGGAGGATCACGAGCGTGTCGTTCGCGTCGCCGGAGAGCTGGCGCCGAAAGCGCGCAGGGATGCTGACTCGACCCTTGTGGTCGATGGTGTGCTGATAGCTCCCCCGGAACGCCGCCATCCCCGTTCTACCGTTCCCCCGAAGGCTCCCAAAGGGGAGCTACATGATTCCCCACTTCCTCCCACAAACCACCACTGGCGGCATCCTAGGGAGCGCGCCCTGGGGTGTCAAGCCGGATTCGAGGATTTTTTTCGAAATTTCATTCGGTTGGGAGACTTCGGGTTAGATGGCTATCGCTCGGCGTGGGGAAAGCTTCGTCTTTTGCCGAGCGGTAGGCCGAAAACGGGGAGGCTCCTGGACCCCGTACGGCACATTCGTGCAGGTGCCGGGCGAGCGGCGGGATGGCGGTGGGAGATGGGCGGCGGGAACAGGCCCTTTCGAGGCGCCGGGTGGGGCCGCCCGGCGGGCCTTGGCGCTGCTCGAGGCTCCCGAGGGCGCCCGATTGGGCGGCCCCGGCTGGGGTCATCGGGCGCTGCCGAGGCCCCGCATCTTCCCCTCGAGCGCCGTCACGGTATCGGAGAATCGCGCCCTCCGGACCGCCTCCTCCCGGGCCCGGAGCGTCATCGCCGCCGCGTCGGCGAGGGGGTCGTTCCCCTCCCCCGCGCGGGCGGACAGCGCCTCGGCGACGGCGGCGGCGACCGCCTCGCCGTCTCCCGGAGGGACGAGGATTCCTTCCCGGCGGTGCGTCACCCATTCGCGATTCCCCGCGATGTCGCTGACGATCGGCAGGAGGCCCGCCGCCATCGCTTCGAGGAGCGATTGCGACGTCGAGTCGGACCGCGACATCGAGACGTAGATCTCGTGGTCCCGATAGAGCGAGCGGAGGGCGTCTTCGGCGACGAACCCGGCGAAGCGAACCGCCCCGTCGACGCCGAGCCGCTTCGCCTCCGCCTCGAGCGCGGGACGGAGCGGCCCGTCTCCCGCGATCGTCGCGCGGAAGGGAACGCCGCGGTCGCGGAGGATCGCCAGGGCGCGGAGGAAGGCCGCGGGGTCGTAGATCGGATGGAGCATGCGGGTCCAGAGGATCCTCGCCATCGCCGCCTCCGCTCGCCGCTCGGCCCATGGGCGCCGGGGCGCGAGCGCGTCCACGTCGACGCCCCACGGCCTCACCCAGACGGACGACGGCGGCGCGCCGAGCCTTATCGCCGCGTCCCCGAGCATCGCCGCGTCGACGTGGATCAGGTCGGCGCGGCGGAGCACGAACGCGGCGCGCGCGCGATGGAACGGCGTGCGGAAGGGGTTGATGAGGAGGTCCGATCCCCAGCAGGCGAGCACGAGCGGCCGCGCTTGGGCGAGCACCGCGAGGAAACCGTAGTTCGGGAGGAAGTGGGCGACCGTCACGTCGGGGCGGAACCTCGCGAGCTCGCGGCGGACCGCCTGGCGGGCGCTCGCGACCCGGAGCGCCGCGACCGGGAGCCCGAGGCCGACCCTGCGTCCCGGCCACGCCGCGCCGGGCGCCGACGCGACGGAGAGGAGGCGGATCTCGTGGCCGCGCGCGGCGAGCGCCGACGCCCAGCGCTGCACATGGACCGCGGGCGCGTGGCCGAGGAGGAGGATCCGCACGCGCCGCGCCCTAGGGCCGGAGCCGCCGGTGGAGCGCGCTCCGGTTCGCGGCCACGAGGACGGGGCGTCGCGTCGCCCCCCAGCCCTCCTTGAAGCGGATGAGCCCGAGCGCGTCGGGCGGCGACGCGCCGAAGTTGTATTCCACGTACCCCGCGTCGCAGAGGCTCGCGAGCACGTTCGCGATCAGGAAGTTGTTCGGCCGAAGCGGCCACGACGAGGAGCGGGAGACGGGGAGCCAGTTGGTGGCGACCCCTTCACGGAAGAGGTGGAGGCTCGCCGCGACCGCGGCGTCCCCGTGCGTCACCAGATGGTAGCGCGCGAGGCCCGCCGGAACGAGCCGCTCGAAGATCCGTTCGTAGAGCGAGTAGGGCTTCGGCGTGCCGCCGCGGCGGCGCACCGTCTCCACGGCCATGTCGTAGAAGGCGCGGAGATCCGCCTCCGCCGCGATCGGGCGGATCGCGAGGCCGCTCTCCTCGGCCTGCCGGATGAGCCGCCGCGTCGAGGGCGTGAAGCGCTCCGCCAGATCGTCGAACGTCGGCGCGAGCGCCAGCACGTGGGTGAATTCCTCGGCGCGCGGAAGCCGCTCCGGCAGCTCGGCGGCGCTCCCGCCGAGCCACGCGAGCTGCCATCGGAGGACGCGCCGCGACGAGACCCACCCTCCGAAGGCTTCGAGGAGCGCGGCGCGCGCGCCGGAGGGGTCGCGATGGCCGCGGCGCACGATCGGGCCGCCGTACGTGGCGAACGGCATCGCGTCGACGCTCTGGAAGAGACCCCGCCGTCGCACGATCGCCCCGATCGCCGCCTGGATCGTCCCCTCCTCCTCGAGCACGATGGCGCGCCACGCCGCGTCGCGCCACGTCTCGGTCCAGAGCGCCGCCCAGGCCGAGGTGTGGAAGACGGACGCTCCCTCGGCGCTCGCGACCAGCGCGTCCCATGCCGCGGGGTCGGGAGGGTCGAGGAGGCGAAGCGGCGCTTCGAGCTTCACCGGATCACCGCGGCGCGGAGGATCCGCGAGCGGTCCCCGTCCCGAAGCAGCACGAGGTAGACGCCCGGCGCCGCGGGCGTCCCGTCGGCGCTCATCGTATCCCAGACCGCGTTCGAGACGGGATCGGCGTGGAAGTTCCGGACGCGGCGCCCGGTCAGGTCGCGGATCTCGCCCGAGACGGGGCCCTTGAGCCCGCCGATCCGGAGCGGCCCCGACGCGGGGCCGAGCGGATTGGGGTAGACGTACGCGTCGGACGCGAAGGACGGCGCGCCCTCGGTGAAGGGATGGATCTCGGAGACTCCGTGCGTCGTGGCGGCCCAGAGGATCCCGCGCGACTCGTCCCATGCCACCGCCTGGACGTCGTCGTTGACCAGCCCGTCGGCCGTCGTGAACCGCTCGACCGCCGGAGCCGCGTCGTCGACCCGCGCGAGGCCGGACGCGGTCGCGAGCCAGACGACGCCGCGCGGGTCCGCGGCCACGGCCCGGACGGCCGCGCCGCCCGTCGCGGCGTTGATCGCGTCGCGCCGGGCCAGGTCGGCGACATCGTTCCGAAGGACCATGACGCCCGACTGGGTCCCGACGTAGACCGCGGGGCCGACGGCCGCGATCGACGTCGTCTGCTGGCTCGGGAATCCCGTCGCGAAGTGGGCCCACGCGTCGTCCGAGTGGACGTCGGTGCCCTTTCCGTCCCAGCGATCGACGCCGGTCTGCGCGAGCGCGATCCAGGCGCGCCCCGAGGCGTCGAACGCGATTCCGCGTAGATCGTTGATGGTGAGCCCCGCCCCTTGGGCCGAGCCCTGCGTGTTCTGCGGGGTGAGCGAGTCGAGGAGCGCGGCGGTCGTTCCGTCGAAGATCGACACGCCGACCCCGTTCTTGTCGCTCGCGCCGTAGACGCGCCCCGCCGCGTCCTGCGCGTACGCCCAGATGTTCTTCGGCCCCGGGTAGACCCAGGTTTCCGAGTCGGGATCGTATCGCTCCGCCCGGGGCTCGGGCGGGACGTCGCCACAGCAGTGCCCCAGCCAGAGGCGCCCGCCTCGGTCGAGCAAGACGGCGAACGTCGCGGCGGCCTGGAGCGCGCCGCCGGTGTTGGTGGTCGTGATGGCGCTCCACGCGACGCCGTCGTACCGCTGGGCCAGGCCGCCGGTGCCGGTCCCGAGCGTGTTGCCCGTGGCGAACCAGGCGCCCGTCGCTCCCGTCGTGGCGCTCCGGAAGTCGTCGACGATCGGACCGTCGGTCCGGAGCACGCTCCACGCCCCCGCCGCGGGGTCGAGGCGCGCGAGCCCCTGCTGCGTGCCGGTCCAGAGGGAGCCGTCGGGCGCCGTGCCGAGCGCCTGCGTCGAGCCGAAGGGGAGGCCCGTCCCCGAGGAGACCCACGCGGCGCCGGTGAATCGGAAGACGCCCGGGCCGTTCGTCGCGGAGTAGATCACGCCGCCGGCCCGACCGAGCGCGAGACTGGTGCCCGCGTGCCCCGGCGCGAGCGGCGCCAGGACGCCGCCGGCGTAGGCGCGCGGCCCCGTGGCCGCGCCGATCCAGAGCGTGTCCGCCGCGACGACGAGCGAGTTCACCGCGCCCGCGTAGACGTCGCGGCGATCGATCCACGCGCCCGACGCGAAGGCCGCGAGGCCGAGGTCGGTCGCGCACCAGACGGTGTCGCCGAGCACCGCGATCGCCCGCACGTTGTCGGAGATCAGGGCGCCCGCCGTGCTGGCGTTCGAGTCGGAACGCCGGAGCGAGACCTGGCTCGTCGCGGCGTCCTCCGTGAAGAGCGCGACGCCGGCGTTCGTGCCGACCCAGACGCTGTCGCCGGTTCGGGTCAAGCACTGGACCTGGTCGCTCGGGAGACCGTCGAACGACGTGAGGGTCCGCCGGAAGCGGCCGTCGGTCCTGAGCCGCGCGATCCCCGCGCCGGCCGTGCCGATCCAGAGCGAGCCGCTCGGGCTCTCGGCGACGCAGAGGGTCTGGTTCGTCGGCAGGCCGCCGGGCCCGCTCAGGACCTTCGCGGCCGGGCCGGCGGGCATCGCGACCGTCACGACGCCCCCGGTCGTGGCGGCGGCCAGCCCGCCGTTCCAGGCGGCGACGCCGCGAACGTCGTTCGAGTTCACGTGGTTGCGGATGAAGAGGCGCGTCGCCGCGAAGGCACCGCCGTCCCGGCCGGGAGCGAGGGCCAAGGCGGCGGCGGCCGAGAGGAGGGCCAGGCGCCCGAGGCGCGTCATCGACCGGCCCCCGCGGTCGCGCGAAGGAAGAGACGGAGGTCCTCGGCGACCGAGAAGCGTGAGAGGTACGCGAGCTCCGACTCGACCCGCGCCGCGCGGTCGACCGCGGCGCCGTTGGCGGGCGTGACGAACCCGGGGCGGAGCGATTCGAGGGCGACGCGCGCCCACGGGGGGACGCCGGCCCAGCGGTCGCGTTCGTACGGCGTGCGGCCGATCCAGCTCCGCTTCCCTTCCCAGACCTGGCGCCAGGCCGCGCCGGGCCCGAGCGGCTCCTCGCGCGACCTAAGGTACGCGTCGAGCCCGCGCCAGCGCCAGGGCGCGACGAAGAGCGAGAGGATCAGGTCGCTCGCCCGCTTCCGCGCGCGGACCGAGAGCCCCCGGCTCGGAGCGTGGAGGAGGAGCGCGTCGAGCGGGCCGAGTCGCCGGGCCGCCTCGCGCGGTCCGAGCTGCGCGAGCGGGCCGGCCCAGTAGATCGCGAGGCCGAGGTCGCGGAGCGCGGAGGCCATGGCCAGGAGGTACGGGAGCTCCGCCGGCGAGGGGACGATGCAGGCGATCTGGATCCGCTCGGCCTCGACGAGCGCGCGGAGCCGCGTCGTCGCTTGGTCGGGCGTCTCGCTCCCGTCGTCGGGGAGCGCCGCGTGGAGCGGCTCGAAGCCGGCGCCGCGCGACGCTTCGAGCGCGTCGCGCGCGCGCTCCATCTCGGGCCCCGAGCCGAGCAGGAGGACCCGCCGGAACGCGAAACCCCGGCGGCGCGCGCCGGCGGCGAGCCCGCCCAAGGACGCGCGACCGGCGACCAGGAGCGCGAAGAGGAGCGGCCCGAAGAGGAGGACCAGCACGCGCGAATAGCGGGGGGTCTGGAAGAGGAAGGTCGACGCCATGAGGAAGAGCTCGGCCTGGATCGCCGCCTGTCCGAGGAGGAACGCGCGCTCGATCCCGTCCTGGAACGTCGTCCGGCGATAGAGCCCGTTCCCGGCGAGCGCCGCGAGCGACACGACGACCGCGAACGCGAAGAGGCCGACGTAGGCGGAGAGCGGGAAGATCGGCTTCTCGAACCAAGGGTCGAGCAGGAGCCGCGCGCCGTACGCGAGGAGCCCCGCCGCGATCACGGCGCCGAGATCGGCCACGAGCGAGAGGAGCTGGACGACGCGGCGGCGGTTCTGGCTCAGCGCGTACACCAGGGCGCTCCATTTCTCGGTGAACCGGAGGAGCCCGGCCGCGTGCGCGCGGAGCGAGCGGGGCCGAAGCCCCGCGCTGGCGCGGGCGTAGTCGTGGACCATCGGCGCGTCGGCAACGTAGAGCACCTCGTATCCGTGGCGCCACATCCGCTGGCACCAGTCGACGTCCTCGAAATAGAGGAAGTACCGCTCGTCCATGAGCCCCACGTCCCGCATCGCCTGCCGCCGGACGAGCATCGCGGCGCCGATCACCCAGTCGACCGGCCGCGTCTGCGCGTGGTCCCAGTCCATCATCAGGTGTTCACGGAGCGCGCGGCTCCTCGTCTTCCACGGCCCGAGCGGGGCCCGCTTGAGGAGCAGCGTCTTCCAATTGTAGAAGCGGCGGGCGGAGAGTTGAAGCGTCCCGTCCGGGTTCTCGAGGCGCGGGGCGAGGAGGCCCGCCCTCGGGTTCCGCTCGGCGGCGCGTGCGAGCGCCTCGATCGACCCCGACTCGACCTGGACGTCCGGGTTCAGGATCAGGACGTCCTCTCCCGAAGCGGCCCGGATCCCGGCGTTGACGCCCCGCGCGTACCCGACGTTCCGCCCCGGTGCGATCACGCGGAGCGGCCATCCGGCTCCCGCGACGACCGCATCGAGCGCCTCGCCCGAATTGTTCACCACCACGATCTCGCGCACCGGCGCGGGCGCCGCCTCGCGCAGCGAGGCGAGGAGCCGGCCCAACGCGTCCGCCGTCCGGTAGTGGACGACGATGATCGAGAGGCCCATGGGGCGCTCCCTAGAGCGCGCCGAGCAGGTCGAGGAGGCGGAGCCTCCAGACCATCCAGGCCGCTTCCCAGACGATCCGGCGTGACATCTTCGATACGCCCGCGCGCCGGTCGACGAAGAGGATGGGGATTTCCTTGATCCGGAACCCCTTCCGCCAGGCCTTGAAGTTGATCTCGATCTGGAACCCGTACCCGTCGGACTTGACGCGGCTCCAGTCGATGGCCTCGAGCACGCGGCGGCGGAAGCACTTGAAACCGCCCGTCAGGTCCTTCACCCGCATGCCGGTGATGACGCGACTGTAGACGTTCGCGCCGTAGGAGAGGATGAGCCGCGAGAGCGGCCAGTTCACGACGGTCACGCCGTACAGGTATCGCGAGCCGAGCACCAGATCCGCCTGTTCCAGCTCGCGCAGGAAGTCGGGCAGGCTCTCGGGACTGTGCGAGAAGTCGGCGTCCATCTCGAACGCCGCGTCGTAGTCGCGGTCGAGCACGTAGCGAAACCCCGCGACGTAGGCGGAGCCGAGCCCCTGCTTCCCCGGGCGGTGCATCACGTGGACGGCCGGATTCCGGGCGGCGATCTCGTCCGCCAGCTGCCCCGTCCCGTCGGGCGAGCTGTCGTCGACGATCAGGACCTCGAGCGGCTGCCCGAGCGCGAAGATCCGCCGCAGGAGCTCCTCGAGATTCTCCCGCTCGTTGTAGGTCGGGATGATGACAAGCGCCTTCATCGCGCGGCGGGCTCGGGGAGCGCGGCGGCGGCGCCGCGGCGGCGGCGGATCGCGCCGGCCCCGGCGATCAGGAGGGTGACGATCACGGAGGCGATCGAGATCCGGATGCCCGCCTCGAGGGCCCGCGGCTCGTACCGGAACCGAACGCGGTGGACGCCGGGCGGGACGATCACGCCCCGCATGAGATAGTTCACCCGGTGGATCGTGGCCTTGGTCCCGTCGATCGTCACCGTCCAGTCGGGATCGTACTCGTCCACCTGGACGAGGAGACCTCGCGCGTTGCTCGAGACCATGTAGTCCGATTCGTTGAAGTCGTAACGGAGCGTCGTCACCGAGTCGGGAAGCGTCGCGGGCTCGAGACCCGGCGTCGGAGGCATCCCCTCCCAGACCGCCTCCGCGCGCGGATCGAGCGTGAGGCTCGAGCGGAGGACGGCGAGCGCGTTCGAGGCATTGGCCGCGAGGAAGAGCCGGTGGACCACGAACGCGCGCGGCAGGGCGCCCTTCACCTCGTAGACCTTGACCGGGCCGTCGTGACGGAGCGCGACGCCGCTCGTGGTGTCGGGATAGTAGCCGTCCGTCAGGACGTACTTCACGTTGAGGAGGCGGATGATCCCCAGGTTCGGGATCCCGACCGTGTCCATGAACGCCTGGTAGAGCCGCGGCTTCGCCGGGTGGTAGCCGAGCACCGACGCGATGCCGAACGCCGCGAGCCGGCTGTCGTCCCACCGGAGCGGCAGCACCCGGTACTGCGTCGTGTCGGAGCGCAGGTAGGCGATCTCCGGCGTCTCGGTGAAGTTGTCGGCGTATTCCCGCGCGCTCGCGATCTGCGGGTCCATGATCTTCCGGTCGACCATCCAGAGGTCCAGGGCCGTGAGGCCGAGCACGAGGAGCGCGGCGGCGAGGCGGGTCAGCCGGCCGCGGCGGTAGGCGGCGATCACGGCCCACGCGGCGGCCAGGAAGAGGCCCGACTTCACCGCGTCGAGCGTGGCCAGGTCGAGCGCCTGCCGGGCCGACGCCGCGTTCATCCAGGAGCGCGCGTGCTCCGCCGCCCGCGTCAGCGCGGGAGCGAGGAGCTGGAGGACCACGACCGCGGCGACGGCGCCCAAGCCGGCGAGGATGGCACCTCGCATCCACGCCGCCCCGGGGTCGCCCCCCTTCGCCCCTTTCGCCCCTTTCGCCTCCGAGGCCGGCCGGCGGAGGGCCACCTCGAGCCCGAGCACGGCGAGGGCGGCCGTCGCGAACTGGACGAGCACCAGGATCATCACGGGGACGCGGAACTTGTTGAAGTACGGGAGATGGTCGTAGAGGAGCGCGTAGAGCGGCCTCAGGTACTTGCCGAAGGAGACGAGGAGCGCCGCTCCCGTGAGGGCGAGCAGGTACGAGCGGGTCAGGCCGCGCGAGCGGACCGCGCCGACCACGGCGAGGGCGAGCGGGACGATCCCCATGTAGTTCGGGTAGTCGGTGAACGGCATCGTTCCCCAGTAGGTCCGGCCTCCGAAGCCGAACATGGAGGGGATGACGAAGGTCAGCGTCTCGAGGGGATGGAACGACCACGACGTGGCGTAGTCGAACCCCGCGCCGCTCCCCTCCCCCGCGCTCCGCGTGGAGAGCTTCGCGTACTCGTGGACCGGAAGGTAGAGGAAGGCGCTCATGCCGAAGCCGAGCCCGAGGCCGATCAGGAGCCCGACGAGCGCGCGGGCCGCGCCGTCCCGGCGCCCCGCGCGCGCCGCGTCGACCGCCAGGAAGAGAGCGTACCCGCCCAGCGCGAGCCAGGAGTAGAAGACGATCTGCACGTGGCCCCGCAGGAGCTGGAACGCGGCGGCGAGGGCGAACCCGGCGAGCGCGACGAGCGAGCCCCGGCGCGCGAAGCGGTCGAAGAGGAGGAGAAGGAGCGGCAGGTAGGCCGCCGTCATGATCTGGCTGCCATGGCCGAAGGCGCCCACCGCGACGAGGTTGGGCGTCAGGGCGAGCGTGACGCCGCCGAGCGCCGCCGTCTCGGGCCCGGCCCCGAGCGCGCGGAGGAGCGCGACCATGGCGAGCGCGAGGAGCAGGTAGTGCGCGAGGAGCCACGTCAGGTCGGGGAAGTGGAGCGTCGCGTTCAGGAAGCCGAAGACCGGATCGGGCGGATAGACGTACGGGACGAAGGCGAGGCTCCCGAAGGTCGGCATGCCGAGGAAGTGATACGGGTTCCAGAGCGCGTACACGTGCCGCGCCCGGAGCGCCTCCATGGCGATCTTGGCGAAGCCGGCCGGGGCCACCGAGTCGGGAGAGACGAAGACCTTCCCGAGAACGAGCGGGTAGAAGAAGACGAGCACCAGGACCGCGACCAGGGCGTAGGCCCACCTCCAGGTGAATCCGGCGCGTTTCACGCGGCGTTCTCCAGGCAGATCGAGACGAAGCGGCGGCCGATCGCGTCCCAGTCGTGGCGGCGCGCGAAGGCGAGGAGTAGCGCGGGATCGGCGGGCGCGGCGAGGAGCGCCCGCGCCGCGGCGACGAACGAGGCCTCGTCGTCGGCGACGCGCGCGGCTTCGCGCCACGCGTCCACCTCGTCGCTGAAGCGCGTCGTGACGCACGGCACGCCCGCCGCGGCGTACTCGTAGAGCTTCACCGGATTGACCGCCTCCGTGAGCGGCGTCCTCCGAAACGGGATCAGGCCGACGCGGAACGCCCGCACGATTCCCGGCACCTCGGCGTACGGCCTCGCTCCGATCCAGTGGAGATTCGGCGTCTCGCGCGAGGCGCGCGCGATCTCCTCCTCGACCGAGGGGGGCGCCGGCCCGACGAGGACGACTCGGGCCCCGGGGAGCGCGCGGGCGAGCGCCGAGACCAAGGGCAGGTCGAACCACGAGTGGAGCGATCCGACGTACCCCACGATCGGGGCGTCGGGATTCCCCGGGAGCGTCGCGGGCGCGACGCGCGCCGGATCGAAGCGCGACGCCTCCACGCCGTTCCCGAGGAGCGAGACGGCGCGCGCGCCGGCGCTCGACGCGAGCGACTCGAGCGGGCGGGAGGTCACCACGACTCGGTCGGCGCGGCGGAGGAGCCCTTCCCAGCGGGGCACGAGGCGCGGCGGGACGGGCGCGAAGTGGAGCGGCGCGTCGATCATGTCGTAGACGACCCGATCGGGACGAAGCGCGTCGAGGAACGGCGCCGCCATGAAATTCTGCACGACCAGGAGCCGCCGCGTCCCGGCGCGACGCGCGGCGATCCGCCCGGCCCAGGCGCGCTGCACGGAGAACAGCGCTCCGGTCATGATCGGGGAACCCCCCATCGCGTACGCCGCGCGGCGGAGACGAGCCGAGCGCGCGTGGAGCGGGAGAAAGGGAAACGAGACGCGCCGCACGCGCGGGGCAACCTCGGCCGGCCGAAGGGCGGCCCGGTGACCGAGCGTCCAGGGCTCCACGAACAGGATGCGCGCGGAATCCGGAAACCGCGTCGCGAGCTGCTGGGGACGCTGCCAGAGGGCCGACCAGGCGATGTCACTCAGCCACACGACGTCCCATTCGGGACGCTCGGTTGCCTCCGGAATCGCCACCCGTTGAGCCTACCGGGGCGTGCAAGGTGAAGTCAAGGCGAGGGATGCGCGGAGACGTTGACCACCCCCCGCGGGCTCCCGTAGGGTCCGCCCGTGAACCGACCGCTGCGCGTCGCCATCGACCTCCGGCCGCTCGCCCTCCCCACGGTCACCGGCATCGGCGTCCTGGTCACGCAAGTGCTCGAGGAACTCTCCGCGCGAGGGATCTCCTTCGTCGGCGTGTCGAACCGGCCGCTCCCCCCGGGGCGCGCGCCGGCGGCGATCGCGGTGGCGGTCGATGCCGCGCCCCGGGGCCGCATCCGGTGGGAAGGGCGCGCGCTTCCCCGGCTCCTGCGCGCGATCGATCCCCCGCCCGATCTCTACCACGCGACCTGGAATCACGGGGTACCGAAGGGGCTCCCCTTTCCCTCGCTCCTCTCGCTCCATGACCTGATCCCCTGGGTCGCCCCGCGCCACGTGCCGTGGCCCCGCCCCGCGATCCTCCATCGCGCGCTCTATCGCGACGCGGTGCGCCGCTCCGCTCGGGAGGCGGCCGTGATCGTCACGCTGAGCGAGGCGAGCCGCCGCGACATCGCCGCGCGTCTCCCGGCCGACGCGGCGAAGGCGACGGTGATCCCGTGCGCCCTGCCCCGATGGTTCGGCCCGCCCTCCCCCGGTTCCGCCGAAGCGGCCCGGGCGCGTTTCGGGGGGGCGCCCTACTGGCTCTACCTCGGGGGATTCGATCCGCGAAAAGGGCTCGACGTTCTCCTCGACGCCCTCGCCGCCGCCGCGGCCCGCGGCGCTCGCCTCCCCGACCTCGTCCTCGCGGGGGCGCCAACCCCGGAGGGCGAAGCCTGCCGCGCCCGCGCGGCGGCGCTCGGGCTCAGGGCCCACTTTCCCGGCTACGTCGCCGACTCGGACCTCGCCGCGCTCTACGCCGGGGCGTCTCTCTTCCTCTACCCCTCCCGCTACGAGGGGTTCGGCATCCCGCCACTCCTCGCGATGGCCGCCGGCGTGCCGTCGCTGGTCGGGGACGGAGGCGCGCTCCCGGAAGTCGTCGGTGACGGCGGCGTCGTGGTGCCGTCGGGAGACGTCGTGGCCTGGAGCCGCGCGGTCGAGCGGGCGGCCGCGGACCCGGATTCGCTCCGGCCGCTCGGAGCGGCCGGGTCCGCGCGCGCCGCGCGCTTCACCGTGGAGGCGTTGGCCGAGCGAATGACTCGGGCGTACGAGCGCGCGGCGTCGCGCCGAGCAGGATCCGCGTGAAGTCGGCGAACCCAAGGAGGAGCGCGCCCGCCGCGCGCCGGTCCCCCGAGATCAGGGAGCGCGCGAGGAGCCACGCCGTCCAGAGCCCGTACGCGGCCCAGGCGAGCGGTCGCTCCCACGGCCGCGCGTGGCGCGACAGGTAGAGCGCGCCGCTCCGGAGGCGGAAGTACGCCTTGAGCGGGGTCAGGCCGCCGCCGCTCGTCCTCGACACGTGGTGCCACCCGCGCGCCGCCGGCTCGTACCAGAGGACGAACCCCTTCTCTCGCGCCCGCGCGGACCAGTCGACGTCCTCGACGTAGATCACGTACGACTCGTCGAGGAGCCCGACCCGCTCGAGCGCGTCCCTGGAGAGGAGCACGGCCGCGCCCGAGACGTAGTCGATCGCCCGGGGGCCGCCGGCCCCCGATCCCCGATAGGCGTCGTCCTTCCGGTTGACCCCGCGGTGGCGAATCAGGCCAAAGCCGCGGGCCACCACGCCCCCCGCGAACCAGATCCGGTCGGGCGGATCGAAATAGAAGAGCGTGGGGCTCACGGCGCCGCGCCGCGGATCGGCTTCGAGCGAGGCCAGGAGCGCGCCGAGGGCGCCCCGCTCGAGGACGAGGTCGTTGTTGAGCAGGAGAACGCTCCGGGCCCCCTCGGCGAGCGAGCGCTTCAGGCCCTCGTTCACGCCGCCAGCGAAGTAACGGTTCTCGGGCAGCGAGAGCACCGTGACGTCGGGGAACTCCGCGCGCGCGCGCGTCGCGGTGCCGTCCCGCGAACCGTTGTCGACGAGGAGGATCCGGTCGGGCGCCGGATCGAGCGCGGCGATCGACGTGAGGCACTCGCGCGTGGCGTCGTACTCGTTGAACGCGAGCACGAGCGCCCAGACGGGGCGCGCGCCGCTCACCGGCACTCCTCCATCAGCGCCTCGAGCGCGTCGACGAGCGCGTCCCACGTGAATCGCCCGCGCGCCCGCGCGACCCCCGCGGCGAGGCGCGGCCCCCATCCCTCGTCGAAGAACCGCTCGACCGCGGCGGCGAGCGCGGCCGGATCGTCCGGCGGAACGAGGAACCCCGTGATCCCCTCCTCCACCACGTCGGCGAGGCCCCCCGTGCGGGTGGCGATCACGGGGAGGCCGGCCCCGAAGGCGACCTGCGCGATGCCCGAGCCGGTCGCCGAGCGGTACGGGAGCGCGACGAGGTCGGCCGCGGCGAGATAGGTGGCCACCTCCTCGTTCGCCACGTAGCGGTCGACGACGCGCACCTTCCCCCGGAGGGCCGGATGGTCGAGCGCGTGCTGATACCGCTCGCGCGGCTCATAGAACTCGCCGACGACGTAGAGCATGTCCCAGGCGTCGGGCCTCGCGATCGAGAGCGCGCGGAGCAGGTCGGCGAGCCCCTTGTACGGCCGGACGTATCCGAAGAAGAGGATCACGCGCCCGCTCGCTTGGAGCGCGCGCCGCGCCGCCTCGCGAGCCGGAGGGGACGCGCTGAAGACGTCGTACGACGGGTGCGGATGGACGCGGATCGGCCGTCCCTTCGCGCGGCGACGCAGGCGCTCCGCCTCCTCGCGGGCGTGCACCAGGAATCCGTCCGCGGCGCCGAGGCCGTACGTGGCCATGGCGCGCAGGATCGGCGTCGGCTCGTGGGGCTCCACGTTGTGGCAGAGGAAGATCCGCTTCGGCCGGCCGCCCCGGCGCGCGACGCGCGACGCCAGGCCGAGCGACGGGCCGAAGTACGGGTGCCACCACGGAACCACGAGGAGATCGGGGGCGATCGCGCGGAGCCTGAGACCCGCGCGCCGCCACGAGAACGGGTTCAGGCTGTCGAGGATCCGCTCCGCGGGAACCGGAGGGAGGATCGCGGCTTCGCTTCGGTCGAGCTGCGTCGTCCCCGGGAAGAGGAACCCGGGGTAGAGCCGCGAGAAGGAGACGATGGAGACGTCGTGGCGCGCGGCGAGCGCGCGGGCCAGGAGCGTCGTGTAGTGGGCGATCCCCCCGCGGTACGGATGCGTGGGGCCGAGCAGCGAGACCTTCATCGGCGCCCCCCGCGCCGGATCGGCGCCCTAGAACCGCTCCCGGACCGCGTACTCGGGCTCCTCCGCGCGCGTCCCGGCGATCAGCTCTCCAAGGAATCCGAGCGAGAGGAACTGGATCCCGAGGATGACGAGCACGAGCCCGAGCACGAGGGCCGGTCTAAGCCGGAGCCCCTCCCCGAGGAACCAGGGCCACGCCGCCCAGGCCGTGCAGGCGCCTCCGAGGAGGGCCACGGCGATCCCCATCCGCCCGAACAGGTGGAGCGGGCGCGTGCTGCTCGTCGTGAGGAACATCACCGCCAGGAGATCGAGGAACCCGTTCAGGAACCGGGCCGTCCCGAACTTGGTCTTGCCGTGCAGGCGGGGGTGATGGACGACCGGGATCTCCGCGATCCGGTACCCGTCCCAGTGGGCGAGCACCGGGATGAACCGGTGGAGCTCGCCGCGCAGCCGCACCGCCTTGGCCGCCTCGGCGCGATATCCCTTGAGCCCGCAGTTCATGTCGTGGAGCGAGACGCCGGTCATGGCCGACGTGACGCCGTTGAAGATCTTCGAGGGGAAGGTCTTCGTGATCGGATCCCGCCGCTTCTGCTTCCAGCCGGAGACGAGGTCGTAGCCCTCGCCGATCTTGGCGAGGAGCGGGCCGATCATGGCCGAGTCGTCCTGCAGATCGCCGTCCATCGTCACGATCGCGCGGCCGCGCGCCTCGCGGAACCCGACCGAGAGCGCGGCCGACTTGCCGTAGTTCCGCCGGAAGGAGATCGCGCGGAGCGAAGGGTGGCGGGCCTTGAGACCCCGGAGCGCCGCGATCGTGCCGTCGGTCGAGCCGTCGTCCACGACGAGGATCTCGAAGCGGAGGGAGAGCGGGGCCAGGTCGCGCTCCAGCTTCTCGAGGAGCGGCGCCAGGTTCTCCGCCTCGTTCCAGACCGGGATCAGGACGGTGAGGTCGGGGCCGCCGCCCGGACCGGCGTCGCTCACGACGTGATCCGCCGCTGCCATTCCCACTGCCTCCGCAGTCCCTCCGCCAGGTCGGTCGCGGGCGCGTAGCCCAGGTCGCGGCGCGCGAGCGCCGTGTCGGCCGACGTGTCCCTCGGGTCGCCCGGAGCCTTAGGCTCGCGCCGGCGCGTGAGCGGGCGTCCCGAGATCCGCCCGATCGTTTCGAGCAGCTCGTTCAGCGTCACGCGGTGGCCTCCCCCGACATTGTACACGAGAGGCTCGGTGACTCGATCCATCGCGGCGCGCGTCGCGGCGACGACGTCGTCCACGAACGTGAAGTCGCGCGTCTGTTCGCCGTCGCCGTAGACGGTCACCGGCGCGCCCCGCTTCGCCGCCTCGAAGAACCGGTGGATGCCCATGTCGGGCCTCTGTCGCGGGCCGTAGACCGTGAAGTAGCGGAGCCCCACGGCCGGAACGCCGTAGCTCGCCCGGTAGGCGTGGAGCAGCGATTCGGTGGCGACCTTCGTGACCCCGTACGGAGAGAGCGGCCGCGGCGGCTCGTCCTCCGGCGTCGGAAACCGCGTCGGGGTCCCGTAGATCGAGCTGCTCGACGCGACGACGACGCGCGCGACCGGGCGCTCGCGGAGCGCGTCGAGGAGCCGCTGCGTCGCGATCACGTTGTGCTCGGCGTAGTCGCGGAACGCCTCGCCCCACGAGAGGCGCACGCCCGGGAGCGCCGCCAGGTGGACGACGTGCGTGATGCCGTCCAGGAGCGGCGGGATCGGCGCCGAGCGGAGGTCGGCCGCCACGAAACGGAAGCCCGGCTCGCGCTCGAGCGTCGCGAGATTGGAGCGCTTGATCGACGGCGCGTAGTTCTCCGTGAACGCGTCGACGCCCGTGGTCTCCACCCCGTCCCGAAGCAGCGCCCCGCAGAGCGTCGACCCGATGAACCCGGCGGCCCCTGTGACCAGCGCTCGCACGCGACGCTACCGGGGCGACCGCGCGCGGTCCGGGATCTCGGCCGCCTTCCCCGAGAGGATTCGGAGCGAGTCCTCGGACTGGCGCAGGAAGGCCTGGCCCTGGGCGTCGTCGGGATGCGCGCGCACCCAGTCCCGGAGGACCTCCACCGCCTCGCTCCAGCGCCCGGCGTGCCAGAGCGTCGTGAAGAGCGCGCTGTACCAGTCGAAGTACTGCTGGTTCAGCTGGCAGGCGCGCCTTAGCTCCGCGATCCCCTCCTCCAGCCTCCCCTCCTGCACGTCGAGCAGGCCGACGTGGTAGTGGAACTCGGCCGCGTTCGGGAAGCGCCGGAGCGCGTCCTCGTACACCTTCCGCGCTTCGGCCATCCGGCCCGCGTCCTCGTACGTCCGGCCGAGGTATTCCAGGAGCCCGGGGAAGTCGGGCGAGATCTTCACCGCGTCCTCCAGGTAGCGGAGCGCCTCCTCCGGATGACCCTGCTGCTGCATCTGGTAGGCGACCTGGACGTGCGCGGCGGAGTAGTTCTGGACCAGCCGGTAGGCGTTGTCGTCCTTGTAGACCGAGCGGTCGTAGGACCGCGTCTTGTCGAGGAGGCCGCGATAGTGGAAGACGCGGTAGAGGTTGTCGATGATCCGCGCCGTGTCGACGGTCTCGGGCGGCGGGCTTGGATGGACGCGGAAGACGAGCCCCTCGAGGGAGAGCTGCTTGTCGAAGCCCATCTGCTCGGGCACGGTGACCGCGAGGTAGACCGGCTCGCGCCACGCGTTCGTCTTCACGATGTCGGCCACCGCGAGATCCTTCACCCAGACGACCTTCCCGGTCTTGTCGTCCATGTAGGGCTGGAGCGCGTCGACCTCGGCGTCGTTGTAGGAAATGGGCACCTTGGGCGCCTGATCCCGAAGCTGGCGGATGTACCACGGCGTGTTGAGGAGGCTGAGGTTCACGACGCGCACGTCCTTCCGGACCCCCTCCACCTCCTGGATGTACCAGAGCGGGAACGTGTCGTTGTCGCCGTTGGTGAAGACGATCGCGTCCTTCTCGAGCGGCACCAGCATGTTGTAGGCGTAGTCGTGCGCGATCCAGAAGTTGTGGCGATCGTGCGTGTACCACCCGTTCTTCATCGGCAGGAGGGAGATGCCGACGAGCGCCGCGATCCCGATTCCGAGCCCGGCGAGCGCCGTGCCCTGGGTCGGGAGCGGCACGAGCGACCCTTCGACCGGCTCGGCCCCGGCCGGCCGGACCGGCTTCGGCTGCGGCGCCAGCGTGGCCATGATCCAATGGAGGGTGGCGGCCGCCCCCATCCCCATCCAGATCGCGATGAAGTGGTAGGAGTTCGTGAAGAAGTAGTCGCGCTCCCGCACCTCGTGATCGGTGAAGTTCAGGTAGAAGATGAGCGCGGGTCCCATGATCACGTGCTGGGCGAGGAAGAACCAGAACGTGGTCCGGTCGCGCTTGAAGTTCCACCAGGCTCCCGTGAAGAAGAGGCCGTACGGGATCAGGTTCACGAGGCGGACGAGGAGCGACTCCTCCGAGAACGGGCCGAGGCGCCCGACCAGCTGGAACTGCTGCCAGACGTAGCGCAGGTACATGTGCTCGATCTGGTACCAGAGGTCGGCCCGGCGCTCGAACGGGTTGGACGGGCCGTACTGTTTCCGGAGCAGGTAGTCCTTCCACGCGGACAGGGTCGCCGGCATCCCCTCGTTGATGTCGGGCATCTGCTGGCTGCGGATCAGCAGGAAGAACTGCACCGAGAAGCCGACGACGATCGCGATGACCCACCAGGTCGCGAGGTTGTTCTTCACGAGGGAGCCGCGGTTCAGCCCGAAGTAGAGCAGGATCGCCGCCAGGAGGAGGACGAAGAGCCCGGTCGGGATGTTCCAGGAGTCGATGACCTCGTTGGCGACGACGAGCCCGAGGACGAACCCGAGGGCCAGCGCGGCGGCCCAGAAGCGCCCGCTGCCGAAGATCGCCGGCCGCAGCATCGCCAGGAGGACCAGGAGCCCGGGGAAGACGAGGATGGTCCCGAGGTGGACGCCGGTCGACACCGCGAGGAGGTAGGCGATCAGGACGATCATCAGGTCGTTGCCCGGCTTCCCGATCCTGTCCCACCAGTTGAACGCCAGCCAGATCGTGACGATGATGAGGAGGGAGGAGAGCGAGTAGACCTCCGCCTCGATCGCGCTGTCCCAGAACGAGCTCGCGAAGGCGATGAAGTACGCGGCGACCAGGCCGCCCACCTCGCACGCCGTCCACTGCACCATCGTGGTCGGGCGGCCGTCGAACGTACGGCGAAGGGCGCGGGTCACGACCAGGAAGGTGAAGAAGGCCGTCAGCGCCGAGGCGAGCGCGCTCATGAAGTTCACGCGCCACGCCACCGTCTCGAACGGGAGCAGGGTGAACATCCGGCCCAGCATCGTGTAGACGGGATTCCCGGGCGGATGCGGCAGGCCGAGGATGTACGACGTGGCGATGAACTCGCCCGAATCCCAGAACGGCACCGTGATCGTGAGCGTCCGGAGGTAGGCGAGCAGGGGGACGCCCAGCGCGAACGCCGCGAAGAGCGCGTGCCAACGCTTCATCGTGCTCACGTTCCTCGCTCCCCGCCCGGGCCGCCCGTCCGCGACGCCCGCCGCCGCTCCAGGTGCTGCGCGATCGCGCGCCGCGGCGGCCGGGACACGAAGATCAGCCCGCCCAAGAGGCTGATGAACACCGAGACCAGGTACGTCAGGAACGGAATGGTGAACGACTGCTCCCGCGTGAGCCCCGCCATGTGGAAGAGCACGACCGCCGCGCCCTCTCGGACGCCGAGGCCGTTCAGGGAGATCGGGAGCGAGACGAGGGCCGCGAGGACCGGGACGAAGAGGAAGTAGTAGCCGACCGCGATGCGGACGCCGAGCGCCAGCGCGACCAGGTAGTGGACGTAGATCCGGCTCACCTGGACGACGGTCGAGGCGAGGAACGCCACCGCGAGCGACCCGACGCGGCTCCGGTACCCGTGGAGGTCGTCCATCAGCCGTCCGATCGACGCGGCGACGCCCCGGGCGCCGACGGCGCGAAACGGCCACTCCACGGCCATCAGCACGCCTCGATGGAAGATGGAGAGGAAGAGCCCGAGGCTCAGGGCGAAGATGACGAAGATGGTCCCGTAGATCGCGTAGAGGTGGAACCGGTCGACCGCCGCCGCCGACGCGATGACGGCGACGAAGCCGATCGCGAGGACGCCGATCATGCGGTCCATCAACGTCGCCGAGAAGACCGAGCTGACGCGGTCGGCGTGCTTGCGGGCGTCGTTGATCCGCGCGATGTCGCCCCCGATGTTCGAGGGCAGGAAGTTGTTGAAGAAGAGCCCCACGAAATAGTACGAGGCGGCCTTCCGGTACGGGATCGCGACCCCTTGCGCCCGGAGCAGCGTGCCCCAGAGCCAGCTGCCGACCAGGCTCGAGAAGAGGAAGAGCGCGGCCGCGGCGGCGAGGAGGGTCGGATCGGCCGGGCGGAGCGTCGCCCAGACGTTGCCCGGCGACACCTTCGCGATCACGTACGAGAAGAGCGCGAAGGAGAGGACGACCTTGAGCCCGATCAGGAGCACCTTGTGGCGCCCGACGAAGGCGCCGAACCCGCCCGCGCCCTCGCCCGCGCCAGCCTCCGCCTCGATCGTCTCGATCCGCCCGCCTTTCGACGCGACGCTCACCGGGCCCCCTCCGCCGCCGCGCGCGCCATGACGGATCGGCTGTCGCGATAGCAGGTCTCCCAGTCGAACCGCTCCGCCCAGCGCCGCGCGGCGGCCGCCTGGGCCAGCCGGAGCGCGCGATCCGTCAGGAGGCGGACCACCGCGTCGGCCAGGGCGGTCGCGTCGCCGTGGGGCGTGAGGAAACCGGTCTCGCCGTCCCGCACCGATTCGACGAGCCCCGGGCTCCGGCTCGCCACGACCGGCACGCCGCAGGCGTTCGCCTCGATCACCGTGAGCCCCCAGCCCTCCTTCGGGGAGGGACAGACGGCGACCTGGGCCTCGTTCAGGGCCGCCACCTTGGCGGCGTGCGGCAGGGCGCCGAGGAATCGCACGCGGTCGCCCACCCCGAGCGACCGGGAGAGCCGCTCGAGCTCCGCCCGGTAGGGCCCGTCGCCGATCAGGGTGAGCGTCGCGCCGGGCACCGACGCGACGACGCGCGGGAGCGCGCGGATCGCGTGCTGCGCCCCCTTGTACTTGCGGAGCCGGCCGAGGAAGACCACGCGGGGCTCCTCCCGGCGCTCGGGAGGCACCGCCACGCCGTACGCCTCCTGCGTCAGGCCACAGCGCACGACGGAAATCCGCTCGCGGGCGATGCCGCGGCGGACGAGGTCGTCCCGGGTGCTCTCGGAGATCGCGAGGAATGGGGTGCGCCGGTAGACGCTCGGGATCATCAGTTCGTGGGCCCAGACCAGGAGTCCGACCGGGAGCGACGCCTCGCGAAATACCGCCGCCCCGAAGAGATGGGGGACGACCGCCAGGACCGGCGCCGCGGCGTAGAGCGGCGTGAAGAAGGGGACCTTGTTGATGTCTTCCAGGACCAGATCAAACCGCTCCCTCCGGTACGTCCGACGGTAGAGCGAGCCGAGCGAAAGGTGCGCATTGTACCACGTTCCACTGCGATGAACCCGGATGCCCTCCAGGAGGTCCGTGGCCGGGGCCCCCGGGAACCGCTCGGCGAGCCAGACCGCCTCGTCCCCGTCCCGGACGCAGCGCCTCAGGATCTCGAAGAGGTGGAGCTCCGCGCCGCCCGCCTCCGGGTGGGCGGGGTCGCGCCAATTGAAGGCGAGGATTCTCACCCGGGGGGAGGTCCGCCCGCGGCGCCGTCCTTCCGCCCCAGCGCGCCGATCACGAAATAGGTCGCGAACGCGGCCGGGGTGCCCTCCCAGAGCCGGCGCCACGCGGCCAGGAGCGGCGAGAGAACGGGAACGGGAGGCGGGTAGAGCGGCAGGCGGGCGAGCCCGAGCTTGAGGAGCGAGACGCGGATCGACCGGTACGCGAGGCCCGGCACCATCCACGAGCCGTAGCGTCGGTAGACGCGGACGCCCGCCCGTTCCATCAGACGCGTCAGCTCGCCGATCGAGAACTCGGTCTCCCATCCCGCGAACCACTTCCCCATCGCGATCAGGACGTGCTTGAGGAGCGTATAGAGGTGGTAGCGCTGGGGCACGTCGACGAGCAGGGTGCCGCCGGGCCGGAGCGCCCGCACGTTCTCCCGGAGGAGCGGCATCGGATCGCGGAAGTGCTCCAGCAGGCCCTGGTGGAACACGACGTCGAACGCACCGTCCCGGAAGGGGAGGTGGAGCGCGTCGGCGCGGACGAGGAGCGCCCGTCTCCCCTCGCGCGTGGCCACGCCCCGCGCCACTTCGAGCGAGGCGGCGGAGTAGTCGAGCACCACCGCGACCGCCCCCTCGGCTGAGAGCGCGACGGAGTCGCGGGCGGAGCCGGCGCCGACCTCGAGGACGCGCCGGTCCCGCATGGGGCCCCCGGAGAGGATCTGCTCCACCACCCGCCCGTCGGTCGGGTAGACGGCGTCGATGTCGGAGCGCTCCCGCCAGAAGCGGCTCCAGTGCGCCTCGGTGGAGGCTCGCACGCGGCCGCTACTCCCCGGTCGCGAGCCGGGTCGCGAGCACCTCGGGCAGGTGGGCCGTCCGGATCCTGGCCTGCGCCGATTCGACGTCGTACGGCACCCGCACGTATTCGACCTCGCCCGACCCCTCGTGGAACACGACGTAGCACGCCCGCGGGTCGCGGTCGCGAGGCTGCCCGACGCTTCCCACGTTCAGGATGTAGCGGCGCTTCGGATCGAGGCGAAGCCCCGAGACGGCGATCTGCCGCGTGCCGCCGGGGTCGGCCATGAACGCCGCGGGCTGGTGCGTGTGGCCGATGAAACAGACCGGCTCCGTGAAGTAGGCGAATTGCGGCTCGGCGTCGAACCGGTCGAGCAGGTACTCCCAGTCGCGCGGCGTCGCGGGGGAGGCGTGCACGCAGTAGCATCCCCCCTCGGTCGCGGTGAGCGGGAGCTTCTGGAGGAATTCGCGGTGCTCGCGGGTGAGCGTCTTCGCGGTCCACTCGGCGGCGACGCGGGCGTAGATGTTGAACCGCGAGACCTCGGGGCCGCCGCTCGCCGCGGCGTCGTGATTCCCGAGCAGGACGACGTCGCAGCGCTCGCGCACGAGGTCGAGGCACTCGTTCGGGCTCGCGCCGTAGCCGACGACGTCGCCGAGGCAGATCACGCGGTCGGGGCGCCGTCCGTCCACGTCCTGGAGGACCGCCTGGAACGCCTCGAGATTCGCGTGGATGTCCGAGAGGAGAACGGTCGTCATCCGAGGGAGGGTCGCGCTTCGTGGGCGATCCGGTCAAGGATTCCGTTCACGAAGGAGCCGGAGCTCTCCATGCCGTACTTCTTGGCGATCTCGATCGCCTCGTCCAGCGCGACGCGCGTCGGCGTCTCCACGTGATAGAGGATCTCGGCCGCGGCGATCCGGATCACCGAGCGGTCGGTCGCGGCCATGCGGCCGATCGGCCAGTTGACGGCGATGCGCGTGACCGAGGCGTCGATCTCCGGCGCGTGTCGCGCCAGGCTCCCGACGAGCGAGCCGGCGAACCGGCGCACCTCCTCGGCGGGATCGACGTCCTCGAGGATCTCCGCGAGGCAGCGCTCGAGCGGCTCTCCGGTCACGTCGGCCTGGTAGCAGGCGCGGAACGCGAGCTCGCGGGCGAGGTGTTTCGGGTTCATCGCGCCTCCGCGCGCTTGAGCGCGCGCACGAGCCCGGCCATCTCCACCGCCCCCGCGGCCGCTTCGGCGCCCTTGTTGCCGAGGCGGCCGCCCGCGCGCTCCCACGCCTGCTCCTCCGTCTCCACCGTGAGGACGCCGAAGAGGACCGGGACGCCGGTCTCCTCGGCCGCCCGCGCGATGCCGCGGGCCGCTTCGCCCGCGACGAAGTCGAAGTGCGCCGTCTCGCCGCGGATCACCACTCCGAGACAGACGACGGCGTCCGCTCCCGCGCGGATCAGGTGGCGGGCCGCGACCGGAAGCTCGAAGGCGCCGGGGACCCGGACGACCCGGACGTCCTCCCCGCGCACGCCGAGGCGGTCCAGCTCCCGCACCGCCCCGTCGAGCAGGCGGTCGGCGATCGCCTCGTGGAACCGGGCGCACGCGACCGCGACGCGCAGCCCCGCGCCGTCGAGCGGGGGCGCCGCGGCGCGTCCCGACCCGCTCACGCCCGGCCCCCCCGCTTCCCGTTTCCGTTCGGCGCCGCGACGACCCGAAGGTGGGGATCGCTCAGGAGATGCCCGAGGCGGTCGCGCTTCGTGGCGAGGTAGCGCCGGTTCACCGCGTTCGGGAGGACCTCGAGCGGCTCGCGCGCCCGGACGTCGATCCCGTACTCCTTGAGCGCGTCGATCTTCCGCGGGTTGTTCGTGAGGAGCCGGATCGAGGTGAACCCCAGGTCGCGCAGGATCTGCGCCGCGACGCCGTAGTCGCGAAGGTCGGCGGCGAAGCCGAGCTTGAGATTGGCCTCGACGGTGTCGAGGCCCAGGTCTTGGAGCTCGTAGGCCCGGAGCTTGTTCGCGAGGCCGATCCCGCGCCCCTCCTGCCGCAGGTAGAGGAGGGCGCCGAGTCCCTCGCCGTCGATCCGGTCGAGCGCCGTGGCGAGCTGCTCGCCGCAGTCGCACCGCATCGAGCCGAACACGTCCCCCGTCAGGCACTGCGAGTGGACGCGCACGAGGCCCGGGCCGCTCCGCGCGGGACTCCCCTTCACCAGCGCGACGTGGTGGTGCCCATCGACCAGGCTCTCGTAGACCGCGACCTTGAACTCGCCGAAGCGGGTCGGGAGGTGAGAGCTCGCGACGCGCGTCACGAGGCGCTCCTCCCGGTAGCGGTAGCGGATCAGGTCGCGGATCGTGATCAGCGCCATCCCGTGTTTCCGGGCGAGGCGGATCAGCTCGGGCCCGCGCGCCATGGTGCCGTCCGGCGACAGGATCTCGCAGAGCACCCCGGCCGGCCTGAGGCCGGCGAGCCGCACGAGGTCGAGCGCCGCTTCGGTGTGCCCGGCCCGGCGGAGCACCCCTTCGTCGGCGGCGCGGAGCGGGAAGACGTGGCCGGGGCGCGCGAGCTCCTCCGGGCGCGTCTTCGACGAGGCGAGCGCGCGGATCGTGGCGGCGCGGTCGGGGGCGGAGGAGCCCGACGTGGTGCCGCGAAGGAGGTCCACCGAGACGGTGAACGGCGTCGCGAACCGCGCCGTGTTGAGCGGCGCCATGAGCGAGAGGCCGAGCGCCTCCAGCCGATCGCCGGGCATGGAGACGCAGAGGAGCCCGCGCGCCTCGCGCGTCATGAAGTTCACGTCCGCGGGCGTGACCTTCTCCGCCGCCATGACGAAGTCGCCCTCGTTCTCGCGATCCTCGTCGTCCATCACCACGATCATCTTGCCCGCGCGGATCGCGCGCAGGGCGCGTTCGACGGCCGCGAATGGATCGGCGCGTCGGGTCGTCGTTCGATTCACCGATTCCTCCCGATGGCTCCGGATTCCCGCTCGGGCGCGTCGGTCCGACGCGCTTCGAGCAGCCGCTCCAGGTAGCGGGCGATCAGGTCGACTTCCAGATTGACGCGGTCGCCCGGCGCGTAGGCGCCGCCGATCGTGTTCGCGAGCGTGTGCGGCACGAGCGCCACGGTGAAGGCCGACGCTTCGATCCCGGCCACCGTGAGGCTCGTCCCGTCCACCGCGATGGATCCCTTCCGGGCGACGAATCGCCGGAGCGGCTCCGGCATCTCGATCCGGACGATCACGTCGGCTTGGGCGCGCTCGATCGCGAGGACGCGCGCCACGCCGTCCACGTGCCCCTGCACCCAGTGGCCGCCCAGCTCGTCGCCGACCCGGAGCGCCCGCTCCAGGTTGACGGGCGAGCCCTCCCGAAGCCCGCCGAGCGTCGTCAGCCGGAGCGTCTCCGGCACGACGAACGCCGTGAAGCCGTCGGCCGAGGCCCGCTCGACGGTGAGGCAGACGCCGTTCAAGGCCACGCTCGCCCCCGGTTCGGGGGCGCGGCCGGGGCCGAACGCGCCCCCGATCTCGAACGCGATCCCGCCCGCGCGGGGCTCGGCGCGCGCCACGCGGCCGATCCGCTCCACGATGCCGCTAAACACCGGCCGACCCCTCGCGGCGGATCCGCCCTTCGAGCCAGGCGTCGCGGCCGAGACGCCGCACGCGGAAGTCCTCGACCACGATCCCGTCCGCGACCGAATCACGGCCGAGATCGCGGGTCCACGAGGGCGATCCGGCGCCCCCCAGGAGGAGCGGCGCGATGCCGACGGCGACGTGATCGGCGAGGCCGAGCCTCAGGAACGACGTGTGGACGGTCGGCCCCCCTTCCACGAGCACCGCGTCCCTTCCCGCGGCGGAGAGCCGGCGCAGGAGCGGATCGAGCGGGACCCGTCCGTCCGGGCCCGAGTCGAACGCCCAGACGCCGGCGCCGCGCGCGGCGAGCGCGGCCGCGCGCGCGCCGTCGCGCGACGTGGTCGCGACCACGAGCGGCGCTTCCGCGGTGGTCGCGACGAGGCGCGAGTCGAGCGGCAGCCGAAGCGCGTCGTCGAGCACGACCCGGAGCGGCTGGCGCCCCCGCACGAGCCGCACCGTGAGGAGCGGATCGTCGCGGAGCGCCGTCTCGATCCCGATCAGCACCGCGTCGTTCTCGGCGCGCAGCCGGTGGACCAGCCGCTGCTCCGAGAGGCCGCCCAGCCCGCGCGAATCGCCCCGGTCGCTCGCGATCCGGCCGTCGAGCGAGACCATGGCCTTCAGCGTGACCCAGGGAAGGCCGGTCGCGAGGCGCTTGAGGTAGGGCGGATTCAGGGCCCGGCACGCCGCCTCCCGGAGGCCGACCGCCACGTCGACCCCCGCCTCGCGAAGGCGCGCGACGCCGCGCCCGTTGACCAGCGGATTGGGATCGAGCATGCCGACCACGACGCGGCGGATTCCGGCTTCGAGGATCGCGTCGGTGCACGGAGGCGTTCGCCCGAAATGGGCGCACGGCTCGAGCGTCACGACGAGGGTCGCCCCCGCGGCGCGGCTCCCGGCGGCCTCGAGCGCCCGCGTCTCGGCGTGGGCCAACCCGGCTCGCTCGTGGTATCCGCGCGCGGCGACCTCGCCGCCCCGGAGCACGACCGCGCCGACCCGCGGATTCGGGTGGGTGGTCCCGATGCCGCGCCGCGCGCACCGGATCGCCTCGCGCATGGCGCGGTCCTCGACCGGGCTCGCGTTACCCTCCGGTGGGTAGGACGGCGCGCGTTCGGGAACCGAAGATTCGATTCTCAGGCTCAAGAAAAATACCCCGCAGGCAGACACCCGCGGGGCGCGACCGGCCGGTCGGCCGGACGCAAACCGTCCTCCGTGATCATCCTTCTCCCATCCAGACTGTGACTGTCGGCTCCGGAATTTCACCGGGATCCTGCCGTCGGCCGTGGCCTCGGGCTCGCGGGCTTTCACCGCCGGTGGGGACTTTCACCCCGCCCCGAAGGATGTCTGCAGTGGGGGAAGCATACGGCCTCTCGGCCGTCAGCGCAAGAGGACGACCTTTCGCGATTCGGACCGGCCGTCGGCGGTGAGTCGGACGAAATAGGCCGCGCTCCCCACGTTCCGGCCGCTCCCGTCCCGCCCGTCCCAGCGGACCCGGTGCTCCCCGGGGCCGAAATAGCCGTCCGCGAGCACTCGGACGAGGGCGCCGGCGACGTTGTAGACGTGGAGCCGCACCCGCGCGGGCCTGGAGAGCGAGAACCCGATGCTCGTTTCCGGATTGAACGGGTTCGGGGCCGGCGCGAAGAGCCGGGGCGGCGCCCCCGGAACGGACGCCTCCGTCTCGACGCCGGTCGGGGTCGTGCAGTAGGGCGTCCGCATCTCCTCCATGACCGTCCGCCAGAGGAAGAGGTTTCGCCTCGTCGTGTTGGTCATCCCGGCGAGCGAGAATCCGAGCGCCACGGCGCGCGCGCTGTCGGTCCCGGTTCCGAGCGCGACCCTGCGCTCGGTCGCGGCCAGGAGATTGTTGGGATAGCGGAGCCACGCGCGCCCCTGCGAACCGACGCAGGCGGCGGTCCCCAACGCGTCGAACCGGTTGAGCCCGGGGCAGTCGCCGCTCAGCCCGAAGGGCTCCTGGGCGATGCGCGTCCCCGCCGCGCCCGTGAGCGTCGGCGTGAGGCTGTCCTGGGGCGCGTTCTCCCAGATGTCGCGCGTGAAGGAGGCGCCGATCGCGCAGTCGAGGAAGCCCGGGATCCCCGCGCCGTTCGAGACGAGGTCGTAGGCCAGGTTGTCGCCGGCCAGCACGAGTCCCCGGTCGCGCCCGCCCAGCGCGAGCCAGCCCTGGAGGAGCGTCTGGTCCTCGGCGCTCAGCGTGAGCGACGACCGCTCCCCCACGTCCCAGACGATGACGGAGTAGCCCGCGAGCCCCGAGGGGGCGACGCCCGGCCAGATGGGACCGGTGCCGTTCGGATCGCCGCCGCCGGGCGAGTTGCCGAGGCCCGCCGCCGCCCCGTTCACGTCGTACCGGTCGTACCTGGCTCCGAGCGCCGCGAAGCTCTGATCGATGCCGGTGACGGCGTCGGGCGCGGCGAACGCGTTCACGAAGAGGATCCGGGCGCTGTCCGATGGGCAGGCGGCGGTCGGCGTGAAGCTCCCGGGCAGCACCGTGGCGGCGTAGTAGTGTCCGTTCGAGACCGCGTCGACCGGGAGCGTCGAGACGTCGTTGAGCGAATCGGTCGCGCTGAAGTAGTACCGGAGCGTCGTCCCGCGCGGGTAGGAGCCGGCGGGCACGTCGCCGAAGTAGAGCCCGGGCGCGGCGGAGCCGACCGGGGTGAGCGCCGCGCTGTCGAAGGGCGCGCCGCCAAGGCTGTACTTCAGGAAGGCCGACTTGAGCCCGCGGGACGCGCCGATCCGGACCGTCGCGCTGTCGCCGCGCACGGTGTTGAAGTTGTCGTTCCCGAAGAAGGCGGTCGTTCGGAACGTGTCGTTGAAGAGGCTCGTCTCCGACGTCGTGAGCGACGGCCCCGTCACGCCGAGCACCCGCACGTCGAGGTTGTCGAGGTAGAGCGCGGTCCCCGACGCCGTGCTGACCCCTTCGCAGAAGATGTCGGCGTAGTCCTTGACGTTCACGCGGACCTGGAGCGACTCGGCGCCGCCGGCCCCCGCCAGCGTGACGTTCTGGCGGAGCCATTCCTGCTCGATGCCGAAGTAGAGGAGGCCGGTCGGGTCGATCCATCCCGACCACGGCAGCCCCGTCTTCTTGGAACGGAACTGGATTCCGTAGTAGTAGCAGGCGGCGATGGACAGGTTCCGGTAGACGTCGAACGAGAAGAAGACCTGGTCGGCGCCGTTCACGGCGATCTTCGGCGTCATCAGGAGGTCGCTCATGCGGGGAATGAGCGCGGAGCTGAGCACGCCGACGGGCGTCCAGACCTTCGACGTGTTCGTGACGCACTGCTGCTGGGTCGCGCTTCCGGACGCGATGTGCCAGAAGTCGCCGACCGGCGGGAACGTCGAGACCGTCCACGTTCCCGGGCCCGCCTCGAAGTCGTCGAAGAACCGGATGTCGTTGATCCCCGCCTTGACCGTGACGTTGTCGACCGACCATCCCTTGGCCGAGGGATAGAGCCCGTCCGCGGAGCTGCCCTGGATGTCGGTGGTCATCACGAATCGGAAGTTCAGGGTGTTCGATTTCGCGATGATCGAGTCGGGAACCTGCACCGTGAACGTGTCGCACGTCGCGGAGCCGCCCGTCGGAATCGCGCCGGTGAGCGTGGCGATCGGCAGCCATCCCGAGTCCACGTCGAGCACCTCCACCGTGCCGAAGTCGTAGCCCGACTCGAGGTTCATGGTCTGCTTGAACGAGATCTTGACCGGGGAGAGCGCGCCGGTCACGTCCGCGTAGTTCGAGAGCGACTGGCGCCAGCTGTTGTCGTAGCCCTTGCGGTCGGGGTCGCCGACCCACGAGGAGTCGATGAGCCCGCACCAGAACGCGTTCCCCTGGCACGCCACGTCCGGGGCGATGTGCCAGGCCGTCGGGATCCCCGATACGTCGGCGTGCGTCCACCCCCCCTCGTTGCCGGGGCTCGAGAGCGCTTCGAGGTCGGCGTGGAAGATCGTCACGGTGTCGGTCGTGCTGAGCGACGCGGCGAGGCCGAGCGCCCGGGAGGGCGCGATCGGTTCGACCGATCCCTCGCTCCGCGGCGGAAGGTCGGTCCCGAAAGCCCCGAACGGCGCTCCGGGGGCGGTCCCCGCCAGCGCGAGCCCGAGGCCGAAGAAGAGGAGCGCCGCGCAGGCGTGCCGCGCGGCGACCCGGTCGCGAATCATCGTATAAGTTTACCACCTTCGGCCGCCGCGGTTCCGCGGCCGCTCGAGGCTACGGCGCGACCGGAGCCCCGGCCGGGGAGACCACCGGGGTCGCGTGAACCGCGCGGGCGAGGCCCCGCACCGCGACGAGCGCTTCCAGGCCGGTCACCCCGGCCCTCGCGTCGAAGCGCCCCTCGGCGCGCGTGGGAAGCCCGACCCGGACCGCCCAGGTGGCCGGGCGCTCCAGGTAGTGTCGGGGCGCCAGATCGGGAAAGTCGACGCCGGGGCCCGAGAGGAGGCTGTCCGCGCCCATCTCGTGGGACAGGCGCGCCAGGAGGAGCGCCAGGTTTCCCCGCGTGACCGGGTCGTCCAGGTGGAGGGAGCGGTCGGGATAGGGCTCGAGCCACCGACGGGTGACGGCCGCGCGGAGCCAGCGCGCCCCCCACGCCTGGTCGATCTCGGGCCCGTCGGCGGTGGCCGGGTCGTCCGAGCGCCAGACGCTCCGATCGGGGTCGGCCCCCAGCTCGACGGCGAGGATCACGCCGAGCTCCCCGCGCGACACGGTGGTCTGCCCCGGGATCTGCGCGTACTCGCCCGGCACTCCGGCCGCGACATAGCGTCCGGCGAGGAGCGGCTCCATGGAGGTGCGCGCGCCGGCGTGTCCCGGATCGATGGCGAGCGCGCGGCCGAACGCCCCGATCGCGAGCGTGGTGTCTCCCGCCTGGACGTACGCGAGGCCGAGCTGATACGCGGGCTCGGGGCTCGCCGGCTCGAGCGCGGCCGCGCGGTCGAACTCCTGCTTGGCGTCGTGGTAGCGGCGGATCGCGGCGAAGAAGCGGCCGCGCCCCAATCGGACGGCCGGATCGTCGGGGCGAAGCGCGAACGCCCGATCGAGCGCGCGGCGGGCGGTCGCGGCGTCCCCCGACGCGACCGCCGAGTCCGCGAGCGCGACCAGGGCGAGCGGGTCGCCATCGGACGGGCCGGCGGGCCGCGTCGTGGGGCCCCCCGACCCCGAGCAGCCTCCGAGTGCGATCGCGGCGATGACGGCGGCCGGGAGGAGGCGCGCCGCGGACCGTCGGGTGGTCGCTCGCGATCCCCTCATCCGCGGAGGAGCCTCCGCTCCTTGAAGCTCGAGTAGGCGTCGCGCGCCACGACGACGTGATCGAGGAGCTCGATCCCGAGCAGGCGGCCCGCCTCCACCAGGCGGCGCGTGATCGCGAGGTCCTCCTCGCTCGGCGTGGGGTCGCCGGAGGGGTGGTTGTGGGCGAGGATCACGCTCGCCGCCGAGAGCGCCACGGCGGGGAGGAAGACCTCCCGCGGATGCACGATGCTCGCGTTCAAGCTCCCGATGGAAATGATCTCCCGTCGCAGCACCTGGTGGCGCGAATTGAGGTAGAACCCGACGAAGTGCTCGCGGTTCAAACCGCGGATGTCGCGGGTCAGATCGTAGACGTTCTCCGGCCCCCGCACCAGCGGCGTCGCCTCCCCGTCGGGCCAGAGCCGGCGGCCGATCTCGGCCGCGGCCAGGAGCTGCGCCGCGCGCGCCTGGCCCAATCCGCGGACCGCGAGGAGGTCGTCGAGCGCCACCTGATGGAGCCGGCGCAGGTCGACGGCGGTCGCGACGCGCGACGCGACTTCGAGCGCCGAGGCGCCGGCGCTCCCCGAGCCGAAGAGAACGGCCAGGAGCTCGGCGTCCTTGAGGACGCCGGGCCCCAGCTCGAGCAGCCGCTCGCGCGGCCGGTCGTGGCGATCGAGTTCATGAATGGCGTGGCACGGCTCGCGCTCCATGGGTTTCTCCCAAGCGAGCGGAGCGGGACGGGCGGCGGTGAGAGCGCGAGGGCCACGATCGTAGGCGCGGGGGCCCTCTCCCCGCAAGCGGGATGAATCCGCGTGGGCGTCAGCGCTCGGCGGCCAGGTCCCGGAGCCCGCGCTCGCGAATCGTCACCGTCGCCCTCGACCTGAGGCGGGCCGTCCACGCCTCGACCCTCTGATCGACGATCTCGCGCCAGACCTCGTCGCGGCGCTTCGCGAACTCGGACGCCGGCGGGATGGCGAGCGACTCCACGCGCGCGTAGAGGGTCCCCGTCGCGCCGGTGACCGGCGGGAGCAGGGCGCCCGCTCGCGACGCGAAGACCTTCTCGATGTAGGTGGAGTCGCGGGCGATCGCGGGATCGCGCGTGAAGTCCGGGATCGGGCCCGAGCGGCCGAACGCCTTGCTGACCCGCGTCCCGCCGTAGATCACCGCGATCGAATCGAGGTCGGCTCCCTTCTCCAGAGCCTCCCGGATCCTCGGGTTGAGCGAGTCGGCGATCGCGCGCCGGCGCGTCGCGAGATAGTCGTTCACGACCCGCTCGCGCACGGCGTCGAACGACGCCCGTTCCGGCGCCACTTCGCTCACGCGTCTCGCGACGAGGTACCCCGGCGCCACCGCGAGCGGCTCGGGCGTGACGCCGCCGTCCTTCATTCCGCCGATCACGGTCTGCACGTTCTCGAAGTTTCCGACGTTCGCCAGCTCTTCCCCCACCCCCATCGGCGCGCTCCGGACGGCTCCGCCGGCCGCCGCGGCGAGCGAGTCGAACGACGCCCCCGCGGCCACCGCGGCCACCATCCGGGAGGCGGCCCGGAACGCGAGCGAATCGGCGATCGGATCGCCCAGGACGCCGTGGATCTCGGTCCTGCAGTCCGACAGAGGCCTGAGCTCTTCCGGAGTCCGCGCGTCGACACGAATCAGATGGAACGCGCTTCGCGCCTCGATCGGATCGCTCACCTCGCCGACCGGAATCGTGAAGATCACGTCGCCGAGCTCCTTCATGAGCGCGGACCGCGTCAGCTCGCCGATCGCGCCCCCCTGCTCGGCGCTCTGCGCGTCCTCGGAGACCTCCTTGGCGACGGCGCCGAAGTCCTCCCCCTTCGCGATCCGCTCGCGCGCCTCGAGCGCGCGTTGCCGCGCCTTCTCCCGCGCGTCGGGACCGTCCGAGGCCTTGTAGCGGAATAGAATGACCCGCGGCCTCGCCTTGCCGGGCGCCGTGAACTCGAGCGGGTGGCCGTGGTAGTAGGCGGCGATGGCGCTGTCGGAGACGGCCACGCTCTCGGCCGCGACCTTCCGGAAGAGGACGTAGTCGAAGATCCACTTCGGCTTCGTCATGTAGTCGTCGCGGTGCTCGGCGAAGTAGCGCGCCGCCTCCTGCTCCTGCGCCTGACGCTGGGCCAGGAGGGCGTTCGACCGCGCCACCGTGCGAAGCTCCCCGTAGGGCGGGAGGAACGCGGGATCGAGGCGGTCGACGCGGACGACGAAGACCGAGTCCCGCGCGAAGCGCGGCCCGAACACGTCGCCGGGACGGAGCGCGTAGACCGAGTCGAGGACCAAGCCCTCGACGAGCATCGGGGCGGCGGGCGGCTGGCCGCGATAGAGCTCGAACGACTCGACCCCGGCCCCCGCCCGGGCGGCGACCCGGTCCGGTGAACCGCTTCGCAGCTCCTTGGCGGCGTCGCGGAGCGTGCGGAAGGCGGCGCCGTCGCGGCGTTCGGCGCGCATCCGTTCCGGCAGGGTCGCGCGCACCGAGTCGGCCCATGCCCGATCCGATTCGGGGACGCCCGCCGCCTTCCGCCGGCGTTTCAGCTCGCGATCCAGGTCCTTTCGAGAAATCGCGCGCTCGTCCATGAATCCGGCGAGGCCGCGGGCGAGGATCGTCGCCGCGACGCGGGGCACGGTGTAGGTCTCGGGATGGAGGCGGATCTCCTCCCGCGCCAGCGAGTCGTTCACGGCGTCGCGCAATTCGGCGTCGGCGTGCCGCTTCGCGAGCCCCGCGACGTCCCGGAAGGTCTGCAGGCGCGCCGGCTTCCGCTCGATCAGCCGGACGACCACGAAGCTCGTGCCGCTCCGGATGGGGCTCGCGACCCACTCGCCGGGGGTCGTGTTCCGGATGGCGTCGGTGAGGTTCTCCGAGCGCCCGAGGCCCCGGATCGGGTCGCCGAGCCGGAACCAACCGCTCTCGTGGAGTCCGCCGTAGACCTTGGCCGCCGTCTCGACGGGTGCCCCGGAGTGCACCGCCTCCAGGAGGTCGTTGGCGGCCTTGAGGGCCGCGGGCGCGGCCAGGTCGCGCGCGGAGTCGCTCGAGGCGGCGGCCTCGATCGGCACCTTCGCGTACTGGATGCGCGCGGAGTCGGGGGACTGGAACTCCTGGGGATGGGCTTCGTAGTAGGCGAGGATCTGCCGGCGCCTCGCTTCCGGTTCGAGCGAGACGGCGTCGGGGCCCATCAGGAGGTATCGGATGGTCGCCTGCGACGTGCGCTCCTGGAAGATCTTTCGGAGGTCGGGGTCGCGCGGGCCGAAGCGGCGTTCCATCCACCGCGTGTACTCCTCGATCATCAGCCCCGTCTCGACCTGCGCCCTCAGCTCGGGATAGTTCGAGGAGGGAGAGCGCTTGAAGGCCAGGAACTTCGCCTCGTCGGTCTTTCCGTCCGTCCTGAAGAACGCGCTCTGCTTCATCCGCGCGTCGACCGCGTCGTCGGTGACCTTCATGCCGCGCCTCCGGGCATCCGCCAGCCAGAGGCGTTCGCGGATCAGCTCCTCGAGGAGATTCTTCTGGAGCAGCCTCTTCTCCTCGTCGTTCAGCTTGCGCCCCGCGCGCGCCTCCACCTCCTGGTAGTAGGGCAAGGCGAGCCGGTCCCATTCGTCCTGGCGGATCGGGATTCCGTCGACCTCGGCGATCACGGTGAGGGGGGGCGGCTTGGCCCCCGGCGCGGGCGCCGTTTCCGCCGCGCGCGCGCCGGACGATGGAGCGAGAAGCATCAGCGCGGCGGTCGCGGCGAGGGCACGGCGGACGGACGGGGGGAGAGCGTGGCGAGCGACGTTCGGGATCGGAAGGGTCACGAATGGAAAAGTCTAGGAAGCGGTGCCAAGCCTGTCCACGAATAAGAAAAAATGGGCCCTCGGTGGACGGATCTCGCGAAGTGTGGGGGGCTATCGATCGCGAGTCTGCCGTCTCAACCGAGGGCCTTCGATGGGAGGCTTGTCGACCCGATCATTCTCTCGGATGCGGACGCGCGATGCCGATCGGGCCGATGAGCCGCCGCAGGTCGCGGCTCTGTCTCGTGGAGGGGCTTACCCAGCACCAGGCGTGCCATCGAGGCGACTCGATGGCACAATTTTGTCTTACCTCTATCCTACTATTTCTAAATAACTTGCAATGATCGATGGAGACCGCCGCGATCGACTCTAGATGGCGTCGTCGATGATAAATGAGCCATATCGTCTCGTCACGGCCTCGTGTAAACGGTAAATGTTTGTTGAGAAATGTGTTGGGAGAATAGGGCCATCATGGCACTCGTGAGCCGTTTCGGACCGGCTTCCCGCGTCGTTTCGGCTCGACTCCGAACCGCTCGAGCATCCGGTAGAGGGTCCGTCGCGGCACGCCGAGGGCGCGCGCCGCCTCGGTCTTGTTTCCGTTCACGTCCTCCAGCACCGACAGGACGTGCCTTCGAACGACCTCGTCGAGTCTGCGGCCCCCGGGCGGAGGCGGCGGGACGCTTCCGAGGGTGCGCGCATGGACGATCAGCTTCTCGGGGAGATCGGTCTCCTCCACGATCGATCCGGGCGCGAGCGCCACGGCTCGGTCGACGACGTTCTCCAGCTCTCGGACGTTCCCGGGCCACGGATAGGCGAGGAGGGCGGCCATCGCGCGCTCGGAAAAGCCCCCGATCGGGCGGTCGGAGAGGGCGCCGTAGTGCCGCAGGAAATGCTCCGCCAAGACGGCGATGTCGTCGGGCCGTTCCCTAAGCGGCGGCACCTGGATCGACACGACGTTCAGGCGGTAGTAGAGGTCCTCCCGGAAGCGCCCCGCGCGGACCAGCGACTCGAGGTTCTGGTGCGTCGCCGCCACCACGCGAACGTCCACCGGAACCGTCGCGTTCGACCCGACGGGCATCACCTCGTGCTCCTGGAGCACGCGGAGGAGCTTCCCCTGCATGGTGAGCGACATGTCGCCCACTTCGTCGAGGAAGATCGTCCCGTGGTTCGCCTCGACGAAGAGGCCCGGCCGCCGCTCGATCGCCCCGGTGAAGGCCCCCTTCACGTGTCCGAAGAGCTCCGACTCGAGCAGGGTCTCGGAGAGGCTCGTGACGTTCACCGGAACGAACGGTCCCGAAGCCCGCGGACTCCCGGCGTGGAGCGTGCGCGCGATCAGCTCCTTCCCCGTGCCGCTCTCGCCGCGGATGAGCACGCTGGACTTCGTTCCGGCCACCCGCGATACCAGACGGAAGAGATCGACCATGGCGGGATTGCGTCCGACGATCGGCTTCGCGGCGGGCGCCTCCCGCCTCGAGGTCGCCGCGAGAGGCTCCTCGACCGTCGCCGCCGCGGCCTCGCTCCGGAGCCGGCGCCGCTCCATCGCCCGCTCGACGGTGATCCGCACCTCGTCGAGCGAGAATGGCTTTCGTACGTAGTCGAACGCCCCTTCGTGGAGGGCCTGGATCGCGGTCTCGACCGTTCCGTACGCCGTGACGAGGATCACGGTGATGTCCGGCGAGAGCGCCCGGAGCCGCCGCATGACCTCGATGCCGTCGATGTCGGGGAGGCGGACGTCGCAGAGGGCGAGATCGAAGGGCGTGGCCTTTGCCTCGCGGATGGCGTCGGCCCCGCGCGAGGCGACGGTGACGTCGTATCCCTCACCCTGGAAGATCTCCTTCAGGAGCCCGGAGGATCCGGGGTCGTCGTCCACCACCAGCATCGTCGGGCGATGTCGCGAGCACATGGCGTCGCTCCTCGGGTGACCGCACCAGCGGGACCGAGCGCGACAATAGCGCTCCCGGGGGAGCGAGAACAGCGCGGGTTTCGAAGACCGGGCGCCGGCCGAAATCGCGAGGCGCCCCGTCGCGGGTGCGCGCCGCCCTTGAGCCGCGCTCCCGCCATCGCCTAGGATGGGGGACCCTGCCGCGGCGGGGGCGATCGCGGACGCGTCTCAACCGGAGGGCGACATGCTGGCGACCCAACCCGACTCCGACCTCGGCGAAGTCCTCTCGGCCGAGGATCTGCTGGAAGCCTGGGGTCTCCTCGTCCCCGAGGATCGCCTCGACAACTTCCGCGCGCTGCCGCGGCCCGACGCGGAAGACCTCTTCCTGGCGCTGAGCGCGCACGACCAGGCCGAGCTGGTGCTCGCGCTCCCCGCGGCCGAGCGGCGCTCCTGGGTCCGGCTCCTGGCGCCGGACGACGCCGCCGACCTCATGCAGGAGGTCTCGAGCGAGGAGCGCGACGAGCTCCTCTCCCTCCTCGACGAGCCGTCGCGCAAGGAGGTGAGCGGCCTCCTGGCCTACGCCGAGGACGACGCCGGCGGTCTCATGAGCCCGCGCTACGCGCGCGTCCGCCCCGAGATGAGCGTCGAGGAGGCGTTCGCCTACCTGAGACGCCAGGCGGCCGAGAAGACCGAGTCGGTGCACTACGCCTACGTGCTCGGCCCCGACCAGCGGCTCCTCGGGGTCGTCTCCTACCGCGACCTCTTCACCGCCAAGCCCGACCAGCGGGTGGAATCGGTGATGCGCACCGATCTGATCACGGTGCCCGAGGCGATGGACCAGGAGGAGCTGAGCCGCCTCTTCGCCGCGAACCGCCTGATGGCCTTCCCGGTGGTCGACGGCGAGGGCCGGATGAAGGGGATCGTCACCCTCGACGACATCGTCGACGTGGTCCGGGAAGAGGCGACCGAGGACATCCAGAAGATCGGCGGCACCGCGGCGTTCGACGAGCCGTATCTCCGCCTCAACGTCCTCACGATGATCAAGAAGCGCGCGGGGTGGCTCTCCGTCCTCTTCCTCGGCGAGAGCCTGACGGCGACGGCGATGGGCTACTTCGAGCAGGAGATCGCGCAGGCCGTCGTGCTGGCCCTCTTCGTGCCGCTCGTCATCTCGAGCGGCGGCAACTCGGGCGGCCAGGCCACGACGCTGGTGATCCGGGCCATGTCGCTCGGAGAGGTGAGGCTGCGCGACTGGTGGCGCGTCATGCGGCGCGAGGTGATCTCGGGCCTCGGCCTCGGCTCCATCCTGGCCGCGATCGGGGTGGTGCGCATCCTCATCTGGCAGGCGCTCTTCCACACGTACGGCCAGCATCCCGGGCTGGTCGCGACCACGGTCGCGGTATCGCTCGTGGGGGTCGTGCTGTGGGGGACCCTGGTCGGGTCGATGCTTCCGTTCGGGCTTCGGAGGCTCGGGTTCGACCCCGCGAGCGCTTCGGCCCCGTTCGTGGCGACGCTCGTCGACGTGACCGGGCTCGTGATCTACTTCACGGCGGCCCGGCTGATCCTGATGGGATCGATCCTCTAGGAGACGAAGACCGTCTCGCCGGCCTGCTCCTCGGCGTGGAACGACGAGCGGACGAGCGGCGCGGACGCCACCTGGCGCATGCCGAGCGCGCGTCCGTACTCGCGATAGTGGGCGAATTCCTGCGGCGTGACGTACCGCTCGAGCGGAAGGTGCGAGCCGGACGGCGGGAGGTACTGCCCCACCGTCACCATCGAGACGCCGTGCGCCGCCAGGTCGCGAAGCAGCTCCTCCACTTCCTCCGTCGTCTCCCCCACGCCCACCATGATCCCCGACTTGGCGGGAATGTCGGGCGTCCACGTCGCCACGTTCCGGAGCAGCGTCAGCGAGCGCTCGTAGCGGCCGGCCGGGCGGACGCGCTTGTAGAGGCGTTTCACCGTCTCCATGTTGTGGTTCAGGACGTCGGGGCGCGCGTCGAGCACGGTTCGAAGCGCGTCCGGATCGCCCAGGAAGTCGGGAATCAGGACCTCGACCCGCGCCTCCGGGATCTCCGCCTTGATCGCGCGGATCGTCGCCGCGAAGTGCCCCGCGCCGCCGTCCGGGAGCTCGTCCCGGTTCACCGAGGTCACCACGATGTACCGGAGCCCCAGGCGGCGCGACGCGTCGGCCACGCGGCGCGGCTCCTCCGGATCGACGGGGAGCGGCTTCCCGTTCCGGATGTCGCAGAAGGGGCAGGCGCGCGTGCAGACGTTGCCGAGGATGAGGAACGTGGCGGTGTGGCGCGAGAAGCAGTCGCCGATGTTCGGGCAGTTGGCGCTCTCGCAGACCGTGTGGAGGTCGAGCGTCCGGAGGATCGACTTGGTCTCGAGGTAGCTCCTGCCCGCCGGAATGCGCGCGCGCAGCCACTCCGGGCGCCGCTCCGGGAGCGGCTCGGGCGAGATCCGCGCGTAGCCGCGCAACGGCTTCCGCTTCTCCCCCGCGTGCGTGCGGCGGTCGGACGGCGGCGTGAACGCGATCGGCTCAGACATGGATGGAGCGCCCTTCGGTTCCAAACATCGCCTCCATGGTGGCCTCGGACAAGGTCGGGTGCGCGTGGACCACGTTCGCCAGTTCCTCGGCCGTCGCCTCGAAGTGGCGCGCGACGACCGATTCAGCGATCTGCTCGGTGGCGAGCGCCCCGATGATGTGGACGCCGAGGATCTCGCCGGTCGAACCATCGGCGACCGCCTTCACGAACCCATCGCCCTCTCCGAGGATACTGGCCTTGGCGTTGGCGGTGAACGGGAACTTGCCGACGCGCACCGCGCGCCCGCTGGCGCGCGCCTGGGCCTCGGTCAGGCCGACGCTCGCGATCTGCGGATGGCAGTACGTGCAACTCGGGATCGCCGCAGGGTTCACCGGGTGGGGATCCTTCCCGGCGATCGACTCGATCGCGGTGATCCCTTCGTGCGAGGCCACGTGCGCCAGCGCCGGACTCTTGGTCACGTCGCCGATCGCGTAGATTTCCCGGACGTTCGTCCGCTGGAGGGCGTCGACGAGGACGAACCCCCGCTCCATGGCGACCCCGAGCCCCTCGAGGCCGACGCCGTCGGTGACCGGTCGGCGCCCGGCCGCCATCAGCACCCGCTCCGCCCGGATCCGCTTCGTCTCGCCGCCCGCCTCGAATTCCGCCCAGGCGCCGTCCCCCTCGACGCGCACGCTCTTGAGATCGGCCCCGACGTGGACCTCGATCCCCTGCCGCGTGAACGACCGGAGGAGCGTGGCGGCGACGTCCTGGTCCTCGAGTGGGACCAGGCGAGGCTCGCGCTCGAGCAGGACGACGCGCGACCCGAAGTCGTGGTAGATCGACGCGAACTCGACGCCCACGGCTCCGGCGCCGATCACGAGGAGCGACTCCGGCACGCGATCGAGGCCGAGGATGTCGTCGCTCGAGAGGACGATCCGGTGGTCCACGGCCACCATCGGGAGCGAGCCGACCCGCGAGCCGGTGGCGACGATGGCCGCCCCCGCCTCGATCTCGCGCGCCCCTTGGTCCGCCTCCGCGACCCGGATTCGGGTCGGCGCGACGAACGTGCCGGTCGCGTGGAGGGTCGTCACCCTGTTCTTCTTGAGGAGCGATTCGGTCCCCATGAGGTTCTTCCGGACGACGCGCTCCTTCCGCTCCTGCGCCGCCTTCAGGTCGAGCGTCGCCTCCGCGACCCGCACGCCGAACTCGCCGGCGCGGCGGCAGAGGCGGAGCACCTCGGCGGTCTCGAGGAGCGCCTTGGTCGGGATGCAGCCCCAATGGAGGCAGGTGCCGCCCGGCTTGTCCTTCTCGATCAGGACCGTCTTGAGCCCCAGCTGTCCGGCGCGGATCGCCGCCACGTAGCCCCCGGGTCCGCCCCCCACGATCGCGACGTCGAAGCGCTCCTCGCTCACCGGCGCGCTCCCGGGCTCGGCGGCAGGATCGGCGCGACGAGGCGCGCCACCTCGGTGAGGGCGTCCAGATCGGTCTTCGTGAAAGCGGCCGGCGTTTCCGAGTCCACGTCGATCACTCCGAGGACGGTCCCCTCGCGGACGATCGGCACGACGATCTCCGAGCGGATCACGGCGCTGCAGGCGAGATAGCGAGGATCGGCGTTCACGTCCGGGATCACCTGGGGGAGGCCGTGGAGCGCCACCCAGCCGCAGATTCCCTCGGCTCCGATCCGGATCCGATGGTGCGGCGACTCGGGGCCGCGGAACGGGCCGAGCACGAGCGATTCACCCTCCGTGAGATAGACACCCGTCCAGGCGTGCGCCGGGAAGTTCTCCTTGAGCTCCGCGACGAGGAAGTCGAGCACGTCGCGATGGAGGTCGCCGCGCCGGATCCGCTCGGCGACGCGGGCGGCGATGCCGGCCTGCGACTCGTCGAGCGGCGGTCCCGGCCGCGCGGAGGACAACTCCTGGGGCGAAAGGACGGTGTTACGGGTCACGCGACTCCTCCTTGAGTGGCTCTGGGGTCAGGGGCTACGGGAGCGCCTTCTTCGCCGCGGCTTCCTGTCGCGCGCGGAGGATCGGCTCGAACAGGTCGATCGGGATCGGGAAGAGCGTCGTCGAGTTGTTCTCGGTGGCGATCTCCGCCAGGGTTTGCAGATAGCGGAGCTGGATCGCGAGCGGCTGCGTGGCGATCACGCCGGCGGCCTCGGCCAACTTCTGGCTCGCCTGGAATTCTCCCTCGGCGTTGATGACCTTGGCGCGCCGCTCGCGCTCGGCCTCCGCCTGCCGGGCGATCGCGCGCTGCATCTCCTGCGGCAGATCGACGTTCTTCACCTCGACCGTGCTCACCTTGATGCCCCACGGCTCGGTGTGCCGGTCGATCACCTGCTGGAGCTTCTGGTTGATCTCCTCCCGGTTCGACAGGACCTGATCCAGATCGGATTCACCCAGCGTGCTCCGCAGCGTCGTCTGCGCGATCTGCGACGTCGCGTAGAGATAGTTCTCGACCTCGAGCACCGCGCGGTTCGCGTCGAGCACCCGGAAGTAGATCACCGCGTTCACCTTGACCGACACGTTGTCGCGGGTGATCACGTCCTGAGGCGGGACGTCCATCGCCACCGTGCGAAGCGGCACCTTCACCATCTTGTCCACGATCGGGATGAGGAGGATCAACCCCGGCCCCTTGGCGCCGATCGCGCGGCCGAGCCGGAACACGACGCCACGCTCGTATTCCCGGAGCACCTTGATGGCGCTCGAGAGGAGCAGGATCCCGAGAAAGACGAGGGTGATGAACGAGTAGGCGAACATGAACGACTCCCTTCGTTAGGCCTTCCGCACGTGCAGGATCATTCCGTCGACCCGGTCCACCACGATCGGATCGCCCTTCTCGACGCGATAAGCGGCCTGGGCGTTCCAGTACTCCCCGTGAACGAAGACCTGCCCCGTCGGCAATAGATCGCTGAGCGCGGTGCCGCGCTCGCCGACGAGTCCCTCGGCGCCCGTCACGGGACGGCGCCGCTGCGCGCGGTAGGCGGCCCCCACCACGAGCACGAAGAAGGCCACCGTCGCGACGACGACGGTGCCGATCACCGAGAGCGAGATCCGCGCGACCCCGGTCTCGCCGCCCATGAGGAGGAGCGAGCCCAGGACGAGCGCCACCACCCCTCCGGCGGTGAGGATGCCGTGGCTCTGCACCTTCACGTCGACGGCGAAGAGGACCATCGCGAAGATCATGAGGGCGAGCCCGGTCAGGTTGATCGGCAGCGCCTGGAAGGCGAGGAAGGCGAGCAGGAGGCAGATCCCGCCGACGACCCCCGGCAGGATCGAGCCGGGATTCGAGAGCTCGAACAGGATTCCGTAGAAGCCGAGGATGAAGAGGATGTAGGCGACGTTCGGGTCGATGATTCGCGACAGGAGGTCCTGGCGCCAGGTCGGCTTCCGATCGTGGGTCACGGCGTTCTTCGTGTGGAGCGCGCGCGTCGTCCCGGCCACAGTCACCATCCTCCCGTCGAGCTGCTCGAGGAGGTCGTCGGTGTTCCGCGCGATCAGGTCGACGACGTGCATCTTGAGCGCGTCGGTTTCGTTGAGCGAGCTTCCCTCCCGCACCGCCTTCTCGGCCCAGTCGGCGTTTCGGCCGCGCTGCGCCGCGAGCGAGCGGATGTAGGAGACCGCGTCGTTCTTCACCTTCCGCTCGAGGTCCCCTTTCCCGACGTCGCCGCCGCCCACGTTGACCGGCGTCGCGGCGCCGATCGAGGTGCCCGGCGACATGGCGGCAACGTGCGCGGCCATGGCGATGAAGGTGCCGGCGCTCGCGGCGCGGCCGCCCGAGGGGGCGACGTAGACGATGACGGGGACCTCGGAGATGAGGATGCGCTTGATGATGTCGCGCATGCTCGTGTCGAGGCCGCCGGGCGTGTCGAGGCGGACGACGAGCGCCTCCCGCTTCTCCTTCTCGGCGCGGTCGATCGCCTGCGTGATGACCTGCGCCGTGATCGGCTGGATCGCGCCGTCGACGGTCAGGACGTCGATCTGAGGGCGCTCCGCTTCGGCGGCGCCCTGAGGCTTCGTTGCCTGGGGCTTCGCCGCCTGGGCCTTCGCTCCCAGGAGGAGGAGCGCGGCCGCGGGGACGAGCGCCAAGCCGGTGAGACGGGCGGCGAGGCGCCGCGCCGGGCCGAGTCTCATGCCCGGCCTCCGCGCCCCGCGCCGATCTCGCTCCGGATCAGGCGGTTTCGCTCGTCGACTTGGACGACGCGCGGGGTGTGGCGCTCCAGCTCCTCGCGCTCCATGAGCGCGTACGCGATGATCAGCACCAGGTCGCCCACTTGCGCCAGACGCGCCGCGGGACCGTTCAGGCAGATGACGCCGCTCCCGCGCGGGCCGCGGATCGCGTACGTGTCGAAGCGCTCGCCGTTGCTCACGTTCAAGATCTGCACTTGCTCGTGCGGCAGGATGTCGGCCGCGTCCAGCAGGTCGGCGTCGACCGTGACCGAGCCCTCGTAGTTGAGGTTCGCCTCCGTGACGCGGGCGCGGTGGATCTTGGACTTGAAGGCGATCAGGCGCACGCGAGCGCGACCTCCCGGACGGCCCGGTAGTGTTCGAGGGGCGACGCGGCCGGCACGGCGCACCCCGGTCCGAGGATGAACCGCGAGCCGCCAGACTGCTGCACGGCCTCGCGCGCCTCCTCGCGAATCGCCTCGACCGGACCCGTCACGAACGTGGTCTCGTGCGCGATTCCGGTCATCAGCGTCTTGTCCGTGAGCGGGCGGACCGCCGCGACCGACGGATTGCCGCGATCGTGCGCCGCCCAGGAGAGGATCGAAACGGGATAGTCGAGCAGGTCGCTGAGAAAAGCGCCCGGTCCGCAGACGTGGAGCACGTTCAAGGGGAGCGCCGCGGCTTCCGCGAGCACGCGGAGATCGTACGGGCGGCCGAACTCGGCCAGGAGCCCCCGGTCGATTCGCGTGTCGTTCGCGTAGTCGGTCGTGGCGAAGAAGATCCCCGAGGCGCCGCGCGCCGCCGACGCGCGGACGAACGCCGCGAACGTCTCGGTGATCGCTCGGAGCGCCGCGTGCACGCGCTCTCCGTGGCGCCGCAGGTGCTCCACGAAGAGCGCGTCGTCGTTCACGAGATCGGACGCGATCGAGATCGGGTTGAAGACGGTCATGAGCCAGTCGGTGTCGCCCTGGAGCCGCGCCGCGATCCGTTCCTCGGCGTCGAGGTGTTCGCCCAGGACGCCCTGCGCGACGTCGAGGGGCCGGATCGCGTCCCAGTCCTCGGGCCGGCGAATCGCGGACTGCACGACCTTCGGCTTGTCGAGCGCGCCGTCTCCCGGGCGCTGGGTGCGCACCCCCCAATCCTCCACGTGGTAGGAGGCCCGCGGGTTCACCTTGAGGAAGTCCCAGTCGTACTCGCGCTGGAACTCCAACATCGCTTCCGACAGGGCCTTGGAGGAACCTTCCCGGTGGTAGAAATGGCGCCACAGGGCGACCGGCGGCCGGTCGGTCGCCTCGCCCAGCAGGGTCTTCCGTATCCGCTCGCGTCGTGTCATCGGTCTCGTCGGGGTTTCCGGGTCCGGCGCTCTGCCGTTGCGGGCGCTGCGCACGGGGCGTAAGCTATGCAATCGTACACAGGAAGGCCCCCCGTCACAAGCCCCGCGCCCACCCCCCGCGGGCCATTGGAGGCATCGTGTTCCGCTCGCTTCGGCCCTGGGGTAGTTTCGCGCTTTCGTCCGTTTGGATGCGTCGTTTCGTCCCCATGTTCGCGTTTGCCCTCGGCGCGATCCCGGTCGCCGGGGCGATCGTTCCCGGCGCGGCCCGGGCCGAATCGGGACGGCCGCTCTACGTCGCCCCCGTGTTCGGAGCGCGATCCTTCGAGTCGAAGTTGGATCTCGAGACGGAGGCCGCGGTCGGGGCCCGTCTCGGCGCCGGCGTGAACGACCGCGTCACGGTCTGGATGGACGCGATCCACTCGGTGCCGGCGCGAAAGACCACGGGGCGCCTGGTCTACGTCACGGCGCTTCGCGGTCTCGCGCAGTGCCGGCTCCTCGTCCGCTCCGCGATCCACCCCTACCTGGTCGCCGGCGTCGGCGGCATCCTCTTCAACTTCGGCGACACGACCGACACGGCGGGCGGCGAGGTGACGCTCGGGGGCGGCGTCGAGTATCGCGTGGCCCCGCGCGCCTGTCTCTTCGGCGAGTTCACGGACGATTTCTACCGGTCGCGGAGCGTCGTCTACGGCTCGACCGGAGAGGAAATCTCGTCCACGCCGCGAAGCACCGACACGGCGCGGACGTTCGCGATCGGCCTCGCGGTGGGGCTCTGAGTGGGCGCGGCGCCAGGGGAGCGGATGCGCGGCTCGGGGCGGATGCGCGGCTCGGGGCGGACGCACGGCCCGGGGCGGACGCGCCGCGGCGCGCGCGCGCTCCGGCGCGTCGCGTGGGTCGCTCCGCTCGTGGTCGTTCTCTCGTGCGCCGACATGCCGACCGCGCCGCGCGCCCTC
>DASVDZ010000077.1:0-3820 GCA_036380835.1 Candidatus Eiseniibacteriota bacterium | reverse complement strand
ATCGCTCCGCCATGTCCCGCGAGAGGCGGGCCGCGGCGGCGCCGACGAAGGAGGATCCCATGCGCCGAAATCGAGCAGTCGCCGCGCCCGCGAAGAAGGCGGCGCGCGCCCGCACCAAAGGCAGGATTCGAAGCCTCGTCCGCCGTGGCGTCCACGACGAACAGACGCCGCGCGTCGTCCGGAGAACCGGGAGCCCGCCGTCCCCGACCGTCTGCGAGCGGTGCGGCTCGGTCTACGCCAGGAAGACCTGGCGCGCGGGCGAACGCTCCGCGCGCACGGCGCTCATGGGCGTGCGGTGGACGGTCTGTCCGGCGTGCAAGCAGGTCGCGGCGGGGGAGTATTTCGGGCGCGTCCACCTCACGGGCGCGTTCGTGGACGACCACGAGACCGACCTCCGGGGACGGATCCGCGCCGTCGCGGCGCGCGCCCGCTTCACGCAGCCCGAGCGGCGCATCGTGTCGATCGACCGGGACGCGTCCGGCCTCACGGTCTTGACGACATCGCAGAAGCTCGCGCACCGGATCGCCCGCGAGATCGAGAAGGCGTTCGGCGGCGCCACCGAGTATTCGTGGAGCGCGCCCCAGGGCGAGCTGCTCGCCACGTGGCGGCGGGACGACGTCCCGGTCCAGATCGAGCGCCGCACGGTCGCGAGGGGCGGCCGGGGTCGGCGCTCTTCGTTCGACCTCGAGATCCAGACGAGGCAGATCGACCTCGATCCCCGATGGCGGGACCTGATCGAGGGAGCCGCGAACGGCCTCGCGGGGCGCTTCCCCGAGCTCCTACGGCTCCACGCGACGCTCGGCCACGGCCGTCATCACAAGCGCGGGCTCGAGCACGCCGCGCTCGTCGTGAACGTGCCCGATTCGATCGTGCGCGTCTCCAAGGACGAGGAACGGATGACCGACGCGATTCGCGCCGTCTTCGACGCCGCGACGCGGGACCTCGACCGGTATCATCGCCGCCGGAGGCACGAAGGAGAGCGGTGACGCCGCCCCTCCGCGGGGCCGGTCAGGGCTCGTCGTCGTCGCGGAGCGGGTCGTTCGCGGCCAGGAGCGGCACGCGCGCGTGCGGCCGGAGCCAGACTCCGAGGAGGAGTCCGGACGCGAATCCCCCGGCGTGCGCGTAGAGGTCGGCGTTGACGATCGAGGGAAGCGAGAGCAGGAGGACGAGCGGCACGTAGACGCGCCAGACCTTCCAGCGCTGCGCGTAGTTGAAGACGCGCCGCCGTCGCAAGACGAAGGACGCCGTGACGCCGAGGAGCCCGAAGACGGCCCCCGACGCGCCAACGCTCAGGGGCGGCGAGCCGTGCCCGACGTAGGAGACCCACGCCGCGCCGATTCCCGTGATCAGGTACGCGGCGATCGCCCACGGTCCGCCCATCAGGAACTCGACGGCGCCCGCCGTCGCGAGGAGCGCGATCAGGTTCCGGATCAGATGCCCCGCCCCCGCGTGCATGAAGATCGTCGGGAGCCAGAAGGCGTACGCGTGCGCCGCGTGCGCCTGGTACCACCAGTCGGCCGTCACCTGGCGGAGCCGCGGAATGTACCCCTGCCCCCAGGCCGCCGCCAGGGCCGCGAAGACGATCAGGTTCACGCCGACGAGGGTCTCCGTCGCGGAGAACCCGTGCTGCGGGAAGAGGACGTCGCGAAGGCTCGTGACCACGGGCGCTCGGTGCTCGGAAGCGCGGGGCGCGAGCCGCCAGTAGATCTCGAGCGAGTCGACGCGGACCCAGCCTTCCCCATCCACGTCGATCTCCGCGTCGGGGGGGATGCGTCCCTCGCGGAGCCAGATCTCGAGCTCCTCGGCGCCGAGGCGGTGATCCTTGCCGTGGATGCGGACGTGGGTCATGGTTCGCTCCGAACGGGCGGGCGTCCAACGAAAATCACGATCGTGCCCGGGGCTGGGATCGAACCAGCACGGGGTTTCCCCCAGGGGATTTTAAGTCCCCTGCGTCTGCCATTCCGCCACCCGGGCCTGTCTTCATCTCGGCGTCGACGCCGGCGTCAGCGCTCCAGCCCCGCGCCTATCGCCCCGCCCCGACGTCGTGCTCGTCCTCGATCTCCCCGACCAGCTCCTCGATGATGTCCTCGAGCGTGATGATCCCGACGGGGATCCCCTCGGCGTCGATTACGATCCCCATCTGGCGGCGGGCACGCCGGAACTCCTTGAGCTGGTCGGCGGTCGACCGCTCGGCGGGAGCCCACGTCACCGCGTACATCGCGTCCTCGAGGTTGATCAGGCCGCTCGTCGCGTAGATCGCGAAGAGGTCCTTCGCGTTCACGATGCCGACCACACGCGTCCGCTCCCCGTCGTAGACCGGGAATCGCGTGTGGACGCTGTCCTGGAGCGCGTTCAGGATCTCCTCCCCCTTCATCCGGTACTCGAGCATCACCGCCTTCTCGAGCGGGACCATCGCCTCGCGGACCCGCTTCTCGGGGAGGCGGAACGCGTTCATGAGGATCGCCGCCTGGTCGGCCGGCATCTTCCCCGCCTCGCTCACGTCCTCGACGATCAGCTCGAGCTCGTCCACCGAGTGGATGTTCGCGGCGTGGGGTGCCGGCCGGAACCCGAGCAGCCGCACGAGCGCGGTTCCCGTTCCGTTCATCAGGGCGATGAACGGCCGGAAGAGTCGCTCGAACGCGAGGAGCGGAGCCGCGACCTTGAGCGCCACCGCGTCGGGGATGCGGATCGCGATCGTCTTCGGAGCCAGCTCGCCGACCACCACGTGCATGAACGTGATGAAGAGGAACGCGACCGCCGTGGCGACGCCGTGCGCGGCGAACGGGGCCCACGTCTCCGGGAGGAACCTGAACCAGGGCTGGAGCACGCGCGCCACTCCCGGCTCCCCGATCCACCCCAGGGCGAGGGACATCATCGTGATCCCGAGCTGGGTGGCGGCGATCGTATCGTCGAGTCGCCTCGTCGCCTCCTGCGCGGCCGCGAGGCCCGGCGTCCGCCGGATCTCCGCCAGCTCCTCGAGCCGCGTCCTCCGGATCGTGACGAGCGAGAACTCGGCGGCGACGAAGAACGCGTTCCCGAGGAGGAGCAGGGGAATCGCCAGCACCTGAACGGTGGTGAGAAGGGTCGCCCAGAAGCTGCCCATGGGAAGCCGGCGCTCGCCGAGGGCCTAGGCTAACGACGCGGTGAGACGGGCCGCCGTTTCGCCCCCGTCCTCGAAGCGGACGGGGACGCTCCAGATCGGATTCGCCGGGACGCAGATCCCCTTCCCCTCGTGGCAATAGGCGAACGAGACCTGGACCTCGAGATCGGCCGGGCCCTTCGGTTGGGCGGGAAGCTCGAACGCGAGCGGCCAGGTGGCCCCGAGCATCGTGCGCTGGAGGAGCACCTCGCCGCCGCGGCTCACGCGGACGCTCGCCGGAGCCTCGTCGCTCACGTGCGCCCCGTCGGGGAGCGTGACCGCGACGTTCCACGCCGTGACGGCGCCGGCCCTGAGCGTCGCGAGCGCGGTCATCGGCGCCGTGTCCCCCTCCTCGCGCCGCTCCGGGGCAGGGGCCTCGAGCCCCTCGATGGTCACCTCGCTCCACGCGAGATCCGGGAGCGCGACGCGCACGACGCGGTGGTTGTTCGTATCGGCGACGTAGAGGACGTCGCCCGCGACGTGGAGGCCCCCGGGCTCGAAGAGCGCGAGCCCGCCCTCCCGCTCGCTGCCCGGCTTTCCGTCGCCGAGGATCGTCCGAATGGCGGACGCCGCGGGATCCAGCTCCTTGATCTTGTGATTGTAGGTGTCGGCCACCAGCACCTTGTCGCGCCAGGCGGCGACGCCGAGCGGATGCTGGAGCTTGGCCTTCGCGGCCGGGCC
>DASVDZ010000076.1:0-34777 GCA_036380835.1 Candidatus Eiseniibacteriota bacterium | reverse complement strand
CCGCCAGATCGCGCGCGGCGCCGCGCTCCTCAGGCAGGCGCAGACCGGCTACGTGCAGATCTACGCCCTCGTCATCACCCTGGGGCTGGTGGTCGTGCTCGGCTACCTGGCGCTCCGATGACCACGCCCGCGACCATCCTCGGCGTCCCGATCCTCTCCTTCCTGATCTTCTTCCCGACGGTCGGGGCGGTCGCGCTCCTCTTCTTCCCGTCGTCCAGGCCGCAGGCGATCCGGTGGTTCGCGTTCCTCGTTTCGGCGGCGACGTTCCTCGCGTCGATCCCGCTCTGGACCCTGTTCGAAGGGACGCGCCGGGGGATGCAGTTCGAGGAGCGGGCGGCCTGGGTTCCGGGCCTCGGGATCTCCTACCACCTCGGGGTGGACGGGATCAGCATGCTCCTCATCCTGATGACGACCTTCCTCTCCGCGATCGCGATCCTCTCCTCGTTCACCGCGGTCACGGTGCGGGTCAAGACCTACATGGCGACGCTGCTCGTCCTCGAGACGGGGATGATCGGCGTCTTCGCGGCCCTCGACCTCGTCCTCTTCTACGTGTTCTGGGAGGCGGTCCTGATCCCGATGTACTTGATCATCGGCGTCTGGGGCGGCCCGCGACGCATCTACGCCGCGGTCAAGTTCATCCTCTATACGGTGGCGGGGAGCCTCCTGATGCTCGTCGCCATCCTCTACCTCTACTTCGCGTACCACGCCGCGTTCGGCTCGTACACGTTCGACCTGGTGAAGCTGTACGACACGCCGCTCGGTCGCCAGGCCCAGCTCTGGCTCTTCGGCGCGTTCGCGCTCGCCTTCGCGATCAAGGTGCCGATGTTCCCGTTCCACACGTGGCTCCCGGACGCGCACGTCGAGGCGCCGACGGCGGGATCGGTGATCCTCGCGGGGGTCCTCCTCAAGATGGGGACGTACGGCTTCGTCCGGTTCGCCATGCCGCTCTTCCCCGAGGCGACGCACGCGTACGCCCCGTGGATCATCGCCCTCGCGGTGATCGGCATCGTCTACGGCGCGTTGGTCGCGATGGTGCAGCAGGACGTGAAGAAGCTGGTCGCCTACTCGTCGGTCAGCCACCTGGGCTTCGTCATGCTCGGCGTCTTCGCGCTCAACACGCAGGGCCTCCACGGTGGCGTCCTCCAGATGATCAATCACGGCCTCTCGACCGGAGCGCTCTTCCTCGCGGTCGGCATCATCTACGAGCGCCGCCATACCCGCGAGATCAGCGAATTCGGGGGGCTCTCCGAGATCCTCCCGTGGTTCGCCGCGCTCTTCATGATCGTCTGCCTCTCGAGCCTCGGGCTCCCGGGGCTGAACGGCTTCATCGGCGAGTTCCTGATCCTCCTGGGCGCGTTCCGGATGAACCCGGTGATCGCTTCGATCGCCGCGACGGGGGTGATCCTCGCCGCGATCTACCTCCTCTGGATGTACCAGCGGGTCATGTTCGGCCCGGTCACGAACGAGAAGAACCGCGGCATGAAGGATCTCTCGCCGCGCGAGTTCTGGACGCTGGCGCCGGTGATCGCGATCATCGTCTGGATCGGGGTCTACCCGAATCCCTTCCTGCGCAAGCTCGACGTGTCGGTGTCCGAGCTGATCGACCGCGTGAACGTCCGGATGGTCGCGAGCGAGACGTACGACGCGAATACGGCGGCGCCCGGCCGGGGCCCGGAGGCGGCCCCCGCGGCCTCCACGGACGTGCCCCCCGCGGCCGCCGAGACGGCGCCGCCGGCGGGCGAGGCGCCCCGATGAGCTTCGCGACCCAGATCGGCGCCTCGCTCGGCCTGATCGAGCCCTTGGTCATCGTCTCCTGCGTCGGGATCGCGCTCCTGATCGTCGATCTCTTCCTGCCCCACGGGAAGAAGCACTACTCGGCCTGGCTCGCGATGGGCGGGGTCGTCTGGGCCCTGGTCCGCTCGATCACGCAGTGGGGGCTCGTGGGCCGCGGCTACTCGGGGATGGTGGCCCTCGACAACATGTCGACGCTCTTCAACGTGATCTTCCTCGCCTCGACCGGCGTCGTGATCCTGCTCAGCCACCCGTTCCTCAAGAAGGAGGACGTGGAGCACTCGGAGTACTACGCGCTCCTCCTCTTCGCGACCTCCGGCATGATGATCCTCGCCTCGGGGCTCGACCTGATCACGCTCTTCCTCGGGATCGAGGTGCTCTCGATCTCGCTCTACATCCTGGCCGGGTACCGCCGCAACTCGGACGCCTCGAACGAGGCGGCGCTCAAGTACTTCCTCCTCGGCGCCTTCGCGTCGGCGGTCCTGCTCTACGGCATCGCGCTCGTCTACGGCGCCACGGGAACGACCAGCCTCACCAAGATCGCGGACGTGCTCGGGAACACGGCGGGCCCGCTCCCGGAGGGCCTCCTCTTCGCGGGCATCGCGCTGATCCTGGTCGGACTGGCGTTCAAGGTGGCCGCGGCGCCCTTCCACATGTGGACGCCGGACGTCTACGAGGGGGCGCCCACGCCCGTCACGGCCTTCTTCGCGGCGGGGCCCAAGGCGGCGGCGTTCGCGGCGATCCTCCGGACCTTCTTCATCGCGTTCGGTCCGGTGCACGCCGAGTGGGACATGGTCCTCTCGGTGATCGCGGTCCTCACGATGACGATCGGGAACGTCGCGGCGATCGCGCAGACCAACGTGAAGCGGATGCTCGCCTATTCGAGCATCGCGCATTCGGGCTACGTGCTGATCGGCGTGGTGACCGGGGGTCTGATCGGCGGGACGGGGGCGCTCTTCTACCTGATCGCGTACGTGGCGATGACCCTGGGCGCCTTCTCCGTGATCGTCCTGCTCGAGGCGAAAGGGGAGCGGGGCGACGAGCTCAAGGACTACGCCGGGCTCGGGTTCCGTTACCCGGTCATCGGGGCGGTGCTGTCTCTCTTCATGCTCTCGCTGTCGGGAATCCCGCCGACGGTCGGCTTCGTGGGCAAGCTCTACCTCTTCGGCGGCGCCGTCCAGTCGGGGCACGTGCTGCTCGCGGTCTTCGGCGTGCTGAACAGCGCGATCTCGGTCTTCTACTACCTGCGCCTCATGGTCCTCATGTACATGCGCGAACCCCAGGAAGTGCTCCCGGCCATCCGCATCCCGCTCGCGTTCGCGTTCGTGCTGCTCCTGACCGCGGCCGGGACCCTGTGGCCCGGGCTCTTCCCCGGCCCGTGGTTCGAGGCCGCGCGCGAGGGGATCCGGGCGCTCTTCTCGTAGCGGCGGCCCCGGTGGCCCGGCGGCATCTCGCGCTCGTCGCGGCGGTCCTCGCGGCGGGCGTTCTCGTTTCGTGCGGCCGCGGCGGGGATGGAGCGCGGACGGGCGGGGGTGCGGGGCGTGCGGGGGCCCCGGTCGACTCGGCGGCCGCGGCCGCCGAGTCGCTCGCGGCGCATTCGGACTCCGCGCTCGCGCTCCATCCCTACGCGAACCCGCTGCTCGATGACGTGCGCCGCGTGCTCCGGACGCAGAACCCCAGGATCGCGCTGGCCAGGATCGTGGCCCTCCGCCACGTCGTGCCCGACGGCACGCACCCGCTCCTGATCGGGTGGGGGATCCGCGCCGACCGGACCTATCACGGCGACTTCTCGGACGAGCTCTTCGGCGTCTTCGCGGCCGACGACTCGCTCACGCGCGTCGAGCGCGTCTTCGACATCTTCCCGACCAAGCGGTGGCTGGACTACGAGGTGGGGTTCCTGGGCACGCCCGACGAGGGGACGATCCGCGTCTACGGCCGCGGCGCCACGTACGGCGACGAGCCGTGGGCGCGGACGTACACGTGGTTCCAGGGCAAGCCGCCGGTGCCGGCGGGTGGGGAGTGAGGGCTCCCGGGCCTACTTCGCCGCCTTGACCGGATACGCCTCGAGCGCCCCCGCCAGCACCTCCATCGACTTCCGGAGCGCCCCCTCCTCGAGCACGTACGCGAAGCGGATCTCGTTCTTGCCGCGGCCGGGCGTGGCGTAGAAGCCGTCGCCGGGCGCCACCATGACCGTCGCTCCGTCCTTCCTATACTCCTGGAGCATCCAGATCACGAACTCCTCGGCGTCGGGGACGGGAAGCTCGGCCATCAGGTAGAAGGCGCCCTCCGGCTTCCGCGCGAACGTGCCGGGGACCCTGGCGAGCCCCTCGAGCACGAGGTCGCGCCGCTTCTTGAACTCGGCCACGACGCCCTTCGTGTAGTCGGCGGGCACCTGGTCGATCACCGACGCGGCCCACTGGCCGATCGTCGGCGGGCTGAGGCGCGCCTGCGCGAACTTGAGGCACGCCTCGCGCACCGCGGCGTTCTTCGTGACCAAGGTCCCGACCCGCGCGCCGCACATGTTGAGGCGCTTCGAGATCGAGTCGACGAGCACGACCCGCTGGTCGACGCCCTTCCGCGTCAGCGGGCTCTCGTGCTTGGCGCCGTCGTAGATGAACTCGCGATACGCCTCGTCCGTGATGATCCAGAGGTCGCGCCTCTTCGCCAGGTCGACGATGCCGTCGATCTCGGCGGCCGAGTAGGCCGTGCCCGTGGGGTTCGACGGCGCGCAGATCAGGATGCCGCGCGTCTTCGGCCCCACGGCTCGCTCGATCGCCTCGACGGGCGGGAGGTGGTATCCGGTCCGGCCGTCGCAGGCGATCGGCTTGACCCCCACGCCCGCCAGGAGCGCCATCGTGGCGTAGTTCGTGTAGAACGGCTCGAAGACGATCACCTCGTCGCCCGGCTCGAAGAGCGCCCAGAACGCGAACTGGAGCGCCTCGCTGCCGCCGACCGTGGTCAGGATCTCGGCGGGGGGGACGTCGAGGCCGTGCTGCGCGTAGTAGCGCGACATCCCTTCGCGGAACTCCGCGATCCCGTTCGACGGGGCGTAGGGGACGTACTTCCCGGGGTACTCCCGGACCCGCTGCATCACGATCTCCGGCGTCGGGAGATCGGGCTGGCCGATGTTGAGCTGGTAGACCTTCACCCCTTGGCGGACCGCTGCCTCCGCGTACGGGGCGAGCCGGCGGATCGGCGAGGCCTGGGCCTCGCGTCCGCGAGTGGAGACGTTCACCGTCTTCCTCCTTTCCTCTTCGTAGGCGCCGCGGCCATGACCGCGGCGATCAATTCGGATGTCTGCGCCAAATCGCGCGCGTGGATCAGCGACGCGGCGCTTCCGGTGCGTCGCGCCGGGATCGCGATCACGGCGGTCGGAACGCCGAACCGGGTGGCCCGGACGGCGCGCGCGTCGCTCCCCTCGCTCTCTCGGATCAGGTTCTGGAGCGGGACGCGGGCGCTTCGCGCCGCCTTCCGCACCCATTCGAGCGCCTCGGGGTGGGCGAGAAAGCCCATCTCCTTGAGCACGACGCACGGTCCCTTGCCGACGGAGAAGCCGCTCGAGTCCTTGGCGTCGCCCACGTGCGCGACGTCGACCACCACCGCGATCTCTGGATCGACGCCGAACGCGCCGGTCGTGGCGCCTCGGGCGCCGAGGTCGGACTGGGCCGAGAAGACGGCGTGGAGGTCGTGGGCGTGGCGCCGCACCTTCTTTAGCGCCGCGACGATCGCCGCGCAGCCCGCGCGGTTGTCGAGATTCACCGCGGACCAGAGATCGCCCAGGCGGATCGGACGGTCCTCGAGCGCCGCGACGTCGCCGACCGATCGCCTCTTCGGGTCCTTCTTCGTTCCGTCGACGCCCGTCTCGAGGAAGAGCGCGTCGGCGTCGGGCTCGGTCCCTTCCTTCGCGCCGCCGCGATCCCAGCCGATCAACGCGCGGCGGCCGTCCTCGAAACGCGCGATCGCGCCGACCAGCTCCGGCGCGCGGCGCCCCCCGAGGATGGAGAGGCGCCCCGAACCCGTCGCGCCGTCCACGCGCGTCACGATCACGCCGGGCGCGTCCATGTGCGCGGTCACGAGGAGCCGGGGCCCGCTCCCTGGACGGTGGACGTGGAGATTGCCCGTCGCGTCCTCGGTGAATGCTCCGGCGCCCCGGAGGAGGCGGCGGAGGGCCGCGCGGACCCCCGACTCGCGGCCGGGAGGCCCGTACGCTTCGAGCAGCGTTCCGAGGGCGGATTCCAACGACGATGCGGACGCGGGGCTCATCGGGGCGGCCACTCCTTTCTCAACGCTTCGAGCGTATGCCAGACGAGGTCCACGGCGCGCTGCGCGTCGCGGAGATCCAGGTAGGCGGCGGGGGCGTGGATGTAACGGCAGGGAACCGAGACGACCGCCGCGGCCACGCCGGCTCCGGAGAGCGCGATCTTGCCGGCGTCGGTGCCCCCGATGCCCGGCCGCTTCCACTGGATCGGGATCCTCCGGGACTTGGCGATCCGCTCGATCGTTCGGACGAGCCCTGGATCGGCCATCAGGCTCCGGTCCTGGATCGTGACCGCGGGGCCCTCGCCCATGTGCGGGGCGCTCTCGTCGCCGGTCGCTCCGGGCGCCTCTCCCGCCGCGGTCCCCTCCAGGACGATCGCGACGTCCGGAGCGACGCGCCGCGCCGCCGCGGTGGCACCGCGGAGCCCGACCTCCTCCTGCACCGACCAGACGGCGGTGACGGGGAGCGGGGGCCGCCGCTGGATCAGGCTCGCGAGCACGGCGCATCCGGCGCGATCGTCGAACGCCTTGCCCTTGCGGATCGTTCCCCAACGCTCGTACGTCGTGTCGAAGACGCCGTGGTCGCCGATCGAGACCTCGCGGGAGGCCTCCTCGCGGGACGCGGCGCCGATGTCGAGATAGAGCTCCTCGAACGGCGTCACCTTCTCCTCGTCGGCGTGGGTGACCATGTGGGCCGGGAGCGTGCCGACGACGCCGGGGACGCGCCTCGGGCCAATCCGGAACACCTGGCTCACGAGGATGCGCGGATCGAGGCCGCCCACGCGGCGGAACTTGAGGCGCCCCTCCTTCTCGATCGCGGTCACCATCACCCCCACCTCGTCGAGGTGGGCGCAGAGCATGACGTGGGGGGGCCGGCGGCCCCGCGAGGCGGCGCCGTTCTCGCGGGAGGAGCGCGCGGCCCCGTCCGAGGGCGCGACCCGCGCGACGAGGCTTCCCATCGCGTCCACCTCGAGCGAATCGACGTGGTCGCGAACCGCCTGGGCGACGATCGACCGGACCGCCCCCTCGCCGCCGCTCACGCCCGGAGCGTTGGAGAACGCCTCGAGGAGGTCGTCGCGGAACCGCGGCGCGCCGCCGGCGCCGCGCGCGGCCGTCCGCTTCGCGCGCCCCGCGGCCGTCCGCTTCGCGCGCCCCGCGGCCGTCCCGGGCGTCACTTCAAGACCTCGGAGACCGACCAATCCATCGGCAACTCGGCCAGGTAGCCGGCGAGGAGCCGGGCGCCGCGATCGACGTCGCGCGGCTCCACGACCTCCACGCCGGTGTGCATGTAGCGGCAGGGGATGCCGAGGACCGCCGTGGGGATCCCCTCCCGCGCGATCTGGATGTCCATCGCGTCGGTGCCGCTCGACATCGGCGTCCCTTCGATCGATATCGGGACGCCGAGCGACCGCGCCGTCTGGCGGAGGCCGTCGAAGACGAGCGGATGGATGTTCGCGCCGACGCAGAGCGAGGGGCCGGCTCCGAGCGGGACCGTCTCCCCCTCGCGCGCGCCAGGCATGTCGCCGTGGCTCACGTCGATCGCGATGCCGAGCGACGGGCCGAGGCGCTCCGACGCGGTGCGCGCGCCGAAGAAGACCGAGCCGAACTCCTCCTCGACGGTCGCCACGCCGACGACGTCCCACCAGGGGCGGTGGTCGCGGAGCAGCTCGAGCGTGCGGATCACGGTGACCACGCCGGCGCGGTCGTCCATCCCCGGCGCGGCGAGGCGCCCGCCCAGGAGATCGACCGGGGGCTGGCGGAGCGTCACCATCGTGCCGACGGGGACCCTCCGGCGCACCTCGCGCTCCGGCCGCCCCGTGTCGACGTAGAGATCGTCGAACGGGATCGCCTTCTCAGACTCCCCCTTCTTCTGAAGGTGGGGAGGCTTGGTCCCGAAGATGGCGACCATCGGCGGCTTCGCGTGGACCACGACCTCGCGGCCCGGGAGCGTGCGCGGGTCGAAGCCCCCGACCTCGCTCAGCCTGAGGAAACCGCCCGGCTCGATCCGCTTCACGAGAAATCCGATCCGGTCCATGTGCGCGGCGAGCATCGCGCGCGGGCGGGGCGCGGCGCCGACCCCGTCCACCCACCCGTAGACGTTCCCGACGCGGTCGCGCGTCACGCGGTCGGCGAAGAGCGCGAACGCGCGCGCGATCTCCGGAGCCGCCGCGCGCTCGTGCCCGGGGACGCCCGGCAGGGACGTGATGCGGCGCAGCCAGTCGGCCGTGGAACGGTCGTCGCGGTCGCCGGAAGTGAGCATAGAGTGATAATTTAGTCCACCGCCCGGGGAGCGGTAAAGGTAAACTCCGCGCCCGCATGGAGGCTTCCCGGACGCCGCTTCGGATCGCGATTCTCCTGCCCCATCTGGGCGTCTACGGGGGCATCCGGCGATTCCTCGAATTGGGTCGGGTCTGGTCGGCCCGGGGGCACGACGTGCTGCTGGCCGTGCCCCGGAACGCCTCGCCCCGCGAAGCGTGGCTGCCGTTCCCGGGTCGGATCGGCGCGCTGGAGGAGGCTGCGACGGGCGCGTGGGACGCCGTCCTCTCGCCCGACCCGGCCCTGTTCCTCGACGCCGTCGGGGCGGCGGGCCGCGCGGTCCGCATTTTCTACGCGGTGCTGGAGCGGGCGCCGCGCGCCGAGACGGCGTGGCGCCGGGCCGATCTGGTGATCGCGAACTCCTCCGGGATGATCCGGCATCTGGCACGGCGCGGGATCCGGGCCGTCGACGGAATCGGCGGGGTGAACGGCGCGATGTTCCGGCCGCCGGCCCAGGACGCGCGCCCCGCCCGAGCGCGGGGCGGCGCGCCGCTCCACGCGCTGGTCTACGGCCGTCTCTCGCGGCGCCGCAAGGGGTCGTGGAGGGCGGCCAAGGCGATCGAGGCGGCGTCGCGCCGATCGGGCGTGCCCGTGACGCTCACGCTCTTCGACGCGCCGCCGCCCCAGGACAGGGGTGCGGGCGCCCCGCTCCCGCTTTCGATTCCGCACCGCTGGGTGCTGAATCCGTCGCAGGAGGAGCTGGCCGCGCTCTACGGCGACGCGGACCTCTTCGTGAGCGCCGAGCGCCGGGCCGGCTGGTGCAACACGGCCGCGGAGGCGATGGCGTGCGGCGCCGCGGTCGCCTGCACGCCGAGCGGCACCGAGGACTTCGCGGTCCGCGGCGAGACCGCGGCGGTGTCGCGATGGCCATGGACCTGGGCGCTCGCGGGCGCCGTGGCGCGGCTCCTCCGCGATCCGGCGCTCCGCGGCCGGATCGCCGAGGCGGGGCGGAGGAAGATCGGCGAATTCACCTGGGAGCGGGCCGCCGCGTCGATCGAGCGCGCGATCCGCTCGCGAATGGAGGAGAGGCGCCATGGCGGCACGACGGCGTAGCGGGGCGAAGCGGACGCCCCGCGCGGTGGTGATCCTCGCGGCCTATCCGCGCGTCGCGGCGGCGCGCCGCGCCGCGCGGGCGCTGGTCGCGGCGCGACTGCTCGCCTGCGCGACCGTGGCGCCGAACGGCCGCGCCTTCTATCGTTGGGACGGCGCGATGCGCGAGGAGCCGAGCGTCCTCCTCTGGGGGAAGACGACCGCCTCGAAGGCGCGCGTCGCGGTGCGGGCGATCCGCGACGCGCACCCCGACCGGGTGCCCGAGATCCTCGTCCTCCCGGTGTCGGGAGGGCACGGCCCGTATCTCGAATGGCTCGCCTCCGAGACGAGGCCCGAGCGATGAGCCCCCGCGCCCCCCGGGCCGGGGAGTTCCTTTTCTACAACGGCCGCCTCCTCGACGCGACGCGCGCGGCGCGACCGCCGCGCCACGGCGCCGCCGCCCACCGTCCCCCGCGCGACGCCGTCTGGGTGAAGGGGGAGCGGATCGAGGCCGTCGGTCCCCTCGCGGAGCTTCGCCGGCGCGCGGGCCGAGCGGTCGAGCCGGTCGATCTCGAGGGGGGAACGCTGACGCCGGGATTCACCGACGCGCACATCCACCTCGTCACGTGGATCCGCGCGCTCGACGAGCCCTGGCTCGACGAGCAGACGCCGGAGGGGATCGCGCGAGCGGCCGCCGCGCGACGCTCCGCGAGGGGAGGCGGCGGCCGGGATTCGGGCGACGCCTGGATCGCGATCCGCGGCTGGGTGCCGCGCGAGTGGGAGCTGTCGCGCCGCGCGCGCGCCACGCTCGACCGGGTCGCGCCCGATCGCCCGCTCGTCCTCTACGCCGTGGACGGCCACTCCGTCTGGGCGAATCGGGCGGCGCTCGTTCGCGCGGGGGTCGACGAGCGCACGGCGTCGCCTTCGGGCGGGGTGATCGAACGCGACCCCGGGGGCCGCCTCACGGGCGTCCTGATCGAGGACGCGGCGAATCTCGTCCGCTCCCGGGTGGCGCACGGCGAGGACCCCGAGGAATCGCTCCGTCGCGCCCTGGGGAAGGCGCGCTCGCTCGGCATCACGAGCGCGCACGACTACGACCGGTCGGCGACCTGGCGCGCGGCGCAGGACCTGGACCGCGCGGGGACGCTCGGCTTCCGCCTCCTCCTCTCGGTCCCTTTGGCGTCGCTCGACCACGCGATCGCGCTCGGCCTCAGGAGCGGCGCGGGGAACGAGCGGCTCAGGATCGGCGCGGTCAAGATGTTCGCGGACGGGACGCTCGGATCGGCGACCGCCCTGCTCGAGGCGCCCTACGAGGGCGGCCGGGCGGCGGGAATCGAGGTGACCGCGGCCGACGCGATGGCCGAGGCGTGCCAGCGCGCCGCCCAAGCGGGGCTCACGGTCGCCATCCACGCGATCGGCGACCGCGCCGTGCGCCACGCGCTCGACGCGATCGAGAAGCCGCTCCGGAGGGGAGGATCCTATCCGCTCCCGCCACGGGTCGAGCACGTGCAGCTCGCCCGCCTCGAGGACATGGGTCGCTTCCGGGCGCTCGGGGCGATCGCTTCGGTGCAGCCGATCCACCTGGTCACCGACCGCGACGTGGCGCGCCGCCACTGGGGCGCCCGGACGGAGCGTTCGTATGCCTACCGGCGGCTCGAAGCCGCGGGAGCGCGCCTCGCGTTCGGCTCCGACGCTCCGTTCGACCGCGCCGGCCCGCTCCTCGCGATCCAGGCGGCCCTGCTCCGCCGCGCGGGGGACGAGCCCGAGGAACGCGCCTTCCACGTCGAGCAGCGCCTCACGCTCACGCAGGCGCTCCGCGCCCACCTCGAGACGCCGCACCGCGCGGCCGGCTGGAAGACCCCGCTCGGCCGCCTCGCGCCGGGGTACGGCGCCGATCTGGCTCAATTCGACCACGACCTGCTCGCGCTCCCGGCCGACTCGTGGCACCGGGCCAAGGTCCGCGCGGTCTGGGTGGCCGGATCGCCCGAACACCTCGAAAAATAGGCACTTCCGCGCGGTCTTTTCTTGATCGGACCGGGGGCCGTTGGTAAAATAGAGACTGTTCCCTCCCAGTCGTCGTCTCGCCGGGCGGACTCATCCGAAGGCCGCTCTGAATGAAGAAAACGATCCGGTTCCTCGTCGGTCTCTCCGCGGTGAGTCTGCTCGCCGCCGCTTCGCCCGCCGCCGCGCAGTACTACGCCTTCGGCAAGAACAAGGTGCAGTACGAGTCGTTCGATTGGCTCACGCTCCATGGAGAGCACGTCGAGATCTTCTACTACCCCGAGGAGGAGCCGCTCGCTCGCCTGGCGCTCGCGATGGCCGAGGAGAGCTATCAGGACCTGAAGACGAAATTCCAGCACGAGGTCACCCACTCGGTGCCGATGATCGTCTTCGCCTCGCACCAGCACTTCGAGCAGAACAACGTGAGCCCGTTCTCCGTCCCCGAGGGAGTGCAGGGGTTCACGGAGTACCTGAAGGGCCGGGTCGTGCTGCCGTTCACCGGCTCCTACGCCGAATTCCGCCATGTGATCCACCACGAGATGGTCCACGTCTTCCAGTTCGACATCATGGACCAGGTCTACAAGGCGCACCGGCGGAGCACGTACCTCGTGCCGCCGCTCTGGTTCTCCGAGGGGCTCGCCGAGTACTGGTCGGCCGAATGGGACGCCCAGGGGACCATGGTCCTCTCCGACATGGTGCTCGAGAGCCAGCTCCCGCCGATCAGCGAGCTCTGGCGGTACGACGGGACATTCACGATCTACAAGCTCGGCCAGTCGATCTGCCAGTACATCGGCGAGACGTACGGCCAGGACGCGCTCCGCCGCCTCTACACCGACCTCTACAAGGAGGACCGGTTCGACAAGCTCCTCGCGCGGGTCACCGGCGTCCCGTCGCACCGCCTGTCCGAGGACTGGATCTACGCGATGAAGCGGAAGTACTTCCCGGAGGTGAAGGACCGCGTCTCGCTCACCCTGGCCGCGGAGGAGCGTGCCGTGTCCCAGGGCGTGAACCTGAAGCCGATCGCGGTCCCCGACTCGACGATCCTCGGCGGGCACCGCTACCTCTTCCTCTCGGCCCGCAGCGGCTACACGAACATCTACAGCGCCTCCTACGAGGGGCGCGAGCGCGACGTGAAATCGGTCGTGCGCGGGCAGCGGACCGCCCAGTTCGAATCGTTCCATCCGTTCCAGAGCCGGATCGGCGTGTCGCGCCGCGGCGAGCTGGCGTTCATCTCGAAGTGGAACGGCAGCGACGCGCTCTTCGTGATGGACCTCGCCACCAAGAAGGTGACGCTCCGCCGCCACTTCACCGGGCTGACCTCCCTCGCGTCGCCCGCGTGGTCTCCCGACGGCGGGAAGATCGCGTTCTCCGGCGTCACGCCCTCGGGGCGCTCCGACCTCTACGTCTTCACGCCGTCGTCCGACACGATCACGCGGCTCACGAACGACGACTACGCCGACAACGATCCGTCGTGGTCGCCGGATGCCTCGACGATCGTCTTCGCGTCGGACCGGACGCGCTACGGGCGGGACGGCCACCAGAACCTGTTCCTCCTGACGCTCGATTCGGGGGAGGTCCGGTACTTGACCTGCGGTCCCTGGATCGACCAGACCCCCGTCTGGTCGCCCGACGGGGGCCGGATCGCGTTCGCCTCCGACCGCGACGGCGGCTTCAACCTGTACGCCGTCGATCCGAGCGGGGAGGGCGCGCGCGTCGGCCGCCTGCTCGGCACCGCGCTCGATCCCGCGTGGACGCCCGACGGCAGGAGCCTCCTCTTCACCGGCTTCCGCAAGCAGGGCTTCGGCATCTATCAGATGCCGGTGCCGCAGACGCCCGCGGAGGCCGACTCGTTCTCGCTCGTGCTCGAGTCGACGCCGCCCACGTGGGGTTGGGAAGAGACGCTCGCCCAGGCGCCCCAGAAGCCGGGCCCGTACGAGCCCCGATACGGCCTCGACCTCGTCTCCGGCGGCCTCTCGTTCAACCCGAACGAGAACCTGGGCGAGGGCGTGGTGGGCGCGTTCAGCGATCTGCTCGGAAACCGGACGTACGTCTTCGAGATCGGGAACACGGCGGAGACGGCGGGGGACATCCTCTCCCGAATGAACGCCGGGCTCTGGTTCGTGAACCGCCAGCACCGGTGGAACTACGGCGTCGGGGGCTTCCACCTCGCGGGCGACTACCGCGACGCGCTCGGCTACGACTACTTCGAGCGCCGCGCGGGGGGATCGCTGGTCGCGTCGTATCCCTTCTCGCGCTTCAGCCGCATCGAGGGCTCGGCGGAGGCCTTCTACGACCAGAAGGAGCGCGAGGACGGGTCGCTTCGCGAGGGATTCCTCACCAGCCACTCGATCTCGCTCATCCGGGACAACACGCTCTGGTTCGCGACCGGCCCGCGCGACGGATCGCGCTACAATCTGACGGGCGCCCTCACCACGAACTGGAACACCGGGCGCGCGGAGAACCTGACCCTGAGCGCCGACGTGCGCCGCTACGTCCGCGTCAGCCAGTGGACGTCGGTCGCGCTCCGCGCGCAGGGGCGGATGAGCAACGGCGCCGATCCCGAGCGCTTCGTGATGGGCGGCACGAACACCCTGCGCGGGTACGCCCGGCGGAGCATCTACGGGACGCGGGTCTATCTCGCGAACGCCGAGTACCGCTTCCCGCTCTTCGACAACATCGTCCTCGGGGTGCCGCTCCGCGGACTCGAGCTGCCGGGCATGGAGGGGGCCGCGTTCGTCGACGCGGGGAACGCATGGGAGAAGTTCGAGAAGATCCCGAAGCCGAAGGGGAGCTTCGGGCTCGGGCTCAGGATGAGCCTCGGGGGCTATCTGGTGCTCCGCTATGATTTCGCGCGGCGCACCGATTTCAAGGACGTCAAGCCGGGCTGGGAACGGGAGTTCTACATCGGATTCGACTACTAGGAAGCCGCGGGGGGCCACCGGACGGGCCCTGCTCCTCGGGGGCGTCGCCCTTCTCGCGGCGGCGATCCCGAGCCCCGGGGCGTGGCGCGCCTACGCGGGCTCCCCGATCCAGCCGGACGTCGCGAGCGCCGACTCGGCGGCCGCCACCCTCCGGGTCGAGACGATGCCGTCCGGGCTCCTCGTGCTCATCGACGGCGTGAAGGCCGGGCGCTCGCCGGTCGGCCCGCTCTGGGTCGCGGCGAAGCCGATCCGCGTCCAGGCGATCCCCGAAGACCCCCGCGTCTTCGACACGGGCCGCGACGCCGCCATCGTGACGCCGGGGCCCGGAGACGCGAGGACGGTGGTCCTCGACCTCCGCCCTTCGGTGCTCTTGAGGAGCGATCCCGAGCCCGCGTCGCTCTTCTTCCGCGTGGGCGGGCTCGTGCCCGGCGACTCGCTCGCGGGGGAGACGCCGGTGCGCCTCCTCCCGTCGGCCATCGAACGCCGCGCGATCCGCCTCGAGGCCCCGGAGCACGCCGACACCACGGTCCTGGGCGCCGACCTGCTCCGCCTCGCCTCCTCGACGGACAGCCGCGTGACGATCGCCATGCGCCGCGTGGCGCCGCATCTCCCGACCGCCCCTCCTCCGTCTCCCCCGGCGCTCAAGCGGCGCTGGGTCCAGGTGGCGATGATCGGCGCCGGCGCCGCCCTGACCGGAGCCGCGGCCCTGTTCCGGCGCGAGGGGGACCGCTGGTACGCGCGCTACCAGTCGTCCTCCGACCCGGACGCGATCCCGCGCCTCTACGACCGCACGATCCACTACGACCACCTCGCGGCCACGTCGCTCGGCTCGGGACAGGTGCTCCTGACCGCGGGGCTCTTCCTCCTCGTCACGAGCGCGCGCTGACCGGTCGCCCGGCATGACTCGCGCGCGCCCCGAGCGTTCCCGACGGATCGCCGCCTTCGCCGCGGCCCTGGCGCTGGCCGCGCTCGCGGGAGGGTGCGCCACCCGCGCCCGCGACAATCCGCTCGACCCGAGGAATCGCGTCACGCACGGGATGCTCGTCGGGTTCCAGGCGCTCGCCGGGGACGGCGTCGTCCAGCTCCGGTGGCCGCTCCTCACGCAGCAGGGGGTCGAGGGATACCACGTGGAGCGCTGGCGGCCGGGGGGGACGCCGCTCCTCCTTCCCGGGGCGGTCTTCCCGTCCTACGTCGGATCGGCGGAAGACTCCGACGTGCTGAACGATTCGGTCTACGTCTATCGGCTCGTCGCGACGTTCACGACCGGAGACAGCGCGGTAAGCCCGGCCGACACGGCCGCGCCGGGCCCGCTTCGCATCGTCGCGCTGACCGCCGAGCCGGCCGGGTTCTCGGCTTTGACCGCGGACGCGCGCGAGCTCCTCTACTCGATCGCTTCGAAGGTCGCCTATACGGACATGGTCCTCGATCCGGAACGAGGATGGTTCTGGCTCAGCCAGTACGACCTCGGCACGATCGAGCGAAGACGGTTCAACGGCACGACCGTCGGGCAGGAAATCGACGTCACGGGCCCCGCCGACCTGTCGGTCGGGGCGCAGAAGGGGATCGTCTGGGCGACGCGTCCCTACGCCGCGGCGGTGGTTTCCTATCTCGCCGATACGACCGCGGTGATCCCCGGGAACACGATCTTCCTGACCGGGCTCAGGCCGACCGCGGTGGAGGCGGACGCCCTGAGCGGCACCGTCTGGGTCGGGACGGCGGAGGGGTGGGTGGACCACGCCGCGGCGACGGGCAGCGTCGTCGATTCCTGGCGGTTGCCCGGAGGCGTCGGGGCCATCGCCGTCGACGCCGCGGTCGGAGGCGCGTGGGTGGCCGTCCACGACGCCGACCTCTTCGATCTCTACTACCTGGTCGCGGGCGATCCCGATCCCGGCGCTCCGCTCCGCACGGGTCTCCTCAACGTCGTCGACCTCGAGGTGGATCCGCTCACGCGGTCGCTCTGGATCAGCGAGCAGGGCGTCGTCAACGCGGGCCAGGGCCGACTCACGCGGGTCAACCTGCAGGGCCAAACCCAATCGACCCTGACCGGCATCGAACCGTATGGAATCACGGTGGAGCCGCGATCGGGCGATTGCTGGGTGGCCGATCTCGCGTCGAACGCGCTGCTCGAGGTCTCGCCGGCCGGCGTCATCGTTCGGCGGTCCCACGTCCTGGGGGTCCCGTATCGCGTGGCGGTCTACCGGCCCTGAGGGGCCCCACGCGGGATGGCACACGCGTTGCAGACCTCACGGCTACGGCGCGGGGCGGCCCTCCGGAAAGGGCGCCCGCGATTCGGACGCATCTGCCGGTGCTTCAATTCGATACCGTCCGGCGCGCGGCGCCGGCGGAGCCCGACGGGCGACGACCGGTGATGTCGCTCGTGGCTGCCCACCGGCGAGGAATCGTGCACTCTGCATCTGTCAGGAGGACGAAGCGAATGCCACGCACCCGCCAGAAGCTCGCCACGCTCGACGCGGTCGAAGAAATCGCGCGCCGGGTCCCGGGCTACAAGGGCTACCAGGAGCTGACGCAGCGGCGCGAGGACGATCGACGGTTCCGGCACGGCATCGCGGAGCACCTGGCCAGCGAAGCGCACCGCCTGGAGCGCGTCGAGAGCCATCAGTTCCGGGAGGACTACTCCGACCTGCTCGAGGAAGTGGACGCGGGCGCGCGCAAGCTGGAGTTCCTGGCCGACGCGATCTCGATGCCGTCCCCGACGCAGAAGTCGTCGCCGAGCGACGAGGCGGTGGACGCGGCGGCGGCGCTCGACCGGCAGATCGTCGAGTCGCTCGACCGGCTCCACGGCGTCGTCCACGAGCTGGAGAAGGCCTACATCCACGACGAACGGTTCGAGATGAACCTGGCGGAGCTTCGCGGCACCACGGAGACGATCGCCGATCTCATCGAGCAGCGGAACGAGGCGCTCACGCGCTGATCCGGGCCGCGCCCCGATCCCACGAGGCTCCCCGATTGCTCCCCGGGGAGCCTCTCTAGTATTCTCGCGGGAACGCCTTCCACGCCCGGACCGAGGATCCGCCCGCTTGACCCAGCGCCTCTACTACCAGGACTCCCAGCTTCGCTCGTTCCACGCCACGGTGCTCGAGTCGCGCCCCGACGGCGAGGGGGTCAGCGCCCGGCTGGACGTCACCGCGTTCTATCCGGGGGGCGGCGGGCAGCCGGCCGATCGCGGGCGCCTGGGTGGGGTTCCGGTCCTCGACGTCGCGGAGGAAGGGGGCGCGATCTGGCACCGGCTCGGCGGCGCCCTCGGCCCAGGCGCCTCGATCGAGGGGGAGCTCGACTGGCCCCGCCGCTTCGATCACATGCAGCAGCACACCGGGCAGCACATCCTCTCCCGCGCCTTCGTCGACCTGGCCCGCGCCGACACCCGCTCGTTCCACATGGGCGAGGAGATCGTCACGATCGACGTGGACCACCCCGGCCCGGACGCGGACCTCCTCGCGCGGGTCGAGGGCCGCGCGAACGAGATCGTCTGGGAGGATCGCGAGGTCCGCACCGTCGTCGTGACGCCCGAGCGGGCGCGCGAGTTCCCGCTTCGGAAGGCGCCGGAGGTGGAGGGCGACGTGCGGGTCGTGGAGGTCGACGGGTTCGACTGGTCGGCGTGCGGCGGCACCCACGTGCGGCGCGCCGGGCAGGTGGGGCTGATCGCGATCCTAGGGGCCGAGCGGTACAAGGGGGGGACACGGATCCCCTTCGTCTGCGGCGGGCGGGCCCTGGCTCGGCTCAGGCGCGCCTCGTCGCTCCTCAAGGGGCTCTGTCTCGAATTCACGACCGGAGAACCCGAACTCCCGCGGGCGATCGCGCGTCTCAAGGAAGAACGGGGCCGCCTCGAGTCGCGGCTCAAGCCCCTCCTCGCGGAAGCGCTCGAACGCGAAGCGGACGCGCTGGTCGCGGGCGCCCCCCGGGGCCCGCACGGCGCGGTCGTCTCGCGCCATTTCCCCGACCGCGATCCGGGCGAGATCGCGCCGCTGGCCGCGCTCATCGCGACCCGCGGCGGCGTGGCGCTGCTCGCGGCGGGGCGGGGGAGCGTGCGGGCGCACTTTTGCGCGCCGAAGGGTACAATAGCCCTGGGGGAGATCTTCGCCGATCTCTGCACGCGGCACGGAGCCAAGGGTGGCGGCCGTCCGGAGTCGGCCCAGGGCGCGATCCCGGAGGATCACGTCGCCGCCGCCTTGGACGACGCGACCCGCGTCGCGATGGCCGGAACCGAGAAAGGGACCAGGGAATGACGCGACAGGCAGAGCGGCGCACGGGCGGCCGGACCGCCTCGATCCGCGCGAGGACGCGCGGTGCCGGGGTGGTTCTCGCCGCGGCCCTGACGCTCCTCGTCGGGACGGCCGCCCCGCGGGAGGCCGCGGCGCAGTTCTTCGGGCAGAACAAGGTCCAGTACAAGAAGTTCAAGTGGAAGGTGCTTCGGACCGAGCACTTCGACATCTACCACTACGAGGGGACCGAGGCGGCGGTGCAGGACGCCGCCCTCATGGCCGAACGCGCGTACGAAAGGCTGAGCCGCGTGCTCGACCATCAGATCCACGCGCGCGTTCCCCTCGTCCTCTACGCGTCCCACACCGACTTCGAGCAGACGAACATCACGCCGGAGCTGATCAGCCTGGGAACCGGCGGCATCACCGAGTACCTGAAGCGCCGCGTCTTCCTGCCCTTCACGGGGAATTTCGGCGAGTTCGACCACGTCCTCACCCACGAGCTGGTCCACGCCTTCCAGGTCGACATCCTCTTCGGGGACCGGAGCGGCATCGTGTCGAACCCGTTCGCGAGCGCCCCTCCGGGATGGTTCATGGAGGGGATGGCCGAGTACCTTTCCGTGGGTGAGATCGACACCAACACGCAGATGTGGCTCCGCGACGCCTCGCTCGAGGGATATCTGATCCCGATCAACGTCCTCGCGTACGTCGGCGATCTCCGCGTCTACCGCTTCGGCCAGTCGATCTGGCAGTTCATCGCCGACACCTACGGGATCGGGAAGATCGGGGAGATCCTCAAGCGGACGAAGCGCCTCGGGAGCGCCGAGCGCGCGCTCGAGGCGTCCACGGGCCTTACGGTCGAGGTGCTCTCGAAGAAGTGGCAGGAGGCGGTTCGCCGCGAGTACCTGCCGCAGATCGCCGACAGCGACAAGCCCGACGCGATCGCCTCGCGCCTCACCGATTCCGAGCACGACCTGTCCGACTTCAACGTCGCCCCGTCGGTCTCGCCGTCCGGCCTCCAGATGGTCTTCATCTCCGACCGCAGCATGTACAACGACGTCTACCTGGCGTCGGCGCTCGACGGGAAGGTCTTCAAGAAGCTCGTCTCAGGGGAGCGGACGGGAACGTTCGAGACGCTCCGATACTTCAACACGTCGATCGCCTGGGCGCCCGACGAGAAGACGATCGCGCTCCCGGTCAAGGCGGGCGCGGAGGACGCGATCTACCTGATCGAGATCCCGTCCGGGAAGATCAAGGGCAAGCTTCGCTACGGCCTCGACGCGATCTACTCGCCTGCCTGGTCGCCCGACGGGAAGAAGCTCGCGTTCATCGGCATCAAGAGCGGCTTCTCGGCGCTCTACGTCTCCGACGCCGACGGGAAGAACCTCTCGGTCCTGGCGAGCGGCCCCTTCACGTTCCGCGATCCGGCCTGGTCGCCGGACGGCGGGACGATCGCGTTCACGACCGACGAGGGCGCGGGGACCGAGGTGGAGCACCTGATCTTCGGGAAGCTCCGCCTCGCGCTCTACGACATGGCGTCCGGCAAGGTAACGGTGCTGCCGAAGCAGGCGGGCTCGAGCTTCTCCCCGCAATGGACGCCCGACGGCAAGTCGCTCGTCTTCGTCTCCGACCGGACGGGGACGCCGAACGTCTACCGGGTCGACCTCGCGACCGCCGATTCCTACCGGCTCTCGAACCTGCTGAACGGCGTGTCGGGGCTCGTCCCCGAGGCGCCGTGCATCTCCCTCTCGCCCGACGGGAAGCGGCTCCTCTTCACGGCGTTCACGCGCGGCGGATGGGACATCTATTCGGTGCGCGAGCCGCGGAAGTTCATCAACGCGCCCGGCACGATGCTGGCCGACGGCGAGGCCGCGCCGGGTCGGATCGGCTCCCTCGCGCCACTCGGCACGCGCGAGGAGGTGTCGAGCGCCCTCATGCCGTCGGTGCTCGCCGCGGCCCCCGACGACCGGAGCGCGGGGGACCCCGACGGCGCCTCGGACGGAGCGCCCGTCTCGTCGGCGCCCGCCGACTCGGCGCGGGGCACGTCGGCGGCGGTGCCCGATTCGGCGCGGGGCGCGGCTCTGGCCGACTCCGCGCGGGGAGCGGCGATCGACACGACGCTCGGAACGTACATCCGGGAGGTCTACCACCAGCCGCTCGCGGACAGCACGTCGTTCGTCCGGCTCCCGTACCGGGCCCGGTTCTCCCGCGACTACGTGAGCGGCGGCGCGCTCTTCGCGTCGAACATCGGCTTCGCCGGCTCCAGCGTGGTCTCCTTCAGCGACGTGCTCGGGAACCGGAACGTGCTCGCCGTGCTCAATCTCTACGGCGACCTCTCCCAGTCGGACATCTACCTCGCGTATTCGAACCTCGCCCACCGCACGAACTACGGGCTCGCGGTCTTCCAGTACCGGAACGACCTCCTGCTCCTGTCGGCCCCGTCGAGCGACGACGTGGAGAGCCAGATCTACCGCGGCGGGTCGATCTTCTTCGCGCGGCCGTTCAACCGTTTTCGCAGGATCGAGTACGGGCTCCAGGCGGCGGTCCTGAGCGAGCGCGTGCTGCGCTACAACTACGACCTCGGCACCGTCTCGACGCTCCAGAACAACGGCGAGTTCTTCTACGTGGCGCCGAACATCGGCCTCGTGGCGGACAACGCGCTCTACGGCTCCACCGGGCCGATCAACGGCGGCCGGTCGCGCTATTCGGTCGAGCACGCGATCGGCGACGTCCACTACACGACCGGCATCTTCGATTGGCGGCGCTACACGAACATCCGCCACCGCTACGCACTCGCGCAGCGGCTCCTCGCCGGCGGGTCGTGGGGGCGCGACCCGCAGCTCTTCCGCTTCGGCGGCGCGTTCACGTATCGCGGCCTCGACTACGGGGACCTGGTCGGCACGCGCGCGCTCCTCGGAAACCTCGAGTTCAGGTTCCCGCTGATCGAGCAGCTTCGGCTGGGCTGGCCGCTCTCGATCAACCTCGGAGGGATCAACGGCGTGATGTTCCTCGACGGGGCGACCGCCTGGGAGCGGGGGCACGATCCGGTGTTCTTCTCGAGCGTCGGCGGGCTCCACACCGAGAACCTCCACCTGGCGTACGGGCTCGGGGCGCGCGTGAACCTCGGCTACTTCATCCTCCGTTACGACTACGGTCGGGAGTTCAAGCTCGACGGCGGGGTCGGGAAGCCGCAGAACTTCGTGACGTTCGGCGCGGACTTCTAGAAGGGGGCCGCATGGGGCAGGCGTGGGACACGGCCCTCTTCCGGGCCGTCCACCTCGGGTGGCACCAGGCCTGGCTCGACCCGGTCATGCGGGCGCTCACCGATCCGGGCGTCTTCAAGATCCCCATCCTCGTCGCGATCGGCCTCTGCTTCCTGACGCGGCGGGCGCGGGGCGCCGTGGGGCTCGCGGTCCTGGCGCTCACGCTCACCGTGTCCGACCAGACGTCGGCCACCGTGCTGAAGCCGATCTTCAAGCGCCCGCGTCCCTCGGTGGTCCTGGCGGACGCGCGCCCGCTCTTCGGCGTGCGCCACAGCTTCTCCTTTCCCTCCGTGCACGCCACCAACTTCTTCGCGGCCGCGCCGGTCATCGCGGCGGTCTTTCCCGAGGTGACCGTCGCCGCCTACGCCGTGGCGGGCGCGGTCTCGCTCTCTCGCGTCTACGTGGGGGATCACTGGCCGTCGGACGTCGCCGCGGGAGCGGGCCTCGGCTTCTTCCTCGGGTTCCTGGGCCGGCGGGCCTACGGGCGCCTGACGCGCACGCTCATCGCTCCGCGCCGAGGCGAAGCATCGCCCAGTGGCGGCCCGTGACGCCTCCGTCGCGGCGATGGGAAAAGAAGAGGTCGGCGCGGCACGACGTGCACTCGGGCGCGACCGTGATCCTTCCCGCGGGAACGCCCGCGGCCGCGAGCGACGCGGCGATCGCGCCGGGCAGGTCGAGCGCGGGTTGGCCGCTCCCGTGGGGACGCCAGTGAATCGTGGGAAAGCGGGCCGCCACGTCGAGGCCCACGGGATAGCAGCAGGCGTGGATGCACGGGCCGACGACGGCGCGGAGCGTCTCCGGCGCCGCTCCCGAGCGGGCGAGGCGTTCGACCGCGCGGGAGGCGATCCCGGCGAGGGTGCCGCGCCACCCGCTGTGGAGGAGCGCCGCCCACGTCCCGTCGCCGGAGACGACCGCGACCGGCGCGCAATCGGCGACGCTCACCGCGACGCAAGGGGAGCGGTCCGGCTCGGCCCGTTCGACGAGGAGGCCGTCCGCGGGCTCCTCGGGAGCGGTCCCGCGATCCGCGCCGGGGCGGACGGCGAGGAGGCGCGACCCGTGCACCTGACGCGCGCGGATCGGATCGCGCTCCCCGCAGCCGAAGGTTTCGCGGGCGCGGCGGCGGTTCTCGGCGACGCGCTCCTCCAAATCCCCGGAGACGAGCCCCACGTTGAGGGTCGCGAAGGGCCCCTCGCTCACGCCGCCACGGCGCGTCGTCATCGCAAAGTCGACGCGGGGGGGAAGGGAGCCGTCGGGCGGTCGCCACAGCCGATCGGTCGTCATCGCCTCCACTCTGCCGTCGGCGCGGCGATCGCGCAAGGGGGTTGCCTCCTCCTGCTCGTCGCGGCGGGCTGCGCGCGCGTGCCCCGGGCGGCGTCGGGGAGCGAGGCCCGGGCCCATCTGCTCGCCACGTTCGCCGTGCCCGAGGCGGGCTCCCGCGGCGTCGGGGTCGTGGCGGCGAAGCACGGCGATCGGCGGGAGGGCTCCCTCGAGGTGCGCTGGGCGACGCTCGCCGAGAGCACCGTCGTCTTCGGGTACGCCGGTCCGGTGCGCGCGATCGACGCGTCGATGCTCGGCGACTCGCTCTACGTCGCGCTTCGGACGAGCGATCTGGGATTCGCGGGACCGGTGCGCGAGCGGGAGGGGCTCGGTCCCGCGGGGCTCCGGTTCCTCGCGCGGCCGTGGGACCTGAGCGCGGCGTGGGTCAAGGACGCGATCGAGCACGCGGCCGTCGAGGCGCGGGACAAGGGCTGGCGGCTTCGCGGGACGTTCGCGTCGGGCGGCTCGGCGCATCCGTTCACGCTGGATCTCGACCGGCGGGGCGACCCGGCGCGGCTCGCCGTCGCGCGTCCCGGCGGAAGGGGTGAGCGGATCGTCGTTCGATACGGGCCGACGAAATCGTTCCGCGGCGGCACGATGCCGCGCTGGATCGAGTGGACGCAGGGCTCGGCCGTGATCCGCCTGTCGATCGATGAGTACGCGCGCGGCGAGCCGGCCCGGTTCCGTCATGCGCCGGCGGCCGACCCGGAGTGGACCCTGATGACGCTCGACGATCCGAGGAGCCGCGACCTCCTCCGGCGCTACCTCGGCATCGGCGAGCGGGGGGAGGACCCATGAGGTCTCATCGCGTCGTATGGCTCGCGCTCGCTCTCGCGATCGAAATCGCGGCCGGCGGCCTCGTCTTCGCCGCGGGCGGCGAGTCGGTGCGGGAGATGTTGCGTCGCGTCCTCACGCCGGCCGAGTCGGTCGCCAAGGTGACCCTCGAGCGGAGCGACCCCTTCGGCGGCCCCAGGACGCGGGAACGCGGGCGCGTCTGGTTCCTGCCGGGACGCGGGCTCCGCTACCGCTCGGTGGAGCGGGGCGGTCAGGACGTGGTGATCGACCGGGCGAAGGACGCGTTCCTCGTCTACAACCCCCAGGAGCGGGTGCTCTATCGAGGCGCCTACGGCCGCGCTCCCGCGCGGCTCCGCCGCTTGATCGCGGAGCCCGAGCGCGCGCTGACCGGCGATCTCCGCCCGGTGGCCGAGCGGCGCGCCGCGGGGGGAACGCTCCGCGACGGGTTCCGGATCGGCGGCCGGTCGCTCGGGGACTCCGCGCGGGACGTCACGCTCTGGATCGCGGGCGACGCGCGGACGGGGCTGCCGCGCTGGGTGAGCCTCGCGTCCGAGACCGACACGCTCTGGGTGGAGTTCCGCGAATGGAAATTCCAGAAGGCGCCGCGCGCGGACGATCTCGCGACCGGCGCGCCGAAAGGAACCCGCGAGGAGCCGCTCGATCCGCGGGAGCTCCTCGAGCGGTCCGGACCGGGCGCGAAGCGCGAATCCCGTTGACCGTCTCGTCGGGCCGCTGCTACGGTCCCGGCGTGACCACGCAAGGTCGCGCCGTCCAGAGCGTTCGTCGCGCCCGCCGGCGGACGCGATGATCGCGGGCTTCTACCAGTTCTGCCCCGTCCGCGGACGCCCCGACGAAAACGCCGCGCGCATGGAGGAAGCGCTCCGCGTTTCCGGCGCCGACCTCCTCGTTTGCCCCGAGCTCGCGACCTCGGGGTATCTCTATCTCGACCGCTCCGAGCTGCTCGAAGTGGCCGAGGCGGTGCCGGACGGGCCGAGCGTCGTCCGCCTCGCCCGCGCGGTGCGCGAGACGGGCGCCGCCGTGGTCTTCGGGCTCCCGGAGCGGGAGGGCGATCGCGTCTACAACAGCGCGGTCTTCCTCGGCTCCGACGGCTCGGTGGTCTGCTATCGGAAGGCGCATCTCTTCGACACCGAGACCTTGGTTTTCGACCGTTCCGGGAATTCGCCGCGCCACGGCCGGGTGGGGGACGCGGACCTGGGCCTCATGATCTGCTTCGACTGGCGCTTTCCCGAGGCGGCGCGGCTCCTCGCGCTGGAGGGGGCCGACGTCCTCGCGCATCCGGCGAACCTGGTCCATCCCTACTGCCAGGAGGCGATGATCACCCGATCCCTGGAGAATCGCGTGTTCAGCGTCACCTCGAGCCGCACCGGGAGCGAACGCGTGGGCGTCGTCGCGCTCGAATTCGCGGGGAAGAGCCAGATCGTCTCGCCGCGCGGAGAGCGGCTCGCGAGCGCCGACGCGACGGAGGAGTGCGTGCGCGTGGTCGAGATCGACCCCGGGGACGCGCGTGACAAGCGGGTGACGGCGCGGAACGACCTCTTCGCCGACCGTCGCGTCGACCTGTACGGGCCGCTCCTCGACGCGCCCGCGGAGCGCCGCGGGTGAATCCCGCCCTCGTCACGTACATCTCCATCGTCACGATGGCGGGGGGCTTCGTCCTCGCGCTCTCCTTCCACGCGCTCGCGGCCGTCGGCTGGATGGAGCTGACCGCCTGGGTCGTGGTGAGCCTCCTCGCCGAGAGCCTCTGGCTCTCCACGATCACCGGGAAGGCGATGGAGAGCATGGCGTCGGTCGTCGACGTGGCGCTCCTCGTGCTCCTCGGCTTCATGCCGTCGGTCTGGATCGTGGCGGTCGCGTTCACGCTCGCGAACGTCTTCTTCTCCCACCGCGTCTGGTACAAGGCCATCTTCAACGCGGGGCAGAACGTCCTCTGCCTCGCGGCCGCGGGCCTCGTCTTCACCGCGCTGGGAGGGAAGCCGCTCGTCGCCGCCGGAGGGCTCGCGACGATGCACGGGCCCTCGCTCATCCTGCCCTGGACCGCGATGACGCTCGTCTACTTCCTGGTCAACACGCTCCTCGTCTCGGGCGCGGTGGCGCTCTCCTCGGGTCGGCGCCTCGTGCCGACGTGGCGTGAGGAGTACCTCTACACCGACTCGCTCATCGGCTCGGCCGCGCTCTTCTTCCTCTCGCCCCTCGTGGTCGTCTCCTACATCGCCGTCGGGTTCTTCGGGCTGATCTTCTTCTTCGTCCCGCTCCTCCTCATCAAGGAGGCCGGAGCGAAGTACATCGCGCTCGAGAAGGCGAAGGACGAGCTGATCTCGCAGGAGCGCCTCGCCGCCAAGGGGGAGATGGCCGCCGAGGTGGCGCACGAGCTCAACAACTACCTCGCCGCCATCTCGGGCCGCGCGCAGCTCCTCGTCATGGCGATCGGGAAACAGCCGCTCGAGAAGATCGAGGAGAGCGCGCGGATCATCTCGGAGCAGGCGCGGAGCATGGGGGTCCTCGTGAAGGGGCTCCTCGACTTCTCGCACAAGGGGATCCGGAAGCAGCCGACCAAGCTGAACGACCTGGTCCGCCGCACGGTCGAGTTCATCGTGCCGCAGAACAAGTACGAGCGCATCGCGTTCGATCTCGACCTCGATCCCGGCGTGCCGGAGATGAACCTCGACCCCGGCCAGATCCAGCAGGTGCTCCTGAACCTGTTCAGCAACGCGGCCGACTCCATGAACGCGGCCAAGACGGCGGACCCGCGGATCGGGGTCCGGACGCGGATCGCGGACGGCGCCGTCGAGCTCACGGTGCGGGACACCGGACCCGGCATCGCGGCCGAGGTCATGCGCCGGCTCTTCGAGCCTTCGGTGACGACCAAGCCCGAGGGGCACGGCTTCGGGCTCTCCACATGCTACCGGATCATCCGGAACCACGGCGGCCGGATCAGCGGCGAGAACGCGGAACGGGGCGGCGCGCGGTTCACGATCACCGTGCCGCTGGAAGGGAAGCGGCTCGCCGCCTAGGCCCGGGACTTCGCCCCGCTCTGGTACCATGAGGGCGTCATGGCGCTCAGGTCCCTCGATCCCGATCGGGTTCCCGAACCGGTGCGCGGAATCCTGGCCCGCCTCAAGACGGCCGGCCACCGCGCCTACCTCGTGGGCGGCTGCGTCCGCGACTTGATCCGCGGGCGCGACGTCGTCGACTGGGACGTCGGCACGAGCGCCCGGCCCGGGCAGGTCCTCGATCTCTTCCCCCACGCGGTTCCGACCGGTCTCAAGCACGGAACGGTGACGGTGGTCGCGGCGAGCGGGCCCTGCGAGATCACCACGTTCCGCACCGAGTCGGGGTACAGCGACGCCCGGCGCCCCGACCAGGTCACGTTCGTGGAGGACGTCGAGGCCGACCTCGCGCGCCGCGACTTCACGGTGAACGCGATCGCGTGGGATCCGGAGGCCCGCCACGAGGTCGACCCGTTCGGGGGCCGCGCGGACCTGGCGGCGCGGGTGCTCCGCGCGGTCGGCGATCCCGCCGTGCGCTTCCGGGAGGACGGGCTTCGGCCGATCCGCGCCGCGCGCTTCGCCGCGACGCTCGAGTTCGCCATCGACCCCGAGACCTTCGCCGCGCTGGGAGGGGCCCGCGACCAGGTGCGGCGGGTCGCGGCGGAGCGCGTCCGCGACGAGCTCAAGAAGATGCTGGCGGCGCCCAAGCCCTCGATCGGGCTCGAGGTGCTCCGCCGGTCGGGGCTCCTGGCCCTGGTCCTGCCCGAGCTCGAGGCGTGCGTCCAGGTGCCGCAGAACCGGTATCACGCCTACGACGTCTACGTTCACACGCTGCACACGACCGACGCGGCGCCCGCGGAGAAGCCGCTCGTCCGCCTCGCCGCGCTCTTCCACGACGTCGGGAAGCCGTCCACCCGCGCCGAGAAGGAGAACGGGGACGCCACGTTCTACAACCACCAGTTCGAGAGCGCGCGCCTGGCCGAAGCCGCCATGACCCGGCTCCGGTTCAGCCGCGACGAGATCCAGACGGTGGTCCACCTCGTGCGCCAGCACATGTTCGACTACCGGCCGGAGTGGACCGACGCCACCGTGAGGCGGTTCGTCCGCTCGGTCGGGGTGGAGCACGTGGCCGATCTCTTCGACCTCCGGATCGCGGACAACGTCGGGAACGGGCTCAAGACCGGATTCCCGCACTACCTGGAAGAGCTGTCGCGGCGGATCGGGGGGGTGCTCGCGGCCGCGGAGGCGCTCACCGTGCGCGACCTCAAGGTGGACGGCGCGGACGTGATGCGGGAGCTCGGCGTTCCGCCCGGGCCCAAGGTGGGCGGCGTGCTCGACCGGCTCCTCGAGGCGGTGCTCGAGGATCCGCGGCTGAACGACCGGGAGAAGCTGCTCACCCGGATTCGCGAGGGGTTCCCGGTTGACATGGGCGGCTCCCGCGACTAAACTGGACCGTCTGTAATTGCCGTCCTCCCAAGCGTTAGAGGCCCATTGACCCGACCCCAGCAGGAACCGGCGCGGACCAGCGCCGAAGAGCCGACGCTCGACACCATCCGGGAACCGATCGCCGACGCGTTCGAGCATTTCCAGGAGCGGCTCGACGACGCGTTCCTGTGCGACGTCTCCCTGGTCGGCGCCGTCGGCGCGCACCTCCACCGCGCGTTCGGGAAGCGCTTCCGCCCGACGCTCCTCCTCCTCGCGGCGAGGGGATTCGGCGACGTGAAGGAGGAGGCGGTGCTCGGCGCGGTGGTGGTCGAGCTGATCCACACCGCCACGCTCATCCACGACGACAGCGTCGACAAGAGCCTCGTGCGCCGCGGGCTCCCGACCGTCAACAGCGCCTGGAACAACGACGTCGCCATTCTCATGGGGGACTACCTCTACTCGAAGGCCTTCTCGATCCTCGTGAAGAACCGGATGTACGTGGCCATGGATCTCCTCGCCGACGCGACGCATCGCATGAGCCAGGGCGAGCTCCGCCAGATCGAGCAGTGGAACCGGCTCGACCTGACCGAGGCCGAATACATGCGCGTGATCGAAGAGAAGACCGCGTGCCTGATGTCGGCGGGGTGCGAGTTCGGGGCGGTGTCGGGCGGCGCCGATCCGAGGGCGCGCCAGGCGATGTTCCGCTACGGCCAGGCGGTCGGCCTCGCCTTCCAGATCACCGACGACATCTTCGACTACTTGGGCGCGGAGACCGTGATGGGGAAGGCGATGGGGAGCGACCTGGAAGGCGGGAAGATCACCCTCCCCCTGATCACCGCGCTGTCGAACGCGCCAGAGCGGGCGCGCCGCGAGATGACGGCGATGATCCAGAACCGCGAATTCCGGAACGGCCACTGGGGCGACGTGGTCCGATTCGTCACCGAGCACGGCGGCGTGAGCTACAGCGCGACGCGCTCGGCCGAGTACGCGGCGCGCGCCGAGGCCGAGCTCGAGCACGTGCCCGACTCCGTCGTCCGCGCCGCGCTCGTGGACGCCGTCCGCTACGCCGTGACCCGCCGTCGGTGATCGAACCGCGGACCAAACCCGCGTTCTCGTCGCCCGTTCCCTCGCAGGAGCTCGCGCGGCTCGCCGCGAGGCTGACGCTCACCAAGCGCGCGGAGGACGTGACGATCCTCGATCTCCGCCGCCTCGACGGGGTCAGCGACTTCTTCGTCCTCGCGACCGGGCACTCCGAGGTTCAGGTCCGGGCCATCGCGGACGCCGTGGACGAGGGGCTTCGCGAGCAGGGGATCCGGCCCTGGCACGTGGAGGGCTACGAGGCGCGGCGGTGGATCCTCCTCGACTACGTGGACGTGGTCGTGCACGTCTTCCACGCCCGCGCGCGCGAGTACTACCTCCTCGACAAGCTCTGGGGCGATGCCGATCGCGAAATCGTGGCCGATTGAAGGGTACCTGACGAGCCGCCTTCGGGCGGCCGTCGAGCGCGCGGGGTTCGCGCTGCCCGAGGGGCTCGCGGTCGACGTCGAGGTGCCGCGCGAGCCCGGGCACGGCGACTGGGCGAGCGCCGTCGCGCTCCCGCTCGCGAAAGCCGCGCGGCGCCCGCCGCGCGAGGTGGCGACGGCGATCGTGGCCGCCCTGGAGGTCGACCCCGCGGTGCTCGAGCGGGTCGAGCTGGCCGGGCCGGGCTTCATCAACTTCCGCCTCGCCTCCTCGTGGCTCCGCGAGACGGTCCGCCGCGTCCTCGAGGATCCCGAGGGCTACGGCTCGTCGGGGGCGGGCCAGGGGCAGCGCGTCCTGGTGGAATACGTGAGCGCCAATCCGACGGGGCCCTTGAACGTGGTGAGCGCGCGCGCCGCCTCCTTCGGCGACGCGCTCGTGCGCGTGCTCCGCGCCGCCGGCTACGACGCGGAGGGCGAGTTCTACGTGAACGACTGGGGGCGCCAGGCGGAGCTCTTCGGCGCTTCGGTGCGGACGCGGTACTGCGAGGCCAAGGGGCGGCCCGCGCCCCCGATCCCGGAGGAGGGATACGCCGGCGCCTACGTGGCCGAGGTGGCGGCCGCGCTCGACCCGGCGGAGGCCGACGCCTGGCTCGCGCTGCCCGAGCCGGAACAGAGGCGGGCCTTCGGCGCGCGCGCGATCGACCGGATGGTGGAGCGGCAGCGGGTTGCACTCGAGCGCTTCGGCGTCCGGATGGACCGCTGGTTCCGTGAGTCGGAGCTCCACCGCCGGGGTCTCGTCGAGAAGGCGCTCGAGCGGCTCGTCGGAAACGGTCTGATCGAGGACCGGGACGGGGCGCGCTGGTTCCGCTCCACCCGGTTCGGCGACCAGGAGGATCGCGTCATGGTCCGCTCGAGCGGCGAGCCGACGTACTTCCTCTCCGACACCGCGTATCACGAAGAGAAGTTCTCGCGCGGCTTCGAGCGGCTGATCGACGTCTGGGGCCCCGACCACCACGGCCACGTCCTCCGGATGAAGGGCGCGGTGGAGGCGATGGGGCACGATCCCGCCCACTTCGACGTCATCACGCTCCAGTGGGTGAAGCTCCTCCGCGGGGGCGAGGTGGTGAAGATGTCGAAGCGCGCCGGGGAATTCGTGACGATGGAGGAGCTGGTGGAGGAGGTGGGCGTCGACGCGGCGCGCTTCTTCTTCCTGATGCGCCGGGCGGAGAGCCCGCTCGACTTCGACATGGAGCTCGCGGTCAAGCGCTCGGAAGAGAACCCGGTCTACTACGTGCAGTACGCGCACGCCCGGATCGCGCACGTGCTCGAGTACGCGCGCCACCAGGGGGCGCCCGCGCCCGACCCGGAGACGGCGCGCCTCGATCTCCTCTCGGAGCCGGAGACCGAGGCCTTGCTTCGCGCCCTCGCCTCGCTCCCGTCCCTCCTGGCGGCCTCCGCGAAGGCGCGGGAGCCACATCGCATCACGATCTATTTGAAGGACTTGGCGGCAAAGTTTCACGTGTTCTATCACCACCATCGCGTGGTGACCCAGGAGGGTGACCGGACGGCGGCTCGGCTCCTCCTCACCCAGGCGACCGGCGCCGTCATCCGGCGGGCGCTCGGCCTCCTGGGCGTGAGCGCCCCGGAGGCGATGTAGCGATGGCGATCGCGGTGGTCGGCTCGCTCGGGCTCGACACGATCGAGACCCCGGCGGGGCGGGTCGAGGAGGTCCTGGGCGGATCGGCGGCCTACTTCTCGCTCGCGGCAAGGCATTTCCTGCCGGTCCACCTGGTCGCCGTCGTCGGCACCGACTTCCCGGACGAGGCGCGCGCCGCGCTCGAGCACCCCGAGCTCGACCTGAGCGGGCTCGAGGTGCGCGAAGGCCGCACGTTCCGCTGGGAGGGGATCTACAGCCAGGACATGAACACGAGGCGCACCGTCCGGACCGAGCTCAACGTCTTCGAGACGTTCCGGCCGCGACTCTCCGAGTCGGTGCGCGGCTTCCAGCACGTCTTCCTCGCGAACATCGATCCGGTGCTCCAGCGCGAGGTGCTGGGCCAGCTCGCGCGGCCCCGCCTGATCCTCGCCGACACCATGAACTACTGGATCGAGAACAAGCGCGAGGATCTGATGCGAACGCTCAAGAAGGTCCGGATCCTCCTGATCAACGAGGAGGAGGCGCGCCAGCTGACGGGGGAGGCGCTGACGCACCGGGCCGCGCGGGCGATCCTCGCCATGGGCCCCGAGACCGTGGTGGTGAAGCAGGGGGAGCACGGCGCCTTCCTGCAGAGCCGCGACGTCTATTTCGCCTGTCCCGCGTTCCCGATCGAGGCGGTCATCGATCCGACCGGAGCGGGGGACACCTTCGCGGGAGGGTTCATGGGGGCGCTCGCGCGGATGGGGCGCGTGACCGACGGGAACCTGAGACGGGCGGTGATCTACGGCGTGGTGCTGGCCTCGTTCACGGTCGAGGAGTTCGGCGTGGGCGGGCTCCTCGGCGTCGAGCGAAAGGAGATCCTCCGCCGCGCGGACGCCGTCCTCTCCATGACGCGCGTCACCCTCGACAACACCGCGCGCATCCTCCGTTGAGCCCCGGGACCCGGTCCGACGGCGACGGGCGCCCGACGCCTGACGCCCGCCGGCGCGGGGTTCGCGGCGCGGCGGCCCGGAGGCGCCCGTTGCGGTTACGGCTTTCCGGAGCGCGCCCGCGCTGGCACACTGGTTGCGTCCGGCCGTCGCTCCGATTCGAGTCCACCGCACGCGAGGGGATCGCATGTCGGCGTTGACGTCGCCCCGCCACCCATCGTCGCCGTCCGACGCGCGCCCGACCGGGTTCGCCTCGCGGCTTGCCTGGATCCTCGTGCCGTCCTTCCTCGCGGCGCTCCCGGTCCTGCTCGCGCTCTTCGGGGGGCCCGAGGTGAAGCAGAGCCGGGTCGACCCGATGGGGATCGGCGTCTGGTTCGTGCTCCTCATCGTCGCCGAGGCGCTCCCGGTGCCCTTGCCGCGCGGCGGGACGATCACGATCGCCTCCGTGCTCGACGTGGCCGCGATCATCCTCTTCGGGCCTTGGATCGCGGGGGCGCTCGACCTCCTGACCACCATCCCGGCGCAACTCTTCATCCTCCGGCAGCGGCCCGGCGCGGCGGCGTTGAACGCGGGTCTCTACGCGTCGACGACGATCCTCGCCGGCGGCGCCTACCTCGCCGCGGGAGGCACCCTCGGGACGCCGCGGCTTGGCGACTACGGCGCGATCCTCCTCGCCGGCGCGCTCTACTACGCGCTCAACACGGGGTGGGTGAGCCTGGTGCTCGGCGCGCGCACGCGCGAGCCGGCGCAGACGATCTGGCGGCAGCAGTTCCGCGACGGCCTTCCGCAACACCTCCTCTCGATCGGATTCGGTCTCCTCTTCGCGCAGGTGAGGACGGCGGCGGGCATCCCGGGCGTCGTCCTCCTCGTCGTGCCGCTCTTCCTCGCCCGCTACGCGCTCCGCCTCTACGCCGACCTTCGCGAAGACCTCGTCTCGTTCGTGCGCGCGCTGAGCGTCGCGCTCGACGCGGTCGATCCGTACACGCACGAGCACTCCGTGCGCGTCGCGGACTACGCGGTCCGCGTGGCGCGGCAGCTGGCGCTCCCCGAGGCGGAGGTCGAGACGATCCACTACGCGGCGCTCGTCCACGACATCGGAAAGATCGCGCAGCGCCCCGACGTGATCCGGAAGCCGACCGCGCTCGACGAGGAGGAGCGGCGGATCATGAGGCGGCATCCGGAAGCGGGGGCGCGGATCGTGGGGCAGATCCGGTCGCTCCGCGACGCCGCGGCCATGGTGCGCACGCATCACTGGAGGCCCGACGGCAAGGGCTACCCGCCCGGGCTCACGGAGGCCGAGGTGCCGCTCGGGGCTCGGATCATCCACGCCTGCGACGCGTTCGACGCCATGACCTCCGATCGCCCGTACCGGCGGGGGCTCCCCGCCGAACGCGCGCTGGCCGAGCTCGAGCGCCACGCCGGGACGCAGTTCGACGGGGAGATCGTCGAGGCGCTCGTCGCGCTCCACGAGGCCGGAGCCCTCCCGATCTGGAGGCAGGGCCCGTCCGCGCCGGCCGCCGAAGCGGGCGTCCCCGCGCCTGAGCCGACGGCCCCGTCCGCGGAGCCGGTGGAGCTCGCGCGATGAGCCGCTACGAGGAGGCGGGCGTCAACATCCGGAAGGGGGACGAAGCGGTCGCGCGGATCCGCGACCTCTGCCGTTCGACGTTCGGCGAGGCGGTGCTGAGCGACGTCGGCCTCTTCGCGGGCGCCTACCGGATGCCGGGGGCGCCGGGGCAGGTCCTCCTCTCGAGCATGGACGGCGTCGGCACCAAGCTGAAGGTGGCCATCCTCTGCGACCGGCACGACACGGTCGGCTACGACCTCGTCTGCCACTCGGCCAACGACATTCTCGTCCACGGCGGGCGCCCGCTCTTCTTCCTCGACTACATCGCGATGGGCGCGCTTCGCCCGGAGCGGGTCGAGGCGCTCGTGTCGGGCCTCGCGCGCGGCTGCCGCGAGGTCGGGTGCGCGCTGATCGGAGGGGAGACGGCGGAGATGCCGGGCCTCTACGCGCCGGACGACTACGACCTCGCGGGGGCCATCGTCGGCGTCGCCGCCGAGAGCGACCTGATCCACGGCGCCGCGCTCGAGGCGGGGGACCTGGTGCTCGGGCTGCCGAGCGTCGGACTCCACACGAACGGCTACTCGCTCGCGCGGCGGATCCTCTTCGACACGATGGGGCTCCGCGTCTCGGACCGCTTTCCCGGGGGCGACGCGTCGGTGGGCGACGTGCTCCTCGCGCCGCATCCGTACTACGGCGCTCCGGTCGCCGCGGCGCGGGGCGCGGGCGCCGTGCGCGCCATGGCCCACGTCACCGGCGGCGGCATCCCGGGAAACCTCGTTCGCGTGCTTCCGGCCGACCTGGCCGCCGAGATCACGCTCGGCGCGTGG
>DASVDZ010000075.1:0-22554 GCA_036380835.1 Candidatus Eiseniibacteriota bacterium | reverse complement strand
TCGGAGACGTTGGAGCTGCAGGACGTCTTCGGGCGGATCGCCAATTCCGTACGCCGGGTGATCCCGTTCGACCACATGGGGGTCGTCCGGATTCAGGGCGGCAAGTGGGCGATCAAGCATGCCGCGACCTATCCCGACTGTACCCGGTGGACGGCGAGCCCGTCCGAGAGGCCCGCGGGGGAGTCGCCGGACGACGACCCCTGCGTGGCGAGACTCTGCGAGCTGACGACCTGGTCCCCGCGGATGCGTCCCCGCCCGGGCCCCATCCGCCGGATCGACGACACGTTCGCCGAACTCGACCCGTCGTTCCGCGGCGACTCCGAGATCCTCAGGGCCGGTGCCCGCTCGACGATGTGGGAGCCGTTTCGCGCCGGGGAGCCGTTCCGCGGAGGCGTTTGGCTGAGCGCGTACCGGACGAACGCCTTCGCGGACGAGCACCAGGAGATGCTCCGGCCGATCGCGGCGCTCCTCGGCACCGCGGTCGAGCACTGGCGCCTCTGGGACACCGAGCGCCGCCGGCGGGACCGACTCGACCGCATCGAGACGCTGCTCGGCACCCTCGCGGAATCGCTCGACATCCGCGTGGTCTTCGACCGGATCTCCGAGGCGACGAAGCCGATCCTGCCTCACGGCCTGATGGTCCTGAGCGAGATGAAGCTCGAGGCGCGCGCCTTCGACGTGGTCGCGGTCGCGGGGACGAGCGACCTCGTGGGGGCGCCGAAGCGGGTCCCGCTCACCGACGAGGAGTGCTCGCGCCGCGCGATCGAGTTCGAGCTGATGCGCGACATTCCGTCGGAGCTCGAGCCGGGGACCGAACGGAACCGGCTGCTCCTCGCGACGGGCATGCGCTCCTGGCTCCGCGTGCCGGTGCGCCTCGCGGGCGAGGCGCACGGGAGCCTCAGCTTCTTCCATCGCGAGCCCGCCCGCTACGACGAGGGGGATGTCGAGATCGCGACGCGCCTCGCCGATCGCGTGGCGCTGATGCTCTCCCACCAGCGGCTGGCCGAGGAGGCGAGGGTCGCGACGGAAGCGCGGGAGCGGGCCGAGCGCCTGGAAGAGACGGTCGAGACGCTGGTGCGCGAGGTCGCCTCCCGGGGCCGCGGCCGCATCGTCGGCGACTCGCCGGCGTGGAAGGACGCGCTGATGGCGGTCGGCCGGGTCGCGTCGTCCGACACCACCGTGCTCATCACGGGCGAGTCGGGGACGGGCAAGGAAGTGATCGCGAACCTCACGCACCAGGGCTCCCCGCGCGCGGGGAAGCCGTTCGTCGCGATCAACTGCGCGGCGCTCCCGGAACAGCTCCTCGAGTCCGAGCTGTTCGGACACGAGAAGGGGGCCTTCACCGGCGCGATCGCGACCAAGATCGGACGCATCGAGCAGGCGTCGGGCGGGACGCTCTTCCTCGACGAGATCGCCGAGATGAGCCCACAGGTGCAGGCGAAGTTCCTCCGCGTCCTCGAGCAACGGGAGTTCCAGCGCGTGGGCGGGAACCGCACCATCAAGGCGGACGTGCGCGTGGTCGCGGCCACGAACCGCGATCTCGGCACGTCGATCGAGCGGCAGACCTTCCGCGAGGACCTCTACTACCGCCTCAATGTGTTCCAGATCCACATTCCGCCGCTCCGCGAGCGCCCCGACGACATCCTGCCGCTCACGGAGATCTTCCTGCAGGATCTCGGGCGGTCCATCGGCCGCCCCGCGGCGGGGATCTCGCGCGACGCGCGCGAATGGCTCCTCTCCTACCCGTGGCCGGGGAACGTGCGCGAGCTTCGGAACGCGATCGAGCGCGCCATCCTCCTCTGCGACGGAGGGCTGATCACGCACGACCATCTCCCGTCGACGCCCGCGCGTCCGGCGGTGCCGGCGCGCCTCTCCGCGGCGCTCGCGGCGGCGCCCGCCGCGGCGCCCGCGCCCTCCTCCAACGGTTCGAGCGCACCCGCGCCCGCCTCCGCTCCCGACGGCATGAACATCGGAGCGGTGGAGCGCGACCTCGTCGCGAAGGCGCTCGAGCAGTCGCGTGGCAACAAGTCCCAAGCCGCCCGCGTGCTCGGCCTCTCACGCGCCCAGCTCTACTCCCGCATCGAGAAGTACCGCCTCCAGTAGTCGCTGCCTGCTGATCGACAACCTGCGGATTTCCCCGCACGCGGCGTGAACGCGCCGGCGCGCGATCGCGCGCGCCGTACCGCCGCCAAGTCGCGCGCCGCGCGCCGTTTCGTCCGTCCCGACCCTCTCCTCCGTCGTTTGGCACGCCGCTTGAGATAGGGCCAGGCGAGAGGAGAACCGGAATGAGCCAACGAAACGTAGAACGCGCCATCGGACACCTCGCGACCGACGAGGCCACGAGGCGCGAGTTCGCCAACGATCCGCACGCCGCGATCTCGGAATTGATCGGGCGCGGCATGGAACTGACGGAATGCGAGCGGGAATCGCTCGCCTCGATCGACCCTCGGGAGTTGACGCGCTTCGCCATGGCGATCGACGCGCGCCTCCAGAGGTCCGATCTCAGAGGAGGAACCACGTGAAGCCTTCCACCTTGATACGAACGCTCGCGCTGGGCGCGTTCCTGGCGACCGCGGCGCCCGCGCCGGCCGCGACCGCCGCCGAGCGGTCGCTCACCCTGGACGACGCGATCGGGATGGCCCTTCGGAAGAACGAGGACCTCGTGATCGAACGCGAGTCGCTGGGCGCCGCGAAGGCCGCGGTCACCGGGGCCAAGGGCGCGTACGACCCGCTGATCCAGCTGGACGGCTCGTGGTCCAAGTCGACCGAGCCGGCGACCTATCTCGACCCGACCACCGGGACGCCGTACCTGAGCGCGCCGGAGAACCGGGAGGCGGACGCCGGCGTGTCGATCCGGCAGCTCCTCCCGACCGGCGGCTCGCTCTCGGTGTCGGGGAACGGCGCGCGGTCGACGACCGACTACCCGTTCGCCCTCTTGACGCCCGCGTACGACACGCGGGTCGGCGCCGAGCTGCGCCAGCCGCTCCTCCGGAACCGCGGCACCGACGCGGCGCGGCTCTCGGTCCGCGTCGCGAAGGCCGGGCGCCGCGGCGCCGTCGCGTCGCTACGCCGCGCCGTCACCGAGACGGTCGCGGCGGTGGAGCGCGCCTATTGGACGCTGGTCGACGCGCGCCGCGACATCGAGGTGCGCCAGGAGGCGGTGCGCCTCGCGCAGGAGCAGCTCCAGGAGACCCAGTCGCGCGTGGAGACGGGCTCGGTGCCGCGCACGGAGCTGGCCCAGCCGCAGGCCGAGCTGGAGCGGCGCCGCGGGGATCTCTTGGCCGCGGGCGAGACGCTATCGCGCGCCGAGAACGCGCTCAAGGTCCTCATCCTGGACGGCGACCAGGACCCCCTCTGGTCGGACGCCATCGATCCGGTCGAGGACGCGGGATCGGACGTCGATTCGGTCGACGTGGCGTCGGCGCTCCGACAGGCGCTCGCGACGCGGCCGGAGCTCGAGATCGCGAACGCATTGATCCAGCGGCGCCACGCCGAGACCGCCTTCGCCCGCGACGGGATCTGGCCGAGCCTCGACGTGGTCGTCTCGTACGACCGGTATGGGCTCGCCGGTTCCCGAAACCCAGCGGCGCCGGCGGGCACGCTCCCGGCGGGGCTCGACGGCGACCTCGGCGACTCGTTCCATTCGCTCGGGACCGGCGACTACGACGCCGCGCGCGTCGCGCTCGTGCTCGGTCTCCCGATCGGAAACCGCGAGGCGCGGGGGAGCGCCGAAATCGCCCGGCGCGTCGAGCGGCAGGCCGAAACCGACCTCGTCCGGATCCGGAAGACGATCCGCGCCGAGGTGCTCGACGCCGCGGCCGCGCTCGACGCGGCGCGCCAGCGGATCGAGGCGGCCAAGTCCGGCCGAGAGGCCGCGGAGGTGCAGCTCGCGGCCGAGCGGGACCGCTACGCCACCGGGCTCTCCACCAACTTCCTGGTCCTCACGCGGCAGAACGACCTTTCACGAGCGCGGCTCGACGAGATCTCGGCCCTCACGGACTACCGGACGGCGCGGACGGAAATGGCGCGCGCGACCGGCTCGTTGATCGAGCGGCACCACATCGACGTCGGCGAACCGACGCGGTAAGGAGAACGCACATGAGAAAGCGAATGACGCTGATGCTGACCGTGATGGCCGCCTTCGTCTTGGCCATCGGGTTCGTGAAGTTCATGCAGATCCGCGCGGCCATCGCGCAGTACGCCTCGTTCCAGCCGCCCCCGGAGGCCGTCACCACGGTCGTGGCCCGGCAGGATCGGTGGGCCGCGACGCTCAGCGCCGTCGGCACCGTCACGGCCGTCCACGGCGTGACCGTGAGCGCCGACCTGCCCGGGATCGTCGAGAGCATCGCGTTCGACTCCGGGAAGAGCGTGAAGCAGGGCGACGTGCTGGTGCGTCTCGACACGCGCCAGGAGCGGGCGCAGCTCGCCGCGGCGGTCGCGGCGCGCGATCTCGCCCGTTTGAACCTGGAGCGGTCACGGCAGCTCCTCGACAAGGGAGTCGTCGCCCAGGCGGAGTACGACCAGATGACCGCCGAGGCCAAGCAGGCGGAGGCCAAGGTCGGCGAGATCCAGGCCACGATCGCGCGGAAGGAGATCCGGGCCCCCTTCTCGGGCGTTCTCGGCATCCGCCAGATCAACGTCGGCCAGTACCTGGAAGGGGGCGCGCCGGTCGTGCCGCTCCAGTCGATGAATCCGGTCTACGTCGACTTCGCCGTCCCGCAGCAGGACGCCGGCTCGCTCAAGCCGGGCGCCGACGTGCACGTGAGCGGCGACAGCAGCGACGTCGGCGTTCCCGCCGGGCAGGTCACGGCGATCAACTCCGTCGTGGACGAGGCGACTCGGAACGTGGACATCCAGGCGACCTTCCGGAATCCGCGCGGCGCGCTCCGCCCCGGCATGTACGTCGAGGTGAGCGCGAAAATCGGAGCGAGCGACTCGGTCATCGCGCTCCCGGCCAGCGCGATCAGCTACGCGCCCTATGGCAACTCGGTCTTCGTCGTGAAGGACGTCAAGCGCCCGGACGGCAAGACCTACCGCGGCGTGGAGCAGCGGTTCGTGAAGCTCGGGGCCGGGCGCGGCGACCAGGTCGCGGTCGTCTCCGGGATCAAGCCGGGCGAAGAGGTCGTGACCTCCGGCGTGTTCAAGCTCCGGAACGGCGCCGCCGTGATCGTCAACAACGCCATCCAACCCTCGAACAATCCCGCACCCCAGCCGGAGGAAAGCTGATGCGATTCACCGACCTGTTCATCCGACGGCCCGTGCTGGCGATGGTCGTCAGTCTGGTCATCCTGATCGCCGGCCTTCAATCGATCCGATCGCTCAGCGTGCGGCAGTACCCGCGGAGCGACATCGCGGTCGTGAACGTGACCACCTCCTACGTGGGCGCCAACGCCGACCTGGTGCGCGGGTTCATCACGACGCCCCTCGAGCGCGTGATCGCGAGCGCCGACGGCATCGACTACATCGAGTCGTCGAGCGCCCAGGGCGTGAGCACGATCACGGTCCATCTCAAGCTGAACTACGACACGAACGCCGCGCTCACGCAGATCCAGGCGAAGGTGGCCCAGGTGCGGAACGATCTCCCGCCCGAGGCCGAGGCGCCCGTGATCGAGCTGGAGACCGCGGACAACCGCTTCGCGGCGATGTACCTCGGCTTCTCGTCCAAGGACCTGGACCAGAACCAGATCACCGACTACCTGACGCGGGTGGTCCAGCCGAAGCTGAGCTCCATCCAGGGCGTGCAGCGCGCCGACATCCTCGGGGCCCGCACGTTCGCCATGCGCGTCTGGCTCAAGCCCGACAAGATGGCGGCCCGTGGCATCTCGCCGTCCGACGTGCGTGACGCGCTCACGCGGAACAACTATCTCTCCACGCTGGGCCAGACCAAGGGGTCGATGGTCTCGGTGAACCTGGTGGCCAACACCGATCTCCAGACCGCGGACGAGTTCCGCCGCCTCGTGGTCAAGGAGGCCGGAGGCGACGTCGTGCGGCTCGGCGACATCGCGGACGTGGTGCTGGGCGCCGAGAACTACGACCAGGACGTCCGCTTCGACGGACAGGACGCCACGTTCATGGGCGTCTGGGTCCTCCCGACGGCAAACTCGCTCGAGGTGATCCGCCACGTGCGCGAGGCGATCCCGGGCATCCGGGCGCAGCTCCCCGTGGGCATGAAGGTGGGGATCCCGTACGACTCGACCGAGTACATCCAGAGCGCCCTCCACGAGGTCCTGAAGACCCTCACGGAGACGCTCCTCATCGTCGTGCTCGTGATCTTCCTCTTCCTGGGCTCGTTCCGCGCGGTGATCATCCCGATCGTGGCGATCCCGGTCTCCCTGGTCGGCGCGGTCTTCCTCATGCTGGTGGCCGGGTTCACGATCAACCTCCTGACGCTCCTCGCCATCGTGCTCTCGGTCGGGCTCGTGGTCGACGACGCGATCGTGATGGTCGAGAACATGGAGCGGCACCTGCGCGAGGGGTCGAGCCCCTTCCGGGCGGCGATCGACGCGGCCCGCGAGCTGATCGGCCCGATCATCGCCATGACGATCACGCTGGCCGCGGTCTACACGCCGGTGGCGCTCCAGGGCGGCCTGACCGGCTCGCTCTTCCGGGAGTTCGCGTTCACGCTCGCGGGCGCGGTGCTCGTCTCCGGCGTCGTGGCGCTCACGCTCTCGCCGATGATGGGATCGAAGCTGCTCCGCGCCGGCGACGACGAGCGGGGATTCGCCGGCTGGATCAACCACCGGTTCGACGGCGTTCGGGAGGCGTACAAGCGGAGCCTGGCCGGGACGCTCCAGTACCGCCCGGTCGTCTACGCCCTCTGGGCGGTCGTGATGTTCCTCATCGTCCCGTTCTATCTCTTCTCGAAGCAAGAGCTGGCTCCGAACGAGGATCAGAGCGTCGTGTTCGGCGTGGTCCAGGCCGCGCCCAATTCCACGATCGACCAGACGCGCCTCTACACCACCGCGGTCAACGACGTCTACCAGTCGTTTCCGGAGACGAAGAACACGTTCCAGCTCACGTTCCCGACCAGCGGCTTCGGCGGCATGGTGACCAAGCCCTGGGGCAAGCGGAAGCTGAAGACGCAGCAGCTCCAGATGGCGGCCGCGGCGAAGCTGTCCAAGATCCCGGGGATCCGGGTCATCTCGCTCGTCCCGCCGCCGCTTCCCGGAGGCGGAAACTTCCCGGTCGACCTGGTGATCGCGTCGACGGCCGAGCCCGAGCAGCTCGTCGCGATCGCGAATCAGCTCGTCGCGAAGGCGTTCCAGAGCGGGCTCTTCATGTACGCCGACGCCGACGTGAAGTTCGATCAGCCCCAGACCGAGGTGGTGTTCGACCGCGACAAGGTGCGCTCGCAGGGAGTCGAGATGAGCGAGGCCGGTCGCGATCTCTCGACGCTCCTCGGCGGGAACTACGTCAACCGGTTCAGCATCCAGGGGCGAAGCTACAAGGTGATCCCGCAGGTCGAGCGGAGCCAGCGGCTCACGCCCGATCAGCTGAAGGACATCTACGTGACCGGAACGAACGGGCGGCTCGTGCCGCTCTCGACCTTCGCCTCGCTCAAGACCACGACCGAGCCGCGGGAGCTGAAGCGCTTCCAGCAGCTGAACGCGGTGCGCATCCAGGGCGTGATCCCCCCGGGGGTGTCGCTCGACCAGGCGCTCCGGTATCTGGAGGGAGAGGCCCGGCGCATCCTGCCCCAGGGCACCACGGTCGACTACGCGGGCGAGTCGCGGCAGCTCCGCACGGAGGGGAGCCGGTTCCTCGGCATCTTCGTCCTCTCCGCGATCCTGATCTTCCTGGTGCTGGCGGCCCAGTTCGAGAGCTTCCGCGATCCCTTCGTCATCCTCGCGGGATCGGCGCCGCTCGCCATCGCCGGCGCGCTCCTCTTCTCGTTCCTCGGCTTCACGACGCTGAACATCTATAGCCAGGTCGGGCTCATCACGCTGGTCGGCCTCGTGGCGAAGAACGGGATCCTCATCGTCCAGTTCGCGAACCACCTGCGGGAGACGGGGCGGGAGAAGCTCGAGGCGGTCATCGAAGCCGCGGGGACGAGGCTCCGCCCGATTCTCATGACGACCGCGGCGACGGTCTTCGGCCACCTCCCGCTGATCTTCGCGTCAGGCCCCGGGGCCGGGGCGAGGAACAGCATCGGCATCATGCTCGTGAGCGGCATGATCATCGGAACCATGTTCACGCTCTTCGTCGTCCCTTCGATCTACATGCTCGTGGCGAGCGCCCACCGCCGTGTCGTCGTCGACGAAGCGGCCGAGCCGGTATCCGGCGCGGTCCAAGGCGCGGCGCCCGACATCGCTTGAGGAGGAATCGACCCATGACCGGCTTCGATCGCATTCTGGGCACCACCGTTCGAGTCACCGGAATCTTCCAGGTCCTCCTGGGGCTTCTCTTCTGGTTCAACGTGGGGCGGCAGTTGACGCCGCTCCACATGCTGGTCGGGACGCTGTTCGTGCTCTCGCTCTGGGGGCTGGCCGTTCGCGGCCTCGCCTCCGGCGCGGCGCGCGGCCTGGCGGCCCTGACCCTGGCCTGGGGCGCGGGCGCCATCGCCTTCGGGATGACGCAGGCCCAGATCCTCCCAGGAGCGTCCCACTGGGTGATCCAGACGCTCCACCTGATCGTCGGAGTCGTCGCGATGCGACTCGGCAACGTCCTCGCGATGCGGATGAAGCGGGCGGGGGCGCTCCGCCCTCGTCCGGCCGCGGTCGGGCTCGTCCCGACGCGCGACGCGGAGTGACCCGGCGGCCAAGATTTCGGATAGACTCGGAGCATGACGCCGCCGCGGAAGGGCCACGCGCGCCGGATCGGGCGCGTGGCCGGCCTCCTGGTCGCGCTCCTCGTTCTCGGAGCGGTGCCGGCGCGTCCCGCCCAGGCACAGACCGACTGCTTCGCGGTGAACCGGGAGCTTCGCGAGCTCGAGGCGGCGCTCGGCGCCCTCCACGCCGAGCTGGGGAAGGCGCCCCCCGCCGCGAAGGCGGAGATCCAGCGCCGGATCGACGAGACCGAGGCCAAGCGGAGCGCCAAGGCCGACGAGGCCGCGGCCTGTTGGTACGCGATCCACGTCCACGCCGTGCGCGTGAGCGATTCCTGCCCGGGCGAGCGGGCGGCGGCCATCGACACGGCGCAGGTGGCGCGCTGGATCGGGAAGGCGAACGAGGTCTTTCGCGCCGCCAGGATCCGCCTCGAGTTCGATCCGACGCCCGGCAAGGCGGATTGGGCCGAGCTTCCTTCGACCGAGGTCAACGATCTCGTCGCGGACCTGCCCGGGGACGAAACCTGGGAGCGCGGGAAGGCGATCGGAGACGAGATCGCAGCCCGCTATCCGCGGAAGGCGCTCCTCCTCTTCCGCCACGGACCCGACGCCGCGCCCACCGGCGGCGGCTTTTCGAGCACGACCTACGACTTCGTCGCCCTGCCCGGTTACGAGACGACGACCCTCTGCGGCGCCGACCAGAACGCCTATCTCCTCGCGCACGAGCTGGCGCACTACTTCGGGCTGAAGCACACCTTCCGCCAGTTCAAGACCAAGGCGGCGGCCGCGGAGGCGCTGCGGCGGGCCGGGAACAACCCCAAGGCGTTCGACGGCGACGCGCTCTCGGACACGCCGCCCGAGCCCTATATCGAAGAGCTCCAGTGCGCCGCGGATTCGATCGTGATCCTGAACGGGGTGCCGTTCGCCCTGCTGAGGGACAACGTCATGTCGTACTACCGGGGCGACACGAAGACGCTCACCCCGCAACAGGCGTCGATCATGCGCGCGTGGGTGGAGCGCCGGTTCGCCGACGCCATGGACCGGCGAGGCCCCTACGTCCCCGACGAGCGCCGGAAATACCAGATCCTGTCGTCCGAGAGCGGGAGGGCGATCGAAGTCGACCCGGCGACGAAGGAGAACGGCGCGAGACTCCGCCTGTCCGATTGGAGCGGCGGGGCGAGTCAGGCGTGGAGGATCGTTCCCCTGGTCGCCCAGGACGCGGGCGCGTTCGAGATCGTCTCCGTCGCGACGGGGAAGTGCCTCACGGTGGACGAGGGGAGCATGGCCGACGGCGCGAAGCTCGTCTCGTGGGACTGGCTGGGGTCCGACAACCAGAAGTGGCGCTTCATCCAGGACGAGAGCGGTGAGATCCGGATCGAGGCGAAGCACAGCGGCAAGGCCCTGGCGGCGCCGGCCGCCTCGCGCGCGAGCGGCGAGCCGATCGAGCAATCCGTCGATCAGGGCGGCGAGAGGCAGCGGTGGCGCCTCCTGCCGGCCGACTAGCCCCGGGGCTCTCCCCGCGGCGCCCCGCTTCGCCCCCCGGCCCCTTGACAACTGCACAAATGTGCAGTATCTTTCCTATGTCATGAACAGGCACCTGTTCGCGTTGCCCCGGAGGCTCGACGGATGATCCATGCGCATTCGTTCCCTACACCAGACAGCGGGTATTTCATGATCGAGTCCATCCACGACCCCATCGAGGTCATCACGATGTTCTCCGGAGGCATGATGAAGCCGATCCGCTTCCGGTGGAAGAACAAGACCGTGCGCATCGCCAAGGTGACCGGCGATTGGATCCGCCACGAGGGGCAGAACAAGATCCACTACTTCGCGCTGCTCGCCGACAACGCCGATTTCTACGAGATCCGCTACGACTCCCGCGAGATGACCTGGCAGCTCACGAGGGTCTGGATGGAGGGGTAGGGTTACGACAACCGCTCGAAGGTCAGCGTGCGCGTGACCGGCGTGCCGTCGGCGGCGTTCGTGGCGAGGCGGATCAGGAGGCGGTCGCCGATCACGCGGATGTCCCGCGTGAAGACCGATCCGATGTTCGCGCGCGAGATCCCTCCCTCGAGGCGGGTCGCGATCCGGCCGGCCTCGGCGTCGCAGGTGTAGCTCCCGAAGTAGGCGTCGTAGCCGTCGATCGCGCTGCTGTTGTTCGCGGCGGCGGCCGCGGAGGCCGAGCGGTCCGCCGCCCCGCCGATGGCGCCGCCCGCGGAGGGCGCCGAGCGGTTCCGGTTCATGAACTGCGCCGCGAAGTAGCTGGGGGCGAAGCTCACGATCCCGAGGGGATCGGCGCCGAGCGCCGGATCGATCAGGCGGCGCCCGTCCGCGGCGTAGTCCTCCCGCGAGACGAGCCGCCAGATCCCCAGCAGGCTCTTCGCCAGGTCGGGCGCGGGGGGTGGAAGCGGTTCCGGTTTCACCGGAGGATGATAACCCGTCCCGCCGCCGTCCCGTCCAGCGTCTCGATCCGATAGAAGTAGATCCCCGACCCGAGGGCGCGGCCGGCCCCGTCCCGGGCGTCGATCCGCACCCGCTGGAGCCCCGCCGCCGCCCCGCCCGATTCCCAGACCGTCCGCACCAGCCGCCCCGCGACGTCGAAGAGCGTCACGCGCACGCGGCCCGGGGTCCGCGTGACGAATCGGAGCGTCCCTCCCGCGCTCAGCGGGTTGGGATCCAGCGAGACGGCGAGCTGGCCGCCCGAGGTGAGCACCCCGACGTCGAGCGCCGCGCGGAATTCGCCTCCCGTCACCACGGTCCCCTCGATCGTCACCGAGACGGTCCGATTGCCCTGCACGTCGCTGAAGAGGAGCCGGAGGTCGTCCTTCGTGAAGCAGACCGTCATCTCGTCGACGCCGTTCCCGTCCTTGTCGGCCACCGTCGTGGTCTTGCCAACGATCGCGTGGATCTGATCCACGACGCTCGTCCCGCTCGACTTCATCACGATCGACGCGGGATCCACCATCGCGATGTCGAACGAGCGGCCCACCGGCTCGACCTGGACGCACCACTCCGGCTTTCCCGATCCGAGGTGGATCGTGCGATTGCCGCCCGTGGTGAAGGCCCGCGCGGCGAGCCGGTCGACGATGTCGGCGGTCGTCGTCGCGATGTCGCTCAGGCGGCCGTCGCTCACCGTGAGCGCCACGCCGTAGAGGCCGTGGAACGGGTACGTGTGCGAGGGCGTCGGTCCCGTTCCGGTCTCCTCGTCGCCGAAGTCCCACGCGTACGTGAGCGGATTCCCGTCGGGGTCGGCCGAGCCGGTGCCGTCGAACGACACGGCGGTCCCGGCGAAGGCGGTGTAGGGGCCCCCCGCGTCGGCGACCGGCTTCCGGTTCACGTCGCGCACCGAGATCGCGGTCGTGGCGCTCGCCGACGACCCGTCGGTCCCGTGGGCGGTGAAGGTCACCGCGTACGCTCCCGCCTGGTCGAATCCCGGCGTCCATTGGAACGCCCCCGTGCCGTCGCCCAGGTCGCTGAACGTCGCGCCGAGCGGAAGGCCGGCCGCGGTGAGCGTCGCCACGCCGTTCGGATCGGCGCTGGTCACGAGGAAGCCCAGCGCCTGCCCTTCATCCACCGACTCGGTCGCGGGGGCGTCGATGGTGGCCACCGGCGGCGGTCCGATCGGCGCGCTGCGCGCCGCCGCCGCCACCGAGCGCAACTCCGTGATGGAGCTCAGCCGGTCCGCGCCCTGGCCCACCAGGACCGCGGCGACCACCTCCTGGCTGTCGCCCGGGGCCATCGTGAAAGGGCCCGCCGAGAGCTGAATCCTCCGGTCGGCCGAGTTGGTGTCGAGCCAGCCGGTGCCCGCGACGGGATCGCCGCTCACCATGAACGTCGTGATCGGCGAAAGGGTGTCCTCGAACACGTGGATCGGGGACCCGTCGGCATGGAGCCCGCGCATGTAGTTGTACGACTCGACCGCGGAGGAGGGATCGGTTCCGTTGATGTATTTGGTGAAGGCCGTGAGCCCGAGCGTGTCGGTGACGCCCGGAGACGGCGACGTCACGGGGCCCCGGAGGAGCGTCAACCCGACCGCCGGCGGCGTGGAGCCGTACTGGGCGTCGGCGTTCGTGGCGTTGTAGCAGTAGCCGAGCGCGAGCGTGGTGTCGCAGCCGGCCAGGTCGTCGGCGAATCCGCCGAGATCGGGATCGCTCCAGACGGACACGTACGCGTTCTGAATCGTGTTCCCGCCCTTGTTGACCAGCTTCCACTTCAGGAAGATCACGCTTCCGAGGGGGGCCGCGCGATCGAAGGCGAACACCGACTGCTGCACCTCGACGCCGAGCGGCGCGGTCTGCCCGGGCTGCGCGGTATGCATGCCGGGGTCCGCGTCGTTGAACACGCTCCAGATGGTCGCGTCGCCGAGCAGGAGCGGGTTTCCCTGGCCGTCGACCGGCGCTCCTTGCGGGACGGCGTTCGCGAGGTAGTCGGCGAAGCCCGAGCCGCCGCGGTCGATCCGGTAGTTCTTGAACGCCGGCTGGTCGAACTGGAAGGTCCCATTCTTCATCGGGCCGGGAACGTACTCCTGCGCGTACTCGGCGACCGCCGTCCTCAGCTGGCCGTTCACCATGCCGCCGATCCAGAGCCCGCCCGCGAACACGACGGTATTCGTGGATCCCTTCGGGTAGATGAGGCCGGCGTTCCCGGTCGTGAGGTCGTAGGCGAAGGAGCCGTGGTTCGTGACGAACATGTCGAGGTCGTTCACGTCCATCCGGCCCGTGTTGTCGATCAGGGTCGGCGCGCGGCTCGGCCCGCCCAAGCGGCCGGACCCCGGGCGCGCCGCGGCCTTGGCCGTGGGCGCCGCCGCGCCCGCCGACGCGATCACGATCGCCAGGGCGGCGGCGATCAGGAGCCGGAGCGTCCGTCGCCGTGATCCGTTCCGATGCATCTTCGCCTCCTCGTAAAGAACGGGGGCGCGGCGGCCGCCGCGCCCCCCGATGGCTCACTTGAGGATCGTGAATCGTCCCGTCTGTTCCGCGTCCGCCGCCTCGATCCGGAAGAAGTAGACGCCCGAGGCCATCCGGACGCCGTTCTCCCCGCGCCCGCTGATCCGGACGTCGTGGTACCCGGAAGGCAGATTCGCCTCGTCCAGGAGCCGCATCACCAGACGGCCGTTCAGATCGAAGACGTTCACGCGGGCCGCGCCCGCCTTGTCCGTCCGGAACGTGAGCACCGCGTCCGGATTGAGCGGATTGGGCGAGATCGACGCCGCGAGGGCGCCGCCGGAGGCGGTGACCTGGACGTCCATCGCCGCCCGGAAGATGCCGCCCGTGTAGAGCGACCCTTCGAACGTCACGGTGACCGTCGTCTTCCCGCGAAGGCCGTCGAAGAGGAGCCGGAGGTCGTCCTTGGTGAAGCAGGCGGTGATCTCCTCCACGCCGTTCCCGTCGTGGTCGCCGTTCACCGACGTCTTGCCGGCGATCGCGTGGATCTCGCTCAGCGATCCGGTTCCCGTCGACTTCATCACGATCGACCCGAGGTCGACGGTCACGTTGGCGTACGACCTTCCAATGGGTTCCAGGTCGACGCACCACTGCGGCTTGCCGGCGCTCAGACGGATCGATCGGTTGCCGTTCTCGGTGAACGCCCGCGCCTCGAAGACGCCGACGACGTTCGCCGTCGTCGTTCCGAGATCGGAGGCGTGTCCGTCGGACACCGTGAGCGCGATGCCGTAGACGCCGAGGGCGGCGTACGTGTGGACCGGATTCGCCCCGGTTCCGCTCTTCCCGTCGCCGAAGACCCAGGCGTACGTCAGCGGGTCGCCGTCCGGATCCGACGAGCCGGTCCCGTCCAGCGCGAGCGGCGCGCCCACGAAGGCGTAGTACGGCCCGCCCGCGTCCGCGACCGGGGGTCGGTTCACGTCGAGCACGGTGATCTTGGTCGTCGCGGACCCCGAGAGCACGTTCGTCGCGGTGAACGTCACCGCGTAGGGCGTCGGGCGCGAGGATTGGTACGAAGGCGTCCACGCGAACGTTCCACTCGTGTTGCCGGCTCCGGCCGAGAAGGTCGCGTTATGGCCGATCGGGAGCGCGGAGAAGTCGGCCGTCAGGCCGGTGAGCGCGGGGCCGTCGGGATCGTTCGCCGTGATCGTGAACGTGATCAGGCTCCCCTCGGTCCCGGTGAGCTTGGAGGGCGCCTTCACGACCGGCGGATGATCGCGCTCGGGCGCGCAGCCGTTCAGGAGGACCGTGAGGGCGCCGCCGTAGTACGTGGCCACCGCCAGGTCGGGGCGCAGGTCGTCGTTGAAATCGGCGGAGGTCATGCCATAGGGCCCGTTTCCCACGAAGACGTCGGAGTGCGCGCCGAACCCTCCCGAGCCGTCGCCGAGCAGGGTCGACACGGTGTTGGCGTCGAAGTTGGCCGTCGCGAGGTCGGGGTGGCCGTCGCCGTTCATGTCCTCGACGACGACTTGGCGCGGCCCGCCGCCCGTGGAGAACGTGCGCTTCGTCCCGAGCGTTCCGTTCCCGTTCCCGGAGAAGACCGAGATGGAATTCGAGTAGGCATTCGACACGGCGACGTCCGCCGTCCCGTTCCCGTCGAGGTCGGCCGCGACGACTCCGAGCGGCTCGGAACCCACGGGGTAGTCGCTCCGCGATCCGAAGGATCCCGAACCGTTGTTCCGGAAGACCGAGATGTCGTCGTCGCCCGCGTTGACGACGACCAGGTCGGGCGCTCCGTCGCCGTTCAGGTCGGGGGTCGCGAGGGCCCAGGCGGCATAGCCCGCCGGGATCGACGTCGGGGTCTGGAAGGTGCCGTCGCCGATCCCGCGCAGGACGGCGACGGAGCTCGTGTTCGGATTCGCGAGGAGGAGGTCGGGTTTCCCGTCCCGGTTCACGTCCGCGGACACCATCGTGCGCGCGCCGCCGACCTGGACCGCGTGGCGCGAGGCGAAATTCCCGGTCCCATCGCCGAGGAACGTGTAGACGTTGCCCGAGCCCACGTCGAACACGGCGACGTCGGGGAATTCATCTCCATTGAAGTCGGCGATCGCGCCGGAGACGGGGTCGTACCCGGCGTCCAAGTCCTGCGCTTGTCCGAACGACCCGTCGCCGTTCCCGAGCGCGGTCGCGGCGCGACCGCTTCCCGGAATCTCGACGAGCACGTCGGGCAGCCCGTCGCCGTTCAGGTCGCCCGCCTGCACTTCGATCAGTCCGTAGCCGAAGATCGTGCTCACCGGAGAGAAGGCGTTGGCTCCGCAGGGGGGCGGGAAGTTCCCGGCGGAGACCGTGATCTGGAACGAGGCGGAATCGACCTGGCTCCCCGAGAAGGCCCCAACGATCCCGGTCGTGACCCCGACGTCGTTCTGGCCCGGCGTGAGACGGATCGTCGCGGTGGCGGTTCCGTAGCCGTAGTTCGCGAGGACCGCCATGAACGGCGGTCCCGACACGTTTCCGATCGTCAGATAATCGCCGTCCGCATCGGTCGCCGACACCATCTGCTCGGCGACCTCCCCGATCGTCGCCGTCATGTCCGCCGGCTGCGACATCACCGGGGGCTGGTCGGGCGGGAGCAGGAAGATGTTGAACGATTGTTGAGCGGAGAGCGCGCCGTCGGTCACCCGCACCGTCCCCGTCGTGTTGCCGACCTCCGACGAAGGGGGCGCGAGATGGAGGTTGCCGACCGCCGATCCCGCGCCCGGAGAGAGCGTCGTGACCGTCATGTAGGCCGGCCCGGAGGCGCTCGAGAACGTCAGCGGGTCGCCGTCGTTGTCGTAGGCGTAGAGCGTCTGGTCCACGGCCGAGCCCGCGTGGACGACCATGTCATAGACGGGGGACAGGTAGGGCGCGGCGTTCGGGAGGACGGTGACCGTGAACGTCTTCGTAGCGGAGAGCACGCCGTCGCTGGCCCTGGCCGTGACGAGCCAGTTGGCCACGTCGTTCACGCTGGTCGGGGCGGCGTGGACGTTCCCGGTCGCCGAGCCGTTGCCGGCGTCCACGGTCGCGATCGTCACGAACGCGGGACCGGACACCTTCGAGAAGAGGACCGGATCGCCGTTCGCGTCGGTCGCGTGGAGCGGCTGGTCCTGGGTGGCGCCCAGCTTCACCGTCATGTTGTTCGGCTGCGTCAGGATCGGGGCGCTGTTCGTCCCGACGACCGTGATCTGGAAGAAGCGGAGCGCGCTCAGCTGTCCGTCGGTCACGCCCACGGAGGCGGCGCTCACGCCATCGGCGTTCGTGTCGGGGGCGAGATGCACGTTTCCGGTGGCGGAGCCGGCGCCCGGGTCGGTCGTCGTGACGCTGAAGAAGGTCGGTCCGGAAGCCCGGTAGAAGGCGAGCGGATCGCCGTCGGCGTCGGTCGCGTGAAGGGCCTGATCGGCCGTCTCGCCGGCGTTCACCGTCATGTCGGCGACGGGGTCGAGGGCCGGGGCGACGCCGCTGACCGCCGCCGCCCGCTCCGCGGGAGCCGCGGCGAGCGCGACGTCGGAGACGCTCCCGGCGTTCGAGGCGGCGGCGCTCGCGTCGCTCGTGTGGAACGCGCCGATCGCGAGGAACGCGACGAACAGGGTCGAGACGAGGGTCGTGGTCCGCATGAGGCGATCCCTCCTTGCCCGGAATCCCTCCGGGCCGGATGGTGTGAGTGCGCGCCGGTGCGCTGGGGAGCGCGCCGCGCCTCAATCGAAGGACGGGGTCGGATTACGCTGGGTTGGGACCTCCGCTCGCGCGGCGATGGGACTCGAAGGCGGGAGAGGGGGACAGACCGGGGCCGAGCGGCGAGATCGCAGCGGTGAGAGGAAAACGTGGGGACGCGACCACTCGGAGCCCCCCCGGCTCGAGTCGGAGCCATTGCTGCGGCGTAAGGCCGTTATTATACCACGATTCGGGCGTCCCGGCAACCTCCCGGGAGGGTCACGGCACCGGCGATCCTTCCCGCGCCCCGAATGAATCCGACCGTGGGTCCCAGAAATCCCCCGCGAGCCCGAGGCGCGCGAAGATCGCGCGCATCTCCGCGGGCCGGGGACGCTTCGCGTCGGGCTCGAGCCGCGTCGCGTACCAGGCCGTGCCGAGGCCCCAGAGCTGGTCGAGACGCACCCGGGGACGCAGCGGCGTCCGCCGCGCCTCGCACCATTCCCGGACCCGCTCTTCCGACCGGAAGAAGAGCATCGTGCTTCAGGTGAAGACGATGTCGTCCCACCAATGAGCGGCCGGCACGGCGCAATGGAAGAGCCAGTCGGAAGGTTCGGGCCCGTCCCGTTCCACGCGGAGGCGGAGCGGCTCCCCCGTCTGCTCGCAGCGTGATTCGACGACGGCCGGTTGGCGGAGCGCCGCGGGAATGCCGAGGGCGTCCCATGCGCAATTGGCGAAGTACCGTTTGCCGCCGGCGACGGCGACGTGCTGCGTGGGGACTCCGGAGAAGGGGGGCGCCATACGGATCGACGCCCCGTCCTCCTCGAGCACCAGCACCCGCTTCGCGCGAAGCCTCGCGTACGCCGCGACCACGTCGGCAGCCTTCGCGCCTAAGGACGCGGCGATCTCCCCCGGCGTCGGGCGCCGCGCGGTGTCGGCGAAGTGGCGGTAGACGGCCACTTTCACCTCGGTGTCGAATTTCATGGGGACGCGGCGCGAGATTCTCCGGCGTCTTGCATTTCCGCGACGCCGCGATCATTCTTGTCCGGCATACGAGTCGTCCCTCCTCGGGCGCTGCGTCCTGGGCGGCCGGATCCGGGGACGACTGTAGCACTCCGCCCGCCCGACAGCCATCCGACGTTCCGGAGGTTCGATGAACTCCAAGCGCCTCGCCCTGCTCCTCGCCGTCTCGCTGCTCGCTCCTCGTCTCGCGGCCGCGGCGGTGTCCTCCGACCCCTGGCTCTGGCTCGAGAACGTGAAGGGAAAGCGCGCGCTCGCCTGGGTCGATCGCCAGGACAAGGAATGCGTCGCGACGCTCACGCGCTCGAAGGAGTACACGGATCTCAAGACGCGGCTCCTCGACGTCCTCGATTCGGACGCCCGCCTCCCGTACGTCGGCAGGATCGGGGATCGCTACTACAACTTCTGGCGCGACGCGAAGCACCCGCGTGGCCTCTGGCGCCGGACGACCCTCGAGGAGTACCGCAAGGACTCGCCGGCCTGGGAAACGGTGCTCGATCTCGACTCGCTGGCCTCATCCGAGAAGGAGAACTGGGTCTGGTCCGGGGCGAGCACGCTCCCGCCGGATTACAGGCGCTGCCTCATCTCCCTCTCGCGCGGCGGCGCCGACGCCACCGTGATCCGGGAGTTCGACCTGACGACGAAGTCGTTCGTCCCGGGCGGCTTCGATCTCCCGGAATCGAAGAGCGAGATGACCTGGATCGACAAGGACCGCGTCTTCGTCTCGCTGGCGACCGACTCGTCCACGTTGACGGTCTCCGGCTATCCGCGGATCGTCAAGGAGTGGAAGCGCGGCACGCCGCTCTCTTCGGCGGCCACCGTCTACGAGGGAAGGCGCCAGGACGTCTCGGTCGAGGCCTATCACTACTTCATGCCGGGATTCGAGCGGGACATCGTGGAGCGGGACAGCTCGGAGATCACGAGCCAGGTCTTCCTCCGCGGCGCGGTCGGCCTCGTCCGGATCGACAAGCAGGACGACGCCGCGGTCGGCCTCTTCCGCGCCTGGCTCCTCCTCCGCCTCCGGACCGACTGGACCGTCGGCGGGAAGACCTATCCTGCCGGCGCGCTCCTGGCCGCGAATCTCGAGGACTACCTGGCCGGGAAGCGCGACCTGGACGTCCTCTACGAGCCCGCCGCGCGCCGGTCCCTCGAGTTCTATTCGCCGACCCGGAACGCGATCCTGATCGACGAGCTGGACGACGTGAAGAGCCGCGTCTACGCGCTTCGGTACGAGAACGGGCGCTGGAACCGGATCGAGATCCCGGGGCTCCCGGACCTGACGACCCTGTCGCTCACGGCCGTCTCCTCGCTCCAGTCGGACGACTACTGGCTCCAGTCGGCCGGATTCCTCACGCCGAGCACCATGGCGCTCGGCACCGTGGGCGGCGGGGCGCCCGAGACGCTCAAGCGCTCCCCGGACTTCTTCGACGCGACGCGCGAGGTGGTGAGCCAGCACGAGGCGGTCTCCAAGGACGGAACCCGCGTTCCCTATTTCGAGGTCGACCCCAAGGATCTGAAGCTCGACGGCGAGGCGCCGGTGCTCCTCACGGGCTACGGCGGCTTCGAGATCTCGATGAAGCCCTACTACAACCCGCTGAGCGGCCGCGGGTGGCTCGAGCGGGGGGGCGTCTACGTCCTGGCGAACCTGCGCGGCGGCGGCGAGTTCGGGCCCGCCTGGCACAAGGCCGCGATCCGCGAGAACCGGCCGCGGGCGTACGAAGACCTCATCGCGGTGGCGGAGGACCTGGTCCGGAGAAAGGTGACGAGCCCGAAACATCTCGGCTTGAGCGGCGGCTCGAACGGCGGGCTCCTGGTGGGGAACGTGATGACGATGCGCCCCGACCTCTTCGGGGCGGTCCACTGCGCGTCGCCGCTCCTCGACATGGTGCGCTACACCAAGCTGTCGGCCGGCGCGTCTTGGATGGACGAGTACGGGGACCCGGACAATCCCAAGGACCTCCGGTTCCTCCGAATCATCTCGCCCTACCACAACGTGAAGAAGGGCGCGAACTATCCGCCGGTGCTCTTCACCAGCTCTATGCGCGACGACCGGGTGCACCCGGGCCACGCGCGGAAGATGGTCGCCAAGATGAAGGCGCAGGGCCACCGTGTGTTCTATTACGAGAACGTGGAAGGGGGGCACGCCGGGGCGAGCAACAACGAGCAACGGGCGTTCGTCTCCGCGATGTACTACGACTTCCTATGGAAGGAGCTCACGGGACCGACCGGCCGGGGAGCCCCCCGAGCGTCGACCTCGCGATAGCGGTCGCAGCGCGTCAGGGGGGTGTCGGCCACATCGCCCCTTGACGCCTGCACAAATGTGCAGTATCCTACCCGATCGCCGCCCCCGCGCGCCGCCATGGAAGGGAGGGTCCGCCGTGCGAACCATCGCGCATCTCGACATGGACGCCTTCTTCGCCTCGGTCGAGGAGAAGCTGAACCCGCACCTCGCGGGGAAACCGCTCTGCGTCGGGGGGGAGGTGAAGCGCCGGGGGGTCGTCTCCTCCGCGAACTACGCGGCGCGACGGTTCGGGATCCACGCCGGCATGCCGGTCGGGGAGGCGAGGCGGCTCTGTCCCGATGCGGCGTTCGTGGAAGGGGACCCGAGGAAGTACGTCCACGTGTCGCTCCTCGTCCTCGAGACGCTCAAGGACTTCACGCCGATCGTGGAGCCTTTCTCGATCGACGAGGCCTTTCTCGATCTGACGGGTTCGCCACGGCTGGAGAGGGCGCGGCGGGCCGCGGGCGGCGCCGGTGACGCCCGCGAGCCCCGCGGCGCGGGCGATCCCGCGCCGCTCCTCTTCGCCGCGATCCCGCTCGCCCAGGCCATCCAGCGCGCGGTGCATCGGAAGACGGGGCTCACCGCCACGATCGGGATCGCCCCGAACAAGTACATCGCCAAGATGGGGAGCGGATTGCAGAAGCCGAGGGGGCTCACGGTGCTCACGGTGGAGCGCTACCGGGAGGTGTTTTGGCCCAAGCGCGTGGCCGAGCTGTGGGGGATCGGCGAGAAGACGGCGGCCTCGCTCGAGAAGCTCGGCATCCGGACCGCGGGGCAGCTCGCCAGGTTTCCCCGCGAGCTCCTCACGTACCACTTCGGGTTGAACGGCGACCGCATGCGAGACGCCGCGCTCGGCAAGGACGACTCCGACGTCGTTCCCTACTATCAGGGCGTGGCGGTCAAGTCGATGGGGCACGAGTTCACGCTCCCGGAGGACGTCTCGTCGCGCGAGCGGTTAGGGGCGCATCTCCTTCGGTTGAGCGATCAGGTGGCGCGGCGGATGCGCCAGGACGGCTACCTGGGGCGCGTCGTTTCGGTGAAGATGCGCGACCAGAAGTTCCGCACCCTGATCCGCCAGCGGGCGCTCCCCGAAATCACCGACGACGAGACGCAGATCCACAAGACCGCCTGCGCGCTGCTCGACGAGTACTGGGATGGGCGGCCGCTCCGCCTGATCGGGGTCTCCCTCTCGGGGCTCGTCTCGGCGCAGGGATATCACCAGCACGAGCTGTTCGCCGAAGACGAGCACCGGCGGAAGATGACGCAGGCGGTCGACGCGCTGCGCGACAAGTTCGGCGATACCGCGTTGATCCGGGCGGGAGCCCTGGAATGAAGATCCTGGTCGGCACCTCGGGCTACTCGTTCCCCGACTGGGTCGGTCCGTTCTATCCTCCGGGCACCGACCGCCCGCACATGCTCGACTTCTACGTCCGCCATTTCCCAGCGGTCGAGGTGAACGCGACCTACTACCGCATCCCGCCGCCCTCCACCCTCCAGGCGATGGAGCGAAAGACGCCCGCGGGCTTCGAGTTCGTCGTCAAGGCGCACCACGACATGACCCACGAGCGCTCGCTCGACGCCGATCTCTACCGGTCCTTCGCGCGCGCGCTCGATCCGCTCCGGGCGGCGGGGAAGCTGAACGGCATCCTCGCCCAGTTCCCGTACGCCTTCCGCCGCACGCGAGAGAACGAAGCCTTTCTGGGGGAGATCAGGCGCCGCATGCCGGCCGACGCGCCGCTCTTCGTCGAGTTCCGCCACCGGTCCTGGCTCGAGGATGACCTCTTCTCCTGGATGGGATCGCAGGGGCTCGGCTACGTGAGCGTGGACGAGCCCGACCTGCCGGGGCTCGTGCCGCCGATCGCGCGCGCGACGGGCGGGATCGGATACGTGCGGTTCCACGGAAGGAACCGCGCGAACTGGTGGGG
>DASVDZ010000074.1:0-11800 GCA_036380835.1 Candidatus Eiseniibacteriota bacterium | reverse complement strand
TCCGAGCGTACCGGCGAGCCGCGAACCGGCGGGCCGCGGGCGAGCGCGCGTCCCGCGTCCGTCCCGCGCGCGGCGCGCCCGGCTCCCGATTTCGGGCCGCTCTTCGCCGCCGACGCGCCGCGGTCGGAGGCGGCCCCCGCGCCGAGCGCCCCGCCGACGGGGAAGCCCGGCGACCGCTACGACTACCTCTACGCCGAGTCCGAGCTCCGCGAGTGGGTGGACAAGATCCGCGAGATGACGGCGAACGTGAAGAAGACGTTCGTCTTCTTCAACAACTGCCACGTGGGGCAGGCGGCCACGGGAGCCAAGCTCATGCGGCGCCTCCTCGAGGGGGAGGGGCTCCTGTGATCCACGGCGCGCGGCTTCGGCCGAGCGGGAGCCCGACGCTCTTCGAGCGCCGACGCGCCGAAGACGCGCCGGGGACGCTCGAGGAGTACGAGGCGCTCCTGGCGGGGCTCCTGACGCGCGAGCGGGGGCGGCGCGACGTGCATGGCTTGGGTCCCCGCCACGAGCTGGTCCACCTCGAACGCCTCCCCGAGCGCGAGGCGGTCCACGCCGACCTCGGCGAGCCGCTTCCCGCGGCGCTCCGCGATCTCCTCGAGGCGCTCGGGATCGGCCGGCTCTACGTCCACCAGGCGCGCGCGATCGAGCACGCCCGCGCGGGAGCGCACGTCGCGGTCGCGACCGGCACCGCGTCGGGGAAATCGCTCGCGTATCACCTGCCCATCCTGGAACGCCTCCTCCTCGATCGGGAGGCGATCGCGCTCTACCTCTTCCCGACGAAGGCGCTGGCCCAGGACCAGCTTCGCGGCCTCGAGCGCTTCCGCGAGGTCTCCCCCGCGCTCCGTCCGCTCCTTCGGGCCGGCACGTACGACGGCGACACCCCGACGGGCGCCCGCCGCCGGCTCCGCGAGGAGGCCAACGCGATCCTCACCAATCCCGACATGCTGCACCAGGGGATCCTCCCGTACCACGCGCGCTGGAGCCGCGTCTTCTCGAACCTCCGCTACGTCGTGGTGGACGAGATGCATACCTACCGCGGCATCTTCGGGTCCCATGTGGCGAACGTGCTCCGCCGCCTCCGGCGGATCGCGCGCCACTACGGGGCCGATCCGCGGTTCCTCCTCTCCTCGGCGACGATCCGGAATCCGGGCGAGCAGGCGGCGCTCCTGGTCGGCGACGACGTGCGGGTGGTGGACGAGGACGGGGCGCCGCGCGGGCCGAAGCTTTTCGCCTTCTGGAATCCCATGCCGCGCGGCGGGGACACGCCGGGACGCGCGAGCGCTTCGGTCGAAGCGGAGCGGATCCTCGTCTCCCTCATGCGCCGGGACGTCCAGACGATCGCCTTCACCAAGTCGCGCGTCGCGGCGGAGCTGATCTACCGCTACACGCGGGAGCGGCTCGCCGGCGACGCGGAGGGCCTGGCCGACCGCCTTTCCCCCTACCGCGGCGGCTATCTCCCGGAGGAGCGCCGCGCGATCGAGCGGCGCCTCTTCGACGGGGAGCTGCGCGGGGTCATCGCGACGAACGCGCTCGAGCTGGGGATCGACGTCGGCTCGCTCGACGCGGCGGTCCTGGTCGGCTTTCCCAACACGATCGCGAGCACCTGGCAGCAGGCGGGGCGCGCGGGGCGCTCGCGGGGCGCCTCGCTCGCGGTGGTCGTCGCGTACGACGATCCGATCGACCAGTACCTCATGCGCCATCCCGAATACTTCTTCGCGCAGTCGCCCGAGAGCGCGGTGCTCGACCCCGAGAACCCCTATGTCCTGGCGTCGCACCTGGCCTGCGCCGCGTACGAGTTGCCGCTCGCCCCGGAGGACGAGGCGCTCTTCGGCCCGCGGGCGCCGCGGCTCGCCGCGCTCCTCGAGGAGGAGGGGTCGCTCCGGTCGCTCGACGGCCGGCGCTACTGGGCCGAGCCCGACTATCCGGCGGGCAAGGTGAACCTGCGCACGATCTCGGACGACACGTACACGATCCTGGACGTGAAGCGAGAGAACGCGGTGATCGCCACGGTGGACGCCATCAGCGCGCTCGAGCTGGTCTACCCGGAGGCGATCTATCTCCACGAAGGGGACACCTTCTTCGTCCGCGAGCTGGACCTGGAGCAGAAGGTCGCCCTGGTCGAGGCGCGGGAGGTCGACTACTACACCCAGCCGGTCCTCGACACGCGGCTTCGGCTCCTGGAGACCCGCGAGACGAAGCGCTCGGGCGAGGCGGAGATCGGCCTCGGGCAGGCGGACGTGAGCTGGGCCACCGTGGCGATGAAGAAGATCCGCTTTCGGAGCCTCGACGCGATCGGCTACCACCCGCTCGAGCTGCCGCGACTCAACCTCGACACGGTCGCCTTCTGGATCCGGCCCGACGAATCGGCGCGGGCCGCGGTCCGCGTGAGGGGGCTGAACCCCGCGGAGGGGCTCTCGGGGCTCCGGAATCTGATGATCACGCTCCTCCCTCTCCACGTCATGTGCGAGCGCCCCGACCTGGGCGGGGTCCTGAACAGCAGCAACCTGGGCGAGCAGGCGCTCTTCCTCTACGACCGCTACCCCGGCGGGCTTGGCTACTCGGAGCGGGGCTACGCGATCGTGGGGGACCTCCTGAGCGCGGCGCTCCATCTCGTCGAGGACTGTCCCTGCGACCTCGGATGCCCCTCGTGCGTCGGCATGCCGGTGCTCCGCCCCGCGCAGCAGCAGGACTACGACCTGAACGGCGGCTGGCCGATCCCGAGCAAGGCGGCCACCGAAGCGCTGCTCCGGCGGCTCCTCGGACGGTGAAGGACGCGCGCGGGCCGGGTGGGGAACGCTGACCGATGCTCTCGAAGACGCTCCGCGCCAGGATCGGCGACCTCTTCCGGGAGGAGGCGCCCCAGCGCCCGAACGGCCGCGCGGCGAGGGCGGGGTCCGCCTTGGCGCCCCCGCGCGCGCCGGCGCGCGACCGAATCGTCCAGCCGGTTCCCATCGAGGAAGTGCTCCCCGGCGGCGTGATCGAGAACCCGGAGGGAAGGCTCTTCGCCCACGAGCGGCTCTACACCGATCTGGGAGAGCGGCCGACGCCGCTCATCCGGAGAATCGCGGCGCTCGACCGCGGCGGCTACGAAGACGACGAGCGGGAGGCCGCGTCGCGCCTCGCCCGCCGGCGCCGGGCCCGTTCGCGCGCCCGGACGAAGGTGCCCCGTCTCGTTCGCGAGCTTCCCGATGTCGCCGCGGCGGTCGATCCGCCCGAGCGCGGACTCTTCCGCCGATTCGGCCACCGGCGGCTCCTCTATCTCGACATCGAGACGTGCGGCCTCTCGGCCGCGCCGGTCTTCCTCGTCGGTCTCGGCTTCGTCGTGGACCGGAACGTCGTCTTTAGGCAGCTCTTCGCGCGCGATTACGCGGAGGAGCGGGCGCTCCTCGCCGAGGTGGCGCGCGTCGCCCGCGACTTCGACGCGCTCGTCACGTTCAACGGCAAGACGTTCGACGCGCCGTTCCTCCGCGACCGGGCGATCCATCATCGCGTGGCGTTCGAGCTGCCGCATCCGCACCTCGATCTTCTCTGGATGGCGCGGCGCCGATGGAAGGAGTACCTGCCGAACTGCCGGCTCCAGACGCTCGAATGGCGGATCCTCCGCCGGCGCCGGGGAGGGGACGTGGACGGGTCGGAGATCCCCGGGCTCTACCACGACTACGTGAAGCGCGGCGAGCCGCACCGGCTCGTCCCCGTGTTCCATCACAACCTGCTCGACGTGGTGGCGATGGTCGAGCTGACGCCGCCCCTCTTCGATCCGGAGACCGGGGTCTACTAACGCCCGCGCGGGCGGCGGGGTCGGCCCGGCGGCGCGCCGACCGGCGCGGCCCCCTGCGCGCCGCCCCGCGCGGCGCCCCACGCCTCGCGGGTCAGGACGAATCGGATCGTTCCCCGCTCGGCGCTCTCGCCCCGCCTCGCGAAGGCTAGTTTGGCGAGCACGCGTCGCGACGCGCGCGGCTCCGAATGGGCGTGCGCGATCACGCGCGCGACGCGGGCGTCGCGGAAGACCCACTCGATCAGCGCCGCGACGGCCTCTGTGGCGAGCCCCCGCCGCTGGAACGCCTCGACCACGGAGTAGCCCACCTCGACCGTGCCGTCGGACGTCGGGGGCCCCAGGAATCCCCCGTTCCCGATCGCGATCGGGATCCCGTCCGCGGTCTCGGTCCGGAGCAACCAGTACCAATGGGCGAACCCGACGACGCCGGGCTTTCCCGCGACGATCGAGAAGAGGAAGGCCATCGAACCCTCGTCGTTCGACGGCGGCGGCCACGAGGCGTGAACGCGCGCGCCGAGAAGCGCGGCGAACCTCGCGCGGTCGCGCAGCTCGGCCGCGGCGAGATCCTCCGTTGCCGCCACCAGGATGAGCCGTCTCGTCTCGAGCGTGAGTCGCTTCAATTCGGCCTCCGTCCTCGCGTCAGGAGCCCCGTCGTCGGCGTCGGACCCTCGACGCCGTCGCCCGTCGGACGGTCGCGCCGCGCCGAACAGGCGGCTCCCGTTCGAGTCGCGCCATCGTGTTTCGTCCCATCCTCTTCGGATCAAGCCCGCCTCGATCCGGCGCCGTGCTCCACCGGGCCGGGATCGGTACGCGACTTGCATCTTCTCTGATGCGTGCCGGCGCCCGCGCGACCCAGCTTGCGCGATGGGCCGACGGCGCACCCCGCCGTAGCTTCGGGGGCGCGGCATGTGCGGATTGGGGGGAGAGGGTCCGCGGCGCGGAGCCGCCGCGGACCGCTCCCAGGACGCCACCGAGGGAGTGGCGACCTGAAGGGGTCGTGACCGCCGCGGCCGCCGTCGTCGTCACGCGCGGGTGCCGTCGCGGCGAGGGGCCCGGTCCCCACCACCACCACATAGTCCGGGCCCCCGCTGTCTTACCGTTCCCGCGGTATTGCCCCCGCCGTCGCCGCCCTCCGCCGTCTTTCCTCAGTAGACCCGCACCGGAAGGATCACCATCGGAAGCCCGTGGAACGCGAGGCGGCGCTGGAGCGCGGCGCACGTCTGGTTGTGGAGCCAGCGGAGGAACGACCCTTCCTTTTGGAAGACGAGTTGGCCACCGAACGTCACGGAGCGAGGGAACGCCTTGCTCAGCTCGAGGCAGATCTGTTCCAGCTCGTCTACGATGTCGGTGCCGATGGCATAACGGTATTCGGCGGGGAGCCCGAGTCTCCGCGCGAAGTCGACGTACTTCTGAAGCTCCCGCTCCGTGCTGATCCGGAGCGCTTCCAGCTCGTCCTTTCCCTTGAACCGGCCCGAGTCGATCACTCCGACCGAGATGAAGACCACCTGCTTGAACTGGTTCGGAAAGACCCGGAACAGATTCAGCAGGGAGTGGATTCCGAGGCCGCCGAAGGCCGTGACCGTGAGGATCGCGGTTTGCGCGGATCGCTTGAGCGGCGCCTGGGTCGGCTCCGTCGCCGGGAGCGGCACCGTCGTCAGCTGCTCGTCGAGGCGGCTCAGGCTGACGTTGGTGTCGATGTAATGCTTGCGGATGGCGATGCAGACGAGGGAGAGCAGCGCCGTCGCGAAGAGGGTGGCCCACCCTCCCTCCATGAACTTGAACGAGACGGTTCCGATGAGGAGGGAGGTCGTGAACACGAAGCCGATGCCGCTGATCACGATCGGTCCGCGCCACGTCTTCCCCTCACGCCGGAGGTGGATCGCGTCCCGGACCATGGCCAGCTGAGACAGGGAGAACGTGAGGAAGACATTGATGCTGTAGAGGATCACCAGCACATGCACCTGCCCCTGCGTCAACAGCAGGACGAAGAACGCCGAGATGGCGACGAAGAGGACTCCGTTCGACGCGACGAGCCGCTCGGAGAGGTGCGCGAAGCGGGACGGGACCCAACGGTCGACGGCCATGTTCGCGAGCACCCGCGGCGCATCCAGGAAGCCTGTCTGCGCCGCGACGAACAGGAGGGCGCCGGCGGAGATCAGCGTCACCGCCATCAGGATCTCGGCCAAGTGGCTTCCGGGCGGGAGCGCGCGTCCGGCGATCGCGGACCAGAGCACCGCGTTCAGCGTCTTTCCCGGTACGGGTCGCACCTGGTAAAGGAGATAGCTGAAGAGGATCCCGCCCGCGATCAGCGCGAGGGAGATCGCCATGTAGCGCATGGTCGCTTTTGCCGTCTCGCCCTTCGGTTCGCGCAGCATCGGCACACCGTTCGAAACGGCCTCGATCCCGGTGTACGTTCCGCCTCCGAGCGTGAACGCGCGGAAGAGGATCAAGAGCAGCGGGATCCAGCCGGTCTGTCCCACCGCCAGCGAGGATTGTTCCCGCAGGTGATGCACCTCGGCGGGAATCTGCGCGACGCCCAGCACGATGCCGGTGCCGAGCGCCGCCACGTGGCTGAGCACGAAGACGAGGAAGATCGGCGCGACGACCGTCACCGACTCCCGCACTCCGCGAAGGTTCAGGAGCGTCAGGATGCCGAGCAGGGCGATGGTCGCGACGAGCTCGAGGGCCTGCCACTCAGGCGGAAAGATGCTGAAGATCGATTCGGTGCAGGCCGCGAGCGAAATCGCGACGGTCAAGACGTAGTCCACGAGGAGCGCTGTGCCCGAGGCGAGCCCCGCGCCCGGGCCCAGGAGCTTGGTCGCGACGACATACCCGCCGCCCCCGGTCGGGAAACGTTCGATGATCCGCATGTAGCTCGTCGCGATGATGAGGACCGTGATCGCGGTCAAGAGCGCCAACGGAATCGCGAGGAACGTGTTCCCCTCGAGCGCTAGGAACGCCGCCTCGGGGCCGTAGGCGGAGGAGGAGAGCCCGTCGGCGCCGAGGCCCACCCAGGCCAGGAACGCCACGAGGGACACCTTGTGGAAGAGGGATGGATCCGTGAGGAGCCGGGCCGGGCCGATCACGACCTCGAACAGACGCTTGGCGATCCGGACGTATCCCGGCTCGACGTACTCGGCTTCGGGTGGTTCCGGCGGGGGCTCGGGGATCGGGTGCGGCGCCGGGTCGTCCTGGTGGCTCTCGGACATAGATAAGCGTGAGACTATATACCCGCGGGGCCCGACCCGCCACAGCGCGTGGAAACGAAAACCGCCCCGGCGCGGCGGCGCCGGGGCGGCGAACGACGAAACGGAGCGGGCGCCGTTAGACCGGCGTCACGTTCGCGGCCTGCTTTCCCTTCGGGCCCTCGACGATCTCGAATTCGACGACCTGGCCCTCGGAGAGGGTCTTGAAGCCCTCGCCCTGGATGGCCGAGTAGTGGACGAAGACGTCCTCACCGCCCGCCTGCTGGATGAACCCGAAGCCCTTGGCCTCGTTGAACCACTTCACCGTGCCTCGCTTACGCATGGAACGTTCACCTCCCTCCGAGAAGCGTGTCCTTGGACCCCACATCCACGCCGACCATTCCGGACGCGCGACGATCCGCGGGGCGGGACGCGCCCCGAGCGGGCGCTCGCGCGCCGGCCTCTATCGATCCTTGTCTTGGATGGTGTTTCGGGAATCGCCTCAGCGCTCGTGCACCGCGTTATTGCTTGGAACGTGCCGCGCGCCAGCGCCGGAGCCGAGACTGCGAATGCGAGGCTGCACCATTGCAGAGTTCCAAAGCGAACCTGGAATCGGCCGATCGCTCGACCCAATGACGAGGCGACGGTAGACCCGGCCCCGAAGGGCTGTCAAACGCAAAGTTCCGCCGGAGCGCATGGGGACGCGGCGGGCCGCTCCCCACCGGACGCCCTTCGCTTGACCGGCCACCGGGGCGGGACGTAACGTCCCGGAGCGCCGTTCCCTGACGACTGGCCGTGCTCGTATCCGGAGGCCGCATGCCCCACCTGCTTCGCGTCGGCTTCGCGCTCCTCGTCCTCGCGTCGGCGTCGCCCGCCGCGCGGTCCTTCGCGGCGGCTTCCACGGTCGCCGCGCGCGCCGCCGGCCCGGCCGACGTGGTCGTCTACGGCGACGGCTTCGCGCTCGTTCGCCAGCCGGTCTCGTTCGACCTCGGCGCGGGGGCGAACGACGTCTCCATGGAGGGCCTGCCCGCGCGAATCGACTCCACGTCCGTGCGGCTCTCGGGTGATGGATTCACGGTGCGGCGCCAGGAGTTCCGCTACGACCTCTGGAGCGCGAGCCGCGTCTTCGAGCGGTTCCTCGGCGACACGATCGCGTTCCGGTACGTCGGGCGCTCGTATCGCGGCGTCCTCGAGGGCATCGACGGGGACGACCTCTTCATCCAGCGCCGCGACTCGACCGACGTGCTGATGATGCTGAAGCGCGTCAACATCTCCGAGCTCGAGTTCCCGCGCCGGCTCGACCTCGCGACGCGACCCGCCCTCGCCTTCAGGATCGACGGGGGGAAGGGCGGCCCTCGGCGCGGCACGCTCTCCTATCTCGTGCAGGGAGTCGACTGGGACGCCGAGTACGCCGCGGTTCTCGACGCGGCCGGCGCGTCGATCGAGTGGAGCGGCTGGGCCACGATCGCGAATCGATGCGGCGCCTCCTTCCGCGGCGCGCGGGTCTCCCTCGTCGCGGGCGAAGTGCACCGGGCGGGCGAGGGCGTGGCCCGCGGCGAGGACGCCGAGGCCGCGAGCCCGGCCGCGCCGCCCCAGGGCCCCGCGGACTTCTTCACGTACCACTTCTATCCGGTGCCCGACCCGCTCGATCTGGACGTGGCCGCGACGACGCAGGTGCCGCTGGTTCCGGAGACGCTCGTCCACGCGACGCGGACGTATCGATACGATGGCGCGCGGGACGGCTCCAAGGTGCGGGTGGCGCTCGAGTTCGCGAACGACCGGAAGGAGGGCCTCGGCGTGCCGCTCCCGGCGGGCCGCGTGCGCGTCTACGCCCCCGACCCCTCCGGCGTGACGACGCTGGCGGGCGAGGACCGGATCGCCCATACGGCGGCGGGCGAGCGCGTTCGGATCCTGAGCGGCGTCGCCTTCGATCTCGTGGGCGAGCGCACCCGCGTCGCCCACACCCGCGTCTCCCGCAGCGTCACCGACGACCAGTACCGGATCCGGCTCCGGAATCGCGGCGGCAAGAAGGCGACGGTCACCGTCGTCGAGAGTCTCTACGGGAACTGGGAGATCACCGATCACTCCCATGACTTCCGGAAGAAGGACGCCGGGAACGTGGAGTTCGACGTGGACGTGGACCCCGGGAAGGAGTCGGTCCTGACCTTCACGGTGCGCTACACGTACTGAGGCCGCGCGTGAGGATCGAATCGCGCGGCCCGCGATCGGCGGCCGTCCTTGCGCTCGCGGCCATGGCGGCGCTCGCCGCCGTCGCGCCACCCGCTGGTGCCGTCGCGCCGCCCGCCGCCGCGAGCGCCGGGGTCGATCGGGCCTACTGGGTCTTCTTTCGCGATCGCGGGCCCGAGTCGTGGATCGAGGCGGAGCGGGCGCGCGAGAACGGCGTCGTAACGCCGCGCGCGCTCGCGCGTCGCGCCCGCGTCGCGGCGGCGCGCCTTCGCGAGGGCGGCGCCACCGTTTCGTCCGGCGCCGCCGCCGGCGACGCCCTGCTCGACTTCCCGCCCGCGGAGCCGTACGTCGCGGCGGTCACGGCCGCGGGAGGGCGGATTCGAGTCCGTTCGCGCTGGCTCAACGCGGTGAGCGTCGCGGCGCCTGCAGGCGCGCTCGCGCGGATCCGCGACCTCCCGTTCGTCGCCGACGTGCGCGCCGTAGCCCCGATCGACGGAGACGACCGAGCGTCGGAATCCCGCGCGCGCGGTTCCCGCTCCGGTCTCCTCCCGCACGCCGCCGGCCCGGACGAATTCGACTACGGACCCGCCTACCGCCAGCTCGACATGCTGCACGTCCCCGAGGCGCACGCGATGGGGTACGACGGCGCGGGGGTCGTGATCGGCGTCCTCGACAGCGGGTTCGAGCTCGAGCACGAGGCCTTTCGCTTCCTCGACGTGCGCGGCGAGCGCGACTTCGTCCATCGGGACGGCGACACCTCGTACGACCCCCGCCAGGACAGGCCGGGGCAGTCGAATCACGGGACCTCCGTCCTCTCCCTCGTCGCGGGCTACGCGCCGGGGAAGATGATCGGCCCGGCGTACGGCGCGGCGGTGCTGCTCGCCAAGACGGAGCGCATCGACGTCGAGATCCCCGCCGAGGAAGACGCGTGGTGCGCCGGCGTGGAGTGGGTCGAGGCGATGGGCGCCGATCTCGTCACGACGTCCCTCTCCTATCCCGGCTGGTATCGTCCGGAAGAGCGCGACGGCCGGACCGCGGTCGTGACGCGGATGGCGAACCTCGCGGCGGAGCGCGGGCTCCTGATCCTCAACTCGGTCGGCAACTCCGGGCCCGGACCCGAGACGCTCGCGCCCCCCGCCGACTCGCCCGCGGTGATCGCGGTCGGCGCGGTGGACGCGGAGGGACGGATCGCCGGATTCTCCTCTCGCGGGCCGTCGGCGGACGGCCGCGTGAAGCCCGACGTCTGCGCCATGGGAGCGGGCGACCGGGTCGTCGGGGCGTGGGGGCCGGCGGTCTATCAATTCGGGGCCGGCACGTCCTACTCGACGCCGCTCGTGGCGGGGGTCGCGGCGTTGGTGATGGAGGCGCACCCCGACTGGTCGCCCGAGGCGGTGCGCGACGCGCTCGTCATGAGCGCCGATCGAGCCGACCGTCCCGACGACGACTACGGCTGGGGGATCGTGAACGCGCGCGACGCGATCGTCTATCCGCGGATCGAAGGGAGGATCACCGACGCGACGACGGGGGAGGCGATCGCCGGGGCCGTGGTTTCGTGGGAGCCTGCCGCGCCCGGGGCGGTCGACTCGACGCGCGCCGCCGAGAGCGACTCCCCGCCGCGCGGCGGGACGCGCGCCGACTCGACCGGCGCCTACCTGATCCCGAACCTGCCCCCGGGGACGTACGTGATCCGCGCGACGGACGGCGCGCACGTCGAGGGGGCGACGGAGCCGATCGAGGTGCCGCCGGGAATCGCCGACGTGAACCTGTCGCTCCGCTACCGGGGCGAGTAGGGGGTAGCGCCGGGGTCGGCGGCGCGCCGCGCCGCGGCGCGGCCCGGTCCTACCCTCCGGGGATCCCCCGCATCCGCTCCGTCCCGCCCTCCCAGACCACGCGGCCGTCCTTCCGGAACGCGTAGTCGGGATGGCGGCGCAGGAAGGCGATCGCCGCGTCGAGCAACGACACGCCGGTCGCCTCCGCCTCGCCCGCCTTCCGGAAGGCCACGTAGCCGTCGCCCCCCTCGTAGAGGAAGTCGATGGTGGCCACGCGATAGACGCGGCTCCCCTCGATCGAGCGTCCGGCGACCCGGATGTTCGCGGCGCGGTCGCCGCGGATGTCGAACGCGACGCCGCTCACGAACGCGTAGCCGCGCTTGCCCACGCGCCGCGCGACGAAGTCGAGGAGGCCGCGGAGGCGGTCGCCGGTCATCGGGACGACCACGACGTCGTTCGAGAAGGGAAAGACCGACATCAGGTCGCCGACGGTGACGGGGCCCTTCGGGATCGGCGCGCGGATGCCTCCGATATTCATCACGGCGACATCGGCGCGCCCGGCCTCCCGGAGGACGTCGGCGGCGAAGTTCCCGAGCGGCGACTCGACGTCGTTTCGATCCGGCGGCTCGACCCGCGCCTTCGCGACGAAGACGAGCCCGCCGGTCGCCGCGCGCACGGAGTCGGCGATGGGGCGGAGCATGGCCGCGATCGAGGCGTCCTCGCCGTCGCCGGGGCGGACGGGGAGGAGGCGGTCCGAGATCGCGTTCGGCCGTCCGTCCGCGAGCGCGATCACGGCGCGGCCGACGTACTCGCCCCACGAGCCGGCCTGCACGATCGTGGTGCCTCCGCTCCAGGGGCCGGCGCCCTGGCCCGCCCGGATC
>DASVDZ010000073.1:0-25549 GCA_036380835.1 Candidatus Eiseniibacteriota bacterium | reverse complement strand
GGTCCGCCTCGGGATGTTGGCGAGCCGGGCGGCCCTGGAGATGTTGCCGCCGGCGCGGGAGAGGTAGGCGAGGAGCTGCGCCCGCTCGAACCGGTCGACGAGGCTCCGCTTCGTGGCGATCAGGCTCCCCGCCTCCGGCGGGGCGAGCGCGTCGGGCTCCGGAGGGGGAGCCGAGGCGGCGGGCGGCGGCAGCGCGCCGCCCGGCAAGACGGCGGTCCGGACGTTCTCCGGGAGGTGCCCGGCCTCGATCCGCCCCGCCTGCGCGAGGACGACGGCCCGCTCGATGACGTTCTCCAGCTCCCGGATGTTCCCGGGCCAGGTGTAGGTGCGCAGCGCGGCGAGCGCCTCGCGGCTGATGCCGGTGACGTTCTTGTTGAGCTTGGCGCGGGCCCGCTTGAGGAAGTGCTCGGCGAGGAGCGGGACGTCGCCGCGCCGCGCGCGGAGCGGCGGCAGGTCGATCGCCACGATGTTGAGCCGGTAGTAGAGGTCCTCGCGGAAGCGGCCGGCCTGGATCTCCTCGGGGAGATCCTTGTTCGTGGCGGCGACGATGCGCGTGTCGACGCTGATCGTCCGGGTGCCGCCGAGGCGCTCGATCTCACCGGTCTCGATGGCGCGGAGGAACTTGGCCTGGGTGTCGAGGCTCATGTCCCCGACCTCGTCGAGGAAGAGCGTCCCCTGGTCGGCGGCCTCGAGGCGTCCGCGCTTCATCTGGGCGGCGCCGGTGAACGCCCCCTTCTCGTAGCCGAAGAGCTCGCTCTCGACCAGGTCCTTCGGCAGCGCCGCGCAATTCAGCTTCTCGAAGGGGCCGCGGGCGCGGAGGCTCAGCCGGTGGATGGCGCGCGCGACCAGCTCCTTCCCGGTGCCGCTCTCGCCCGTCACGAGGACCTTCGCCTCGCTCTTCGCCACCTTGGCGATCTCGGCGCGGACCTGTTCCAGCGCCCGGCTCTTCCCGACCATCTCGTCGGCGTCCCCGGCCAGGGTGCGGAGCCGCTCGTTCTCCCGCTGGAGCGCCTTGAGCTCGAGGGCGCGCTCCACGGTGACCTGGAGACGCTCCGGCCCGAACGGCTTCTCCACGAAGTCGACGGCGCCGAGCCGGATCGCCCTCACCGCCTCTTCGATCGTGCCGTGGCCCGACATGAGGACCACCGGAACCTCGGGATGGGCCGCCTTGACCGACTCGAGGAGCGCGATGCCGTCCTTGCCGGGGAGGCGGAGGTCGGTCAGGAGGAGATCGACCCGCTGGGCGCCGAGCATCGTCTCCGCGTCCTCCGCGCGCGACGCCGTCAGGACCTCGTACTGGCGCTTCAGGCTTGCGGAGGTCTCGAGGAGCACCGAGGGCTCGTCGTCGACGACGAGAATGCGGATCCTGGCGGCGCTCACGAGGCTCCTTCGGGCGCCGAACCGTCCGGAGCGACGGGGATCGTCACGATCGCGCGGGTGCCGACGCCGGGGCTCGACTCGAGCCCGAATCGGCCCCCGTGCTGCTCGACGATCCGTTGGACCAGCGTGAGCCCCAATCCGCTCCCCGTCGACTTGGTGGTGAATCCGGGATGCGCCGCCCGATCGAGCGTCGCGGCGTCCATCCCCGGGCCCGTGTCCTCGATTTCGAGCGCCACCGACGGGGCGTCGGCCCCGTCCGTCGCCTCGCGCCGCACCCGCAGCACGATCGAGCCCTTCGGGCCCATCGCGTCGAGCGCGTTCTTGATCAGGTTCACGAGCACGCGCTGCATCTGGCCCGGGTCCGCCCAGGCTACGGGAACCGGGCGCTCCGCCTCAACGCGGAATTCGACCGGGGTCGAACCGGAGTAGAGGCGCGCCACGTCCTCGGCGAGCGCCACGAGGTCGCACGCCTGCGGATTCGGCTCGGGGAGCTGCGCCACCGAGGAGAAGGCGGTGGCGAACTCCTGGAGGGAGCGGACCTCGCGGAGGATCGCCTCGGCGCTCTCCTCGATCACCTGGGCGCGCGGGGCCTCCTCGCGGCGCGCCTCGTCCTTCAGGCGCTGGAGCGCGAACTGGATCGGCGTGAGCGGATTGCGGATCTCGTGCGCCACCGCGCGGGCCACCTCCCGCCACGCGGCGAGCCGCTCGGCGCGGAGGAGCGCGCGGCGCGACGTCTGGATCTCGTCGACCATGCGGTTGAAGGCGTTGCCGAGGAAGCGGACCTCCCGCGTGCCCCCCGGGGTGACGCGGCGCGAGAGGTCGCCCGCGGAGATCCGCTCCATGGCCGACTCGAGCGCGACGACGGGACGCGAGATGCCGCGCGAGACGAGCGCGGCCAGGAGGAAGCTCAGGAGCCCGAGCGCGAGCGACCAGAGCCCGGCGAAGATCCAGAGGCTCCGCTGCGAGAGCCAGGTGTAGACGCCGAGGCGGCGATACATCGTGAGGTTCTTCTGGAGCGCCTCGATCTCCGCGGAGATCTCCGGGTCGAGCTGGTAGCCCGCGAGGACCAGATAGTCGGTGCCGAGCGCGGCGACCCCGCTCACCTGGCGCGGCGCCTCGCCGCCGCTGACGAGGCCCCCTTCGTTCAACGCGGCGAGCAGCGAGCCGGGCTCCGGCTCGGGGATCGTGATGCGGGGGCCGAAGCGCGCGCCGAAGAGGCGCGCCGCCGTCTGTCCGGTCCGGCTCGGCGCGACGCGATAGAGGCAGACGTAGTCGAGGCCGCGCTCCCGCGCCGCGTCGCGGAGCGCCCGCTCCAGATCGGCGAGGCGGTTTGAGGCGAGGAGGCGCGTCACGTCGGCGTCGGCCGCCATCACGGTGGCGTGGTGCTGCGCGTCGCTTCCGAGCCGCTCGATCCCCTGGCGGATGACCTCGAGCGACTGGCCGAGGGCGCGCTCGGTCTCCGGATTGCGGAGCGCCGCCAAGCTCCTCGAGAGGTACTGCGTGACGAAGAGCGTGACCCCGAGCGAGGGGACGAGCGCGACGAGGAAGAAGAGGGCGAGGAGACGCTGGCGGAGGGTGCCGAGCATCGCCGACCGGGCGGCGCTAGCGCCGCCCCCCGCCCGGCTCGGACCCGCCCGCGAGCTGGCCGCACGCCGCGCCGATGTCGACGCCCTGGCTGTACCGCACCGTCACCGCCGGCACGCGCGGCTTGAGGTATTCGGCGAAACGCTCGATCCGGTCCGGCGACGGCCGCCGGAACTTCCCGGGTCCGATCGGATTGTACGGGATCAGATTCACCTTGCAGGGGAGAGGCGCCACGAGGCGCACGAGCTTGGCCGCGTCGGCGATCGAGTCGTTGATCTCCTCGATCAGGATGTACTCGAACGTGACGCGCCTCCCCGAGCGGTCGACGTGGTGGCGGACCGCCTTCATGAGCTGTTCGAGCGGGAAGGTGCGGTTGACCGGCATGAGCTTCGAGCGGAGCTCGTCGGTCGCGGCGTGGAGCGAGATCGCGAGGCGGTAGCGGGCCCCTTCGTCGGCGAGCCGGATGATCTGCGGGACCAGGCCGACGGTCGAGATCGTGATCCGCTTGGCGGGCACCGCCGGGCCGGCGGGATCGCAGAGGAGGCGGAGCGCCGCGGAGACCGCGTCGTAGTTCTCGAGCGGTTCGCCCATCCCCATCATCACGACGTTGAACTCGGAGGCGCCGGGCGGGAGCTCGCGCCTCAGTCGAAGCGCCTGCTCGGCGATCTCGCCCGACGTCAGGTTCCGCCCCCGGCCCATCCGGCCGGTGGCGCAGAAACGGCAGGCGAAGCCGCAGCCGTGCTGCGACGAGAGGCAGAACGTGATTCGGGTCGCGGTGGACATGTAGACCGACTCGATCGTTCCGCCCCCGGGAATCCCGTACGCGATCTTCCGGGTCCTGCGATCCGGGGTCTCCCGCCGGCCGCGCTCCACGAGGGATCCGATCCGGTAGTGCTCCTCGAGCCTGGATCGAAGCCTGAGCGGCAGGTTCCCCATGCTCGCGAAGTCGAGCGCGCCCCGCCGGTAGATCCATTCGGCGACCTGGCGGCCGCGGTAGGCCGACTCCTCGAGACCCAGCGCGACGCGCGCCAAGTCCTCGACCCCCATTCCGAGCAGGTCGATCCTGTCGGCGGGGCCGTTGGAATCCGTTCCATTTCGCTGTCTGATAATGGTTTCCGACTTTACTCCCATAGCCTGCCTATGGTACGGTTACGGACGTCCCAGAGTCAACCGCGGCCGCGGGGGACGAGGGACGCCCTTACTCCGGAGGGTAGATCACGCCAAGCTCGTTCGCCGGCACGGTAAGGATCGGCGCCGTCGACATCGGCACCAACTCGGTGCGGTTGCTCGTCGCCGACGTGGACGAGAACGAGCGCCTCCGCACCTCGCACCGGATGGGCGAGATCTCCCGCCTCGGCGAGGGAATCGACCGCACCGGCCTCATCGACGAAGTCGCCGCCTCCCGCACGCTGGATTGCCTCGAACGATTCGTCCAGGAGGCGGAGTACAGCGGCGCGAGCCGGATCCGCGTCGCCGCCACGAACGCGCTTCGCGTCGCCCGAAACGGCCAGGAGGTCGCGGCGCGCTTCTCGGAGCGCGTCGGGTACCCGGTCGAAGTGCTGACCGGAGAAGAAGAAGCGCGCCTCGTCTTCCTGGCGGTCCTCTCCGGGCTCACGCCGCCCCACGGCCGGTCGGTCGTCGTCGACATCGGGGGAGGGAGCACGGAGGTCATCTCCGGCGAGGAGCGGAACGGCACCCAGGTCATCAGCCTCGAGCTGGGGTGCGTGCGCCTGACCGAGCGCTACGTGCAGCACGATCCCCCCACGGTGGAAGAGCTGGCCTCCATTCGTTCCCACGTCCGCGAGATCTTCAGGGAAAAGCTCGGCGGATTCGCCGTGGACGGGTTCGACCGGGCCGTCGGGGTCGGAGGCACCGTGACCGCCTTCGGCGCCCTCGACTTGGGCCTCGTCAAGTACGACCCCACCCGAATCGAGAACCACGTCCTGACCCACGAGCGGATTACGCTGATAGAAAAGGAATTGTGCTCCATCCCGGTCGCGCGGAGACGGGACCTCGCGGGCGTGAGCCGCGGAAGGGCCGACATCATCCCGGCCGGGGCGGTGATCCTGACCGAGCTTGTGGCGCGGTTTCCGGTGCCCGGCCTCACCGTCTCCACCCGGGGGCTCCGCTACGGCCTCGTCCTCAGCGAGGCGCGCCGGGCCCTGGCCGGGCCAAATGAGGCGCCATCGGGGCTCGATCCGGCCAAATCCACTTGACGGACGACACTTCGGACTATATAGTCCCTTAACAGGCGGCAGTGTTCGCCGTTGGACGTCCGTTTCGTCTTGAAACGTCCCTCACGAGCCCCGGGCAAGCTCCCGTCGCTCAGACGTCCCTCGCCGAACTGTCGTCACCACCAAAGCATGAGGCGGTCTGTAAGCCGGGGATCGCTTCATCATCGGGAGCAAGGCATGAGGATCCGCATTCCGCGACGCATAGTGCTACTCGGCGTCCTCCTGGCCGCGCTCGCCCTGGTCGTATCCGTCGCTCCTTCCACGTACGCCAAGCCGATCAGCTGGAACGACCCGAACGATCCATATCCGCCCAGCGGAGATGGGGACGGCTCGGTCGTGAAGGCTGGCGCGGTGAAGACGTCGAGTACCACGACGTTTTCGCGGACGGGAATCACGACGACGACGAAACCGGGATCGAGCGTCTGGAAGGGATACCTTGTGGTGCTGCGGTTGGGATACGGGTGGCGCTTCATCTGGTAGATACGATCGCGCGCCGGCCTTAGCGCCGGCGCGCGACTTCTGTCTCCGGATCCGCCAAGTCCGTAGCATGTAGAAGCACGAGGGCCGGAATGGACGGACTAGTCCCCAAAGACCGACCGAGCCGAGGCAACCGCAGCCCCGGCCCGGAGGATCCCCGCGAGGCGCACCGGGCGCCGCCCAGCGAAGAGCAGCGCGCGCATGAGTTGGGGGATCTCTATTTCGCGGCGGACAACTACGCGGTAGCGCTCGAGTACTATCGCCGGGCGCTCGACGCGGAAGCGCGCCTGGGCGATCGGGCGGACCGTGACACGCTCTATCGCCTCGGCGCGAGAATCGTCGATTGCCTCCGCTACCGCGGCGATCTGGACGAGGCCGTGGACGCGCTCCACGACCTCCACCGCCGGCTCCGGCCCCACGTCACGCCCGAGCAGATCGGACGGCTGGCGGGCAGCCTCGGCATCCTCCTCTTCGACGAAGGGCGCTACCGCGCCGCCCAGCGCGCCTCGATCCTCGCCTACCGTTCCCTCCGCGAGACGACCCTGAATTTCGACATCGGTCGCGCGGAGATGACGCTCGGTTGGATCGCGCTTCGGACGGGAAGCTGGACCGCGGCTCGCGAGTACTTCGAGAGCGCGATCGCAACCTACCGCCGCGCCGACTACCAGGCCGGCATGGCCTCCGCGTACAACAGCCTCGCGCTCGTGCACAAGAACCAGTGCCGGTTCAAGGAAGCGGCCCGCTTCCTCGAGCAGGCGCTCCGGATCGCCGAACGCTCCGGCCTCTACCAGGATTCCGCGACCTATCTCCACAACCTCGGCATCGTCCACGAGAAGACGGGCGACTGGGACCTCGCCGAGGAGCACTACCGCCGCGCGCTCCAGATCTGCACCGAGACCGGCTTCGCGACGGGCCGGGCCCGCTCGCTCGTCTGCCTCGGCATTCTCCGCCGGAAGCGCCGCGACTACGGCACCGCGGAGACGCTGATCAAGGAAGCGCTGGCGCTCGCGACCGAGCGGAATTGCCATCGCGAGGTCGTCCTGGCCCACGAGGCGCGCGGCGACTGGCTCTGCGATCTGGGGCGGGTCGACGAAGCGCTCGGGGAGTACGAGGCCGGGCTGGCCCTCGCCGATCGCCTGGCGGCCGACTCCGACCTGCAGGTGGAGCTCTGGCGCCGGACGGGCGACGCGCAGCTCAGGAAGAACGAAGTCAACGCCGCGATGCGAAGCGGCGAGCGGGCGCTCGCCATCGCGCGCCGCCTCGGCGACCGCATCGAGGAAGCGTGCTCGCTCCGCCTCCTCGGCCTCGCCAGCGCCGAATCCGGCGAGTGGCCGCTGGCCCGGGATCGCCTGGACGAAGCGGCGCGGATCCTGGGCGGCATCGGCAAGCGATACGAGCTCGGCAAGCTGAACCTGGCCGCCGGCGTGATCTGGAGGAAACGCGCGCGGAAGGGCAAGTCGCGCGGCGTCCTGGACGAGTCGGTGACCTACCTGCGCCGCGCCGTGGCCGGATTCGAGGCCCTGGCGCTGCCCGCGATCACCTCGCGAGCGCTCCTCGAGCTGGGACGGAGCGAGCTCCTGCGCGGCCTGGTCGACGAGGCGGTGATCCACCTCGACCACGCGTCGAGCCTGCTCGATCCCGAGGAGGATCCGGCCCTCGCGCGCGAGATCGAGGAATTCCGCGGCGAGATCGAGCAGGGGCTGATCGAGGGGACCGCCTCCCAGACCAACGAGTTCGCCGCGTTCGACGAAATCCGCGCGGCGCTCCGGGGGACCGACGCCGAGGCGGCGATCCAGGAGATCCTGGCGGTCGTGTCGCGCCGGACCGGCGCCTCGCGGGCGTTCGTCGCGGCCCCGGCGATTCCCGGCGGGATCGAGGTCGTGGCCACCGTGGGCCTCTCGCAGCGGATCGCGCTCGACCTGATCCGCGAGGTGGAGCGCCGGATCGGCGCCCCGCGCATGGGGACCGCTCCCATCGTGACGAGCCGCGCCGGGTCGGACGAGCGGTTCCGCGACCTTCCGGCCGCGTTCCACGTGGGCGCGCGAACGACGATCGCGATCACGCCGCTCGCGCTCCCCTCGGGGCTCCCCGGATACCTCTACGTCGATCGGCCCGAGGACGGCCAGCAGGGCGCGTTCAAGCAGCGCGAGATCAACCTGATCGCCGTGCTCGCGAACCACGTCGCCGTGGCCATCCTCGAGCTCCAGCGCCAGCGCCTCGCGAGCGAGAACTCGGCGCTCCGGGGCCGCCTCCTCGGCAACGCCAACGACCACGGCATCGTGACCCGAAGCCCCGAGCTGCTCGAGATCCTTTCGCTGCTCGAGCGGGTCGGCCCGACCGACGCCACGATCCTGATCGAGGGGGAGACCGGGAGCGGAAAGGGCCTCCTCGCTCGCGCGATCCACGGGTCGAGCGCCCGCGCGAACAAGCCGCTGATCCAGGTCAATTGCGCCGCGCTCCCCGAGCAGCTCCTCGAGAGTGAGTTGTTCGGCCACGTTCAGGGAGCGTTCACCGGCGCGGTGCGCGACAAGTCGGGCCTCTTCGTCGAGGCGAACGGCGGGACGCTCTTCCTCGACGAGGTCGACAAGACCACGATCACGATCCAAGGGAAGCTCTTACAGGTATTGGACAACCGCGAGGTGCGGCCCGTCGGCGGCAACCGGACGACCAAGGTGGACGTTCGCGTCCTATGCGCGACGAACGTGAATCTCAAGGCGCGGATCGCCCGCGGCGAGTTCCTCGAGGACCTCTACTATCGGCTCAACGACATCTGCTTCCGGGTTCCGCCGCTCCGCGAGCGCCCCGAGGACGTTCCGCTCCTCCTCGAGCACTACGTCCGCCGCTTCTCGGGCGAGTTGGGCAAGAAGGTGGCCGGGGTCGATCCCGACCTGGTCCGGACGCTCTCGTCCTTGCCGTGGCGCGGCAATGTCCGCGAGCTGGAGAAGGTCGTGAAGCGGATGGTGGTGATGGCCAACGACGGAGAGGTGCTGTCCACGCGGCTCCTGCCTCGCGAGATGCTGCAGGCCGAGGAGGAGGCCGTGGACGGGCCGGCGACGCTTCGCGCGGAGGTCGCCAAGGTCGAACGGCGGATGATCGCCCAGGCCCTCGACCGCCACAATTGGAACAAGCTCCAGGCGGCGAAGGAGCTTTCGCTCTCCTATCCGACCCTCCTCCAGAAGATCAAGCTATTCCACCTCGACCGGCGCTCCTCCACCCGGCAAAGGGCTTAAGCTTTTGTTGTAAAGAGATTTTATATATCTAAGTCTTTTCTTCGCAGCGCCTTCGAAGAACAATCCCCGGCTTGTATGAAATCACTATCAAAAATGTTGAGAAACGCGGTCCTCAGACCATGGCGGGTGGACAAGGTTTCGCCGTTTTAACATTAAGTGCATCAATCTGTTACTAAGTTCGGATGGCGAGAGTCGCTTTTTCGCTCGGATGGCACGCAGGCTGCGTATGACACCGTGTTGGAGGGGGGGACCTCCAAAGAGCCCGCAGGTCTAGCCAGCGATCGACCATGGGTTAGTTGCCAGACTGAGCACCGGCCTCAGTGGACGTAACGTAACCCGAAATGAGCTGGGTAGACCGGGGCTCAATTTTTTTGCCCGAAATTCGCCCGCAACCGATTCCTGCCAAATCTGTAGCGCGCCGGTCACAGTGTCCCACTTTCCGCTCCTCGCCGCTCGACTCTCGGCTCGACAACCCATTCCCTAATCCGCTGTAAATCAGTATCTTACGCGTGTCGCGACGCCCTCCGATCGCTGGCACATGGATTGCCCTATGCCGATTCGCGGATGGGGGCGCCCCGCAACAGGATGGCGCCCGCGCGCAACCGGCAGGACGTGAGGAGGTGGATCCGTGGCTCGCTCGTGGCTTCTTGGGCTTGGACTGACGCTCGTGGCGCTGACCATGGGCTGCAACAACCACGACAAGATCGTGGCCGTGGACAATCCCCCCTTCCGGGTGGACGGCGTCTACAGCGTCACCGGAAACGGGGAGGTCTCGATCTATTGGCGTGAGAACCAGGAAAGCGACATTTCCTACTACAAGGTCTATCGGAATTCCGCGCCGACCGGGACGTTCACCCTCGTCGGGACCGCGACGACGCCGCCCTTCGTCGACAATTCGGTGACGAACGGCACGACGTACTACTACGCGGTGGCGGCGGTGGACAACGCGGGCCAGGAGAGCGCCCAGCTGAGCGTCGAGAACGTCTTCGACACGCCGCGGCCATCGGGCGTAGGCGTCATCCTGACCGACGCCAACACCGTCGACGCCACGAGCGGGTGGGACTTCTCGGCCGTCCAGAGGCGCGCGTCGGGCGATCCGCTCACCGACGTCTACTTCGCGAAGACCGGCATCGACAATCTCGTCTACGCCGCGAACGGGACGCAGATCCAGGACGCCGGGTACGTGGCGCTCGTCGACGTCGACTACGCGCCCCCGTCGGGCTGGTCGGGCGACGGCGTCGTGGAGGCGATCCAGGGGCACAGCTACATCGTGCTGACCGCGGGGGGCCACTACGCGAAGTTCTACGTCTATCAACTCAACCCGGGCAGCATCGAGATCGACTGGGCCTATCAGATCGACCCGAACAATCCGGAGTTGGCGAGGAAGGTGCCATGAAGACGCGCCATCGCATCACGAGGGGGCTCGGCCTCCTGGGCGCCGCCGTCGTCGCCTCGGCGACGCTCGCCGGGACGGCGGCGGCCGCGACCCAGGTGGAGCGCGGCGCCGATCGGTCGCGCCTGACCGTCGACGTCTGGACGAACAAGGAGGAGGGGGGCGTCTACCGGCCCGGCGAGGGAATGCGCATCTTCTTTCGCCCGAGCGCCGACGCCTTCGTCCTGCTCTACAACATCGACACCGACGGCTACATTCACCTGATCTACCCCTACGGTCCGGACGATCCCGATCGCGTGGAGGGGGGCCGCACCTACCAGATTCCCTCGCGCCGGGATCCCTATGACCTGGTAGCCGACGGGCCCGCCGGCGTCGAGTACGTGGTCGCGCTGGCGGCGCCGTTCCCGTTCAGCGACCTCCCCTGGTACCTCTCGGGCCGCGTCGGAGACGGCGAGGCTCCGCCGGACGAGCAGGCGGACGACGAAGACTCGGGCGTGATCGTGGGCGATCCCTACGTCGGCATGGATCGCATCGCGCGCCGGATCGTGCCTGCGGGACGCGAGGAGGACGTCGCGACCGCCGACACCTACTTCTACATCGGCGAGCGGGTCGAATATCCCCGCTACGTCTGCGCCGATTGCCATTCCCAAGCGGTCTACTTCGACCCGTACCGGGACGTCTGCCCGGTGGTCGAGATCCGGATCGACGCGACGTGGGCGCGCTTCGCCCCGCTTCGGACGAGGCTCCTCCGGCCGCGCTACTACTACAACGTGCGCCGGACCGCTCCCGACCGGTATCGCAGGCTCAAAGATCGGTGGTCGACCCTCGACGGGCGGACGACGCTCCGCGAACGCTTCGAAGTGCAGGGCCCGACCGGCGACACGCGGCGCCAGCGCCTCGAGAAGCGGACGCCGCCCGAATTCCGGGACCTGAGACGGTATCGTCCTGGGCGCTTCTGGCAGGGGCGTGACCAGGTCCTTCGCCTCAGGGAGCAGCGCCAGCAGGATCGGGTGGACCGGCGGCGGCAAGGTGAGAGCGACCGCGCCCGGACGGAACGCGGACGCGTCCAGCAGGACCGCGGGGACCAGGGAGGCGGAAACCGGGGCGGAGGCGACCAGCGCGGCGACGCGAACGCCCGCGAGCGGCAACGGCCGCCAGACAACGGCGATCGCGGCCGCTCTTCGGATCGCGGGCAGAAGCAGCGCGACGAGAACCGGGGCGACCAGAAGCAGCGCGAAGAGAACCGGGGCGACCAGAAGCAGCGCGACGACGGCCAGCGTGGCCGACAGCACGACGACGACCGGGGCGATCGCGGGGGTGGGAACCGGGATCGCGGGCGCTGACGGCGGGCGGGGTCGTTGACCCCCACGCGGCCGCCCGATACACTCGTACGGTGCCATCTCGCTCCCTTGCGCGCGCCGTCCGCCTCACGCTTCTCGCCACGCTCCTCGCCGCCAGCGGGGCCCTCGCGGCGGAGCCCGTGCCGCCCGTTCCGGGAAAGCTGGGCACCCAGGGTCCGCGCGAGGGGGCCTCGAGGAGCCGCCTGATCCTGTCGGCCCCCGGAACACCGGGTGGCGCCGCCCGCGCGCCGGTCGGCTCCCAGCTCGCGCTGAACGTCCTCGCGATCCGCGTCGCCTTCTCGGACGTTCCGATCGACTCCTCCACGGCCTACTACGACCGGGTCCTCCTCTTCATGAAGCAGTACTGGGGGCGCGTCACCGAGGGGGCGGTCGACCTGAATCCGACGCTGCTCGACTCGGTCTTCACCCTCCCCCACACGATGGCGTACTACGGCGACGACGGGCGCTTCCAGGAGCGGCTCGTGGAGATGGTGCGCGATGTGGTCCAGCTCGCCGACTCCACGGTCGACTTCCGCCCGTACCAGAGCATCGTGATCTTCCACGGCGGCCAGGGGCAGGAGGCGGACGTGCTCGACAACAGCCGCGACCAGGTCTGGTCCGCCTTCGTGACGCAGGAGGACTTCAAGACGGTCCTTCCCGACACGACGGGGAGCGGGAAAGTCGGGATCAAGACCAACGATCAGATCTCGGTCGGCAACTACCTCTACGTCAAGGAGGCGGTGGAGCTGCCGGAGTCGGAGTCGCAGGACGGCTACACGTTCGGCATGACGGGCGTGTCGTGCCACGAGTTCGGGCACCAGCTGAGCCTGCCCGACCTGTACGACACCGACGGGACGACGGGCGGCGAATCGCAGGGGATCGGACCGTGGGACATCATGGCCAACGGGGTCTGGGACTTCAACGGGTTCGCCCCGCCCGAGCTGAGCGCCTGGTCGCGCGTCTTCCTCGGCCTCGTCGCCCCGCAACGGGTCATTTCCGACGGATCGCTCTCGCTCTCGATGCTCGAGCGACAGGTCGGCGCCTCCCCCCGGGTGGTCCAGATCCCGATGACGCAGACCGAGTACCTGCTCGTGGAGAACCGCCGCGAGGACCTGAACGGAAACGGGAAGTTTGACTTCGACGACCAGGACGGGAACGGCATCTTCGACTTCTACACCGATTCGTACGCGGGAGCGGAGTGGGACTACTTCCTTCCCGGCGACGGCGCGGGCTCGGGAATCCTGATCTACCACGTCGACGAGTCGAAGATCGTCGCGGGGCTCCTCGACAACGTGGTGAACGCGGAAGCCGCCCGGAAAGGGGTCGCGCTGATCGAGGCCGACGGGATCAACGACCTGGACGGACCGCCGACGAGCGAGAGCAACGGGAGCCCGAACGACGTCTTCCGCGCGGGGTGGGTGAACCAGATCACGCCGACCACGACCCCCTCGACCGTCGCGTACGGCAACGTGCGGACCGGCATCTCGATCACGAACATCTCCGCGGCCGACAGCCTCATGACGTTCGACGTCTCGTTCGAGCGCTCGAAGCCGGGCTGGCCGAAGCTCCTCTCCGGCCGCGTGCGGAGCGCGCCGTCGCTCGTCGCGGACCTCGACGGGAACGGAACGCCCGAGCTGATCGTGCCGATCCAGCGGCTCAACAACACGGGCGCGATCTACGTCTTCAACGCCGACGGGACCAACTTCCTGGGCGGCGGCACGACGCCGGTCCCGTTCGCGACGACGGCGAGCGGCGTCGGCTCGAGCCCGTGCGTGGGCGACGTCGACGGCGACGGCGCGAACGATCTCGTCTTCGTGACGCTGACCGGGAGCGTCTACGCGTTCCACGCGAACGGCACGGAGGTCCTGGACGGCGATTCCGATCCGTTGACCGTCGGCGTGCTGATCGCGTCGACCCTCACGAGCGATCACGCCCAGCCGGTGCTCGCCGAGCTGGACGGCCAGCCGGGCCTCGAGATCGTCGTCGGCTCGCCCCCCAACATTCTCGGCGCCTCGAACCTCAATGCCATCTCGCTCGCCGGAGGGACGGTCCACCGCCACACGATCCCCGTCGGCGGCTCCTCGGAACTGCCGCCGGTGGTGGCCGACCTCGACGGGCAGCCGGGGAACGAGGTGATCGTCTCCGCCGTCGCGACGGTCCGGGGCGAATTCATCTCGAACGGACTCTACTTCGCGAACTGGGCCGTCTTCACCGACCCGATCCTTCCCCGCGGCAGCGAGTACTTCGATGAGTACCTCATCTTCCCGGGCGGGCCCTTCTCCGCGCCGGTCGCGGTCGACCTGGCCGGCGACGGTGCCTACGAGGTCGTGGTCGCCGACGCCGAGGGCAAGTTCCACGCGCTTCGGTTCGCCGTCGGCGCGTCCATTTCCGGAGACCCGCCGCGGGCGTTCGTGACGGCGACGGAGCGGCCGGGGTGGCCCGCCGACTTCCCGGGGGCGGCCGCGGGACGGATCGGCGAGGTCTCGGTCGGCGACCTGGAAGGGGACGGCCACCCGGAGATCTTCCAGACGGGGGACGCGTCGCGCGTCGCCGCGATCCATTGGAGCGGATCGCCGCGTGCCGGATACCCCGTCCGGGCGGGGGACGCGCTCGCCCCGGCCGACTCGGCCGGCGTCTGGGGGCCGTTCGTGGCCGACGTGGACGGCGACGGGGTCGACGACGTGATCCCGATCCTCCCCGACGGCCGCCGCCTCGCGTACCGGGCCGACGGCCACCCGATCCCAGGATTCGGCGAGCTGGGAAGCACCGGAACCGGGGCCCCGCCGATCCTGGCCGACCTGGACGGGGACGGCCCGGCCGAGTGGGTCGAGACGTTCGACGCCGGGATCCAGACCCAGATCGACGTCAAGACCCCCGCCGTCCCGATCCCGGCCTCGAGGATCGTCTGGGGCCAGTACCGCCTCGGCGCGACGCGGAACGTCGTGATCGCGCCGGGGGCGGCGAACCCCGGGTCCGGGACCCAGATCGTGGCCCAGGTGTACGGCTATCCGAATCCGTCGCGGTCGGTGACGAGCCACGTCCACTACCGGCTCGGCCCCGACGCGAAGGGCGTCTCGATCCGGATCTACGACCCGGCCGGGGCCCTTGTCGCCGACCTGCCGATCGGCCCGGCGGATCTCCTCGGAGGGGCCGAGCACGCCGTGGCCTGGAACCACCCATCCATCTCGAGCGGCGTCTACGTCTGTCGCGTCGAGGTACAATCTACGAGCGGCAGCGAGGTCCGCTTCACGACCTTGGCCGTGGTCCGATGAGCCGCCCCAAGGAGAATCGCATGCGAATCGATCGTCCCGCGCTGGCCCTGCTCGCCGCACTCGCCCTCACCGGCCTTCCCGCCCGCGACGCGGCCGCCGCGGCCGGGGAGACCGGCTTCGCCTCGCTCAAGCTCGGCGTCGGCGCCCGCGCCATGGGGATGGCGAGCGCCTACGTCGCGCTGGCCGACGACCCCACCGCCACCTACTGGAACCCGGCGGGCCTCGCGAGCATGCAGGGGGCGCAGGTCACCGCCATGCACAACGAGTGGATCCAGGACTTCCGCCAGGAATACGCCGCGGTGGGCGCGCCGTTCGGACCGGGCACCGTGGGGTTGGCGTTCAGCGGCTACTACACGTCGGAGCTGGAACGCCGTGACGACACGGGCGTCCTGACCGGCCACTTCGGCTTCAACGACGTGTCGATGGCCGCGGCCTACGCCGGGCGCGTCGCCCCGGGGCTCGACGTCGGAGCCGCGGCGCGCTACCTGCGCGAGATGATCGACCAGGAGGACGCGAAGACCTTCATCTTCGATCTCGGAGCCAAATATCGCGTCCGCGAGACCGGCCTCACGTTCGGCGGCGCCGTTCAGAACCTCGGCGGCGATCCGACCCTCGTCACCGAGAAGATCCCGCTGCCGCGAATGGTCCGCCTCGGCGGCGCCTACGAGCGCGCGATCCCGGGACTCCACGGGAAGGCGACCCTCTCGACCGAATTCCGGAAGGCGCGAGCCGAGGACGCGCGCTTCCACGCGGGCGGCGAGTTCGAGTACAAGGAGCAGGTGGCGCTCCGGGTCGGCGGGAAGTTCGGATACGACGCGGAGGACGTGTCGTTCGGCCTCGGCCTCACGCGGGGCCGCGTCCGGTTCGACTACGCGCTCGTGCCACTCTCCTCGAACCTCGGCACGACCCACTTCTTCTCGCTGACGGCCCGTCTCTAGCCTCGCGCGCGGGGGCCGGCGGGCTCGCGCGGCGCTAGCCGCCGGCCGCGAACTCGAAGAGGTCGAACCGCCCCTCGCTCAGGCGGGCCACCGTGCGCCGCTCGATCCAGTCGCCCAGGATCAGGAACTCGCCGCGCCCGTTCCGGCGGTGCACCGCACGATGGAAGTGGGCGAGCACCACCGCGTCGTATCCCTCCCGAAACCACGGCTCGCCGAGCGCCCGTTCGAGATCCTCGTCGCTCCGCGCGGGCCGCGGCGCGTGGCGGCGACTCGTGTGGGACGTGGCCGACGCGATGGGGATTCCGACGTCGGGGTGGATCCAGCGAAAGAGGAACCGGGCCGCGGGGTTTCGCAGGACGCGCTTCAGGAGCTTGTATCCCTGGTCGCCCGGACCGAGCCCGTCGCCGTGCGCGAGGAGGATCTTCCTCCCCTGGAGCGAGAGCGGGAGCGGCCGGTCGGTGAACGTCACGTCGAGCTCCCGCGCGAGGTAGTCCCCGATCCAGAAGTCGTGATTTCCGCCGATGTATGTGACGGGGATGCCCGCGCGCCGAAGCTCCCCTAAGCCGTAGAGCACGCGCACGAAGCGTTTGGGGATCGCGTGTCCGTACTCGAACCAGAAGTCGAAGAGATCGCCGTTCACGTAGAGCGCAGCCCGCTCGGAGGCGACCTGGTCGAAGAAGGCGAGGAGATCGCGCTCCCGGCCGCGGTTGGAATCGGACGTTCCCTGGCCCAGGTGGGCGTCGGCGATGAAGTAGGCGCAACCTTGTCCGGGCATGGGGCGTCAGTATAGGCAGGATCGCCGGAGCGACAAGCGCGGCCATCCGGCACGGGAACTGCTCCCGCCGGCAACGGGTACTACCCGCTTGACAGGCCTCCCCGCAGAGGATCAGTCTCCGATTCGAGAAGACATTGGTACATGGAGGGTTATGACCGCGACGGGGAGTTTCTGGGAGCGGATGCAGGAGGAGGTTCGCACGGTGACCGAGCGGACCCGCCGCGGCACGCGCCGGGCAGTTCGCATCGGGGTTCTCCGGGTCGACCTGATCTCGCTCCGTAGGGACCGAACTCGGGCCCTCGCGCACCTGGGCGAGCGCGCGTTGTCGCAATGGAACGCGGGAGCCCTCGGAACGCTCGGGCAGGACGCCGAAGCGGCGCGCCTCCGGGAGCTGATCGCGGGGATCGACCGAACGATCGAGGAGAAGATGTCGGAGTTGTCGCGGCTTCAGGCCGGCGAGGAGCCGCCGCCCGAGGGGGGAACGGGCGCGCGGGAAGAGGCCGAGCCGGTCGAGGCGCGATCGCAACCAGTGGACGACGACGGCCGCGGGCCGTCGTGACGGAGGGAACGAATGGAATCACGTGAAACGCTTCGCGCCGCCAAGATCCTGCTCGTGGCGGGTGGGCTCCTCATCATCGGCATCGTCGTCGGGTTCATCCTCGCCGGCGACCTGAACCTCTCGCCGACGATTCAGGCGAAGGAGGCCGACGCCCCCGGCAGCTCGCTCGAGAGCCCCTTCACCGCGATCGCGGAGCGGACGCTCCCGGCCGTCGTGAGCATCGAGAGCAAGCGGACGGTGGACGCGTCGGGGAACGGGCCCGGGACGCAGTTCGAGGGGCCCTACGGCGACTTCTTCCGCCGCCTCTTCCCCGAGACGCCGCAGACGCCGCATCGCAACATGCGGATCCCGAGCAGCGGTTCGGGCTTCATCATCGACCGCGACGGGCACATCCTGACGAACAACCACGTCGTGCGCGACGCCTCGGAGATCACGGTGACGCTCAACGACCACCGGAAGTTCAGGGCGAAGGTGGTCGGGACCGATCCGGCGACGGACGTCGCGGTCATCAAGATCGACGGCGCGGGCGACCTGCCGGTGGTGCCGCTCGGCGATTCCGACGAGATCCGGATCGGCGACTGGGCGATCGCGATCGGCAACGCGCTCGGCGAGCTCGACGGGACGCTGACCGTCGGGGTGATCAGCGCGAAGGGCCGCACCAACCTCGCGATCGCGGGCGGCGCGCCCTCCTACCAGAACTTCATCCAGACCGACGCGTCGATCAACTTCGGCAACAGCGGCGGCCCGCTCCTCAACATCCGCGGCGAGGCGATCGGCATCAATACCGCGATCAATCCGTCGGGCGAGGGAATCGGGTTCGCGATCCCGATCAACCTGGCGCACAACATCTCGCGCCAGCTCATCGCTTCGGGTAAGGTGACGCGCGGATACCTCGGCATCCTGCCGCAGGAGCTGACGCCGGAGCTGGCGGACTCCTGGGGCCTGAAGGGAACGCACGGTGTGCTCGTCGGAAGCGTGAGCACCAATACGCCGGCGTCGCAGGCCGGCTTCCAGGTGAAAGACGTCATCACCGAATTCGACGGCAAGCCGGTCGACGACGTGCAGAAGTTCCGGCTCCTGGTTGCCGATACACCGGTCAACAAGAGCGTGCGGGTGCACGTGCTGCGCCAGGGGCGCGCCAGGGACCTTTCGGTGACGCTCGCCGAGCGGCCGGCCGAGGACCAGCTCGCCAAGACCGTGGAGCTGCCGTCCGACTGGCTCGGCCTCCAGGTGGAATCGCTGACGGGCGACTTCGCGCAGGAGAACAACATCACCGAGAAGGACGGCGTGGTCGTGACCACGGTGACGCAGGGGAGCGGCGCCGACGACGCCGGTCTCCAGCCCGGCGACATCATCAAGGAAGTGAACGACACCCCGGTCCACAACGCGGCCGACTACAACCGGGCGGTCGAGAAGGCGAAGAGCAAGAATGAGAAGAAACCGGTCGTCTTCCTGATCAAGCGAGGCGATGCCACGCAATTCATCGCGGTTGAGCCTGGATCTTGACCTCGGCGCGCTCCCGGCGCGCTCGAGGAGGAACTCGTTTCGGCCCGGACCGCGCGCTCCCCGGTGGAGCGCGCGGACGGGCCTTCTCGTCTTGGCCGCGGCGGCCGCCGCGATCCTGGGCCCCGCCTCGTCGCGGCGGGCCGAGGCGCAGGCCGCCTCCGCCGCGCCGGCGCCGGAGCTCCAGCGGATCCGCTTCTGGTCCTCCCCGGAGCACACGCGCCTCGTCTTCGATCTCTCCGGCCCGCCGCGCATCGCCCCGCGATTCCGACTGGTCGACTCCACCACCTTCGAGGCCTACCTGCCCGGCGCGCGCAAGTCGCCCGCCGTGACCACGGAATTCGTCGGCGACTCCCTGGTCGCCGACATCTTCACCGCGGTCTCCGATTCCGGGACGGCGATCCGCGTGGGACTCAAGAAGGCCGTCACTCCCCTCGGCTTCGTGCTGGCGGCCGGCGACGGCGTTCCCGATCGCGTGGTCGTGGACGTCCCGATCCCGGTCAATCCCGGCGCGGAGCAGGCGCTCGAGCGCCGCGTCACGGAACTCAAGGAATCGAAGAAGTTCATCGTGGCGATCGATCCGGGCCACGGCGGCGAGGATCCGGGAGCGATCGGATACCACCGGCTCCAAGAGGCCGACATCACGCTTTCGATCGGAAAGAAGCTCAAGAGCCAGCTCGACGACATCCCGGGGGTGGGCGCCGTCCTGACCCGCGACGGGGATTACTTCGTGCCGCTCCGGAAGCGGATCGACATTGCCAGGCGCTTCCAGGCCGATCTCTTCGTCAGCATCCACTGCAACGCCAGTCGTGATCGGGACGCGACCGGGACCGAGGTCTATTTCCTCTCGCTGACCGGCGCGACGGACGAGTCGGCCCGCTCCCTGGCGGAGAAGGAGAACGCCGCGGATCTCGTGGGCGGGGTGCCGCCCGAAACGGGGGACGACCTGCTCTCCATCCTGTTCGATTTGCGCCAGAACGACACGGTCCGCCGCTCGAGCGAGGTCGCGGAGATGCTCATCGACGCGGTGGCGGCCGATACACGCCTCGTGACGCGGGGGGTCAAACAGGCCGGGTTCGTGGTCCTCAAAGCGCCCGAGATCCCGTCGATCCTGGTCGAGACCGCCTTCATCACCAACCCGAGGGAGGCGGCCATCCTGAGGGACGCGCAGTTCCAGAACAAGTTCGCCGAGCACCTCGCGCAGGGCATCATCGGCTACAAGTCGATGCGGGACCACGCGTCGGCCGGATCGGGCTCGAATTGATTGGACACGGCGCCCGGTCCCAGGTGTAGGCTCGTGAGAAGGCTTTGAAAGAGTGAATCCCCAGGTCCGGACCCCCGAGGAGGTAGACCACCATGCTTGGCACCCTCAAGAAGACCTTACCGATCGCCGCGGCGGTGCTCCTCGTCGCGGCGGCCGCGATCGCCGGAGGAGCGGCGATCAAGGCGAAGCACGCGACCGCTTCCAAGACCGCGGCGGCGGGCCACTGCGACGGCAAAGACGCGGCGATGGCCGCGGGGACGCACTGTGACGGCAAGGACGCGGCGGTGGCCGCGGGGACGCACTGCGACGGCAAGGACGCGGCGATGGCCGCGGGGGACCGTTGTCCCGTCTCCGGCGCCACGATGACGAGCGGCGGCGGGAAGTGCCCGTACTCGGGCTCGAACGCCGACATGGCCAAGGCGTGCGGCATGACGGCCGACCAGGCGATCTACTCCTTCGCCGTCCCGACCGCCGAGTGCGACCACTGCGTGAAGGGAATCCAGGACGCCGCGATGGCGCAGAAGGGGGTCGCCTGCGCGCACGTCGACCTCTCGACCCACACGGCGTACATCATCGCCGACAAGTCGGTGGACCGGAAGTCACTGGCCTCCGCGATCGCGAAGGCCGGCTTCAAGAATTCCTTTACGGGCGAAGGCGCTAAGGTCCAGGCCGAGTTCGCGAAGGCCATGGCCGGCGTCGGGGACCAGGGAAGCGTCTCCCACTGCGCACACAAGGGGAAGGACAAGGTCTGATCCGGCGCGCCGCGCTCCGCGCCGCGCTGATACTTCTCGGGGCGTGCCCGCTCGCGGGCGCGCCCCGTGCTGCATTCTCGTCGCCCTCGTCGCCGATCGACTGGGAAGGCCACCTGGACCTGGTCGAGGTCAACCACTCCGACAAGATCAACACGAACTTCTTCAACTTCGGCGAGAATCCGTTCCACGCCGTGAGGCTCCGCGTGCTCGCGAGCGGCCAGGTCCACGAGCACGTCGACGCGTTCGTCGAGTTCCTCTCCGACGACGCGCACGCGCCCCGGCTCTACGGCGGTTTCGTTCGCCTCTCCGACCCGAAGGGGCGAGACCTTCACCTCGAGGTCGGGAAGATCCCCCTCCACGTCGGCGCCTTCCCCAACCGGTCCTACGCGTCGAAGAACAACCTGATCGGCTCGCCGCTCGCGTTCCAGTACCACACCGACGTGCGCGACGACCAGCTGCCGACCCGAGGCGAGGACATCGTCGCGAACCGGACCCGGGGCTACTTCACGAACTACTCCGGCGGCACGCTGACCGGCGTCGGATACCCGGGAACCGGCGGCGCGATGACGATCCTGTACGACAATTGCTGGGATTTCGGCGCGGTCGTGATCGGCACCGCGGCGCCGTTCGAGTTCGCGTTCGGCGCCACGAACGGAACGGTCGGCATGTTCCAGGCGACCGACGACAACGACGGGAAGCAGGTCCTCGGGCGCATCGGCTTCGTCCCCGCGCCCTGGATCCGCGCGGGCGTCTCCGGAGCGCGCGGGCCGTACCTGAACCGGGTCCTCGAGGACGAGCTCAAGCCGGGGCAGAAGGTCACCGACTTCAACCAGGTGCTCGGCGCCGCCGATCTGGAGCTCTCGTACAGCCGGGCCGTCTTCTACAGCGAGTACGTCTGGAGCCGCTACGAGCAGCCGTACGTCGACAACCTCGACCTCGCGTCGTGGTACTTCGAGGGAAAGGTGACGATCCTGCCCGGGTGGTACGTGGCGGGGCGTCTGAGCCGCCTCGAGTTCGACGACATCGCGCTCGCCGCAGGGGGCCAGGCGCGCTGGGACGCGCCGCTCTGGCGGAGCGAGGTCGGCATCGGGTTCAAGCCCTCGAAACAGCTCCTCGCGAAGCTGGTCCACCAGGAGACCCACGTCGAGACGTCCCCGCGACGCGTCGACGCGATTCTCGCCACCCAGCTCTCGGTGGTCTTCTAGCCCTACTTTCCTCCCGCGAGCCGCTTCGCCAGGGCGCGCCGGCTCGCCGGTGAGTTGTCGAACGTCGCGAGCAGCGTCCGCACCTCGTCCCACCCGTCCGCCACGTGCGGATTGAGCGACGCGACCGTCACCGTCTCCGGAAAGCGCTTGAGCCAGGCGCGCGCGACCGCCTCGTCGTCGGCCTTGAGCGCGGCGCGCGCGGCGAGGGTCAGGAGCGCGGTCCCTCCGATCCGGCGCGGCCAGGAGGCCGGGTCGGCCGTGTGCTCGTGGACGGTCATGCCGTGCGCGTGGAGGAGGTCGCCCATCGGCGCGCGTGACGGCGGACGGTTCACCTCGAGCACCTCGACCGGGGAGCGGAGCGGGATCCCTCCCGCCCCCTGTTTGAGGAGACGCGCCGCCCCTTCGGCGATCCGCTCCAGCTCGGCGGCGGGAATCAGGTCGCGCGCCGCGCGCTCGACCGCCGGCGTGAACTCGGGCGGGCGCGCCGCGCCCCCGCGGCGGAGCGCGCGGATCCGCGCGATCGACGCCTCGATCCGCTCGGGCGAGAGGCGCCCCTCCGCGAGCGCCGCCCGGAGCGCCCTGAGCGCCTCGTCGGGGCCGGGCTCCAGCTTGGAGTAGAGGAGGAGGTCGCAGCCCGCCGCGATCGCCCGGACCGCCACCTCGCCGAATCCGCCGAGCGACGTCGCGCCCTCCATCTCGAGGGCGTCGGTGACGACGACTCCCTGGAACTTCATCCGCTCGCGGAGCAGTCCCGTCACGACGGCCGGCGAGACGGTCGCCGTGTTCGCGGGATCGGGATCGATCGCGGGGACCAGGACGTGCGCCGTCATCACCATCGGCGCCCCCCACTGGACCGCGGCCTCGAACGGCCGGATCTCGCGGAGCGCGAGGAGCTCGGCGTTCGCGTCGACGCGCGGGAGCGCGACGTGCGAGTCGAGCGAGGTGTCGCCGTGCCCGGGGAAGTGCTTCACGACGGGGATCAGCCCCACCGACAGGATGCCCTCCGCCGCCGCGCGCCCGCACGCCGTCACCTGCGAGGGGGCGCTCCCGAAGGAACGGATGCCGATCACGGGGTTGACCGGGTTCGAGTCGATGTCGAGCACGGGCGCGAAGTTCACGTTGATCCCCAGCGTGAGGAGCCGGCGCGCGGTGCGCGCCGCGAGGTCCTTCACGAGGGGCGGCCCGCCGCTCGCGGCCAGCGCCCGCGCCGACGGAGGCACCTCCCAGAAGCCGGAGAGCTGGGAGACCATCCCCCCCTCCTCGTCCGCACCGACGAGGGCGGGAAGCTCGGGCGTGCCGAGCGCCGCGTGGACGGCGCGCGCGAAGCGCGCGGCCCCGTCCGATCCGGTGAAGTTCGCGGCGAAGAAGATGACGCCGGACGGGCGCATCGCACCGAGCCGCGCCAGGAGATCCGGCGTCGCCTCCGTTCCGGGCACGCCGACAAGGAGCAGCTCGCCGAGCGCCGCTTCGATCTCGGAGCGCGTCATGGGCGGAGCCGTCCGCGCGGGATTCGTGGGGTCATCGGGTTTCCGCCTCCTCTAGGAGCTTCCGGTAGCGTTGGTAGACTGGGTCCGCGATCTCGCCACGCGCGACCGCTTGGAGCACGGTGCAGCCGGGCTCCGTCCGATGGGTGCAGGGGCGGAACCGGCAGGGCGGCGCGTCGGCGATCTCGTGGAAGACGGCCGCCACCTCGGACGCGTGGGTCGGCCCGAGGATGACGCTCCGCACGCCCGGCGTGTCGATCAGCACGCCGCCGTCTTCGAGCGGATAGAGTCGCGAGCTCGTCGTGGTGTGGCGGCCCTTCCGCGTCCGCTCGCTCAGGACGCCGGTCGCGGCGTCGGCGTCCGGCAGGAGGCGGCGGAGGAGCGACGACTTGCCCACGCCGGAATGCCCGACCATGACGGTGGATCGTCCGGCGAGCGCCGCGCCAAGCGAGTCGAGACCGTACCCGGACTCGGCGCTCACGAAGATCACGGGGAGTGGAATCCTCGCCTCCTCCACCACGGCGCGCGCCTCGTCGAGCGTCCCCAGGTCGACCTTGTTGACGCAGAGGGTCGGCTCCAAGCCTCCGCGTCGCGCGAGCAGCGTCCAGCGATCGACGAGGCCCGGCCGGAAGGGCGGATCGGCGAGCGAGGCGACGATCATCGCCTGGTCGGCGTTGGCCGCGATCACCTGCATCAGGACGCGGCCCCTCCCTCCCGCGGCGGCTCGCTCGAGGTGGGCGCGGCGCGGCCCCACCCCGACGATGCGCGGGGCCGAGTCGTCCGCCTCCTCCAAGGCCACCTCGTCTCCGACCGCGAGCGTGTTCGACCGCGAGCGGTCGGCATCCGCCCGGAGCCGGGGTCCGAGCACGGCTTCGCGCATCGTTCGGCCGTCCCAGATGGCGGCGGTCTGGCCGAAGACTTGGGCGACGATCGAGGGAGGGGTCTGCCGCGGCGTCGGTACGATGGCCGGAGAATAGCGGGGGCGCGTCGAGGGCGGCAAGGAGGATCGGTTGCGGCCCTCGCCCAACCCCGCTAGACTACCCCCCGATGTCCTCTCACGCAGGAATGATCGTCTGTCCCCGGTGCGGCGAGCGGCTGCCCGAGGGATTCACCCGCTGCGACGCCTGCGGGGCCTACCTGGTCGTGATGCCCGCGGCCGGCTCGGGCCCTGGCGCGAGCGCTGGCGCGGGCCCGCGAGGCGGCCCGGGCGCGAGCGCGGGCCCCGGTGCCCGCGGCGGCTCTCCCGCGGGCCGTCACGCGCCCAAGGGGCGCCCCGACGCAAAGCACGGCTCGGCCCCGCGCCGAAAGACGCTCGGCCTCTCCAACAGCACGTGGGTGATGATCATCGTCGGCCTCCTGATCGGAGGCGCGATCGGCTTCGCGCTCAAGTCGAGCATCGCGCCGCGGGGCCAGAGCGGGATGCCGGCGGGTCCCGCGGACGTGATGGCTGGTGCCAGTGGTGGCGGGATGCCGGCGGCCGGAGGCGCGATGCCCGCCGACATCATGGCCGAGGTGCAGAAGGACCGCGCCATCCTCGAGAAGAACCCCGACGACGTCTCCGCCAACGTGGACCTCGGAAACCTGCTCTTCGACTCGGGTCAGTGGGAGAAGGCGACGGAGCACTACGGCCGCGCGCTCGCCAAGGAGCCGAACAATCCCGACGTGCGCGTCGACATGGCGGTCGCGTTCCACAACCTGGGCCAGGACCAGCGCGCTCGCCAGGAGATGGAGCGGGTCACCCGAGAGCATCCCGACCACCGGAACGCCTGGCTCAACCTCGGCGTGGTCACCTCGAGCATGGGCGACAACAAGGCGGCGATCGCCGCGTGGGAGCAGTATCTGAAGCTCGATCCGACCGGAGAGCACGCCGCGTCGATCCGCGACGAGGTCGCCCGCCTCAAGCAGGGCCGCTAGCTTCCCCCGTCGCCTCGATCCTCCCCCCGAGATCCTCGAGCACCCTCGCCAGCGCCGGGCAGCGCTCCCGGGTCGCGTCGCGCCGCGCCCGGACCAGCGACGCGGCGTCGTCGAGGTCGTACCAGAGCGGGAGGACGTGGAGCGTCAGGCCGCGCTCCCGCGCCCGTTCCGCCGTCACTCGCGTGACCGCGCTCGTGCTCCACGGCACGTCCCGGAAGAGCGCCTCGGCGTCGCGGCCCGCCCCG
>DASVDZ010000072.1:0-6015 GCA_036380835.1 Candidatus Eiseniibacteriota bacterium | reverse complement strand
CGGGGCGATTCGTGTTGCCACGGCGGGAGCGGCTGGAGCAGGTACTGCGAGAGCGCGGTCACGTACGGCTCGTAGAGGCGGCGCAGCTCGGCCAGTTTCGCCTCCGTGGCCGCGCCCTCGGGAAGGGGGAGGCCCGCCGCGGCGAGCGCCGCGCGGAGCCGGGTGTAGGCTTCCGGCGGTAGACGATTCTCGGGGGCCGTGCGCGGCGGCGCGCCGAAGACCTGCGCCAGGTCGACCACGGCGTGCCGGGTCATGGCGAACGTGAGTCGGGCCTGCCCGGCGCACGCTCCCTCGACGCCGACGGCGGTGAGCGCGCAGGTGTCGAGGATCGCGGTGAGCGCCGCGAGCCACGACTGGTTCGTGTGCTGGGAACGGTAGTAGGCGAGAAGGGGATAGGAGAGGTGGGTCTCGAGCAGCTCCGCCGCCCATCGCTCCCACTCGTACAGCAGATCCTCGAGCGCCTCCCGCCCGCCGGGGCCCGCGTGCCGGCGCAGGAGCTCGGCGGCGCTGGGAGGCGAGCCGGCCCGCGCGTCGAGGAGCGAGATGCCGTACTCCCGCCGCGAGAACGCCTGGTAGAGAACCGGGAAGTAGCCGACCACGACCGCGAGGAACCCGAAGCCGACCCCCGATTCCACCACCGCGAGCACCCGGGCGACCGTGCCGTGCGGCAGCGCGTCGCCGAGCCCCAGCGTGAAGAACGTGGTGCCGCTCAGGTAGAGATCGGTCGCGAGCCCCGGCGCCTCCGCGCCGACGCGCACCGAGGAGCCGTTCGCGTACTGGAGGAGCCCGAAGGCGAAGACCAGCGCCACGGCCCACGTGGCGATCAGGAAGACCAGCGAGAGCGGCCCGAAGAAGCTCAGGTACGCCTCGCGGCGGGCCCCGGGTCGCGCCCAGCGCGCGCCCGCCCGGAACGGTTTCCAGGTGGCGCGATAGAAGGTCCGGGTCAGGCGCATGCGGCCGCTGACGCGCCGCGGGAGCACCACCGTCTCGAAGGCGTCCCAGAGGACGACGAGGAGGAGCGCCGCCCCAGCGATGCCGGCGATCGCGTTCATGAGCGGCTCATCCCGGCACCGCCGGCGCGGGGGCCGGCGCGGCGCCCACCCCCGACGCGGCGCCCACCCCCGGCGCGGCGCCCCTCCGCTTGCCGTAGACCCACGTCGCCCAGACGACGAACACGATCACGACGACGCTCTCGAGCGCGTAGCGCATGTCGTAGTAGTAGGTCTGGAACTCCACGATCTGGGTCATGGCCGAGAGGCAGAGGAGCCCGATCGGAATCGCGGCGCGCCTCTCCCACAGGAGGGCCGCGGCCGTCAGGAACGAGAAGTAGTAGCAGGTCATCTCGAGCGAGATCGGGATCACGCCGAACCCGAACGCGGCGAGCACCCACCAGTCCATCTCCCGGCGCACGACGCGGAAAAAGAGGAGCGCCAGGTATCCGATCACCAGCGCGTAGAAGAGCGGCCGGCCGAAGAGTCCGCGGAGCGCGTTCCTCCGGGCTTCGCGGAATCCATGGAACGGATCGACCCGGTTGGGATCGAACATCACCTTCTGCCGCGTCTCCCAGCGGAAGGCGACGAGCGTGCGAAGCCCCATGTCGTTGGTCAACGGCGTGCTCTCGTGCTTCTCGATGTTCCTGACGAAGGCCGGCCACGCGGAGAAGCCACCCGCCACGAGGCTCGACGCCGGGACGAGGAGCGCGACCGCGATCGCCGCGCCAATCACGACGCGGAGGCCGGTGGGATCCAGGCGCCGTTCCCGGACGAGGATCCACGCGAGCCGGACTCCGATGGCCGCGAAGAAGCCAAGCGGGAAGAGTCGGAGCAGCGTGGACGCGGCGAGCGCGGCCCCTCCGAGCGCCGGCCTCCCCTTCTTGAGCAGGCAGATCCCCGCGATCGCGAGCGCGAACCAGTCCTGCCTCAGGAACGCGCCGCCCGTCCAGAAGTAGAGCGCCGGCTCGTTCGTTCCGAAGAAGAGAGCCGCGACGCACGCCACGCGCCATCCGAACGCCCAGATCACGAAGCCGAACGCGATCGCGAGCAGGACGGGATCGATCCAGCTCAGGATCCCGTCGATGAGCGCCGGAGAGGCGGGCCCCACGTTGGAGAGGAGCGAGCCGGACATGTTCCAGACGGGCGAGGGGTTGTAGCCGTGATCCTTCAGCATCTTGTCCCACGTGTCCAATCCCACCCGGTCGCGGAAGTAGGCGGTGTCCTTCTTGAACGCGTCCCAGCGCTCCGGCGTGAACGGACGCGTGAATCCCTTCTTGTACCGCTCCGGGTCCTCGAGAACGTAGCGTGCCGAAACCAGCTCGTTTCGCCTCAGGTCCCGGATCACCCGAAGCTCGACGCGGCGGCGGAATCCCTGCTCCGCCTCGGCCACGTTGGAGCATTCGTAGATGCCCGTGTAGCCCAGCTCCGGGAAGTACTTCGCGCCGATGTAGTAGTGGAAGAACTCGTATTGGTGGACACGCTCGGGGAAATGGTAGCCGCCCCAGTTGTAGTAGCCCGTGTAGCCCAGGATCCCGAGCACGGCGAGGAGCACGTCGCGGAGCCGCCCGGCGCGCCCGGGGGTCCCGCGCCGCGCGAGGACGCGTCCCCAGGCGAGGAGCGCCGCCCCCAGGAGCGCGAGCACGATCTTGAGTGCGTTCGCGCCCTGGCGGGTGAACCGGTGCTTCGCCGGCGCGGGAGGGGCCATCGGGGCGGGCGGCATCACGGACGGGCGCGGCGGCCAGACCGAGGGGATCTCGCAGAAGACCTGGATCTCGGAGACCGCCCGGGCGCCGGAGCCGGTCGCTTCCCCGAAGCGCACGTAGCGCGCGTGCACCGCCCAGAAGAGCTTGAACCGCGACCTCATTCCGCGCCCGTACTCGGTCACGCCGGGGATCGCCCAGATCTCCCGGAATTCCCTGCCGTCGTCCGAAATCTGGAGCGAGAAGCCGTTGTCGGCGGTGGCCTGCGTGTAGGCGGCCGCGATGCGCGTGTCCGAGCCGAGGTCGTAGGTCAGGGAGCCGGCGTTCGTCTCGAATCGAATCCCGCCGGCCGGCCGCCAGCCCACACCCTCGGCCGTCACCGAGTCGTCGACCACCGATCGTGTCGCGCCCGCGGCGTCGAGCGAGTCCGCGAGGCGCGCGGTCGCGAGGAGGTTGCCGGGCGGGCAGGCGGAGTCGCCGGAGGGGATGCGCGAGGGGGCGGCGGCGCCCATGGCGGCCGCGCCGAGGACCGCCGCGACGAGGATCGCGGCACCGAGGGCGGGCCCGGGGCCGCGCACGACGCGTCGGAGGATCTTCATGCGGGCGGCAGCATACCACGGGTCCCCTTCGGGGGTCGCCCCGCCGCCTCCTGGGCCGGCGGCGTGCTACCAGAAGCCTATTGAGCCGGCGCCGCGGCCGGGCCATTCTCGGCCCTTCACGTCGGCACCACCGGGAGGGAGGAATCGTGGCCACGGCACTTGCCCCCGCGCCCGCTCCGCGGACCGCGGAAGAGATCGAGCGTCACTGGTTCGAGAACGTCTACGCCGGCGACCGCATGCCGCAGCTCACCATGCGCGCGCTGGTGATGGGGATGCTGCTCGGCGCCTTCATGTCGCTCAGCAACGTCTACATCGGCCTCAAGGCCGGCTGGAGCATGGGCGTGGCGATCACGTCGTGCATCCTCGCGTACGCGATCTTCGCCACGCTCCACCGCGCGTTTCCCAAGCAGTTCCCCGCGTTCAGCATCCTCGAGAACAACGCCATGCAGTCGTGCGCCTCGGCGGCCGGATACATGACCGGCGCGGGCCTCGTGAACGCCATCCCGGCGCTGATGATGCTGAACCCGAGCGCCGTGCCGGGCATGTGGCCGCTCATGCTCTGGGTCCTGGTGCTCTCGTGGCTGGGGGTCTTCCTCGCCGTGCCGGCCAAGCGGCAGATGATCAACGTGGAGCAGCTCCCCTTCCCGAGCGGGATCGCGGCGGCCACCACCATGCGCGCGCTCCACAGCGAGGGTGGCAAGGCGGAGCGGCAGGCCAAGGCGCTGACGTGGGCGGGCATCCTCGGCATGGCCATCACCTGGTTCCGCGACGCGACCGCGCCGTGGATCAAGTACCCGAACATCCCCGCCACATGGGGGACGGGCTGGATCAAGGTCGGCCACTACCGGCTGAACCAGCTCACGATGTCGTTCGAGGGCTCCCTCCTCTTCGTCGCGGCCGGCGCCATCATGGGCTTCCGCCAAGCGTGGAGCATGATGCTGGGCGCGGTCATCAACTACGTCATCCTCGCGCCGATCATGATGGACGCCGGCGTCATCGCCTCGACGGGCGGCTCGGCGCTCCGGCGCATTTCTTCGTGGAGCCTCTGGATCGGAGTTCCGATGATGGTGACCTCGGGCCTCCTCCTCTTCTTCATGCAGTGGAGGACCGTGGCGCGCGCCTTCAGCACGCTGGGCGCCTTCTTGAAGAAGCGCGCGGGAGGGGCGGACGACCCGATGGAGCGGATCGAGGTGCCGGGCTCGTGGTTCGCGGGCGGCATGCTGGTGCTCGGCGCCGCCGCCGTCTACCTCGGGCACGCCCTCTTCGCGATCACCTGGTGGATGGGCGTCCTCGCGGTGCTGCTCACCTTCTTCCTCGTGGTGGTCGCCGGCCGCGCGACCGGCGAGACCGACATCACGCCGACCGGGCCCTTGAGCAAGATCACGCAGCTCACGTTCGGCGCCATCAAGCCCGGGGACGTCAGCACGAACCTCATGACCGCCAACATCACGGCGGGCGCGACGAGCCACGCCGGCGACCTGCTCACGGACTTGAAGAGCGGCTACCTGCTCGGCGCCAAGCCGCGCCAGCAGTTCATCGCGCAGTTCTTCGGAGTCCTGGCGGGCGGGCTGGTCGTGGTCCCCGTCTTCTTCCTGCTCGTGCCGAACGCCTCGGTGCTCGGCACCGAGAAGTGGCCCGCGCCCGCGGCGCAGGTCTGGCGCGGCGTGGCGGAGCTTCTCTCGAAGGGGGTCGGCTCGCTCCATCCCACGGCGCGGATCGGGCTCCTCGTCGGATCGCTGGTGGGGATCCTCCTCCCGCTGCTCGAGATGTGGTTCCCGAAGAAGCGCCGCTACATCCCCGCGGCCACGGGGCTCGGCATCGCGTTCACGATCAACGGGTACAACGCCGTCATGATGTTCCTCGGCGCGCTCGCCGTCGTGATCCTGTCGAAGAAGAAGCCCGCCGTGCACGAGGAATACACGATCCCCGTGGCGTCGGGGATCATCGCGGGCGAGAGCTTGATGGGGGTCGTGATCGCGCTTCTCACGGTGGCGGGGATCCTGGGCGGTTAGGCTCCCGCGTCGCGCTCCATGCCCGAGATCCTGACCGACACGTCGCCGGCCGTGCGCGGCGCCGCCGTCAAGGCGTCCCTCATGACGCTGAACCGGTTCCTCGGTCGCTCACCGAGGACCGAGGTCCACGAGGCGCCCGGATTCTTCCGCTGGCGGACCGCGGTCCCTCATCCCTTCTTCAACGGGGTCGCCGTCGCGACGCCGCCCGACGCGGCGGCGGAGGAGCGCGCGCGGTCCGCGATCGACTATTTCGGGTCCCACGGTGTCGCGGCCATCACGTGGTGGCTCGACCCGGGCGTGCCCACGGAGCCGTGGGCGCGCGTCCTCCTCGGAATGGGCTTCACGCTCGATTCGAAGCTGCCCGGAATGGCGATGGCGCTGGCCGATCTTCCGTGCGGCGCGGCGGCGGGAGTCGAGATCCGCCGAGTCCGGAGCAGCGAGCAGCTCCGCACCTGGACCGACGTCTTCATCGCCGGTTACGAGCTCCCCGCCGGGTACGCCGCGCCCCTCTTCTACCTCTACGACGATCTCCACGGACCGGAGTCGCCGCTGCAGTCGTATCTCGCCTACCGAGACGGCGTGCCGGTCGCGACCGCGTCGGTCTTCTATGCGGCGGGCGTGGCGGGGATCTACGACGTGGCCACGCTCCCTTCGGCCCGCGGCCAGGGGATCGGGTCCGCGGTCACGCTCGCTCCCCTCCTCGACGCGCGGG
>DASVDZ010000071.1:0-10818 GCA_036380835.1 Candidatus Eiseniibacteriota bacterium | reverse complement strand
GCGAGGAAGTCGTCGACCCCCGCTTCGGCGGCAATCGCGGCGGCCGTCAGCTGATTGTCGCCCGTGATCATCACGGTCGAGATCCCCATCTTCCGCAGATGGGCGAAGCGGTCCCGAATGCCTCCCTTGACCACGTCCTTGAGGCGAATCACGCCCAGGACATGGGGACCCTCGGCGACCACGAGGGGCGTCGCGCCCTGGCGGGCTACCGATTCGACGACGATCATCACGGCCTCCGGAAATGCGCCCCCTTTGCCCCGAACCCACGCGTCGATGGCGTCGGCGGAGCCCTTTCGGATGACGCGGCCGTCCATATCGACGCCGCTCATGCGGGTCTGAGCGGTGAAGGGAACGAACGCGGCGTGGGTCGCCTGGAGACTCCGCTCGCGGAGCCCGTACTTCTCCTTCGCCAGAACGACAATGCTCCGCCCCTCCGGCGTCTCGTCCGAAAGCGACGCCAGCTGGGCCGCGTCGGCGAGGCGTTCCGGAGACACGCCCTCGGCGGGGATCAGTTCGGTGGCCTGGCGGTTCCCAAGGGTAATCGTCCCGGTCTTGTCCAGGAGGAGCACATCGACGTCGCCGGCAGCCTCCACAGCGCGGCCGGACATGGCCATCACGTTCGCGTGCATCAGGCGATCCATCCCGGCGATACCGATCGCCGACAAGAGCCCGCCGATCGTCGTGGGAATGAGGCAGACGAGGAGCGCCACGAGCACCGTGACCGATACGACCAGCCCGCCGCCGCCCGACTTCACCGCGTAGATCGAGAACGGGAGGAGGGTCGCCGTCGCGAAGAGAAAGACGAGCGTGAGCGCCACGAGGAGAATCGTGAGCGCGATCTCGTTCGGCGTTTTCTGGCGCTTGGCGCTCTCCACCATCGCGATCATCCGGTCGAGGAAGGTTTCGCCCGGGTTCGCGGTCGCGCGAATGATGAGCCAATCCGAGAGAATTCGCGTGCCGCCGGTCACCGCGTTCCGGTCGCCGCCGCTCTCCCGAATCACGGGCGCGCTCTCTCCGGTGATGGCGCTCTCGTCGACCGACGCCACGCCCTCGATGACTTCCCCGTCGCAGGGGATGACGTCGCCCGCGCCGACCAGGACGACGTCGCCGCGGCGGAGCGTCGGGGCCGGCACGACCTCGATCGAGAGGCGGTTTTCCGGATCGCGGAGTTTCCTCGCGAAGAGGTCCGTCCGCGCGCGGCGCATCGACTCGGCTTGCGCCTTGCCGCGTCCCTCCGCCATCGCTTCGGCGAAGTTCGCGAACAGGAGCGTGAACCAGAGCCACGCCGCGATCGCGAGCACGAAGCCCGCGGGGGCGTCGCCGTGCCCGCGCAGGGCCAGGGCGCCGAGAACCGTCGTGAGCACGCTGACGACGAGCACGACGAACATGACCGGGTTTCTGATTTCCTGCCTCGGATCGAGCTTCAGGAACGCCTCGAGTGCGGCGCGCCGCACGATCGACGGGTCGAACAAGGGACGTTTGCGTGCGTTCGAGCTCACGGCGTCACCCCCGTCATCACGAGATGTTCCACGATCGGACCCAACGCGAGCGAAGGCAGGAAGGTGAGTGCCCCCACCACGACGACCGTGGCAACCAGCAGGAGCACGAAGAGCGGCGTGTGCGTCGGTAGCGTTCCGGCGCCCGGGGGAACGCGCTTCTTGGCGGCGAGGGAGCCCGCGATCGCGAGCGCGGGTATGGCGAGCCAGAAGCGGGCCAGGAACATCACCACGCCTAGTGTGAGGTTGTACCAGACGGTGTTCGCGCCGAGGCCCGCGAAGGCGCTTCCGTTGTTGTTGCCGGCCGACGAGAACGCGTAGAGCACCTCGCTGAACCCGTGGATCCCCGGATTGAAGATGGTCGCAAGCCCGGCCGGCGCCACGACCGAGACCGCCGTGCCGACCAGGACGAGGAACGGGGGGAGGAGCACCATCAACGATGCCATCTTCATCTCGTGGGCCTCGATCTTCTTCCCCACGTATTCGGGGGTCCTGCCGACCATCAGCCCCGCGACGAAAACCGCGACGATGGCGAACGCCAGCATGCCATAGAGCCCGGAGCCGACGCCGCCGTAGATCACCTCGCCGAGCTGGATCAGCCACATCGGGATGAGACCTCCGAGCGGGGTGAAGGAATCGTGCATCGAGTTGACGGAGCCGTTCGATGCCGCGGTCGTGGTGACCGCCCACAATGCCGAGAGGCCGATGCCGAATCGAGCCTCCTTCCCCTCCATGTTGCCGCCCGGGCTCGTCGCCGACGCCACTTGGTCCGCCCCCGCCGACGTCAGCCGGGGGTTTCCTCTCTGCTCGGCCAGCGTCGTGCACGCGAGGCACGCGACGAGTACCACCGTCATGGACGCCAGCACGGCCCACCCCTGGCGCGTGTCCCCGACCATTTTCCCGAACGTGTAGCAGAGACCGCCCGAGATCAGGAGAATCGCCAGCACCTCGAGGAAGCACGAAAGGGGCGTCGAATTCTCGAACGGGTGCGCCGAGTTGACGTTGAAGAACCCGCCTCCGTTGGTGCCGAGCTGCTTCACCGCGACCTGGGACGCCACCGGCCCGAGGGCCAGGGTCTGCGTGTCGATCACCTTGCCATCCGCACCCGCGGCGGGCTGGAGGACGTGGGCCGTCTGGTAGGGTCCCATCGTCTGCACGACGCCCTGGGAGACGAGCGCCATAGCGAGCACGATCGAGAGCGGCAGCATGATGTAGAGGGTGCTCCGGACGAGGTCCCCCCAGAAGTTGCCGATCGTCGTGGAGGTGTGTCTCGCGAATCCACGGATGAAGGCGGCGAGGACCGCGATGCCGGTGGCCGCGGAGACGAAATTCTGCACGGTGAGCCCGAGCATTTGCGTGAGGTAGCTCATCGTGACTTCCCCGCCGTAGCCCTGCCAGTTCGTGTTCGTGGCAAAGCTGACGGCGGTATTGAAGGCCGAATCGGGCGAGACGGGCCCGAGGCTCGCCGGATTCAGCGGAAGGAGGTGCTGCACGCGCTGGAGCGCATAGACGGCGAAGAGCCCGGCGGCGTTGAAGAAGAGCATCGCGCCGGCATATCGCTTCCAACCCATTTCCTGCCCGGGGTTCACGCGCGCCAAGCGGTAGCAGATCCGTTCCAGGGGCCCGAGCGCCCGAGAGAGCCAGGTTGGCTGGCCCTCGAGCACCCTCGCCATGTAGGACCCGAGCGGCTTGACCGCAAGGAGGAGCACGACGACGTACAGGCCGATTTCGATCCATGCCGGTTTCATGTCAGAACCGCTCCGGCCGGAAGAGCGCCACGATCAGGTAGAGGAAGAGGAGCAACGCGACGGCCAGCGCGACGACATGCAGTGCGTTCATTCGTGCGCCTCCGGCTGGTCGCAGAGGGCGATGAGGCCGAGCGACAAGAGAACGAGAACGACTGCGAGCGCGATCCACAAGAGATCCATGGGGCCTCCTTTCGCGATCATTTGACGACAGGACCACGTCAGTCGTGTGTAAGAATTCGGACCGCCGACATCAGGAAGACATCAAGATGGCTCGCGATCTGTTACGGGAGCCCGAAACGAATCGCCCCACGTGGCGGTGTGCCGCGTGGGGCGATTGTATGGCGCTGCAACGATGTCACATAGAGCAGGCAGCGACAGGAGGCTCGTCTCTCCGATGGGACGCTACTCCTTGAGCGCGCAATCCCAGTGCTCCGCGATCTTGCCGCCTTCCACGCGGAACATGTCGAACCACGTCGTCGTGTACGTCTTGGTCTTGTCCTTCGGGTCGGGCACCTTGTGGACGAAGCTCAGGACGACGAGATCCCCCTCCGCGACGATCGAGACCAGCGGATCCTGGATCCTCGCCTCGATCGGCTTGGGCTTGGAGAACTTCGTGAAGAAGTCGACGAACGCGGCGCGCCCGGTGGGGACCTCCGGATTGTGCTGGATGTAGGAGTCAGCCATGTACTTGGGGGCGAGGTCCATGTGCCCCGCCTCGAGGACCTCGCGCCAGAAGTCGTAGACCAGGCGCTTGTTCGCGGCCAACCGCGCGTCCGGGCTGGCGAGCAGCTGCTCCTGATTCGGGTTCGCCTGGACGTCGACCTGGGCGCGTGCGGCCGGAGACAGGGTGAGAGCAAGGAGCAGGGCGAGGACTGCGAAGGATCGCTTCATGGCGGTTCTCCGGGGCGGGGAGGCGAGCTGGGGGGACGGGATACGTCTATCACATCCGGAGCGGATCGCGCGAGCGCGCTCGCATCGCGTCGAGGCTCCATGGCCCCGGCCCCGCGGCCGAGAAGTAGAGCCAGACGAAGCAGTAGAGCGCCGAGCTCACGCCATTGTTCAGGACGGGCCAGAAGCTCTGCGGAAAGCTGTACTGAAAGTACGCCACCGCCATCTCCCCGGACAGGAGGAACGCGACCGGCCGGGTGAAGAGTCCGAGGAGGAGGAGCGCGCCCCCGAACGTCTCGAGGACGCCGGCGAGCCCCATCTCCGACATCAGGGGAACGGTGCCGCCGTTCGGCGGGATCCCGGCCGGGAAGGCGAAGAGCTTCATGGTGCCCGCGAGGACGAACGTGAACGCGGCCATGATGCGGAGCACGCTCAAGAGGCGTGGCCCCTGCTCCGGCCACTTCGCGGCGAGATTCGATGGGGTCATGATCGGTTCCTCCCTGTCATGGGACCGGTGGCGGCTCCGAGAGCCTCGAGCACGCGGCGGCGCGCTCGAGGAGCAGCGCGCGCTCGCGCGCGTTCTGGGTGAGCGCGGCGGCGCGCTCGAACTCCGCGCGCGCCTCCTCGAACCGGCCGAGCTTGGCGAGCAGATCGCCCCGCACGCTCGGCAGGAGGTGATAGGAGCGGAGCGACGGCTCCAGGACGAGCGAATCGACGAGGTCGAGGCCGGCGGCCGGGCCGAACGCCATCCCGACCGCGACCGCCCGATTCAGCTCGACGACCGGCGACGGGGCCGTCTGCGCCAGCGCGTCGTAGAGCGCCGCGATGCGGGGCCAGTCCGTGGCCTCCGGCGTGCGCGCCCGGGCGTGGCAGGCCGCGATCGCCGCCTGGAGCGCGTAGGGCCCGAGCGCTCCGCCGAGCGCCTCGGCCCGTTCCAGCGCCTTGAGCCCCCGGCGGATCAGCACGGGATCCCAGCGCGAGCGGTCCTGGTCGAGGAGCAGGACGGGCTCCCCCGACGGGCCGACCCGCGCCCGCAAGCGCGACGCCTGGACCTCCATCAGGGCGACCAGCCCGTGGACCTCCGATTCCTGCGGCGTGAGCTCGGCCAGGATCCGCCCGAGCCGAAGCGCGTCGTCGCACAACCCGGGGCGCGTCCAGTCGTCGCCGGCGGTCGCCGCGTAGCCCTCGTTGAAGACGAGGTAGACCACCTCGAGCACCGAGGCGAGTCGCGCCGCGAGATCGGGGCCGCGCGGAACCTCGAAGGGGACGCGCGCCTCGGAGAGGGTCCGCTTCGCCCGCGCGATCCGCTGGGCCACGGTCGGCTCGGAGGCGAGGAACGCGCGGGCGATCTCGGCGGTCGTCAGCCCTCCCAGAAGCCGGAGCGTGAGGGCGACGCGCGCCTCGGTCGAGAGGACCGGGTGGCAGGCGATGAAGACGAGGCGGAGGAGGTCGTCCCCGACCGTATCGTCGATGGCCGCGTCGAGATCCGGCGCGGACGTCCCCTCGCGGGCGTCGAGATCGCGGCCGATCTCCCCGTGCTTTCGTTCGGCCATGTCGCGCCGGCGGAGCTGGTCGATCGCGCGACGCTTCGACACGGCCATGAGCCAGGCGCCCGGATTCTCCGGGACGCCCGACTCGGGCCATTGCTCGAGCGCGGCGACGAGGGCGTCCTGCGCCAGGTCCTCCGCGAGACCGACGTCACGGACGATCCGCGTGAGGCCGGCGATGAGCCTCGCCGACTCGATCCTCCAGACCGCGTCGATCGCGCGATGGGCGTCCGACGTCGTCACGACGGCCGATCGGAGCATGGTCTCGGGCTTCGCCGCGCGGCCACGGGCCCGCCGACTAGCTCCTGGGCCCGGCGTTCAATTCACGGAAGCGGTCCACGGACTCGCTCGGACCGAAGTCGTCCAGCTCGTAGAGCTGGCGAACCTCGATCTCGCCGTCTTTGCCCTCGCCGTGCGGAGCGGGCATCCGCTTGGCCCACTCCGCCGCCTCCTCCTTCGACTTCGCCTGGATGACGGTGTACCCGGCGATCAGCTCCTTCGCCTCGGCGAAGGGCCCGTCGATCACGGTCCGCTTCCCGCCGGAATGCTCGATGCGAAATCCCTGCGAGCTCGGCCTGAGCCCCGTGCCGTCGAGCAGGACGCCTGCCTTCGCCAGATCCTCGTGGTACCTCGCCATCGCGGCGAGCAGTTTCTCGTCCGGCATGACGCCGGCCTCGGTGTCCCGGTTGGCCTTGACGATGAACATGAATCGCATGGCAGTCTCCTCCCTAGCGCTTCGCCTCGATCTGCGCCCGGAGGCGTCCCTCGCGTTCCCGAAGCTCCGGCGTGAACTCGGCGCCGAAGTCCTCCGCCTCGAACACCTGGCGAATCTCGACCTCGGTCTCGTCGAACGGGGCGCGCTTCAGCCACTCGATCGCCTCTTCCTTCGACTTCACGCGCCAGATCCAGAAGCCGGCGACCAGCTCCTTGGCTTCCGTGAAGGGCCCGTCGATCACGGTACGCTTCGTTCCCGAAAACCGCACGCGGGCGCCCTTCGAGCTCGCCTGGAGCCCCTCGGCCGCGAGGAGCACCCCGGCCTTCGCGAGCTCCTCGTTGAACTTGCCCATCTCGGTCAGGATCTTCTGGTCGGGGAGAACGCCCGCCTCCGAGTCCTTGTTGGCCTTGACGATCACCATGAATCGCATCGTATGTCTCCTTCTCGGTTCGGGTTTCTCGCCGGGCTCCCGGGGCTATCTCGACGGGCCGGCCCTGCGCTCTACCCCTACGTCGAACGAGGGACGGAGAAATCGACATCTCCGGCCACCCGTTCTTCCCGATTACCCGATTGCCCCCCCAGAAACCTTATCGCGATCCGGGAGGGCCTGGAAGATCGTCCGGAATGACCCGAGGGCCGGGGCGAGCGCCCCGGCCCTCACGGTCGCCTTTTCCTTAGCCTTCGGAGGATGCTCGCACCGAGCGCCTGGATCGACAGTCAGTGTCCGAGCGCGGCCGCCTTCCTGTCGAGACCGCACGCTGGAGCCATTCGATCACCTCGCGCGGGAGCGACGAATCCACCACAGAGCCAGCCGCTTGGTCAGGACGAGCAGGAGGATGCCCGCAGCCAGACCGAGCGGGACGAACCACCACCCGAGCAGCTCCCGGTCCCCCGGGGGGCCAGGGCCGTCGATCATGATTCGCGGGAGCGCCTCTCCTGCCGCCTGCCAGAGGCCGACGTCCCGGGGCGACAGGATCTTCTCGATCGACGCGGCGATCAGCGCCAGAGCCCACGCGTAGCCGAAGGCGGCGAGCACCAACGCGATCCATCCCGCGACGCTCCGGCGCCGCAGCAGGACCAGGCCATGGAGGATGACGATCGGGCCGCCGCCCTCGGCTCGGGCCGTCACGCGTTCGGCTCGATATTGGCGCGCGATCTCCTCCGGATCGCCGAGGGAGCGAAGCACCGCGTCGAGGTCCGCCTCCGATTCCAGCCGCTCGACGACGTGGCCGCGCAGCTCGAGCACGATGTCGTCCACTTCGCGAGCGGGCATCCCGCGCAGCGAGGCGCGAACGCGGCCGAGATAACGCTCGAGGACCGAGTCGGATTCGGGGCGATTCATGCTCTAGCGGCCCTCCTTGAAGAGCGGCGACAGGAGCCGGCCGAGTCCCGTGGAGAAGCGGGACCAAAGGCGCGCCATCCGGAGCGCGCGCCGCCGCCCCACCGCCGTGAGCCGGTAATACTTGCGCGGATGCCCCGCCTCGGCCTCCACCCACTCGGAGTCGAGCAGCCCGTCGGACTTGAGCCGCGCGAGGAGCGGATAGACCGTGCCCTCGGACAGCACCAGATCGGACTCGCGCTCGAGCCGGCGCAGGATCTCGAGCCCGTACTGCCTTCCCGCCCAGAGGCTCCCGAGGATCGCCAGCTCCAGGCACCCCTTCCGGAGCTGGATCTCCCACTTGTCCATGGCATCGGACGGGGCGGGGCTTGGGCGTTCGTCGTTGGTCATCGCTGATACTATGTATTACAATGTATCTTGCCGTCAATAGCCTTTCGCGCCGTCTGCCCGAGAACCGGGGGAGACCGGATCATGGACCTGAAGCGGGTTTCGCTCGCCGCCACTTCCGTTCTGGTGGTCGCCGTCGTCAGCCTGTTGCTGCTTCGCCTGCTGTTCGCCCATGGCCCGGTCTGGATCGCGCTCCAGGCGGCGGCCGCAGCCCTCATGCTCTGGGCAAGGCTCACCTTCGGAGCGCGGAGCTTCCACGCCGGGGCGAATCCGACCGCCGGCGGCCTGGTGACGTCGGGGCCCTACCGGTTCGTGCGCCATCCGATCTACGCGGCGGTGCTCCTGTTCGTCTGGAGCGGCGTCGCGTCCCACGCCACGCTCCTGGGCGTCTTGCTCGCGATCGTGGCGACCGCCGCCGTCGCCGTGCGGATCGGCTCGGAAGAGCGGCTCGTGGTCGCGTCCTACCCCGAGTACGCCGACTACGCGCGGCGCACGAGGCGCATCATCCCGTTCGTGCTCTAGCCTGCCCCTACCCGCGCGTCCGGTCCCGTGCGGTCGTGTACGACCACGCTCGCCGCGGCGGGCCGGCCCCGCGAGGCGCTCGATTCCCGAAGGCGAAGGCGTGTCACCGCTTACGACGTTCACGGCGCGCCTGGTATCGAACCTGCTAAAAGACCGGTTCGCGTGGCGGCGGTCATGGCTCCAAGGACTGGAGCGAACGATGAGAAGCCGCTGGGAAGAACCGGGCGCCGACGATCTCGACGCCCCGGCCACCATCACGGAACGACAGTTGCGTTCACTCCGCCGCCGGGCCGGAGCCGGCCTCTTCGCCATCTTCCTGTCGCTGGTTTCGATCGGCGCGGTCGCATGGAGCATGCTCGCGGGCCCCGACGTGCGCGCGGAGATCCAGAACCTGACCGCGAGGATCCTCCCGGAGAAGGAGGCCGCGGCCGAGGCGGAGGAGCCGCAGAGCCAGGCGGCGCCCGTCGGCCCGCAGAGTCCGGCGGCCGACTCGACGTCGACCACGGCACCGGCGCCCCCGCCGGCGCCGGGACCGAGTCCGCCCTGATCCCTACGCGCGCGCCTCGCGCGCGTCCGCCCGGACGGCCCAATATCCGCCCCAGACGTACGCGAACGTGAACGCGGTGTTGACGTCCGCCAGCGAATAGTTCGTGGCGAGGATCACCAACAGCTGGCCCGTCACCGCGATCGCTGTGATCGCCCACGCCCGGGCGAGCCACGAGGGGTCCCGATCCACCGTGCGCCTCGCCGCCCGGACGTGACCCCAGAGCAGCGCCGCGAACGCCGCGAGGCCGACGACACCGAGCTTGAGCCAGAGGAGCAGGTAGTAGTTGTGCACGAACCACTGCTCCTTGTTCGTGCCGAGCAGGAGATCCTTCATCCCGAACGCGTAGCCGAGCCCGTTTCCGATGAGGGGAGATTGGAGCGCCGACGTGATCGCGCGGTCGTACTCCGCGAGGCGGATCACGTTCGATAGCGTCTCGCCGCTCACCTGGGTGGAGAACGAGGACCCGAACCGCCCGCCGATCGCCGCCAGCAGCTCTCCCCCGCCGAAATAGAGAACCGAGAGCCCCACGGTCGCGGCGAGAACGGCCGCGAGCGCGGGAAGGGCCAGGAGCCGGCGCGCCCTGACCTCGGGCTCGAAGCGGCCGAGGCTGCGCCACGACAACGCCGTGGCGACCGCCATCCCGGCGATGAATCCGAGCCAGTAGCCGCGCGTGAAGGAGAAGAGGAGGTGCGCCAGCAGGGGGACCATGCCGGCGAGGCAGAGGGCGCGGATCCTCCCGGTCGGCGCGAGGAGCGCCGCCGTCCAGAGACCCACCGCGGCGATCCCCGTCACGGTCGTGAAGTAGATCCCGCCCAGGCGCTGGTGATAGACGTGGAGCATCGTGAGGCCGAACACGGTGTGGACGAGGCCGATCCCGACGAGGCCGAGGCCCGCGTAAACCGCGCTACGCCGGCCGTACGCCTGTATCATGGCGACCGCGAACACCGGCCAGAGCGCGGCCGCCAGCTCGAGGCCCATGTTGCGGAGGCTATTCCCGTGGAGGAGGCCGACGATAACGCCGAACGCGCACGCCCCGAGCCAGATCGCGAGGCCCCGGGTCAGCTCCGCGGGAGGAAGCGCCCAGCCCTTCCAGGCGCTCCGCCAGTAGAGGAGGAGCGCCGTCCACGCGAGCCACGCGCAGACGACCGCCAGCTCCGACGCGAGCCGGCCGGTGTTGTAGTCGACGAACGTCGCGAGCAGGACGGCGACGACGAACGTCGCCCGGACGTCGGCGAGCGACCAGGCGCCGAGCACGGCCGCGCCCCCCAGGACCGGGAGGAGCCACCACGCGCCGGTCGCGAGCGCGAGGGCCACGACCGCGGGGGCGATCACCGCCGCCGCGACGAGGAGCGCCCGGCTCGGGCCTCTCGTCCCCGGTCGCTCCACGATCGCCGCCGCCTCGAGCCGCGTCATGCGGGAGATCGTACGGTCGCGGCGCGCGCCGGAGAAGGTCGAATCGCCGGGGAGCGCGGCCGCCTTCATGGTACCCTGCCGGGCGATGATTCCCGTTACCGCGGAGCGGGGCCAGCCCCTCCGGAGCGACCCCGCGCCGCCGGAGGTGGTCGCGATCCTCGTGAGCCACAACTCGGCGCTCCACCTCACCCCCTGCCTCGCCTCCCTCGGGGCCCA
>DASVDZ010000070.1:0-20932 GCA_036380835.1 Candidatus Eiseniibacteriota bacterium | reverse complement strand
CGGCTCGCGAGCTTGCGCGCGGCGCCGCCGGCGGGGAGCTTGCCGAGGAGATCCCAGAGGTCGCCCTCGAGACGGCGGAAGATCGGGCCCGACGTGAGGCGCGTCAGGTACTGGGAGATCGCGCCGACGTTCGGCGAGATCGACATGGAGTTGTCGTTCAGGACGACGAGGATGTCGGTGCCGGTGGCTCCCGCCTGGTTCATCCCCTCGTACGCGAGGCCGCCGGTCAAGGCGCCGTCCCCCACCACCGCGATCACGCGGTTGGTTTCCTTCTTGAGGTCGCGCGCGCACGCGAAGCCGAGCGCGGCCGAGATCGCGGTCGAGGCGTGCGCGGTGCCGAACGGATCGTATTCGCTCTCCGCGCGCCGCGGGAATCCGGAGATCCCCCCCTCCTGGCGGAGCGTCTCGAAGCGGTCGTTCCGTCCGGTGAGGATCTTGTGGGGGTAGGCCTGGTGCCCGACGTCCCAGATGAGGATGTCGCGCGGCGTGTCGAAGACGTAGTGGAGCGCGATGGTCAGCTCCACGGTCCCGAGGCCGGGCGCGAGGTGGCCGCCGGTGCGGGCGACGACCTCGATGATCCGCTCGCGGATCTCGGCCGCCAGCTCGGGGAGCGCCGCGACCGGCAGGCGCTTCAGGTCCTCGGAGCTTCGGATGCCGGCCAGATGGTTGGTGCTCACGGACCCCCCGGAGGCTGATAGACGGCGTAGGAGAACAGGATCCCGATCAACGCGCCGACCAGAACCTCGACCGGCGTGTGGCCCAAGAGCTCGCGGAGCCGCTCCGCCGGTGGCCCCGTGAGCTGCAGATGCTCGTACAGGATTCGGTTGATCAACGTCGCCTGCCGGCCCGCGGCGCGCCGAAGCCCGGCGGCGTCGTACATGACGATGAGGCTGAAGTAGAGAACCACGCCGAAGAGGACCGAACCGAACCCCTCGCGGAGCCCGACGCAGGTGGTGAGCGCCATCACCGACGCCGCGTGACTGCTCGGCATGCCGCCGGTTTCGACGAAACGCCGCACGTTGATTTTCTTCTCCCGGACCAGGAAGGTCAATACCTTGCTGAGCTGGACGAGGAAGCCGCAGGAGAGGGCGTGGAAGAGGGGGCTCGACGAGAGCTGCATCGGCGGTCCTCAGCGGCTCCTGCGGAGGAGGAACGCGGCGAGCGATTCGAACTCGCCGGCCCGGCGCCCCAGGCCGGGCGCGATCATCGCCGCCTCGTCGAGCAGATGCGCCGCCTCCCGCTCGGCGCGCTCCATCCCGCCGCGCGACGGCGCCGTCGCCTTGCCGCGGGCGCGATCGGACCGGACGCTCTTTCCCGTCGCCTCCCGCGTCGAGCGCTCGTTCAGGATGTCGTCCACGATCTGGAACGCGAGGCCGATCCGGTCGCCGTACGCCTCGAAGCGCTTGAGGAGCGCGGGGGTCGCGCCGCCGATCTGCGCCCCGAGGCGGAGGGAGCCGCGGAGGAGCATCCCCGTCTTCCGGCGATGCATCCCGAGCACGCGCTCGAAGGAGACGCTCTTCCCTTCGTAGAGGAGGTCGAAGGCCTGGCCGCCGATCATGCCCTCGGGCCCGGTCGCCTCGCAAACGGTGCGGAGGAGCGCGCGCGGGTCGCGCACGCGCCCGAGCGGGGCCAGGGCCAGCGTCTCGAAGGCGAGGGAGAGGAGGGCGTCGCCCGCGAGGATCGCCATCCCCTCGCCGAAGACCTTGTGGTTCGAGGGGCGGCCACGGCGCCAGTCGTCGTCGTCCATCCCCGGCAGGTCGTCGTGGATCAGGCTGAACGTGTGGATCATCTCGAGGGCCGCGGCGGCCGGCATGGCCGCGCTCGACCCGCCCGAGACCGATTCGCAGGCCAGGAGGCAGAGCGCCGGCCGGAGGCGCTTCCCGCCCGCGAAGACGCTGTAGCGGACGGCGCGGTGAAGGCGCCTCGGCTCGTCCGTGGCGGGCGGGAGGAGCCGGTCGAGCGCGCGATCGACGCGGAGTCGCGCGCGCTCGAGGTAGCGCTCAAAACGGGAGCTCGCCATCCCGCTCGTCATCCGCCTCCTCGCCTTCGTCGAACGTCCCGATCGCCGGGGCCCCGTCCTCCCCGCGCGTCAGCTCCTGGATCCGCTTCTCCGCCGCCGAGAGGACCGCGCCGCACTTCTTGACGAGCGCGACCCCCTCTTCGAAAGACTTGATCGACTCCTCGAGCGAGAGGTTTCCCTCCTCCAGACGCTCGACCAGCGATTCGAGGCGCTCCATCATCTCCTCGAACGTGCCGGACGGTTCCGCCCCGGCGGGCGGCCGCGCCGTTTCCTTCCGCTTCATGCCGGTTCCTCCTCCTTCGGTCGCGCGAGGCCCGTGATCCGCGCGCGAGCCCGGGAATCCTCGAACTCTACCTGAATCTCCTGGTCGGGGCGTAGCGAACGCGCGCGCTGGACGAGGGAGCCGCCGTCCCCGGTCCAGACGAGGGCGTAGCCCCGCCGGAGGACGCCGCGGTAGTCGTACGACTCGAGGAGCCGCGCGCGCGCGTCGAGCCCGGCGCGAAGCCGCGACACCCGCTCGCCGAGGCCGCGCTCGGCCCGATGGACGAGCCCGGCGAGCCGCTCGCGCGCCCGCTCCACCGTGCGATCGGGCGCGTGCGACCGGACGCGCTCACCGAGCATGTCGAGGCGCCGCCCCCGGGCGACCGCCCACTCGCGGAGGCCGCGCGCGAGGCGGTCCCGGGCGAGGTCGACCCGCTGCATCTGGTCCTGCACGAGCCGCTCCGGGTGTCGGAGCGCGTGGTGGGTGGCGATGCCCCGGAGCTTCTCCTGGTGCGCGCGCAGCTCCCGACGGAGCCGCTCCCTCGCGTGCTTCGACAGATCGGCGAGCGTCTCGAGGATCTCCGCGCGGTCGGTGACCACCTCCTGCGCCGCGTGCGTGGGCGTGGCGGCGCGAAGGTCGGAGGCGAGGTCGGCCAGCGTGGAGTCCACCTCGTGCCCGACCGCGGAAACCACCGGAATGCGCGACCGGAAGATCGCGCGGACGACGGGCTCCTCGTTGAACGCCCAGAGATCCTCGAGGGAGCCCCCGCCTCGCCCGACGATCATCACGTCCGCCTCTCCCCACTCGTTCACGAGGTCGATCGCCTTCGCGATCTCCTCGGCGGCGCCCTCCCCCTGCACCCGCGTCGGCGCGAGCGTGACGCGCAGGTAGGGGGCACGATGGCGCAGGATGCGGAGCATGTCGCGGAGCGCCGCGCCCGACGCGGAGGTCACGAGCGCCACGCGCGTCGGGTAGCGCGGGAGCGGGCGCTTCCGCTCCTCGGCGAAGATCCCCTCCATCTGGAGCTTCCGCTTGAGCGCCTCCAGGCGGACCTGGAGCGCGCCGAAACCGATCGGCATGACGCGGGTCGCGCTCAGCTGCATGTCGCCGCGCTGTGGGTAGACCGTCATCCGGCCCTGCACCTGCACGGCCACGCCGTTCTCCAGCGAGAGCGAGGCGGCGCGCGCGGCGCCGCCGAAAAAGGCGACCGAGAGTTGCGCCTTGGCGTCCTTGAGGCGGAAGTAGACGTGGCCCGACGACGCGACCGCGCGGTAGTCGGAGATCTCGCCCTGGACGACGACGTCGGGGTAGTCGCCCTCGAGGAGGTCCTTCAGCGCCCGGAGGATCTCGGTGACCGAGTAGATCCGGGGCTCCCCTTCGCGGGGATCGAAGCGGCGCACGGCGCGGCGGGCGCTCATGCCCGCGCGGCCGCGTCCTCCGCGGCGTCGACGAGGTTTCGGAGGATCATCGCGACGGTGAGCGGGCCCACGCCCCCGGGGACCGGCGTGATGGCCGAGGCGATCGACCGGACGGCGTCGAAGTCGACGTCGCCTTCGTACTTCCGCCCGCCTTCGGGCGCCCCAGGAATCGGATGGATCCCGACGTCCACGACGACGGCGCCGGGCCGGACGTGGCGGGGGCCGATCGCCCGCCGGCTGCCGAGGGCCGCGACGAGCACGTCGGCCTCCCGGCAGATCGATTCGAGATCGCGGGTTCCCGAGTGGCAGAGGGTGACCGTGGCGTTCATCCCCGGCTCGCGGGCCGACAGGAAGACCGAGAGGGGGCGGCCGACGATGCGGCTTCGCCCGATCACGACGACCCGCTTCCCGGAAAGGTCGCCGACGTGGCGCCGGAGCAGCTCCTCGACCCCCAACGGGGTCGCCGGGCGATGCGCCTTCATGCCGTTGACCCACCGTCCCACGTTCAGCGGGTGCACGCCGTCCACGTCCTTATCCGGCGATATATCTTCGAGATGCCGTTCTTCCTTCAAGTGAGACGGGAGCGGAACCTGGAGGATGACGCCGTGGACTGCGGGATCGGCGCTCAGGCCCATCAGGGCCTGCCGGAGGGCCGCCTCCCCCGTGTCGGCCGGAAGCCGGAGGACCCGCGCCTCCGCCCCCGCCGCCTCCGCGGCCCTCACCTTGGCCTTCACGTAGGGGTTCCCCGCCGGCGGCTCACCGACCGTCACGACCGCGAGGCCGGGAACGACGCCGCGCGGCCGAAGCGCCGCGATCCGCGTCTTGACCTGCTCCCGGATCTCGTTCGCGAGCGGCGCGCCCGCGAGGAGCACGGCCGGCACCGCGGTGGTCACGCGACGGGCACCCGCGGGGCCGGCTCGAGCGCCAGCGCGATCCGCTCGATGTGGCGGCACTTCCCCGTCGCCTCGTCGATCTCGAGATGCACGCCGTGGAGGCGCGTGTCCCCGGTTGCCGGCTCGAAGCGGGTCGGGAGGAGCGTCAGGAACTTCCGGATCGCCTGGTCCTTCCTCACGCCGATGACGGAATCGTGGGGGCCGGTCATGCCGGCGTCGGTGATGTAGCCCGTTCCGCCCGGGAGGATCCGTTCGTCCGCGGTCTGGACGTGGGTGTGGGTCCCGATCAGGGCCGAGATCTTGCCGTCGAGATGCCAGCCGAGCGCCATCTTCTCGGCCGTCGCCTCCGCGTGGAAGTCGACGATCACGATCGGCGTCGTCTCCTTGAGGCGCGCGATCTCCTCGTCGGCGACCCGGAACGGGCAGAGGATCTCGCGCATGAAGACGCGGCCCATCAGGTTCACCACGCCGACCGGCACGCCGCCCCGCGACGTCACGACCGTGACGCCCCGTCCCGGGACGCCCGGCGGATAGTTGTGCGGCCGGAGGAGGAGCGGCTCCGAGTCGAGGAGCGGCATCGCCTCCCGGCGGTCCCAGATGTGGTTCCCGCTCGTCATCACGTCGACGCCGAGCGACTTGATCTCGTCCAGGATCTCCTTCGTGACGCCGAATCCCGCGGCCGCGTTCTCGACGTTCACGATCACGAAGTCGATCCCCATGGAGGAGACCAGCTCCGGCAGCAGGTCCTTCACGGCTCGCCGCCCCGGCGAGCCGAACACGTCGGCGACGAAGAGGACGTTCATCGCCGGCCTAGCGCGCGTATTCCATCGCGCGGGTTTCGCGGATGACGACGACCTTGATCTGCCCTGGGTACTGGAGCTCGCGCTCCACGCGCCGCGCGACGTCGTTGGCGAGCTGCACGGCCCGCGCGTCGTCCACGTTCTTCGGCTCGACCATGATGCGCACCTCCCGGCCCGCCTGGATGGCGTACGACTTCTCCACCCCGGGGAACGAGTCGGCGATCTTCTCGAGCGCCTCGAGGCGCTTGACGTAGTTCTCGATGCTCTCGCGCCGCGCGCCCGGGCGGGCGCCCGAGACGGCGTCGGCGGCCATCACGAGGACGGCGTAGAGGTTTTCCGCGGTCGGATCGTGGTGGTGGTACCCCACCGCCTTCACGACCTCCTGCGGTTCGCCGTACTTCGCGCAGAAGTCCATGGAGATCTGCGCGTGCGCTCCCTCCACCTCGTGCGTGACCGCCTTCCCGAGGTCGTGGAGGAGCCCCGACCGCTTCGCGAGCTGCACGTCGAAGCCGAGCTGGCCGGCCATGATCCCGCAGATCCAGGCCACCTCCTTCGAGTGCTGGAGGATGTTCTGGCCGTAGGAGGTCCGGTACTGGAGCCGGCCCAGGAGCTTGATGATCTCCGGGTGCATGCCGTGGACGCCCACGTCGAGCACGGCCTCCTCGCCCAGCTCGATGATCTGCTCGTCCACCTCCTTCTGCGCCTTCTGGACGATCTCCTCGATGCGCGCGGGATGGATGCGCCCGTCGGTGATCAGCCGCTCGAGGGAGCGTTTCGCCACCTCGCGCCGCACCGGGTCGAACCCGGAGAGGATCACCGCCTCCGGCGTGTCGTCGATGATCACGTCGATGCCGGTCGCGGTCTCGAACGCCCGGATGTTCCGCCCCTCGCGGCCGATGATGCGGCCCTTCATTTCGTCGCTCGGCAGGTGGACGACCGAGACGGTCGTCTCGGCGGAATGGTCGGCGGCGCAGCGCTGGATGGCGAGCGTCAGGACCTCGCGCGCCTCCTTCTCGGCGCTCCGCGTCGTCTCCTCGCGGATCTCCTGCAGGCGCTTCGCGGCGTCGGCCCGCGCCTCGTTCTCCATGTTCGTGATGAGGAGCTGCTTCGCCTCCTCGGCGGTCATGCCGCTGATCCGCTGGAGGCGGGCGTTCTGCTCCGTCAGCACGCGCGTGAGCTCGGCGTCGCGGGTCTCGAGCGTCTCGCTCTTCAGCGCCAGCTCGCGCTCGAGGCGCTTCTGGTCCCGCTCCTTCTTGTCGAGGACCTCGGCGCGGCGGTTCAGGTTGGTCTCCAGCTCCTGGAGCTGGCGCTCGGCGCGCTGCACCTCGGACTTCTGCGCCTGGACCTCGCGGTCGAGCTTCGCCTTCTCGCGAAACCACTCGTCCTTGGCCTCCAGCAGCGCGCTCTTCTTCTGGTTTTCGGCTTCGCGCTCCGCTTCGCGGACGATCTTCGCGGCCAGATCCTCCGAGCGGAGGACCTTCCCCTCGCCGATCCGGCGGTGGGCGATCCATCCGAGGAGGAAGGAGAGCGCCCCCGCGCCGATGGCGGCGAGGATGAGTGTGAGGGGTGTGAGGGTCATGACGGGGCTACCTCCCGTTATAAAAAAGGCCCCGCCGATGCCGTGGGTGCGAGACTTTTGAACCTGGATAGTCCAGGTGGGTGCCCTTCCCCCGGGTTCGCGTCGCCCGCCGAAGCGGGCCGCCACTTAGCCGTGGATCCGAACTCCCCAGTCTTGGTTTGTGGCTCAAAAATACCTGGCACATCACGAGCATGGCAGGGTGCCGAGTTCCCGATGAATCGTCGCTACCCGATACGCCTCCGTGTCGTGGGGCCGGTCCGCCGGAAGGAGCTCAATCGCCGCTCAGACACTCGCCCAGGGCCCGTGCGAGGGCCTGCGTCCGCCCGGTCAGATCGGCGTCCAGCCGGTCCCGGTCGGTCCGCTCCCGGAAGAGCTCGTCGGCGATATGGAGCGAAGCGAGGATCGCGATCTTGGTGGGGGTGCCGGTCGCGAGACGGCGTTCCAGCTCGCGCATCTTGCCGTCCACGTACGCGGCGACGCTCTGGATGTATTCGGGGTCGGCGCCCTTGATCTTGTATTCGCTGCCCAGGATCGTGACGCTGACCGTATTCGGTTCCTGACCCACCACATTCCTTTCGTTCGTCGTTTCCGGCGGCGGTCCACGACCGGACGAATCCGGCCTTACCGCCCGAATCAGGCGTGTACGGCCTTCTCCAGCACCGCCAGCTTGGCGAGCATCTCCTCGACCCGCCTCGCCAGCGCCCGGCGCTCGTCGAGGAGCGACGTCCGCTCCGCTTCCAGCGCCTTCATGCGGGGCTTCAGATCCTCCGCCGCGTGTTTCCCCGCGGCGGCCTCGAGTGCCCGCAGCTTCGCTCGAAGATTTTCGCGTTCGGCCTCGAGGGACCGGTTCTCGTCGCGAAGGCGCCCGACCAGCTCGGTCACCTTGCGAACCCGTTCCTCCAGGGCGGCCAGATCGGCCATCACGCCGCTCATACGCGGCTTCCCTCCGCGGCGCCGCGGATCCGGGCGCCCCGCTCCGATTCGAGAGCGCGCACGATCGCGGCGATCCCTTCATCGACCTCGCGGTCTGTGAGCGTGCGTTCCGGCGAGCGGAACTCGAGCGCGTAGGCCATGCTGCGGAGGCCCGCGTGCTCCCCCTCGCGAAACGCGTAGACGTCGAACAACCAGGCCGCGTCGAGGAGGGTCCCGCCCGCGCCCCGAATGGTCGCGAGGAGATCCTCGTGCGTCACGCCCGACCGAACGATCACGGCCAAATCCCGCTTCGAGGCCGGGTATCGCGGCACCTCGCGGTACCGCCGTCCCGAAGGCATGTTCCCGACGATCGCGGCCACGTCGAGCACCGCCGCCCAGACCGGCTGCGTGAACCCGAGCGGGCGGGCCAGGGACGGGGCGACCTCCCCCATCCGGCCCAAAACTCCCGCGGGGGCGCGAAGTTCGGCGCCCGAGCCGCGACGAAAGCACGCTTCATGGTAGGAGCCTGTGCGCCATCCGTCAATTCCCAATGCCTGGAGCATGGCCTCGACCGCGCCCCGAAGCTCCAGATAGCGGTCGGGTTCGGCCCCGGGACGATCCCACGCCTCCGGGGTGCCCGCCAGGACGAGCGCCGCCTCCAGCCGTTCGGAACCGAGCGGGGGTGGCACGGCGCGAAAGACCTTCCCCACCTCGGCCAGCCGCACGTCGCCGACGCCGACGTGGAGGTTCCGAGCCGCGCACTCGAGCAGATCGGGGAGGAGGCTCGTGCGAAGGTGCCGGAGCTCCCGGCTCTTCGGGTTCTGCAGCTCCCAGATCTCGCCGTCGGCGACGCCGTCGCGCACCTCGGGCGGGATCGTCCCGACCAGCACGTGCGAGATGGCCTCGTGGAAGCCGAGCCCCGTCGCCAGGTCGACGACGCGGCGCGTGATGTCCGTCTCGGGCGGATCGGCCGCCGGGGCGATGGCGGTCGGCAGGAGCGTGGTCGGGATCGCGTCGTAGCCCACGACGCGCGCGACCTCCTCGATCAGGTCCTCTTCGATCGAGAGATCGTGCCGGTGCGGCGGCACGCGAAAGCGCCCCTCCGCCTCCGACGGCTCGCCGCCCCAGCCGCCGGCCTGCTCGATCCCCAGCGAGGCGAGCGCGCGCGTCGCCGCGGCCGGCTCGACGGCCATCCCGAGGAGCCGCGCGAGCCGCCCCAGGCGGAGGCGAATCACGGCGGGCTCGCCCCGCCCAGGCCACTCGTCGACGACGGGCGCGGCCACCGTCCCGCCGGCGATCTCGGCGAGGAGGCGCGCGGTCGCGTCGAGGGCCAGAGCGACCGCCACGGGATCCACTCCCTGGACGAAGCGGATCGACGCGTCGGTCTGGATCCCGAGCGACGCGGCGGCCGACCGCGTGAGGCGAGGATCGAAGAATGCCGACTCGAGCACCACGGATTGGGTCGCCGCGCTCACGCCGGTATCGCGCCCGCCCATGATCCCGGCGAGCGCCATCGGGCGCGACCGGTCGGCGATCACCTGGACTCCCTCGTGGAGCGCGACGTCCCGATCGTCGAGGAGCGTGAGACGCTCCCCCGGCCGGGCGCGCCGAACGCGGATCTCGTTCCCGCCGATCCGCGCGGCGTCGAACGCGTGGATCGGCTGGCCGTATTCGCGGAGGACGTAGTTCGTCGCGTCGACGACGTTGTTGATGCAGCGGAATCCGGTCGCCTCGAGACGCCGCTGGAGCCACGCCGGCGACGGCCCGATGGAGAGCCCCGTGACGAGGCGCGCCATGTAGCGCGCGCAGTCGGCCGGCTGCTCCACGACCACCCGGGGGAGCGTTCCCGAGCCCGCGGCGTGGAGCGGTTCGGGCTCGCGAAGGGCGGCGCCGAGCGACGACGCGATCTCGCGGGCGAGGCCCCGGACCGACACGCAGTCGGCGCGGTTCGACGTGATCTCCACGTCGAGCACCGTGTCGGAGGAGCCGGCGATCTCCTGGAGCGGGCGGCCGACGGCCGGCTCGCCAGGCAGGACCCAGATCCCCTCCGACTCCTCGCTCAGCCCCAGCTCCCGCTCCGAGCAGATCATTCCCTGCGACTCGACGCCCCGGATCTTGGCCTTCCGGAGCTTCGTGCCATCGGGGAGCGTGGCGCCCACCTGCGCCACGGCCACGCGCTGCCCCGCGGCGACGTTGGATGCCCCGCAGACGATCGAGAGCCGGCTCGGCCCGCCGACGTCGACCGTGCAGAGGCGCAGGCGGTCGGCGTTCGGGTGCGGATCGGCCGTCAGGACGCGCCCCACCACGATCATCGGATCGAACGCGGCTCCCCGCTCGAGCGACTGGACGGGAAGGCCGCGCATCGCGAGGATCTGCGCGAGCGCCTCGGGCGATCCCGGGAGCGCGGTCCAGTCCGAGAGCCACGACCAGGTGACCTTCATGGCCTCATCTCAGAATTGCCTCAGGAAGCGGACGTCGTTGTTCAGGAACATGCGGATGTCGGGCACGCCGTGGCGGAGCATGATGAGCCGCTCGACGCCGACCCCGAAGGCCCATCCGGTCCAGACCTCGGGATCGTATCCGACGGAGCGGAAGACGTTCGGATGCACCATCCCCGCGCCCAGGATCTCGAGCCAGCCGCCGGAGAGGGGCCCGCAGACGCCGCATCCCTTCCCGCCGCAAAAGAAGCAGCGGATGTCGACGCTCGCCCCGGGCTCGACGAACGGGTAGTACGAAGGAGCGAAGCGGATCTCCGTCTCGGAGCCGAAGAACCGCTTCAGGAAGTAGTCGAGCGTCCCCTTCAGGTCGCCCATCGTCACGTTCCGGTCGACGTAGAGCCCCTCGACCTGGTGGAACTCGACCTGGTGCGTCGCGTCGATGGCCTCGTTCCGGTACGCGCGGCCGGGGCAGATGATGCGGACGGGAGGCGGCTGCGACTCCATCACGCGGATCTGGACGGACGACGTGTGCGGGCGGAGCAGGACTCCGGGGCCGAGGTAGAACGTGTCGGTCTCGGCCCGCGCGGGGTGGTCCCCCGGCATGTTGAGCGCGTCGAAGTTGTGCTGGTCGTCCTCGACGTCGGGCCCGACGGCGAGCGAGAAGCCGAGGCCCGCGAAGATCTCGTGGACCTCGCGCAGCACCGAGTCGAGGAGATGGCGGTGGCCGACGGGGGGACGGCGCCCGGGCAGCGTGACGTCGCGCGCCTCGCCCGGCGACTCGGTCGCGAGCCGGGCCTCGGTCGCCGCGAACGCCGCCTCGAGGCGCGCGCGCGTCTCGTTGGCTCGCGCGCCGACCCGGGCGCGCTCGTCGGGCGCGAGATCCTTGAGGCCGCGGAGGATCTGGGTGAGCTCGCTCTTCCTTCCGAGGAAACGGACGCGCGCCGCCTCGAGGTCCGAGGCGTTCTGGGCGGCCGCGAGGACGCGCTCCCCTTCCGCCCCGAGGGATTCGATCCGCTCGATCACGGAATCGGGATCCGTCTAGGCGGCGACGTGGGCTTGCTTGGCCACCTCGGCCAGGCGGGCGAAGGCGACGGCATCCCGCACGGCGAGATCCGCGAGCACCTTGCGGTCGATGTCGACCTGGGCCGCCTTGAGGCCACGGATGAACGCGTTGTACGAAAGGCCGTTAAGGCGGGCGGCCGCGTTGATGCGGACGATCCAGAGACGGCGGAATTCACGCTTCTTCGCGCGGCGGTCGCGGTACGCGAACTGGAGGCTCCGCATGAGGGTCTCGCGGGCCGTCTGGTAGAGCTTGCGGCGGCCTCCGCGATTTCCCTTCGCCGCGGTCATCACCTTGCGGCGGCGTTTGCGTCCCGGTACGACGGTCTTGGTGCGTGGCATGTTCGAATCCTCGTCGGCGTCCGATCCCGAAAGGAATCAGGCGCCGTAGGGTAGGAGCTTGTTCAGGTGGCGCTTCTCCGTCTCCTCGGCGATGGCCGAGGCCTGGAGATGGCGCTTCCTCTTGCGGGCCTTGATGCCCAGGTGATGCCGCGCGAAGGCGTGTCCGCGCTTGAATTTTCCGGAGGCGGTCCGCTTGAAGCGCTTCGCGGTCGCCCGGTTGGTCCTCATCTTCGGCATGGTCGCTCCTAGGGTTTCGCTTTCACGGCCGCCTTGGCCTTGGGCGCGGAGGGAGCCGGGGCGGCGGGGGCCTTCTCCGGCGCCTTGCCCGCCTGCGCCCGCGGGACCATCAGGAGCACCATGCTCCTGCCTTCCATGCGGGCCGGGATCTCCACCTGTCCGACGCCCTCCAGGTCGCGCACCACGCGCTCCAGGAGCCGCGTCCCCGCCTCGGGGTGCGCCAGCTCGCGGCCGCGGAACGTGACCGTGAATTTCACCTTGTCGTGCTCTTCGAGGAACCGGCGACCGTGCTCCACCTTGAACGTGTAGTCGTGGTCCTCGATCTTCGGGCGAAGCTTCACCTCTTTGAGGTGCGTGACGTGCTGCTTCTTCTTCGCCTTCTGGGCCTTCTTGTTCTGCTCGTACTTGTACTTTCCGAAGTCCATCACGCGGCAGACCGGCGGCTTGGCCGTGGGCGAGACCTCGACCAGATCGAGGTTTCGTTCCTGCGCGTAGACGAGTGCTTCGCGGATGGCGAGGATTCCGATCTGCTCTCCGTCCGGCCCGATCACGCGGACCGTCGGGATGCGGATGCGATCGTTGATGCGAATCTCCTTCGTTGTGGCGATTAGGCGTTCCTCCTTCAATGAGCCGGGGATTCGATCACGGCGGCAGGGGACGCTCGGCTGGCGGTCGCCGCGTGCGGGAACCCCGGGGGCCCACGGACGGCGGTGCGTCGGGCGCCGCGGCGCGGACTCGACGCGAGGGAACCCCGGTAGCGTTGCGCCTCGGGGTGAGAAGCCAGCGGCTCCTGCTTAACGGCTGATGGGACGGAAGATTAGGCTCTGCTCGCGATCTCCGCAAGCAGTTTTTCCACGAACGCGTCGAGGGGGACGCTCCCCTCGTTCCCCTTCTTCCGGCTCCGGACCGAGACCGCCCGCTCCTCGACCTCCTTCCGGCCGAGGACGAGCATGTAGGGGATCTTCGAGAGCTCGGCGTCCCGGATCTTCGCGCCCATCTTCTCTTCGCGGAGGTCGGCCTCCGCCCGGACGCCGCGGTCCCGGAGCAGGGTCCGGATCTCCTCCGCGTAGGGGATCTGGGCGTCGGCGATCGTGATCAGCTGGACCTGGACCGGCGCGAGCCAGACCGGGAAGTCGCCGCCGTAGTGCTCGATCAGGGTCGCGAAGAAGCGCTCCATCGAGCCCAGGAGCGCGCGGTGGACCATGTACGCCTGGTGCTCCTGGCCGTCGGCGCCGACGTACCCCACCTCGAACCGGCGCGGCAGGTTGAAGTCGAACTGGATCGTCGAGCACTGCCAGAACCGGCCGATCGCGTCGCGCAGCTTCACGTCGATCTTGGGGCCGTAGAAGACCGCCTCCCCCTCGGCGCGGTGGTACGGGACCCCGGCGCGCTTCAGCACCTTCTCGAGCGCGTTCTCCGCGGTCTCCCACTCCTCCTCGGAGCCCAGGTAGTCCTCCTTGCGCTTCGGATCGCGCACCGAAAGGTCGACTTCGTACTCGGTGAACCCGAACGTCTTCAGCATGAACCGCGCTAGGTCGAGGACCCCCTCCACCTCGGACTCCACCTGCTCGCGGGTGCAGAAGATGTGCGCGTCGTCCTGGGTGAAGCCGCGGACGCGCGCCAGCCCGTGGAGCACCCCCGACTTCTCGAGGCGATAGACGGTCCCCAGCTCGGCCAGCCGGATCGGAAGCTCGCGGTAGCTGTGCTTCTTCCGCTTGTAGATCATGATGTGGAACGGGCAGTTCATCGGCTTGAGCACGTACTCCTTCTCGTCCACCTCGAGGAAGTACATGTTCTCGCGATAGAAGTCGGTGTGCCCCGAACGCTGCCAGAGGTCGACCTGCGCGATGTGCGGCGAGACGACGAGGCTGTAGCCGCGCTTCACGTGCTCGGTCTTCCAGAAGTCCTCGATCTCGCGCCGCATCGCGGCGCCGTTCGGGTGCCAGAAGATGAGCCCGCCGCCCACCTCGTCCTGGATGCTGAAGAGGTCGAGCGCCTGCCCCACCTTCCGGTGGTCCCGGAGCTTCGCCTCCTCGATCCGCTTCAGGTGTTCCTCGAGCTCTTCCTTGCTGGGGAACGCGGTGCCGTAGATCCGCTGGAGCATCGGACGGTTCGAGTCGCCACGCCAGTAGGCGCCCGCGACCGAGAGGAGGCGGAAGTGCCGGAGCATCTTGGTGCGCGGCACGTGCGGCCCGCGGCAGAGGTCCATGAAGAACGAGTGGGTGTAGGTGCTCACGGTCGGATCGGGCAGGCCCTCGATCAGCTCCACCTTGAACCGCTCACCGTGCTCGTCGAAGTAGCGGAGCGCCTCGTCGCGCTTCATCTCGCCCCGCACGAAGCGGTGGTCCTCGCCGGCGATCTCGCGCATCAGGGACTCGATCTGCGCGAGGTCCTCGGGGGTGAACGGCCGGTCCACCTGGAAGTCGTAGTAGTACCCCTCCTCGATCGCCGGGCCGATGGCGAGCTTGGCGTTCGGGAAGAGCTTCACGACGGCGGACGCCATGAGATGGGCGGTCGAGTGGCGGAGCACCGCGAGGCCCTCGGGCGAGTCGAGCGCGATCAGCTCGAGCCGCCCCGACTCCCGGATCGGGGTGTGGAAGTCGACCACGCGGCCGTTCAGCTTGGCGGCGATCCCCCGCTTGAAGCCGTCCTTGTACTGCGCCATGAAGAGCGCGTCCAAGGTCGTGCCTTCTTCGGCGTCGAAGCGCTTGTCGTCGAGTTCGAGGGTCAGCATGGCTCGGAGGTCCGCCCGGTCGGGGTGAAGATGGTGGGCGATAGTGGACTTGAACCACTGACCTCCTGCATGTCAAGCAGGCACTCTAACCAACTGAGCTAATCGCCCTGCAGTTCGGTTGTTGGCGCGCGTCGCGCGCGTCCGGGAAGTCTAGCGGAACGGCCTCCGAAGTCAAGGTCGATCGGGCTTCGGAGCGATCGGAACGACCTCGTAGACGAGCGCGCCGGGGCTCTCGAAGATCCGGGTGAAGCCGGGGATCGCGGCGTCCGGCGCGGCGAAGGGTCGGATGGCGGCGCGCAGGGAGAGCTCGGCGCCGGAGACGAGGAGATAGCGCGCCCGCTCCCGCTCGGCGACGGCGTGGAGCGAGTCGGAGTTCGCGACGTCGGGGATCGGCACGAAGCGCAGGTCCGCGAGGAACGCCGCGTGCGGCTTCCGCGCCAGGAGCCCCTCGCCCGGCGTGGCGCGCTGCTTGAGGAAGCCGATCGCCTGGGTCAGGTCGTACGGTCCGATCCGCACGGCCTCCGGATTCGCGGAGTCGCCGGTCCAGACATAGGCCGAGAAGGCGATCGGGACCCAGAGGAGGAGGAAGACGAACGAGCGGAGCGGGAACGCGCGCTCGAGGCCGGCCAGCGCGCGCCCCGCTGTGGGCGAAACGAGCGGCCAGGTCACGAGCGCCGCGTAGAACGGGAGGAGCGGAAGCGAGAAGCGGGCGCCGTAGAAGACCGGAACGAGGGAGAGGAATCCGAGCGCGCCGAAGGTCAGGTAGCCGAGGACGCGCCGGTCGGGGCGATCCTTGAGGAGGAGGAGCGCGCCCCCGATCGCCGCCGCGCCCCAGGGAGGCGAGAGGAGCTCGAAGAGGTCGCGCCGCACGTGGTCGAACACGTTCTTGACCATCGCGACCACGAAGCGGCCCGGATCGAGGAGCACCACGTCGGCGAAGGAATGGACGCTCCGGCCGCCCCCGTAGAAGAACTTCTCCCAGTTCCCTTCCCCGTAGACCGCGTAGCCGACGTTCACGTAGTTCGAATTCGTGAGCGGGTTCCCGGTATGGACGGCGTTGATCACGAGCCATGGAAGGGCCCCCGCGACGAACCCGCCCGTCCAGATCGCCGCCCGCCGCCACGCGGCGCCCATCGGTCCCTGGGGCACGCGATAGACGAGGAAGAGGGCGAGCGCCCCCGGGAGGAGGAAGAGCCCGTTGTAGCGGGTCGAGAACGCCCATCCGCCGAGGAGACCCGACGCGAGGACCGCGAGCGCGCCCGGCTCCTTGCTCCGGAGGAGGAGCGCCACGGAGGCGAGCGCCACGGCAAGGAAGAACATGTCGGTCCCCACCTCGTACGTGTTCGCGAGGAAGACCCCGTTCCCCGCCACGAGGAGGACGCCGGCGAGCGCGGCGCCGGGACCGAAGAGGCTCCGGTGAAGCCGGTAGAGGAGGAGGAGTGACACCAACGCGGCCAGGAGCGCGATCACCTGCCCGGCGCGGAACGGCTCGAATCCCGAGAGCGCGAGCAGCGCTACCGCCGCGGGATAGCCCCACCCCTTCGAGTCGTAGTACTGGGCGTCGACGTGGCCGCGGGCGAGATCGCGCGCGGCGGGCCCGTACTTCCAATAGAAGTCGGTCTCGACTCCGTAGTTGCCGATGCCGTGGGCCGAGAATCCCTGGACGAGCCAGTAGATCCCGAAGAGCGCGATCGCGGCGTACGCGATCCACCGCGTCCAGCGCGTCGTCGCGCCGCCCTCCCGCGCCCGCGCGTCGTGCCGGGGCGCGTGGTGCGGCCCGTGATGCGGCACGTGGCGCGACGCGTGCGGTCGCTTCCCCTTGGCGGCGCTCACAGCGTCCGGCCCACGGCGTCGGCGATGAGCCGGATCTGGGCGGTGAGGTCGGCGAATTCCTGGGGGTAGAGCGATTGCGGGCCGTCGCAGATGGCGCGCTCGGGATCGTAGTGGACCTCGACCAGGAGCCCGTCCGCTCCCGCGGCGATGGCGGCGCGCGCGAGCGGCGGCACCTTGTCTCGCACTCCCGCGGCGTGGCTCGGATCGACGATTACCGGCAGGTGGCTGATCGCCTTGGCCACCGCCACCGCGTTCAGGTCGAGGGTGTTCCGCGTGTAGGTCTCGTAGGCGCGGATCCCGCGCTCGCAGACGATCACTCGATCGTTCCCTCCCGACATGACGTACTCCGCGCTCATGAGCCACTCGTCCACCGTCGCGGAGAGCCCCCGCTTCACGAGCACCGGACGCTCGACGCTCCCCAGGTCGCGGAGGAGCGGGTAGTTCTGCATGTTCCGGGCGCCGACCTGGAAGATGTCGACGTACCGGTCCATGAGCGAGATCTGGCTCTTGTCCATCACCTCGGAGATCACGAGGAGGCCGTGCGCGTCGGCGACGCGGCGCATGAGCTTGAGCCCCTCCTCGCCCAGACCCTGGAAGGAATAGGGCGACGTCCGCGGCTTGAAGGCGCCGCCGCGCATGATGCGGGCGCCCGCCGCGCGCACCGCGGCGGCGGTGCGGACGAGCTGCTCCTCCGACTCGATCGTGCAGGGTCCGGCCATCAGGACGATCGCGGGGCCGCCGATCTCCACGCCCCCGACGCGGACGACGCTCGTCTCGCTCCGGAACGCGCGGCTCGCCAGCTTGAAGGGGGACGGGATGCGCCGCGCGTCGGCGACGCCCGGGAGGGCGCGCATCTCCTCGAGGGTCGGCATCGTTCCCTCCCCCACGGCCGCGAGCACCACGGAGGGGCCGTTCGGCGCCGGGACGACCTGGAACCCGCGCTCGCGCAGGCGCGCCTCCACCGCGTGGCGCTGCTCCGGCGTGACGTCGGGACGGAGAACGATGACCATGCGATCCTCGGGAACAGAAACGCCCACTGCCGGAACTCCGGCAATGGGCTTCGTGATGCTAGCACCTGGCCCCGTCGGGGTCAAATCGGCTCGGGCCTCGGCTCGTCCTCGCGTGGGTTGATGGAGAAGACGATCCATCGGCCCCGCGGCACGGCGAGGGCCCGGAGGACGTGCTCGCGGTCGACCGGCTTCACCCCGATCAGCGGCCCCCCGAAGCGGAGCCGGACGCGCATCCGGATCGTGCGGATGGGCGAATCCGGCCGCACGGCGATGCCCTCGCCGGAGACCGCGACCGCGCGGAGGGCGTTCCGGTAGAGGAGCGTTCGGCGCGCCAGGAGGCGGGAGAGGAGGAAGAGTGAATCGGCCGCGGCCTCCCCGGAGCGGGACCAGACCGAGTCGGCCGCGCGATAGCGGGCGGACGCGACGGCCGACAGGGAGTCGATGGCGCGGAGCGTCGTCACCCGCAGGGGCTCAATCCGGAGGATGGTACCGCCCTGGATCGACTCCGACGGGACCACGCAGGTCGAGCGCCGCCGGAGCTCGCCTAGGTCGCTCCGGGCGAGAGCGTCCAGGTAGCGCTCGATCTCGAGCCGTGCGGCGCGCACGTCGCGCGAGTCGCGTGCGCAGCCCGCGGCGAGCGGAGCCAGCGCGAGGAGGAGGGACAGGGTGAACGCCGGCGCAGAACGCGCCCGGCGTTCCGCGGGCGCGGGTCCGCTACTTCCGGAACGCACCGGTCCGAACCCGGCCCGGGGTCTTGATGCCTTTCGCTTCGTTGAAGAGGCGGCGCATGTTCATGAAGTGGACTTCATTGTAGAACTCGAGGCCTTCGTAGGCACCGAGGAAGCCCCATTGCTTGACCGCGAGCACGGAGGAGTTCCAGGCGGCGTTCTGCTCCGCCTTCATGCGGGCGTCCTGCAGGTAGTACTTCGTGAAATTGACGGCGTCGTTTTTCGGCCCGATCACGCCGTGGCCCGGCACGATCGAGTCGATGGCGAACGCCTTCGTGAAGAGCGAGTCGAGGGACGCGATCCACCCCGGGACGTCGAGGTCCGGGTCCATGAGCCACGGAACCGATCGATAGGAGATCAGATCGCCGCTGAAGAGGAGGCGTTGCGCGGGGAGATAGACGACGAGGTCCCCTCGCGACACCGCCGGTTGACCGAGCCAGAGCACCTCCACCGGGCGTAGCTTCGATCCGAATCGCGCGCTTCGCTCGACCCGCATCTCCCGCTTCGGGTCGGGCGTGACCTGGAGGACCGAGTCGATCTCGTCGGCCACGGACGCGTGGGTGACCAGCGTGGCCCCCGCGTCGAGGAAGCGGCGCCCTCCGAGGTCGTGGTCAAAGTGGGCGCTGGTCAGCACGAGGTACCGGAACGGGAGCCCCGGCGACCGGCTCCGGATGGTATCGGCGAGCGCCTTCCCGGAGCTGTCGGCCATGGAGGCGTCGATCACGAGGATCCCCTCCGGAAGCTCCACCCAGCCGGTCCAGACGTAGTTCACCTTGGCGGCGAAGACGCCGGGCGCGAGCTTCCGGACCCGGATCGTGAGCGTCGAGTCCTTCGGGGGAACGGCCGGCTTCGCCCCGGGCATGTAGAGCTGGGCCCCGGCGGGCGATGCCAGCGCGAGGACCGGGATCAGGAGCGAGAGCGCGAGGAGAGCGGAACGACCCTTGGGGCGCGGCGGTTGCACTCGGTTCATATCACTCCGGGTCGATGTCGTTCCTGGGCCTGGCGCGGCGGCGCTGACAAATACCCCGGGGCGCGCGCGCCGGGTCCATCCATTCTAGAGCATGCCGTGGCCCACGCCTATCCGCCATCCGGAAGCCGCGGTGTTGTATGATGGCGCCCGGCAGGGAGAACGGTGTGGAGCCACGGCCCGTGGAGGCGACCCATGAGGCGAGCGATCTGCTTGGCGATGGGGCTGGTCCTGCTGGGAACGGCTGGTTGCGGCGGGAAGCGCATCGATCTCGAGGCCGAGCGAACGAAGCTCCGGCAGCTCGACCTGGAGTGGGCCGCGGCCTTCAGCGCCGGGCAGGACGTCGACCGGATCATCTCCTACTGGTCGGACGACGCCATCCTACTTCCGCCGGGGCAGCCGGCCGTCAGCGGCAAGCCGGCGATCCGGGACTACGTGGCGCGGAGTCTCCAGCTGCCCGGATTCCGTGCCTCCTGGGAGCCGATCCAGATCTCCCTCTCCCCCGGCGGCACCGTCGCCTACATGTTCGAGAAGAACCAGATCACGATGAACGACTCGACCGGTGCGTCCCGGACGACCCACGGCAAGGGCCTCGCCGTCTGGCGGAAGGACGCCGACGGGGCGTGGCGATGCGTCGCCGAGGCGTGGAACGAGGACCCGGCGCCGAACGCGCCGGGGGGCGCGGCGCCCTGATCGTCGCCAGGCAGCTCACCCGAGGAGGTCCCATGAAGAACCGGAAGGTCGTCCCCGCGGCGCTCGCGCTGCTCGCGCTCCTCCCTCTCGCCTCCGCCCCCGCGCGCGCCGAATCCTCCTCCCCGATCCAGATCGCGCTCTTCAACCCCGTCCAGATCGTCCCCGAGACGAAATCGGTGGGCGGCCTTCGGATCAATCTCATCTACGGCGTGAACAAGGACATGAGCGGGCTCGACGTCGGGCTCGTGAACAGCACGAAGGGCGTCTTCAAGGGGTTCCAGTACGGCATCGTCGGCATCACCGAGGGGAAGTTCTACGGCCTCGGCGACAACTTCGTGAACATCGCGCGGGACGAGATGCGCGGCGTCCAGTGGGGCTTCTACAACTCGGCGCGCGACGCCCACGGCGCCATGTTCGGCTTCATCAACTCGACGGAGTCGATGGACGGTTTCCAGCTCGCGTTCCTGAACATGACCCAGAACCTGCGCGGACTCCAGGTCGGCCTCGTGAACGTCGCCAGCAAGGTTCCGGGGCATCCGGTGCTCCCGATCGTGAACTGGAAGTTCTAGGGGACGGCGGAGCCGGTCGCCGGCCTTGCTCGAACTCGCCCGCTATCCGCTCGCCAGGCTGGCCGAACGGGTCGGGACTCCGTTCTACCTCTACGACGCCGCGGTCCTTCGCGACCGCGTGACGCGGCTCGCGCGCCTCGTGGACCTCCCCGGCGCGGCCTGCCGCTACTCCATGAAGGCCAACTCGGCGCGCCGCGTGCTGGAGACGGTTCGCCGCGGCGGTCTCTGGATCGACGCGGCGAGCGGGAACGAGGCGGTCCGCGCGATCCGGGCGGGCTTCCCCGGCGGCGCCGATCCGCCGGTCGTCATGCTGGCCACCGACGTCTTCCGCGACAACGCGCTCGAGGCGGCGCTCGAGCATCGCCTGCTCGTGAGCGTCGGCTCCCCCGGGATGGTGCGGGCGATGGCGGATGCGGGCGCCGCGGGGCCGATCGGCGT
>DASVDZ010000069.1:0-117031 GCA_036380835.1 Candidatus Eiseniibacteriota bacterium | reverse complement strand
AAGGTGGACGCGACCGGCTGCCCGGTCGACACGGACGGCGACGGCGTCTACGACGGCATCGACCAGTGCGCCGACACGCCGAAGGGCGCGAAGGTGGACGCGAAGGGGTGCCCGACCGACGCGGACGGCGACGGCGTCGCGGACGGTATCGACCAGTGCGGCGCGACGCCAACCGGCTGCACGGTCAGCGCCAACGGCTGCCCGAGCGACGCCGATCAGGATGGCGTCTGCGACGGCGTCGACAAGTGCCCCGATACACCCGCCGACGCGCGGGTGGACCGGAACGGCTGCCCGATCGAAGTGAGCACGAAGGAGACCGAGCTCCTCGAGACCGGGATGATCCGGCTCCAGGGGATCAACTTCGACACCGGCAAGGCGACCATCAAGCCCGAGTCCGACAAGGCGCTCGACGAGGTCGGCGACATCCTGACCCGCTGGCCGGGTCTGCGGATCGAGATCGCCGGGCACACCGATTCGCGGGGCAGCGACGCGCAGAACCAGAAGTTGAGCGAGGCCCGGGCGAAGGCGGTCCTCGCGTACATGCTCGACCGGTTCCCGGAGCTTCGGCCGGAGCAGTTCACGGCGAAGGGGTACGGCGAGACGCAGCCGATCGCGACGAACACGACCGAGCTCGGCATGTCGAAGAACCGCCGCGTCGAGTTCCGCGTGCTGAACAAAGAGGCGCTGAAGCGGGAGACGGAGACGAAGAAGCTCGCCCCGAAGGAGTAACCCCCGCCGGGTGGTGTGGAGGGGAGTCGGGAGGGGTGACTCCGAAGCCGGCGATGGGTCGGCCGACGTCGCGCGACGAGCGCGGCGCGGCCTTCCCTCGCCGTGCGGGGCAAGGCCGGGGCCGCGCGTCTCTCCGGACAGAACGCCCTTGTACCTCCGTCCGACCCGGTGTACTCTTCCGCATCTTCCGGCACTCTGTCGCCCCCGTCCCGACGGGCCGAGGGCCCGAGAACCCCTCCTCGACGGGGCGTCGTCCCCTAAGGAGCGATCGGAACGTTGCCTCCCCAGCGGTCCAACGTTCTCCGAAGCGGCGCGCGTCAGGCGCCGAGGCACGCCTTAGTGCGCGCGCGGATCCGGATCGCAATCTGCACGACGAGCATCGTCACCCCCCCCGTTCCCGAGGTCGGCCGATCGCCTCCAGGCCCTCGGCGGTGACGCATCGAGGTGTCAGAAGCACCTGTCCCGCACCTCAGCCGACCTGGAGGTCTTCCCCATGAAGCGTCTCATGATCGTCCTGGCACTACTCGCGATCGCGCTCTTCGCGTTGGCACCCCTCACCCTGGCCGCGGGTCGTCCCGCCGCCGGTCCGCCGTCGTGGGCCAACAGCGAGAACGGCCGCGTGGCCGACAACGGCGACGTCGTCTATCGTTGCGGCACGGAAGCCCGAGGCAGGATCGTCGCGACGCCGGATCAGGCGCAGATCGACCGCTGGATCAACGACAACCGGATCCAGGCGGGCGGGGTCATCCGCGTGAACTTCCACGTCATCTACACGTCCCGTCGCGGCACGACGGAAGGAAACGTCCCCGAATCGCAGCTCGACGCCCAGATCGCCGTCCTCAACAACAACTATGCCGGCAAGGACTACAACGGCAACCCGGTCTCCGGCGCCGCCAACACGGGCTACACGTTCGTGAAGGGGTCGGTCACCCGCACCCTGAGCAGCAAGTGGTTCGGCATGACGCCGGGCACGAGGGCCGAGCGGGACGCCAAGAACACGCTCGCCGTCAACTGGACGAGCGAGCTCAACCTCTACACCTGCAAGCCTGGCCAAAACCTCCTGGGGTGGTCCACCTTCCCCTGGGATCTCGCGACGAACGGCAAGCAGGACGGCGTGGTGATCCACTACGGCTCGCTCCCGGGCGGCTATCTCTCGCCCTACAACCTGGGCGGCACCGCGTCGCACGAGATCGGCCACTGGGTCGGCCTCTACCACACGTTCCAGGGCGGATGCGACACCGGCTCGTGCAGCACGACGGGCGACAACGTCTGCGATACGCCCGCCGAGGCGACCGCGACTTCGGGCTGCCCGACCGGCAAGGACACCTGCCCGGCGACCGGCCTCGATCCGATCCACAACTACATGGATTACTCGACCGACATTTGCTACAACCAGTTCACCACCGGCCAGGACGCGCGCGCCGACTTCATGATGTCGACGTATCGTCCGCTCATCGGCTCGGCGCGTCTGGCGAACGCCGCCTCCTCGATGCGGAACGCGCGCGACCTCGGCGCCGGGCTGGTCGAGTTCCGCGCCGTGCCGAATCCGTTCAATCCCCGCACCAAGATCGAGTTCGGGATGGCCCGCGAGGGCCGCGCCTCGATCCGCGTCTTCGACGTCCAGGGACGCCTCATCTCGACGGTGCTCGACGGCAGGCTGCCGGCGGGCAACCACTCCGTCGACTTCGACGGCGCCCGCCTGTCGAGCGGCGTCTACTGGATGGTCCTGAAGACCGACGACGCTCAGGCGACGCGGCGGATCTCGCTCCTCAAGTAATCCCGATTCGGCGCCCGCCCGTCGGGAGCCGGCCGGTCGAACGCGGGGTCGGTCGAGAGACCGATCCCGCTTCGCTTTGGTCCCAGGAGCCGGGGTCGTGGTAGGGTGGCGCCATGGCGACGCCGTTCCTCGTCTCTCCCGGCAAGCGGGTCCGCCTCGCGCGGATCGACCCCGGCCACGCGGCGGGGCTCCGCGACAAGGACGAGGCGAAAGCCCGGCTCGAGGGCGACCTCGAGCGCCTGCGGCACCTCCAGCGGCTCCTCTACGCCGACGGCCGCTTCGCCCTCCTGATCGTGCTCCAGGCGATCGACACCGGCGGCAAGGACGGCACGATCCGGCACGTGATGAGCGGCCTCAATCCCGCGGGCTGCATGGTCACGTCGTTCAAGGCGCCGACGACGGAGGAGCTGAGCCACGACTTCCTCTGGCGCATCCACCGGGCGGTCCCGGCGCGAGGGATGATCGGCGTCTTCAACCGTTCGCACTACGAGGACGTGCTCGTCGTGCGCGTTCACGGCCTCGTTCCGAGGGCGGTCTGGAAGGCGCGCTACCGCCAGATCAACGAGTTCGAGCGGATCCTCACCGAGAACGGCGTCACGATCCTCAAGTTCTTCCTGCACATCAGCAAGGACGAGCAGGCGCGGAGGCTCCGCGACCGGATCCAGGACCGGACGAAGAACTGGAAGTTCTCGGAGGGGGATCTCGCGGAGCGGAAGCTCTGGGGACGCTACCGCGCGGCGTTCGAGGACGCGATCAACGAGTGCTCGACCCCCTGGGCACCCTGGCGCGTCGTCCCGGCGAACAAGAAGTGGGTGCGCGACCGGATCGTCGCGAGCGCGATGGTCGAGTGTCTCGAGCGGATGAAGCTTCGCTGGCCCGAGCCGAAGACCGATCTCTCGAAGATCGTGATCCGCTGACCGCGGCGGGCCCTACCAGGACCCGCCCGACCCGGACGATCCGCTCTTCCCCTGCTCCGCCGACTGGATCGCGGCCTCGAGCGTCTTCGCCTCGGCGCTCTGCCGCGCCCTCAGCCATTCGAGCTCCTCCTTCGCCTTGTCGATCTCGCCGCCCATCAGGTAGGCCTCGCCGCGGTACTCGTGCGCCGCCTCGTAGTCGGGATTCAGGGCGAGACAGCGGTCGTACGCGTCGAACGAGCGCTTGAGGTCGCCGGTCTGCCGGGCGCAGTAGCCGACCATGTTCCAGGCTTCGAAGTAATTCGCGTCGAGCCGGACGGCCTCTTCGAACCGGTCGAGCGCCTTCGAGTACTTCTTGCGCGCGTCCTTCGCCTTGCCGGAGGACGCGAGTCGCGTCGCGTCGCGCGTTTCGTCGTAGCCCTTCGCGTAGAGCGCCTCCGCCCGTCCGCGGTCCTTGGCGACCTTGGCCGCCGCGGCGGCGGCAACCGCCGCGCTGTCGGGAAGCGCGGTCGCGGTGTCGGGCCCCGGCGGGGTGGGCGCCTCGGCGGCCGGCTCCTTCCTCGATTCGGGTGGTTGCGGGAACGCGTCGGCGAAGGGCGCGGGCGCGAACATGGCCGCCGCGACGAGCGCGGCGACGGCGGCGGGGGCGGCGAGCGGATGGCGGACGGCGGGCATGGCGAGTCCTCCTCGAGTCTCCGGATGGGGTCCGCGGGCGATCGATCCTACCTGCCCGCGCGCCATCTCGGCTATTCTACGCGGACCATGCGCCATTCGGGACGGTTTCCGTTCGCCTTCTCGCTCGCCGCCGCGGCGGCCCTCCTCGTCGGGCTGGCGCGCGCCGCCCGCGCCGAGGGCGGCGCCGGCGATCCGACCGTCCCCCTCCTGATCGACCTCGCGATCATCCTCGGCGCGGCCAAACTGGGCGGTTGGCTCGCGACGCGCATCGGCCAGCCTCCGGTTCTGGGCGAGCTCTTGAGCGGCATCGTGATCGGCAATCTCTGGCTCGCCGGCTACGCCGGCCTCGAGCCGATCAAGCACGACGAGGTCCTCAAGACCCTCGCCGAGCTGGGCGTGATCGTCCTCCTCTTCGAGGTGGGCCTCGAGTCGACCCTCCGGCAGATGATGCAGGTCGGCCTCTCCGCCCTTTTGGTCGCCGTCCTGGGCGTGGTCACGCCGTTCGCGCTCGGCTGGGCCGCCGGCGCGTGGCTCCTCCCGGCGGAAGGGACGTACGTGCACGCGTTCCTCGGCGCGGTGCTGACCGCGACGAGCGTCGGGATCACCGCGCGCGTGCTGCGCGACCTGAACCAGGTGAAGAGCGACGAGGCGAAGATCATCCTCGGCGCCGCGGTGATCGACGACGTCCTGGGGCTCGTCATCCTCGCCGTCGTCACCGGCATCATCGCCGCGGCGAACCGGGGCGGTCCCTCGCTCTCGATCGGCGCGATCGCCTGGATCGCCGGCAAGGCCACCGCGTTCCTCACGACGGCCGTGGTCCTCGGCGCGCTCCTGGCGCCGCGGATGTTCCGGTGGGTGTCGCGGGTGCGCGTGCGAGGGATCCTCCTCACGAGCGGGCTCGTCTTCTGCTTCGTCCTCTCCTACCTCGCCGCCAGGGCCGACCTGGCGCCGATCGTCGGCGCCTTCGCGGCGGGGCTGATCCTCGAGGCCCCCTTTCTCGAGTCGTTCGAGGAGAGCCGCGAGCGGAGCCTCGAGGAGCTGCTCCATCCCATCTCCACGTTCCTCGTCCCGATCTTCTTCGTGCTGACCGGCATCCGGGTCGAGCTCGCGGCGTTCGCCGACGCGCGCATCCTGGGCCTCGCCGCCCTCCTCACCGCCGCGGCGTGGCTCGGCAAGCAGGCGTGCATGCTCGGCGTGGTCACGCGCGGCGTGAACCGGCTCGCGATCGGATTCGGCATGGTTCCCCGCGGCGAGGTGGGGCTCATCTTCGCCAACATCGGCGCAACGCTGATGATCGGCGGCGAGCGCGTCATCACGCCGGCGACCTACTCGGCCGTCGTCATCATGGTCATCGTCACCACCCTCGTGACTCCCCCCGCCCTCCAGTGGAGCCTCACCCGGAGACGGGCGGTCACCTCATAGGAAAGGAATCGACCCATGCGATTCTTGGTGCTTGGAGCGGGACTTCAGGGTTTCGCGGCGGCCTACGACCTCGCGCGCACGCCGGGCGTCCGCGAGGTGACGGTCGCCGACCTCGACGCCGACCGCGCGCGGCGCGCGGCGGAGCGCTTGCGGAACGAGACGGCGGCCGTCCGCGCCGAGACGATCGACGCCGGCAACGATCCGCGCCTGGTCGAGCGGCTCCGGGGCTACGACGTGGTGATCTCCGCCGTGCCCTATTTCCTCAACCTCATCCTCACGCGCGCGGCGATCGCGGCGCGCGTTTCGTTCTGCGACCTGGGCGGGAACACCGACCTCGTTCGGGAGCAGGAGGCGCTCGACGCCGAGGCGAAGGCGGCGGGCGTCACGATCGTCCCCGACTGCGGCCTGGCGCCCGGGATGGCCAACGTTCTCGCCGCCGCGGGGATCGCGCGCCTGGACCGCGCCGAATCGGTGCGGATCCGGGTCGGCGGGCTGCCGCTCCACCCGAAGCCGCCGCTCGAATACATGATGGTCTTCTCGATGCACGGCCTCCTGAACGAATACCTGGGACGCGCGACGGCGCTCCGCGAAGGGAAGCGCGTCGAGATCGAGACCCTGACCGAGGTGGAATCGCTCGAGTTCCCGAGCCCCGTGGGGCGCTGCGAGGCGTTCGTCACCCTCGGCGGCACGTCGACGATGCCGTGGACGTACGAGGGCCGCCTCCGCACGCTCGACTACAAGACGGTGCGCTATCCCGGCCACGCGGCCAAGATCCGCCTCCTCCGCGACCTGGGACTGCTGGAGAAGGACCCGGCGCCGGTGGACGGCGTTTCGGTCTCCCCTCGCTCGGTCTTCGCCGCGGTCGTCGAACCGCGCCTCACGTTCCCGAACGAGACGGACCTCGTCGTGATGCGCGTCACCGTGGAGGGGACGAAGAACGGGTCCCGCCGCCAGATCGTCTTCGAGATGGTGGACCGGCAGGACGAGAAGCGCGGCATCTCCGCGATGATGCGCACCACCGCCTATCCGACCACCGCCGCGGCGCTCATGATCGCCCGGGGCGAGGTGCCGTTCCGGGGCGTCGCCGCGATGGAGCGGGCCATTCCCGCGGAGCCGTTCGTCGCGGAGATCGCGCACCACGAGCTTCGGATCACGGTGCGCGAACGGGCGCTCTCCCCGTCGTCCGGGACGGGTCGCCGGGCGGGCGCGAAGAAGGGGGCGAAGCCCGCCGGAGCGGCGCGGGGGAAGGCGAGCCCGGCGCGGAGGAAAGGGGGCCCGGCGCGGAAGAACCGCGCCTCGGCTACGGCGCCGCGGAGGAAGCCGGCCCGCGCCCCATCGCCTCGCGGACGCGGGACCGGAGCGGCCGCCCGAGCGCCGAAGCGAGGACGTCGGAAGCCGCGCTGACGCGCGCCAGGTCGAGCCCGAGCGACGCCCCCGAGCGCTCGAGCGCCCAGAGGAGATCCTCGGTCGCGACGTTTCCCGCCGCCCCCGGCGCGTAGGGACAGCCGCCGACCCCGCCGGCCGATGCGTCGAACGTGGCGACGCCGCGTTCGTAGCCCGTGAGCGCGTTCGCCACGGCCGTGCCGTACGTGTCGTGGAAGTGGAGCGCCAGGGCGTCCTGCGGCACCGCGTCGAGCAGGAGGTCGAGCAGGGCGTGCACTTCCGAGGGCACGGCCTTCCCGATCGTGTCCCCGATCGAGATCTCGTCCACGCCGAGGTCGAGCAGCCGCTTCACGACGCGCACGACGGCCGCCGGCGCGATCTTCCCCTCGTAGGGGCACCAGAAGGCCGTCGAGACGTACCCCCGCACCGGGATCCCCGCCGCGCGGGCGCGCGGCACGACGGGGGTGAACCGGACGATCGACTCGTCGATCGACGCGTTCACGTTCTTCCGGTTGAAGGTCTCCGACGCCGCGGTGAAGACGGCGACCTTCCCGGCGCGCGCCTCGATCGCCCGGTCGAGCCCCTGCTCGTTCGGCACGAGCGCCGAATAGACCACGCCGTCCCTCCGCCGGATCCGCGCGAAGACCTCGGCCGCGTCGGCCAGCTGGGGCACCCATTTCGGCGAGACGAACGCGCTCACCTCGATCTCTTCGTAGCCCGCCTCGGAGAGCGCGTCGACGAAGGCGACCTTGGCGTCCGTCGGGACCGGCCGCGTCTCGTTCTGCAGGCCGTCGCGCGGCCCCACCTCGACGATGCGCGCCTTCATCGCGGCCCCGCCTCGGGAGCCGGCGAGCGCTCCGGGGCCGCCCCGCCACCGGCGCCGTCCGCCTCGTCCGGCCGAAGGCGCACGAGGAGCTGCCCGAGCTCCACGCGGTCCCCTTCGGCGCAGGCGACCTCGAGCACGGTGCCGTTCTCCGGCGCGGTCAGCTTGAACTCCATCTTCATGGCTTCGATCGTGAGGAGGAGGTCCCCTTCCCGGGGGGCCGCTCCCACCGCGGTCGCGACGGCGACGACGCGACCGGTCATCGGCGCGCGGATCTCGTCGGCCGCGTCGCCTCCCCGCGCGGCGCCCTCCTCGCGGTGCTCGATCTCGAGGACGTACGTCCGCCCGTTCAGGACGACCCAGACGTTCCGCGGGCCGCGTGTCGCGACGCATCGGGACACGCGACCGCCGGATTCGACCTCGATCACGGCGCCGTCGCGCCGAACGGCCGCGTCCAGGCGTCGGCCCTCCCGCTCGAGCGTGACGCTCGAGCCCCGGAGCGTGATCGCGGCCTCGACGGATCTTCCCCCGAGGCGAAGCGGAAGCGGGCGGCTCACCGCGCCGCTCCCGCGGCGGGGCGCGCCGGGGCCGCCGCGCCGCGGATCGGCGCCTGGGTCGGGGCGCCGACCCGGCCCCATGGCCCGAGCCTTAGCCACGGGGAGAAGCGGTCCGCGTCGTCGCGCCCGCCGGCGCGGGCCGTCCGCGGGACGAAGTAGGCGACGCCGGCGGCGAGGAGCGCCTCGTCGGGAACGCCGTCCGGGGCGGGCCACTCGCGCGACTCGATCGAGTGCGTGAACGTCTCGCCGCGGGCGAACGCCGGATCCTCGAGCAGATCGAGGAGGAACCCTTGGTTCGTGACGACGCCGAGGAGCGCGAGCGAGCGGAGCGCCTCCTGGAGCCTGGCGCGCGCCTCGTCACGCGTCGAGCCGTGGGCGATCACCTTCGCGAGCAGCGAGTCGTAGTGGGCGTGGATCGCCTGCCCCTCCACCACTCCCGCGTCGACGCGCACCCCCTCCCCGTGGGGCCACCGGAGCACGTAGAGCGTGCCCGTCTGCGGCAGGAAGCCGCGATACGGATCCTCCGCGTTGAGCCGCGCCTCGATGGCGTGGCCGCGCGGCACCCCGAGCCGCGGGAGCGGCTTCCCCGCCGCGATCTCGATCTGGGCGCGGACCAGGTCGAGCCCGAAGCGCATCTCGGTGACCGGATGCTCCACCTGGAGCCGGGTGTTCACCTCGAGGAAGTAGAACGAATCGTCGGGCCCGAGCAGGAACTCGACCGTCGCGGCGCCCGCGTAGGCGGCGTCCCGCGCGAGCAGGACGGCCGCGCGCTCCATCGCGCCGCGGACCCCGGGCGTCACCGCCGTCGAGGGCGACTCCTCGATCACCTTCTGGTAGCGCCGCTGGAGGCTGCACTCGCGCTCTCCGATCGCGATCGCGTCCCTCCCGTCGCCCAGGACCTGGATCTCGACGTGGCGCGCCGGATGGATCACCTTCTCGACGAAGAGGCGCCCGTTCCCGAACGCGGCGACCGCCTCGCGGCGCGCGCCCTGGAACGCCGCCGGCAGCTCCTCCGCCTTCTCGACGCGGCGCATCCCGCGCCCGCCGCCGCCGCCCGCGGCCTTGAGGAGCACGGGGTACCCGATCCGGGCCGCCTCGGCCGCCGCGCGCGCGGCGTCCGGCACGTCCTCGACGCCCGGCACGACGGGCACGCCCATCCGGGCCGCCGCGCGGCGCGACGACTCCTTGTCCCCGAGCCGCTCCATGCTCTCGGCCGAGGGTCCGATGAAGACGACGCCCGCCTCGGCGCAGGCGCGGGAGAAGGCGGCGCTCTGCGAGAGGAACCCATAGCCGGGGTGAATGGCGTCGGCGCCCGTCGTCCGGGCCGCGTCGAGGATGGCCGCCGTGTCGAGGTAGCTCTCGGCGGGCGCGGGCGGGCCGATCCGGACCGACTCGTCGGCGGCGCGGCGGTGCGGCGCGCCCCGGTCGGCGTCGGAGTAGACCGCGACGGAGGGAATCCCCATTTCGCGGAGCGTGCGGCAGATGCGGATCGCGATCTCGCCGCGGTTCGCCACGAGCGCCTTCCGGAACGGCGGCGGCGCCGGCCGGCGCGCGAGGTCGGCGAGAGCGGGGCTCACCGCTTCCAGGCCGGCGCGCGCTTCTCGAGGAAGGCTCCGAGGCCTTCCTGCCCCTCGGGGGAAGCGCGGAGCGCCGCGATCGCGCGCGCGGTCCGCTCGATCGAGTCCTCCCGGGAGAGCATGAGCCCTTCGCGGATCAGGCGCTTCGCCGCCGCCACGGCGTTCGGGCCGTTGCCTCGAAGCGCCTCGACGAAGCGCCCGACGGCCGCGTCGAGCGCGGGCGCGTCGGCGGCGACCTCGTGCACGAGCCCGAGGTCGCGCGCGACCGGCGCCTTGAAGATCTCGCCGGTCAGGAAGTAGCGGCGCGCGGCGGCCGGGCCGATCTTCGGCAGGACGAAGGTGGAAATGACGGCGGGGGCGATCCCGAGACGCACCTCGGTGAAGCCGAAATCCGTCGCCTCGAGCGCCGTCACGAAGTCGCAGCAGGCGATGAGGCCCATGCCGCCGCCGAGACAGGCGCCGTTCACGCGCGCGATGGTCGGCACCGGCAGCTCGTCGAGCGCGCGCAGCATGGCCGCGAATCGCCGCGCGTCGGCTTCGTTCTCCTCGCGCGTGAACCGGACGCTTCGCTTCATCCAGTTCATGTCGGCGCCCGCGCAGAACGCCGTCCCCTCGCCGGTCAGGACCAGCGCGCGCGGGGCGTTCCCGGCGTCCGCCTCGGCGCGGGCGCGGATCGAGGCGAGCGCTTCCGTCAGCTCCGCGATCAGCGCGTCGTCGAAGGCGTTCCGCACGTCGGGCCGCGCCAGCGTGAGCCTCGAGGCGAACGCGTCCTCCTCGAGGCGGATGCGCGTGAACGGGGCCATCGGCTACATCCGGAAGACCGGCGACGGACCGCGCGTCACGGGCGCGTTCAGGGTCGCCGAGAGGGCGAGCGCGACGACGCCCCGCGTGTCAGCGGGGTCGATCACGCCGTCGTCCCAGAGATGGGCGGTCGCGAAGTAGGGGCTCCCCTCGCGTTCGTACTTCTCGAGCACCGGGTCCGCGATCGCGTCCTCCTCGGCCTTCGAGAGCGTCTTCCCCTCCCGGGCGAGCTGGTCGCGTTTCACCTGGACCAGCACCGACGCCGCCTGCTCGGCGCCCATCACCGAGATGCGCGAGTTCGGCCACGCGAAGAGGAAGCGCGGCCGGTAGCCGCGGCCGCACATGGCGTAGTTGCCGGCGCCGTGCGAGCCCCCGATCAGGACCGTGATCCGCGGAACCTCGGCGGTCGCCACCGCCTGGACCATCTTGGCGCCGTCCTTCGCGATGCCTCCCTGCTCGTAGCGTTTCCCCACCATGAAGCCGGTGATGTTCTGCAGGAAGAGGATCGGAAGCCGCCGCTGGGAGCAGAGCTCGATGAAATGCGCGCCCTTCAAGGCGCTCTCCGAGAAGAGGACGCCGTTGTTGGCGACGATCCCGACGGGGTAGCCCATCCACCGGGCGAATCCGCAGACGAGCGTGGTGCCGTACTCCGCCTTGAATTCGTGGAAGCGGCTGCCGTCGACGAGGCGTGCCAGCACCTCGTGGACGTCGTACGGCTGCTTGGCGTCGGTCGGGAGGACCCCGTAGAGCTCCTCCGTGGGATAGAGCGGGTCCTCGGGCTCGGCCAGGTCGAGGTCGACGCGCTTCACGGTCCCGAGCCGCTCCACGATGTCGCGCACGACGTGGAGCGCGTCCTCCTCGTTCGCGGCCATGTGATCGGTGACGCCGCTCACGCGGGAGTGGACCTCGGCGCCCCCCAGCTCCTCCGGGGTCACCTCCTCACCCGTCGCCGCCTTCACGAGCGGCGGCCCGCCGAGGTAGATCGTGCCGGTCCCGCGCACGATGACGTTCTCGTCGGACATCGCCGGGACGTACGCGCCGCCCGCGGTGCACATGCCGAGCACCGCCGCCACCTGCGGGATCCCCTGCGCGGACATCACCGCCTGGTTGTAGAAGATCCGGCCGAAGTGCTCCTTGTCGGGGAAGACCTCGGCCTGCATCGGGAGGAAGACGCCCCCGGAATCGACGAGGTAGACCGCGGGCATGCGATTCTCGAGCGCGATCTCCTGCGCGCGGATGTGCTTCTTGATCGTGAGCGGGTAGTACGTGCCCCCCTTCACGGTGGCGTCGTTCGCCACGATCACGCACTCGCGCCCCGAGATCATGCCGACGCCGGTCACGATCCCCGCCGAGGGAACGTCGCCTCCGTAGAGACCGCCCGCCGCGAGGGCTGAGAGCTCGAGGAACGGCGTGTCGGGATCGAGGAGCCGTTCGATCCTCTGGCGCGGGAGGAGCTTGCCCCGACTCGCGTGGAGCGCCACGGCCTGTTCGCTGCCGCCCCGTCGCACCGATTCGAGCCGGCTCCTCAGGTCGGCGGCCAGCTCTTCGTGGTGCTTCCGGGAACGCTTCCACTCGTCGCTCGAGGTCTTGACGTGGCTTCGGAGGACCCCCATAGACCGGTCACTCTAACGTCCCAAGCGCCAGAGGGAAAGGGGGATCGCGGGGCCCACTTCGGCCTTGAGAACCCGGGGCGGATTGCCGATGGATGGCACGGGATGAATCCATTCCGCAAGGGGACCCGTTCGATGGCGCCGCCGTCCGGCACGCCGCTCAATCAGGGCCAGTTCGATCGGAAGACCTGGTGGCTCCTGGGTCTCGCGATCCTGGTCCTGCTCGCGTTCAGCGCCACGATCCCTTCGCTCTACGTCGCCCTCGTCCGCTCGGGATTCCTCGGCGACCGCCCCCCCGTGAACGGCGGCTGGGCGCTGCTCGTCGGCCTCGTCGGCCTGACCGCGCTCTTCTCCCTCTACATGATCCACCAGCAGTCGCAGATCAACCGCTTCCGCCAGAAGGTGTTGCAGGACGAGATGGAGCTCGAGCAGTCGCGCGGCCGCCTGGCCGAGCTGACCTCCCTCTTCCAGCTCGGGAACAGCCTTCACATGGAGCTGCCGCTCGAGACCATCCTCGAGATCACGGTCCGCCGCGTGGCGTCCACGCTCCACAGCCACGACGTGAGCCTCTTCCTCTACGACGCGGAGGCGAAGATGCTCTCGTGCGCGTCGGTCTTCGGCCTCTCGCCCCGCGACCCGGAGCCCGAGGTCAGGCTCGGAGACGGCGCGGTCGGCTGGTCGGCGCGCCATCGCGAACCGATCCTGATGCAGTCGACCGACCGGGAGGCGCGCTACGCCGATTTCTTCGCGTCGCACCCCGACGCCGGTTCGGTCCTGATCCTCCCGGTCGCGACCGAGAATCGCACGGTGGCGGTGCTCCAGGTCTGCCGCGCGGTCAAGGCCGAGCCGTTCCGACTGGAGCATCGCGACATCGGGCAGCTCTTCGCGCACAACGTGGCCGTGGTCATCGACCGCGCCCGGATGATGGACAAGCTGCGCCAGACGGCGGCGGCGCCCGATCCCACGGCGACGGCCGAGACGGGGAGCGCGGCGGGGGCGTTCCGCGACTCGTTCCTCACCGCCGCGGCGAACGAGCTCAAGGCGCCGCTCGCGTCGATCGTCGCCTACTCCGAGGTGCTCGATCAGAACGAGCGGAAGATGACGCCGGCCATGCGCCTCGAGTTCACGTCCCGCCTCAGACTCGAGGCGCAGCGGCTGATGGGTCTGGTGGACGACGTGCTCGACGTGGCGCGCCTCGAGCTGGGCCGGTATCTCCTCGAGATCACCGTCGCGAACGTGAACGACGTGGTGCGCGGCGCGGCGGAATTCGCGCGACCGCTGGCCGAGGCGCGGGGCGTCGGTCTCGAGCTGGCGCTCGATCAGCAGATCCCCAACCAGCACTTGGACCCCGCGAAGCTAAGGCAGGCGATCCTGAACCTGATCCGAAACGGGATCCGGTTCTCGCCCCCCAAAGGACGCGTGCGGCTCTCGACCTGGCTCCGCGACGACGGCGTGCTGATCGAGCTACGCGACTCGGGCCCGTCGGTCTCCCCCGAGGGGGCGGCCACGCTCTTCGACCTGGAGAGCGCGGCGTCGGGGGAGTGCTCGCGCTGCAAGGACGGGCTCGGATTCGGCCTCTACCTGGCGCGCCGGTTCGTCGAGCTGCACGGGGGCGCGGTGGGCGTCCGCCCGGACTCGAGCGGCTCCGGCGCCGCCTTCTGGATCCAGCTCCCCCGCGACGAAGGCCTGACGCGGGTGATCGGGGCGGATCCGTTCTTCGAGGAGATGACGAAGGGTTAGGGCCGGCCGGGATCGGCTAGGTCCGGCCGTTCCCCGAAACGCGGAAGCGCGAGCGGCCGAGCGCCGCCTCCACCATCGCGAGCTCGCCCACGTTCTCCAACGTCACCATCCCGACGACCGCTCCGTCGTCTCCGACGACCGGCACCGCCGGGCAGCCGCTCGCCTGCATCCGCTGGAAGACGCCCTCGAGCAGCTCGCCCGGATGGGCGCTCCCGCAGTTCCGGCGCGTCACCTCCCCGACCGGTCGCCCCGTGTTTCCCTGGGCCAGCGCGGTCATGAGGTCGGCGCGCGTCAGGATGCCGAGCGGCGGATCCCCCGGGCGCTCCCCCAAGACCGGGAAGTCCTGCTGGTTCCCGTCGAGAAGGAGCTCCACGGCGCGCGTCAAGGGCTCCTCCGGACGCAGGGTCCGGAAGTCGCGGATCATCGCCCGCGAGACCGGGACGCCCGAGAAGACGGACCGCATCCGGACGGCGGCCGCCTCCTGGCCGGCGCCGATGAAGACGAAGAGGGCGACGAAGAGGAGGACCGGCTGGTTCCCGATGAGCCCGAGCAGTCCGAAGAGGAACGCGATGACCTGGCCGACGTTGGCGGCGATCTGGGTCGCGCGGACGTACTCGAACCGGGTGGCGAGGAGCGCGCGGAGCACGCGCCCTCCGTCCATGGGAAACGCCGGAATCAGGTTGAAGATCGCGAGGAAGACGTTGATCGCGAGGAGCTGGACGAGGAACGTTCCCTGGAGCGCCAGCACGCTGGCGGGCGGCTCGGCGCTGTACCGTAGCGCGAGCGGCAGGAAGATCGCCGCCGCGATCACGAGGTTGACCGCGGGCCCCGCGAGCGCGACCGCGATCTCCTGGGAGGGGCGCTCGGGAATCCGCTCGAGGCGCGCCACCCCGCCGATCGGGAGGAGCGTGATGTCCCGCGTACGGACCCCGTACCGCCGCGCGGTCAGCGCGTGGCCCAGCTCGTGGAGGACCACGCAGCCGAAGACGGACAGGACCAGCGCGACGCCCAGGAGCGCCCGCGCGATCCCGAGGCCCGCGGACAGGTCGGTGAAGAAGACCCAGAGCAGAATGAGACCGAAGGTCGCGTGGATCCGGACCGGGATCCCCGCGACCTTCGCGATCTGCCACGACCACCGCATCGACCTGGATTCGCCTCCCGGCTACGAGGCGACGGCCGGCTTCGTCACGATCGAGACCGGGGCGTTCAGGGAGACGCGCATCTTCTGGCCGGCGGGAAGCACGATCTGCTTGCCCTTGGTCGCCACCGCGACGCCGGTGCCGATGACCGCTCCCGCCGCCGCGCCCTTCGCGATGTCGCCCTTGCTGCCGCCGAGCACGCCGCCCAGCACGCCGCCCGCGACGGCCCCGCCGCCGATCTCGAGCGCGCTCTTCTTCGCGTCGCCCTTCCCGGTCACGCGGAAGGGATCGCAGGAGATCGGGTAGCTCTTCCCGTCGGGCATCACCAGCTCGGTGAAGCGGAGCGTCAGCTCGGCGCCGCCGGCGATCCGGCCCGCCGGATCGACGTGCGTCACCTCTCCGTTGATCGTCGCGCCGGCCGGGATCACGTCCATCTCGTTGACGCGCACCGGTTCGAGCGTCCGGAGCGTGATCTTGTCGCCGACCTGGTTCTTTCCGGTATCGATGGTGCTCTGGAGCGCGGCCGTCATCGTGGTGCCCGCGGTGACCGTTTCGCTCTTCTCGCGCTCGGCTTCCGCCTTCTGCTGATTCGCGCACCCCGCGACGAGTCCGAGGATGGAGACGGCCACGGCGACGGCGGTGAACGGATTCGTTCGAGTCCTCTCGAGCTTCATGATCGGATTCCTCCTTGAGTCACGGGCTCCCGGAACGCCCGGAGCGGGTGCGCCGGGGTCAGCCGAGATGGCGCGCGAGCCACTCGCGCACTTCCCGGTTCCAGACGATCGAGTTGCGCGGCTTCAGGACCCAATGATTCTCGTCGGGAAAGAAGACGAGCCGCGCCTCGACCTGCTTCGCCTTGTAGATGTTGTAGACCGCGAGCGCCTGGTTGTGCGGCACGCGGTAGTCGCGCTCGCCGTGGATCACGAGCATCGGCGTGGTGAAGCCGCGCGCGAACCGCGCGGGGTTCCATCGGTCGATCGCCTCGAGCCGCTCCCACGGCTCGCCGCCGTAGGCCTGGTGTCGTCCCTGCGTGACGTCGCTTCCGTATTCCGCGAGGAGGTCGAAGACGCCGGCGTGGTTCACGAGGCAGCGGAACCGGTCGGTCTGGCCGGCGATCCAGCAGACGAGGTAGCCGCCGTAGGATCCGCCGGTCGCCGCCAGGCGCGACTCGTCGACGAAGCCGGCCTCGATCAGCGCGTCGGTCGCCTTCATGATGTCGGTGAACGGCTTGTCGCCGTGGCCGCCCTGGATGCAGGCCGCGAACTCCTGGCCCCACGAGGTCGAGCCGTGGAAGTTCACGGTCGCCGCGACGTATCCGTTGGCCGCGAAGAGGTGCGGATTCCACCGGAAGTGGAAATTGTCGCCGGCGGTCGCGTGGGGGCCGCCGTGGATCACGTGGACCAGCGGATACTTCTTCGCCGGATCGAATCCCGGTGGCAGCACGACGTACATCTGGACCGGGTCGCCGTCCGCGCCCTCGAAGATCGTCTCGCGCACCTCGCCCAGCGCGAGCTGCGAGAGGAGGTCGCGGTTCAGGTCGGTGTGCCGCCTCTCGTCGCCGCCGTTCGTCGCGCAGGAGAAGACCTCGGCCGGGGCCGAGAGCGTCTGCACCGTGTAATAGAGCCGGCCGTCGCGTCCGGCGGTCAGGCCCGATACGGTTCCCCGCTCCTGGATGACGTGGGGCGTCCCGTCCCCGTTTCGGAGCGCGTAGAGCTTCACGCGCGCCTGATCCTCGCACTCGAGGATCAGGGTCCCGTCCGGCGCGAACTCCCAGGCGGCGGGAGAGCGGTCCCACGACTCGGCGACGAGCGAGTGGGTCGCCTTCGCGCGGTCATAGCGCACGAGGCGGACGCGGTCGGCGTAGAAGTACGGATCCTTCTGCGCCCCGTAGACGAGCGCGCTCCCGTCGGGAGCGTAGCGCGGCCGCGAGGCGTCGGCGGCGAACCCCGCGGGCGTCCCCTCCGGCGTCAGGCAGCGCGGCGGCTCCTTCCCCGAGGTCGGCACCGTGTAGATCGCCCACCGGAGCCGATGGTGCGGCGGCGCGCTCGAGTTGGCGCCGAACGCGATTTCGCTCCCGTCGGGGGCGATGTCGTACTGGCCGGAGGGCTCCATGAAATCGAACCACCCGGTCCCGCCGGGGGTCAGGTCGGTGAGCGCGCGGGTCTCCAGGTCGAGAAGGAAGAGATGCGGCCGCTCGCCGCCCGTGAGCCAGCGATCCCAGTAGCGGTAGACGCGGTCTTCGGTGACGTGCGTCTTGACCGGGTCCTTCGCGCGGCGCTCCACGAGCTCGCGCGTCCCGTCGGGCGTCGGCGCCTCGGCGAGGAGGTAGGTGCCGAAAACGAGCCGCCTGCCGTCGGGGAGCCAGCGCGGATCGAAGACGCCGAGCGGCATGTCGGTCAGCCGCTCCGACTCGCCGCCCTCCAGCGAGAGCGCGTGGACCTGCGCCTTCTCCTCCCCATGCGAGCGCGTGAAGAGGAGGCGCTTCCCGTCGGGCGCGTAGGAGACGTCGCCGCACGTGGCGTCCTCGGCGGTGAGCGGGCGCGGCTCTCCGCTTTGCGGCACGAGCCAGAGGCGCGCGCGGCCCCGATTCTGTTCCATGTCGTACGTCGTGACCGGCACCACGAGGGAGCGGCCGTCCGGGCTGGGCGCGGGCGCGCCCACCCGCCTCACGGCCCAGAGATCCTCGGCGGTGATGGGACGGGCGCCCGAAAGGGCGGGATGGACGACCCGCGTGAGCGGTCGGGCGATCTGGCGTTCGGCGAGATGCACGTGGTTCCTCCGCGTCTAGGGGCGCATGCCGGCGGCTCGCGGCGGGGAGCCGCGGGGCGTGCCGGGGCGCCGAAGTATGATACCCCCCGGGGAGGCCCCGTTCCAGAGGGGACCCTCGGCGGCGGCGCGCCGGAGACTCAGTAGCGGAGCACGGCGGCGATCGGGCGATCGGTCGGCATCGCCGCCCGCGGCAGCACGAAGACCTCGGCGCCGCGTCGGAACGCCTCCTCGCAGACGTCGTCCACGAGATCGCCGTCGTCCGCTCCCATCTGACGCTCGTGCCGCGCGACGGCGCCGGTCGCGCGGTCCAGGAGCCCCCAGACCACGTCTCCCTCCGCCGCCAGCACGCACCGGGCGCGGCCGGCGACGGCGGCCAGGGCGACCTCTTCCACGCCGTCGACGGCGAGCCCCGTGCCGGCCATCTCCCGGTAACGGGCGGACCATTCGGCGGCGCGCGCCGAGAAGGCGCGCTCGACGAGGGGCCACGCCGCCGCGTGGATCGACTCCGCGCTCTCGCGCTCGTAGTTCCCTTCGAGTCCTTCGGCGAGGAGGTGCGGGTACGTGTTCCCCTCCCGGTAGATCGGGTGGTAGTACTTCACGGCGGCGAGCACGAGCGGCGCGGTCTCGCCGCGCAGGTAGTCCTTGAGCCCTCGATCGATGGCGCGGAAGTAACGAGCGAGCAGCTCCTTGGTCTCCTCCCGCCCCGGCCCCCTTCCGTGGAAGATGGAGCCGCCGACGCCGCCGTGCGCCGAGACCGATCGATCGAAATCGGGCACGCCGACGGCGTCGCGCAGACCCTTCGGAACGCCGCCCAGCTCGACGATGCCCGCCCCCGAGCGGCTCCCCTCGTAGAGGGTCACCTGATTCTGGCTCAGCGCCAGCGCGTAGTACCGCCCGTCCGAGCGCAGGAGGCGGAGCAGCGGCTTCGTATGGAACGTCTCGGCGACCACGACCTGGTCGGGAACCGCGATCGGGAGCCGGTACGCGGCCCGGAGCGAGCGGGACGCGAAGACGGCGAGCCCGTCGAGCGCGTATTCCCAGAACGGCCGCTCGAGCAGGCCGCGGAGCGGCGCGACGAGCGCGCTCTGGTCCCGCGCCGCGCCTCCTCCGAGCAGCGACTCGGCCTCGGCGATGAGCGCCCGGAAGCGCACGGGATCCTGCTTCCACTCGGGGTGCCGGCGGTGCGTCGCGAGGTAGAGGGACACGCAGGGCCCCTCCTGGGATCCGAGGAGCGCCGCGAGGTCCTCCGCTCGAAACGCCAGGACCTCGGGCGCGTCGCGGAGATCGGGACGGTGGGTCATGGCGCGCCCGTCAAGCGCCCGGCTTCGGCGCGGGAGGGGCCAGGACGCGGGCGGCCACGGCCGACTGGAATCCGCATTCCTTGTGCGCGTTTCCGTCGCAGAACGGCTTGTTCGTCGAGTGGCCGCAGCGGCAGAAGCTCATGGCCGTGCGCCCCGCCAGGTCGAACGGCTTTCCGTCGGCGTCGACCACGGTGAACTCGCCTTCGATGCGGAGGGGGCCGTTGTTGCGAACGGTGATCGTGACCGGCATCGAGTCCTCCTCGGGGTGCGGGGCGGCGCCACGGGCGGCTTCACCGCCGGGCACGGAGAGTATATACTCGGGTCCCGATCGCGGCACGCCGCATCGCCCGAACCCGCCCTCTCCCGATCACCGCGCACGAACGAGGTCAGAGCCCGAATGGCGCCACAGTTCATCTATACGATGGTCCGGGTCGGCAAGGTCCACCCGCCCAACAAGCAGGTCCTTCAGGACATCTCGCTCTCGTTCTATCCCGGCGCCAAGATCGGCGTGCTGGGGCAGAACGGCGCCGGAAAGAGCTCGCTCCTCCGCATCATGGCCGGCGTCGATACCGACCATCTGGGCGAAGCGCGCGCCGCCAAGGGGATCAAGATCGGATTCCTGCCGCAGGAGCCCGCGCTCGATCCATCGAAGGACGTGCTCGGCAACGTCATGGAGGGCGTCGCGGAGGCGAAGGCGCTGCTCGACCGGTTCAACGAGCTGAACCTCCGGCTCGGGGAGAACCTCGAGGCGGACGAGATGGAGCAGGTGATGGAGGAGCACGGCCGCGTCATGGCCGAGATCGAGGCGCGGAACGCGTGGGAGCTCGACCGAACCATCGAGATCGCCATGGACGCGCTCCGCGTCCCGCCGGGCGACACCGCCGTCGCGACGCTCTCGGGCGGCGAGCGGCGCCGCGTGGCGCTCTGCCGCCTCCTCCTCTCGAAGCCCGACATGCTCCTCCTCGACGAGCCGACGAACCACCTGGACGCCGAGTCGGTGGCGTGGCTCGAGCGCTTTCTGAAGGAGTTCCCCGGCACGGTCGTCGCCGTGACGCACGACCGCTACTTCCTCGACAACGTGGCGGGCTGGATCCTCGAGCTCGACCGCGGGCGCGGCATTCCGTGGGAGGGGAACTACAGCTCCTGGCTCGACCAGAAGACGCAGCGGCTCGCGCTCGAGGAGAAGACCGAGAGCGCGCGACAGCGGACGCTCGCGCGCGAGCTCGAGTGGATCCGGATGTCGCCCCGCGCCCGCCAGGCGAAGAGCAAGGCGCGCGTCACGGCGTACGAGCGCCTGCTCGAGCAGGAGAACGAGAAGCGAAGCGAGATCGCCGAGATCACGATCCCCGCGGGCCCGCGCCTCGGCAACCTCGTCGTCGAGGCGAAGGACCTCGTGAAGGGCTACGGCGACCGCGTGCTCATCGACGGCCTCTCCTTCACGCTCCCGCCGGGGGGGATCATCGGCGTGATCGGCCCGAACGGCGCCGGCAAGACGACCCTCTTCCGCATGATCGCGGGGCAGGAGCGGCCGGACTCGGGGACGCTCCGGCTCGGCGAGACGGTCCAGCTCGCCTACGTGGACCAGAGCCGCGATTCCCTCGACGGCTCGAAGACGGTTTGGGAGGAGATCTCGGGCGGGGAGGAGACGCTCTCCCTCGGGACGCGCGAGGTGCCGTCCCGCGCGTACGTGGCCGCGTTCAACTTCAAGGGCGCCGACCAGCAGAAGCCGGTCCGGAACCTCTCGGGCGGAGAGCGCAACCGGGTCCACCTCGCGAAGCTCCTCAAGTCGGGCGGGAACCTGCTCCTCCTCGACGAGCCGACCAACGATCTGGACGTCGACACGCTGCGCGCGCTCGAGGAGGCGATCCTCGAGTTCGCGGGCTGCGTCCTGGTGATCAGCCACGACCGGTGGTTCCTCGACCGGATCGCGACGCACATGGTCGCGTTCGAGGACGACGGCGGGGTCGTCTGGTTCGAGGGGAACTTCGAGGAGTACGAGAAGAACCGCCACCAGCGTCTCGGCGCCGCCGCCGACCAACCCCACCGCCTCCGCTACAAGAAGCTCGTCCGGGACTAGCCGCTCCCGCCGCGCCGGGGTGCCGCGCCGCCGCGCCCCCTCCGATTTCGCTGGCGTCCAGCTATCGATGTGATATCATATTGCAATCAGGCGGGGGGTCCGCCGAAACGAGGAGGACGGAAGAACATGACGTCGGAACGGAAGACCAACGCGCTGCCCGGAGCCGTCGCGCTCCTGATCACGCTCATCCTGTGGGCTCTGGCCCTGCTTCTCTTCATCACGGCGGTGAAGAACGAGCAGCCCGGCCGCTTGATCCTCGATCTCTTCCTGGTGATGGCGGCGGTGCTCTTCACGAAGGGATTCTTCACCAACCAGCCGAACCAGGCGGTCGTGCTCACGCTCTTCGGCGCGTACGTGGGATCCGTGCGGGAGACGGGCTGGTGGTGGACCAACCCGTTCAACTCGAAGCGGCGGATCTCCCTTCGCGTCCGGAGCCTCAACGGGCAGATGATCAAGGTGAACGACCAGGCGGGCAACCCCGTCGAGATCGCGGCCGTCGTCGTCTGGAAGGTGCGCGATACGGCGATGGCGTCGTTCGACGTCGAGAACTTCGAGTCCTTCGTCTCGGTGCAGAGCGAGACGGCGGTCCGCCACCTGGCGACCGAATATCCGTACGACGCCGAGGCGCAGGACGCGATCTCGCTTCGCGGCAGCATCGACAAGGTCTCGGAGTTCCTCCGGGCCGAGCTCCAGGAGCGGCTCAAGCCGGCGGGAGTCGAGGTGGTCGAAGCCCGTTTGAGCCACCTGGCCTACGCGCCGGAGATCGCGGGGGCGATGCTCCAGCGGCAGCAGGCGGCGGCGATCATCGCCGCGCGCCAGCGGATCGTGGAAGGAGCCGTGGGGATGGTCGAGATGGCGCTCGCTCGGCTCCGCGACAACAAGGTGATCGAGCTCGACGACGATCGGCGCGCCGCGATGGTCTCGAACCTCCTGGTCGTCCTCTGCGGGGAGCGCGCGGCGACGCCCGTCCTGAACACCGGAACCCTGTACAACTAGGGGCGCCCCGTGGGCGGCCGCAAGTCGTTCCTCCTTCGGATCGATCCCGAGCTTTGGAACGCGCTCGAGGCGTGGGCCGCGGAGGAGCTGCGGAGCGTGAACGGGCAGATCGAGTACCTGCTCTCCCGGGCGGTTCGGGACGCCGGCCGCGCGCGACGGACCCGGCGTCGCCCGCCCCCGCCCAACGAATCGGGGCCGAAGCCCGCATAGGGCCCGGCCCCGAACGCTCGGCGCATCCGACGCGTCTAGTGGTAGTCGCCGCCTCCCTGCGGTCCGCCTTGGCGGTCCTCGTGGATCTCGCGCCGGTCATCGCGCCGCTCCGCGCGGTCCTCGCGCCATTCGCGTCCCGATTCGCGCGCGTCCTGCTTCACCAATTGCAGGAAGTCGCCGAGGAGCCGGTCCTCGCGCCGTGACGCGCGGCGATCGCCGGAGCGCACGGCGGGCTGAATCGATCGAAGCTCCCGGACGATCGCCAACTCGCGGTCGAGCCGGGCGCGGCTCTTCGCGCTGTCGCGCGCGTCGTCGCGAAGGTCGCGGCGATCGTCGCTCTGCCGCGTCTCCGCGCGATCCTTGACGACGTCGCGATGCGCCTCGACCACCTCTCCGCGCAGGAACTGGCGGAGCCGGACCCGCACGCGCGCCTCCTCGCGACGGTTCCCCGATGCCTTGGCGTCGTCGAGGCGCGCCAGGAGCCGGGAGAGGCGCGCCACGTCCGCCCGATCCTGTCTCACGTCCCGCCGGTCGCCCCGAAGCTCGTTCCGGTCCTGCCGCAATTCCGCCCGATCGCGAGCCACGCCCGGGCCGGGTCCTCCGGCGGGAGGGATTCGACCGCCGGGCTGGGCCACCGCGGTCGTGCCCACGGTGAGCAGCAGCACTCCGATCAAGTTGATTCCGGATTTCCACACTGTGGCCGACTTCATACGTTCGCTCCTTTCAGTGGCTCATTGCGCTGCAACGAGTTACACGTCGTTGTCTCCATCGGGGCCAGGGTCATGCCCCAGGGAAACGCAACTGGCGTGCCGCTCGTATTCGAGGTGAGGCGGGTCGGCCCGGTGACGTATCCTCGGCGCCGTGCGGAGGCGCCGCGGGCGCCGCGCCCGCGCCCCGCGGGGTGCGGTCGATCCACGTTCGGAGAGAGGAACTACGATGCCCACGATGCACGAGATCGACTACGAGATCAAAGGCGACGACATGCAGTTCGTGCGGATTCAGCTCGATCCGGGCGAGGCGGTGGTCGCCGAGGCGGGAGCCATGATGTACCTGGAGGACGGGATCCAGATGGACACCGTCTTCGGCGACGGCTCCCAGCAGAACCAAGGATTCATGGGAGCGCTGGTGGGCGCCGGGAAGCGCCTCCTGACCGGCGAATCGCTTTTCATGACCGTCTTCCACAACGAGTCGGGCCAGAAGCGGTGGGCGGCCTTCGCCGCTCCCTACCCCGGCAAGATCCAGGCGATGCACCTCGCCCAGATGGGGGGCGAGATCATCGCGCAGAAGGACTCCTTCCTGGTCGCCGCCAAGGGGGTGAGCATCGGAATCGCGTTCCAGCGCCGCTTCGGCGTCGGCCTCTTCGGAGGCGAGGGCTTCATCATGGAGCGCCTCCAGGGGGACGGCTGGCTCTTCGTGAACGCGGGCGGCACGCTCGAGGAGCGCGCGCTCGCGCCGGGCGAGACGCTTCGCGTCGACACGGGATGCCTCGTCGCGGTGCAGCCGAGCGTGGACTACGACATCCAGTTCGTCGGGAAACTGAAGAGCGCGCTCTTCGGCGGGGAGGGGCTCTTCTTCGCGACGCTCCGCGGTCCCGGGCGCGTCTGGCTCCAGTCGCTCCCGTTCAGCCGCCTAGCGAGCCGCATCTACGCGGCGGCGCCCCAGACCGGCGGCCGCCGGCGCGAGGAGGGCTCGATCCTGGGCGGTCTCGGAAACCTGCTGGACGGGGACGGCCGCTAGCGCCGGCCCCCTACGCCTCCGGGCGGCGGATCGTGATGCTGCCCGAACCGGTTTCGACGTTCAGGCGTCCGCGGCCGTCGCCGATCGAGCCGTCGATCTCGCGGCGGTCGCGCGAGCGGACCTCGATCGGGACGTTCGAATCGATGTCGCCGCTTCCGGTCTCGAAGTGAACGGCGGCGCCGAACGCGCGGGGCACGACCAGCGTCACGTCGCCGCTCCCCGACTCGAGCGCCAGGTCGTCGGCGTCGCCATCCAAGCGCATGCTGATCGCTCCCGACCCGGTCGTGAGCGAGGCGCGGGGCGCGCGCACCGACTCCGCGCGAACGTCGCCCGAGCCCGTTTCGAGCTCGAGCCGCGCCGTCTCGATGGCGTGCGCGTCGATCCGTCCGGACCCCGTTTCCACCTTGAGCCCGTCGCCGCGCACGTCGCGGAGCTCGACGTCGCCCGAGCCGGTCTCCACGTCCACCGTCCCGGTGGCGCGCTCCACGCTCACGCTCCCCGATCCGACCTCGATCGTGAGCGAGCCCCGGCTGCCGCGCGCCGCCACCTCGAACGAGGCACCGTCGATCCGGAGATCCGCGTCGACGTCCGAGGCGTCGCCCTTCCCCTCGCCCCAGTAGATCGAGACGCGCTTCCCCCGCGGGACCGTGAGGACGATGTCCGCGCGCGCGTCGAGCCCCGATCCGCGCCCGCTCAGCGTCACCTTCCGCCCCTCGCCCGACTCGACGTCGAGCGTCCCGTCGTCCCGGACCCGCAGCGTCGTGGACGAGGACGGCCCCATTCCATCGACCCGGATCCGGTCCGAGGGGTAGATCACGCGGAGCGTCGGGCGCCCGCGCAGGACGCCCTGCTCGACCCGCAGGCGGTCGGCGTCCTTCCCCGCCGTCGTGATCTCGGCGACCACCGCGGACCCGGTCCCGGGCCGGACGGTGAGGTGGCCGACCAGGTTGTGTACGGCGATGTCGTCGCCGGCGATCGTCCTCTGGCCCGCGCCGCTCGGCGAGGCGGAGACCGGCGAAAAGGCGGCGGCGGCCATCACCGCTGCGAGCGCGACGCCGATCCGGGGAATGCGGCGGAGCGCCCCCGGGAGACGGGACGCCAAAGCGCGACGGTGGGCGGGCATGGGAAAGGCTCCTTTCCATCGACTGCGGGCCGTGGGTTCGATCGGAGGGCCCCCCGAAGGGGACCCCCCGTCTGGCACGAGCGCGACCAGGGGTTGGCCGCGGTACGGCATCCCCTGAGACAACGACGGGCCGGCTTTGGTTGGCGGGGCGACCCCCGCCCCGTAAACTACTCGGCGGGGGAATCCGATGTTTCAACCTTCGACGGTCCGCCCCGATCCAAACCGTTGCACGCAGCGCTCGTGGGGACAGGGGTGACCGCACCGACTACGCTCTTGAATACGGTGCCCGAGACCGGCGAACGGGTCGATGTGGCACGCGCCCAAAACGGCGACACGCGCGCCTTCGAGCGCCTCTACCGGGCGCACGTGGCGCGCGTGCTCGGATTGGCGCGCCGGATGCTCGGGGGGGATCACGCCCACGAGCTCACCCAGGACGTGTTCGTCCGGGTGTGGGAGAAGATCGGAACGTTTCGCGGCGAGGCCGCGTTCGGCACCTGGCTTCACCGGGTCGCGGTGAGCGTCATCCTCCACCGGAGGAACGCGCTCCGGATCGAGCGGGGGCGGATCAAGGACGACGACTCCGCGCTCGAGCTGGTGCCGGCCCGACCCGCCACGTCGGACCTCGGCATGGACTTCGAGCGCGCGGTCTCCAAACTGCCCGAGGGCGCGCGGATCGTGTTCGTGCTCCACGACGTGGAGGGGTTCAAACACGAGGAAATCGCGGAGATGATGGGGATCACGTCGGGAACGACGAAGGCCCAGCTCCACCGCGCGCGAATGATCCTGAGACAGCACTTGAATCGATGAACGGAGCGAACCGATGAGCGACCGCTTTACCGACCTCCTCTCCGACTACGTCGACGGCGAGCTCGACCGTCCGATCCGCCGCGACCTCGAGGAGCACCTCGCGGCCTGCGCCGAGTGCGCCGCGTTCGTGGAGGACCTGCGCCTCGTGGTCGCCAAGGCGCGCGCGCTCCCCGCGATCGAGCCCGAGACCGATCTCTGGCCCGGAATCGAGGCGCGCCTCGGCCCGCCTTCCCGCCCCGAGGTCGGCGCCCGCCGCGCCGGCTGGTCGGAACGCCACGTCACCTTCTCGCTGCCCCAGCTCGCCGCCGCGTGCCTCGCGATCGCGATCGTCTCCGGGGGCGCGGTCTGGTACGCCCGTACGACCGGCCTCCGCCAGGCCGCGATGACGGCGCGCGGACCGGGCCGCGCGGCCGAGCCGCTCTCGACCGCGCTCGCGGCGCGTTCGACCGCCCCGTCGCCGACGCTCCCGATCGCGACCGCCTCCGGCCAGGTGGGCGAGGGCGTGGAGGAGCTGCGCCGCATCCTGGCCGGCGCCCGCGACCAACTCGATCCCAGCACCGTTCGCACGCTGGAAGAGAGCCTCAACGTCATCGACGTCGCGATCCACGAGGCGCGTCGCGCCCTGGACGCCGATCCCCATAACCCCTATGTGCGCGCGCACCTCGACGACACGGTGCGACGCAGGGTGGAGCTCCTGAATCGCGCCACCGTGCTGGCAAGCGCGCCCCGATAGAGGAAGAGCCCGATGATCCTCGCACCGCTCGCGTTCGCCGCGTCCCTCGCCGCGTTCCACCTCCCCGCGGGAGCGGACACCACGCTGATCGTCCCCAAGGGAGTCCAGCTGAACGTCGCGGACTACGCCGGGGAGGTGTTCATCCAGACCTGGAGCCAGAACGCGGTGCGGATCCTGGCCGACTACTCCGACGAGGACCGCGTGATCGTCGAGCCGTCGGAGAACGTCCTCCTCGTCAAGGCGTACTCGAAGGAGATGGCGGACCGGACCGCCGACATCCGCCTCACGGTCCCGACCTGGATGGATCTCGACGTCTCGGGCATCCACACCGACGTGATCATCACCGGGACGGAGGGCGCGGTGAAGGTCGAGACGGTCCACGGGGACGTCATCGTCCAGGGAGGCCGGAAGCGCATCCGTCTCAACACGGTGAACGACGACATCGCCCTGAGCGGGGCCGACGGGGCGGTGCACGCGGAGACCGTGAATGGCAGCGCGTACGTCTACCGCGTCCGCTCCGACAGTGTCGACGTCTCGACGGTGAACGGCGGGATCTGCTACGAGGGAACGATCGGCGACAAGGGCTGCTACCGCTTCACCAGCCACAACGGCGACGTCGCCGTGGCCGTTCCCAGGGCCGCCAACGCGGCCGTGGCCATCTCGACGTTCTCCGGGGAATTCGAGTCGAGCTTCCCGGTCACGCTCTCCGAGACCAAGGCGGGGCGCCGGTTTCAGTTCTGCCTCGGAACCTGCTCGGGCCGCGTGGAGCTGGGGTCGTTCCAGGGAACGATCCACCTGTATCGCCCCGACGCGACCCCCTCCGACGAGATCCGGCGGATCGAAGGCATCGTGAGCCGGATCATCGCCAAGCGGCTCGATCCGGCCGTCGAGAGGCGGATCAAGCTCGAGCGGAAGACCAAGGACAACCCGAAGGAAGGCGCCGAGTGGAACTGGGTCGGCGGCTTCGGGGACGAATCGGGGAAGGACAAGGAGAAGGACGAGGACGACGACAAGTAGCGCCCTCTCCCGGCCGGCGCCCCGCCCGGCCCGCCGCCTACGGGGAGTTCAGGATCACGGGAAGGCCGTCCTTCCCGCCCACCACGATGACCTTCGAATTGGGCGACGTCGCCAGGTGCTCGGTCGCCTCGATCCCCTTCCACGTGAGGAGCGCCGGGGAGATGCCGGCGGTGACGATCCGCTGGAAGTCCGCGATCCCCTGCGCCTCGATCCGCTTCCGCTCCGCCTCCTTCTGCTCCTTCCTTAGGACGAACTCCATCTGCTGCGCCTGCTGATCCGCGGCGAGCTTCGCCTCGACCGCCCTGGAGATCTGCTCGGGGAGCTGGATGTTCCGGAGCAGCATCGCCTCGACCGCGATCCCGCGCCCCTTCATCCGCGCCTGGATGTCGGAGAGCATCTGCGTGGAGATCTCGGAGCGGCGCGACGAGTAGAGATCGACGGCGTCGAAACCCGCGGTCACGTCGCGGATCACCGAGCGGAACTCGGGAACGAGGACCGTCTGCACGACGCCTTCGACGCCGCCGTATCGGGAGAAGACCTCCTTCGCCATCGTCGGCTCGGCGTGGTAGACGACGCTGACGTCGAGGCCGACGAGGAGCCCCTGGCTCGTCGGGGTCGAGGTCCGCTCCTCGATCTGTTGCGTGCGGCAGTTGATCCGATGGACGCCGAGCCACGGCGCCCAGGCGTGGAGCCCCGGGCCCCACGTCTCGTCGTGCACCTTGCCGAAGGTCTCGAGCACGCCGACGTGCTGCGGCGGAACCGCGGCGCAGCCGGCTCCCAGGAGGCCCGCCAGGACGATGGCGAGCGGCGTTCCACGTTTCATCGTTTCCCCCACGGTATGGCGCGGCCAAGGGCTCCGATGCCCGCGATCCGCGCCTCGAACCTCCGCGGTCAGGCCGCGGTCCAACCTCCGTCCACGTAGACCTCGGATCCGGTCACGTAGGACGACTCGTCGCTCGACAGGAACACGATCGCGTTCGCCACCTCGTCGGGCGTTCCGACGCGGCCGAGGGGCGTCATCGCCTCGATCCACCGCGCCATGTCGCTCGGCTTCCCGTCGGGCGTCTTCATGAACGGGGCGATCATCGGGGTCTCGATGAACGCGGGGTGCACCGAGTTCACGCGGATCCCCTCCTTCGCGTAGCGGATCGCGGCGTTCTTGGTCATCGTGCGCATGGCGCCCTTCGAGGCGTGGTAGGCGGCGGCGGCGCCGTTCCCGCCGATCGTCCCGTAGATCGAGGCCACGTTGACGATCGATCCCCCTCCGGCGCGCCGCATCGCCGGCGCCGCGGTCTTCATGCCGAGCCAGGTGCCGGTGAGATTGATCGCGAGCAGGCGGTTCCATCCCTCGAGCGTCTCCGTCTCGACGTCCTGGTCCCGCGCGATCGCCGCGTTGTTGACCAGCACGTGGAGGCCACCGAAGCGCCGGACCGCCTCTCCGACGGCGAGGGCCCACTCGGGCTCGCTCGAGACGTCGTGATGGAGGTAGAACGCGCTCCCGCCGGCCGCCCGGATGGCCGCGGCCGTCGCCTCCCCTTCCTCGTCGAGCACGTCGGTCACGAGGACCGACGCGCCGTGGGTCGCGAGGAGGCAACAGACCGCCGCGCCAATGCCCCGCGCCCCGCCCGTCACGATCGCGGCCTTGCCCCCGACCCGCCCGCTCCCCATCGATTCCTCCCCCTCCGTCGCGCGAGCGGCGGGCTAGTGGCCGCCCGATTCGGGCTCGAGCGATACCCTGCCGGCGAAGAGCCGGTAGACGAACGTGAAGTAGACCGCCACGAGCGCCATCCCCACCGTCCACCAGACGAGGCCGATCCGGAGCCCGTACGCCGGAGCGGCGGTGCCGTGCACCGTGAGCCCGAGGGCTGGGTCGGTAATCGCCGGGAGGACGTAGGGGTAGAGGCCGAACGCGGCGCTCGCCAGGAGCCCCGCGAGGTAGGTCGAGGAGGCGAGGAACGCGTTCCCCACCGCCCGGCGCGCCGCGAACCACCGCGCGCCGAAGAGCCCCGCCACGGCGATCGCCGGCAGCGCGGCTCCCACGGGCCACCGCGCGAGATTCGCCGGCACCTGCGGCTGGAGCCGGAGGGTCATCACCGTGATGACCCCGGTCAGGGCCAGGGCGCCCCACCAGGCGCCCCCCGCCGCCGCGCGAGCGCGCCCGGCGATCGGCTCCGGCGTCTTGAGCGCGACCCAGAGCGCCCCGTGCATCGCGAGCGCGGCGAGCGCGGTCAGCCCGACGAGGACCGTGTACCAGTCGAGGATCCCGGCGTCCGGCCCGGGGCGGAAATTCGTCCAGAGCGGCTCGAAGAACCGGCCCGACTCGTCGAGCGGCACGCCGCGCACGACGTTCCCGAGCGCGGCGCCGAAGAAGACCGCGAGGAGCGTGCTCGAGATCGCGAAGACGCCGTCCCAGAGCGGCTTCCAGACCGCGCCCTCGATCTGGTTCCGGAGCTCGATCGCGAGGCCGCGGAGGATCAGGAGCCAGAGCACCATCATGAGCGGCAGGTAGAACCCGCTGAACGACGAAGCGTAGAGCGCCGGAAAGGCGAAGTAGAGCGTACCGCCCGCGGCGAGGAGCCAGACCTCGTTCCCGTCCCACACCGGACCGATCGTCCGGAGCACGGCGGCGCGCTCTTCGGGCGTTCGCGCGACGAAGAGGTGGACGACGCCCGCGCCGATGTCGAAGCCGTCGAAGATCACGTACATCACGATCATGATCGCGACGAGCCAGAACCAGAGCGTTTCCATCGTCGTCAACCCCCCGTCCCGGCGGCCGGGGCGCCGGCGCCGGACCGCGCGGTCGCGGGATCGGGCCCCCGCTCGATCTCGCGCCGCACGAGGAAGAGGAAGAGGATGCCGAGGACCGTGTAGAGACCCATGAAGCCGATCAGCGTGAAGAGGCCGTTTCCGGCCGACACGTTTCTCGAATAGCCGTCCGCCGTGCGCAGGAGATCGTAGACGAGCCACGGCTGGCGGCCGACCTCGGCGGTGATCCATCCGGCCGTGTTCGCGATGTACGGAAACGGCAGCGCCAGCATCAGGATCCAGAGCATCCAGCGCGCGCGGAACAGCGCGCCGCGCAGGAGGAGGAGGAGCGCGAGCCCGTAGGTCGCGATGAAGATCGTCCCCAGGCCCACCATCACGTGGTACGCGTAGTAGAGGAGCGGCACGTTGTCGGGCCAACGGTCCCGCGCGAAGTGATTCAACCCCCGGATCTCGTGCGTCCATCTTTGGTACGTGAGGAAGCTCAGCATCCGCGGGATCACGATCGGGTTGTCGAGCCGCTGGCGCTCCACGTCCGGCTGGCCGATGATCGCGAGCGGCGCGCCCCGCTCGGTGTGGAAGAGCCCCTCCATGGCCGCCAGCGTGACCGGCTGATGGCGCGCGACCATCCGGCCCTGGCCGTCTCCCGTCGGGAGGAGCTGCGTCAGGGACGCGATCGCTCCGACGATCACGCCGACCCGCACGAAAAGCCGCCCCATCTCCTCGTGGCGCCGCGTGAGGACGTAGAACGCGCCGACGCTCGCCATGACGAAACAGGCGGTGACGACGGCGCCGTTCATGTTGTGCGCGTACTGCCAGAGCGCCCACGGATTGAAGAGAAGCGCCGTGAAGCTCTGGAGCGCGATCTCGCCGCTCGGCAGCACCGCGTGCCCGACCGGGTGTTGCATCCAGGCGTCGGTCGCGACGATGAAGTACCCCGAGAGCCACGACCCGAGGAAGACGAGGAAGGCGGCGAACCAGTGCCCGAGCGGGGTGAGCCGCTTCTCGCCGAAGAGGAAGAGGCCGAGGAACGAGGACTCGAGGAAGAAGGAGAAGACGCCCTCCATCGCGAGGGTCTGTCCGATCACGCCGCCCGCCGCCTTCGCGAAGTCGGACCAGTTCGTGCCGAACTGGAACTCCATCGGGATGCCGGTCACGACGCCCATGGCGAAATTGATGCCGAAGATCTTCGCCCAGAATCGCGCCGCGGCGTCGAAGCGCGGATCCCGGGTCTTGAGCGCGCACGACTTCAGGATGACGAGGAGGAGCGAGAGCCCCATCGTGAGCTGCGGAAAGAGATAGTGGAAGGTGACGGTGAAGGCGAAGTGGAGGCGATGTACGGCGAGCGCGTCGTCCATGAGCGACCCTCGTGACGAAGGCGCGCGGGCTTGCCCCCGCGCCGGAGCGCGAGTATACGACTCGCGCCCGCTCCCGGCGACACCATCCGCGGGCCCGACGCGCTCTAGCGGATCGCCCCGTCCTTGCCGGCGATGCGCCGGAGGAGCCCCGCCTGGCCGATGTGATAGGCCTCGTGGAACTGGAGGAAGGCGAGCCGCCCCGCGACCGTTCCGTCGCCGTCCGCCCGGGCGAGGTCCGCGTCGCCCATGCGGCCGAGGCCCCCGACGATCCGTTCCTGGGCGGCGTCGAAATCGGCCATGAGGCGGTCGAACGGCCGCCCGTCGCCCACGCCCCGGATCGGGGCGCTCCCGCGCGCGTAGCGCGCCGCCACCTCCGCGGTCCAGATCGGGGGCTCCCCCACGCGCTCGAGGACGGCGTTTCGGTTCGCCACCAGGTGCCCCACGATCCAGTTGAGGCAGTTGCCGCCCGCGTGCGGCGCGATCAAGGCGTCGTCGTTCGTCAGGTCGTCCACGTTTCGGTGGAGCGCGTGATGGTTGAGCTGGAAGAGCTGGGTCAGGACCGCGGGGTCCATCGGGTTCGCCTCCCGTCCGGCACGGTGGAAGGGCGGCCCGCGACTCCGCGGACCGCCCTCGGATTCGACGAGCAGGATATCAGGGCGGTGGGGCCGCCTAGAAGTAGAAGTGGAAGCCGATCCGGGTCAGGTCGAGGGCCTGGAGGCCGTCGATCGTGGTGGTCGAATCGAGCGTTCCCGTCGTGAGGTCGTTCGCGTCGACGCCCTTCGTGGAGACGATCTCGATGCCCTGTCCCACGGAAAGCGAGAGGTCGTCGGTCGCGAACCACTCGGCTCCGAGGATGCCGGTGAACTGCACCTCCGTCTCGCTCTGCTTCTCGTAGGGGTCGGCGGGCGTCGCGCGATGGTACGTCGGAATGAACCGGAAGAGCACGCCGGGCCTGAGGAAGAGGTTCACGCGGTCGCGCGTCACGAGGGTGAACGGCACGCCCGCGTCGACATGGAGCTCGAGGTTCTTCGCCTGGTCGCCGGCGGCCACGGTCGTGGGATCGTCGCCGATCACCTCCTGCGCGAAGCCGATGCCGAGGTCGACCGCGGCCCTGGGAGACGCCGTGTAGCGGATGCCGAGCGGCGCGTCGGGCGAGAAGTAGCCCACGGCCAGGCGCCCCGTCTTGTCGGGCGCGGCGTGGACGACGGCGGGAAACGCGAAGGCGAGCAGACCGAGCAGCGCGATTTCCTTCTTCATGCGGTGCATGTGGTGCGGTCCTCCATGAACGATACCGGTCATCGCCGTGCGGGTCCGCACAGCGCGAGCCGGTTCGTGGACGATGGCCGCCCCGAACCCCACGAGCCCGTCGTGGCGCGACGGGCACGGAGGCGGGTCCTGCGATTTCCGTGCCACCCCTCGAGTCCCGGGCCGGCCCGAAACCTGCTATGATGGCTCGCTCTCATGATCGCCATCGAACGCCGCGCGGACCGCCGCGCCATCGCCATCGTGGCCCACGTGGACCACGGAAAGACCACGCTCGTGGACGCCCTGCTCAAGCAGGCGGGCACCTTCCGGACGGGCCAGCACGTCGAGGAGTGCGTGATGGACTCGGGCGACCTGGAGCGCGAGCGCGGCATCACCATCCTCGCCAAGAACACGGCGATCCGCTACGGCGACACCGTCATCAACATCGTCGACACACCGGGCCATCGCGACTTCGGCTCGGAGGTGGAACGGATCCTCACGATGGTGGAGGGGGTCCTCCTCCTCGTGGACGCGGCGGAGGGCCCGCTCCCCCAGACCCGCTTCGTGCTGAAGAAGGCCCTCGAGACCGGCAAGCGGCCGATCGTGCTGATCAACAAGATCGACCGCGCGGACGCGCGGCCGCTCGAGGTCGAGGAGGAGATCCACGACCTCTTCCTCTCGCTCGCGACGCGCGACGACCACCTCGACTTCCCGGTGCTCTACGGTTCGGGGCGCCTCGGCTTCGTTTCGAAGGACGTCGCCGCGACGGAGGGCGACCTCCGGCCGCTCCTCGACACGATCCTCACCCACGTTCCGGCGCCGAGGATCGGCGACGCGCCGTTCAAGCTGATCGTCGCGAACATCGACTACTCCGACTACTTCGGGCGCCTCGCCGTCGGCCGCGTCCACTCCGGACGCATCACCCGCGCGACGGAGCTGGCGGCGGTCAAGCCCGACGGAGCGATGGTGCAGAAGGGGAAGGTGGGCAAGATCTACCTCTTCGAGGGGATCGAGCGCGTCGAGGTGACCGAGGCCAAGGCCGGCGACATCGTCGTGCTCTCGGGCTTCCCGCGGATCGAGATCGGACAGACGATCCTCGATCCCGCCGATCCGACGCCGCTCGACGGGATCCGCGTCGACGAGCCGACGCTTTCGATGGAGTTCCGCGTCAACGACGCGCCCTTCTCCGGACTCTCCGGCAAGTACCTGACGAGCCGCCACCTCCTGGAACGGCTGGAGCGCGAGCTGGAGCGGAACGTGGGCCTCAGGATGGAGCGGACCCCGGACGCCGACGCGTTCCTCGTGCTTGGCCGAGGCGAGCTGTCGCTCGCGATCCTCGCGGAGACGATGCGCCGCGAGGGATACGAGTTCGCCCTCGGACGGCCGCAGGTCATCTTCCACAAGTCGGAGTCGGGCGAGACGCTCGAGCCCTACGAGGAGCTGGTGATCGACTGCGCCGAGGAGTTCACGGGGGCCGTGATCTCCGCGCTCGGCGAGCGGCGCGGCGAGCTCCAGCACCTGGGCCGCCACGGCGACCGCGCGCGCATGGATTTCATGATTCCGTCGCGGGGGCTCCTCGGATTCCGGACCGAGTTCCTCACGCTCACCAAGGGGACCGGCCTCTTGAACCACCTCTTCGACCGCTACGGGCCGCATCGCGGGCCGCTCCCCAACCGGAAGCGCGGCGCCATGATCGCCAAGGAGGGGGGGGACGTCACGGCGTACGCCCTGGACCAGCTGGGCGACCGCGGGACGTTTTTCGTCCGGCCGACCGACAAGGTCTACCCGGGCCAGGTCGTCGGCGAGCAGGTCAAGGACGGCGATCTCGTGGTCCAGGTCTGCCGGCGGAAGCACCTCACCAACATGCGCGCCTCGACCGCCGACATCGGGATCAAGCTGACGCCGCCGCGCGACCTCACGATCGAACAGGCGATCGAGTGGATCAACGACGACGAGCTGGTGGAGGTCACGCCGGACGCGATCCGCGTGCGGAAGCGGATCCTCGACTACCACAAGCGGAAGAGCGCCGAGAACTAGCCGGCCGGCCGCCGGGACCGGCCGAACGCCAGCCGCGCGGCGCCGCGGATGAGCCGCACCGTCACCACGATCGCCACGACCGCCGCGATCGTGACCGCCGTCCCCAGCGCGAGCGCCACGATCGGGTGCGTCGCCGCGAGCCAGGCGAGCGTCACCGCGAGTCCGTCCTCGCCCAGGCTCACCACCCAATTGCTGAACGGTTCCGGGCTGGCGTTCACGGCGATCCGCGACGTCGCCTTCCCCCCATGCGACGTCAACGCGACCACCCCCGCGAGGAGCGCCGCCGCGACGCGCCACGGCTCCGGGACGTTCGCCACCGCGGCGAACGCGAGGACCGCGGCCGCGGGCGGACGGATGAACGTATGGATCGCGTCCCAGACGTGGTCCACCGCCGGGATCTTGTCGGCGACGAACTCCACGGCGTAGAGCGCGATCGCGATCGCGAGGACCGCGGGATGCGAGAGGACGTGGAGCGAGGGCGGCAGGGTCGCGACGCCCAGCCGCTGGAGCAGTCCCAGGGCCGCCACCGTGGCGTAGAGGTTGAGCCCCGCCGCGGCGGAAACGCCGAGGACGAGGCCGAGCGCGTGGGAAGTCATGGGTCGTTCGCCTCCCGGGGAGTCTACGCCCATCCCGGGGGGAAGGCGCCCGAATACGCCGGCAAGAGGCGGATGGAAACTGGGATACTTCCCGCCTATACTTCTGAATATGGTGGACAAATGAGAATGATCGACTCAATTGATCGAACGATTATTTCGATTCTTCAGAAGGACGCTCGGACCTCGCACGCCGAGCTGGCGCGCCGGACCGGCATCGCCCCCTCCGCCATCCTCGCCCGGATCCGGAAGATGGAGGAGAGCGGCCTGATCCGCGGCTACGAGGCCCGCCTCGATCCGAAACGCCTCGGCGCCTCTCTGGTGGCGTTCGTCTTCGTCCATGCGGAGGAGCGGGTCGGCGGCGTCGACACCGGGCGGCAGATCGGCCGGATCCCGGAGGTCCAGGAGGTGCACCAGATCGCCGGCGAGGACTGCTACCTGGTCAAGGTGCGCGTGGCCGACACGGAAGCGCTCGGGCGCCTCCTTCGCGAGTCGATCGGCTCGCTTCCGTCGGTGCGCTCGACGCGAACGACGATCGTCCTCTCCTCGGTGAAGGAGACGGCGCTGCTCGCGCTGCCCGCCGATCCCGGAGCGCGCGGCGTGGGCGGCCGGGCCCGGCGCCGAGGTCCGGCGCGGCCGAAGGAGCGCTGATCGTGGGCCCGGCCACGCGCCACGCGCCGTTCCGCACGGCGCTCGCCTTCGCCTGCGTCTACCTGATCTGGGGCACCACCTACCTCGCGATCCGCTTCGCCGTGGAGACGATGCCGCCGCTCCTCATGGTCGGCGTCCGGTTCCTGATCGCCGGCGCGATCCTCTACGCGTGGGTCGCGGCGCGCGGCGAAACAGTGCGCCCGACGGCGCGGCAATGGCTCGGGGCGTCGCTCCTGGGCGCGCTCTTCTTCCTCGGCGGGAACGGCGGCGTCACCGTCGCCGAGACGCGGGTCCCGTCGGCGCTCGCCGCGCTCGTGGTCGCCTCGATTCCGGCGTGGATCGTCCTGATCGACTGGATCCGACCGCGGGGCGTCCGGCCCAACGGACTCACCGCGATCGGCCTGATCTCCGGGTTCGCGGGCGTCTGGATCCTGATCGGAGGCGGGGCTCGAACGCCCGGGGCCCGGATCGATCCGGCGGGCGCCGCGTTCCTCCTGGCCGCGGCGGCGGCGTGGGGCGCGGGCTCGGTCCTGACGCGGTACGTGTCGCACGTGCGATCGCACCTGCAATCGGGAGCCATGCAGATGCTCGCCGGCGGCGCGATCGTCACCCTCGTGGGGCTGGCGGCGGGCGAAGGGGCGCGAATCCATCCGGCGGCGATCTCGACGCGCTCCGCCCTGTCGCTCGCCTACCTGATCGTGGCGGGATCGATCGTCGCGTTCAGCGCCTACAACTGGCTGCTCCACGTCACGACGCCCGCCCGGGCCGGAACCTACGCGTACGTGAACCCGGCGATCGCCGTGCTCGCGGGCTGGTCGCTCGGCGGGGAGGCCGTCGGGCCCCACGTGCTGATCGCGGGGGCCGTCATCACGACGGGCGTCGTCCTGATCATCTCGGCGCGGTCGCGCCCGCGCGCCGCGGGGAGCGCGCCCGCCGCGGCCGCCGGCGCGAATGAAACGGGGCGGACCCGCGAGGGCCCGCCCCGGACCGCTTCCTGATCGGATCGTGGCGCTACTTGCCGGACTTTCCGGCGCCGGCGCCGACTCCGGCCCCCACGCCCATCTTGGCGTGCTCCGTCTCCACCGCCGCGCCGGCCGCGCCCTGCGCGCCCACCTTGGCGCCCGACTTCGCGGCTGACTTCGCGCCCGCCTTCGCCGCGGCCTGCGCTTGGCCCATGCCGGCCTTGGCCCCGACGCCGTGGATCGTCGCGACGCTGCCGTCCGGCTTGTCGAGCCCCTTCGCGACGCGCCCTTCCGCCTTCACCGCGCTGATCGCGTCACCGAGGCGAAGGCCCATGCCCGCCGCGATCTGACCCCAGCCCATGCCCTGGGTCTTCATGTCGAAGAGCTGCTTGGCGGTGACGTCGGCCGTGGCATTCGCCATCAGCGTGTGAGCGATCATCAGTTGCCCCCACGACGTGTTGAGATCGCTCTTCTCGGCGATGAGGGCGTCTCCCGTGATGCCGAACTCGGTGCCGAGGCGGTCGGCCACCTGCCGCTCGTCGGCGGCGCCGGCCGCGTCGGTCTCCTTCGCGGCGGCGTCGAGCTCGCCGTTCCACTTCGCGGCCGCCTTCGCGTCCACCTTCGCGGCGCGCTCGTGGATGCCCGCGAGGACGTCGCCCGCGTGGGCTTCGGCCTGCGGATTCGCGGTCGTCTGGACCGTCTCCGCCGCCTTCGCGGTCGGATCGCTCGGCGGCGTGCCCGCACCGTCGTCGGCGAACGCGAAGCCGAACGTCAAGGCCAGCGCCGCCGCGGTGCCCATGGACAGGATCGTGATGCGTTTCATGACTGCCTCCTTGGTTTCGCCGCGCCCGATGCGCGGTCTCCGGGGTCTTGCGACCGGGTCACGGAATCGGGACCCGGATGCCCATGAGGAGCGTGGCCGAGACGTCGGGCGTGGTCTCGGACGCGGCTCCGGCGCCGCCTTGGCCTCCGCCTCCTCCCAGCAGGTTTCCGAGGACCGGATTGTCGCGAAGACCGCGGCCGGCCGAGGCCGGCGCCGCCGACGCGATCGATCCGTTCCGGGCGACGCCCGCCTCCGCGGTGAGCGTCACGTGGGGCGTCGCGGTCCACGCGATCCCGGCGGATCCGCTCCAGCTCCGCTCCCCCGCCTGGATCGCGGCCGCGGAGCCGCTGGCGGTCGCCTTCCATCGAGGGGCGACCGGAACCTCGAGCTCCGCGATTCCTCCGGTCGCCTCCCCGCTCTGGTCGTCGACGTAGCGGAGAAACGACAGGCCAAGGGTCGAGCCGCCCCACTGGAAGAACGGCCCCGCCTTGAGGCGCCACGCGCGGAACGACGCGTCGCCGACGAAGCGCGTCGCGAGCACGCGGAAGAGGCGTGACGGCGACCCGAGCGGCGCGCCCGCGCCGCCGGTGACGCTGAATCCGGCGCCGACCAGGTTGTCGTCGAAGCGCACGCCGGCGAGCGACGCGAATCCGCCCGCGACGCCGACGCTCGCGACCCCGAGCACGCCGCGCGTGACCTGGTCCGACGGGCCGCTGTAGTAGTCCGCGCCCACCGCGCCCGCCACGTCGGCCCGCGCCGGGACCGCCAAGGCGGCGAGCCACGCCGCGACGAGCAGAAGCGCGGGGAGGAACCCCGTGCGACCCGGGCGAACGGCTCCTCCGCGCCGGCTGCCGGCGATCTCGACGTTCATGCCTGTCTCCCTGGGCGTGGACCCGCGACGGTTCTCGTGACCCTTCACTTACAACCGGCATGCCAGGAAACGGTTCCTGCCGGCTCGATCGCGGTAACCCGGTGGAACGGGATGAATTGATCCGGGCCGGAGCCGCGTGGCTCGAAATGGCCGAAGGCGTCCCCGCCGTCCCGATTGGGACAGCCTGGAACGCCTTCGGTCGCTTCGGGCGCGCGCTACTTGGCTACGGCGAGCCGCTTCGTGATGACGCCGTCCGGACCGTCGAGCCGGAGGAAATAGATACCGGAGGCGAGCGTCTCTCCACGAGCGCCGATCGCGTCGAGCGGGACCTGGTGGCTCCCCGAGTCCATGCGCGCGGCATCGAGCACCGTACGCACCATGCGCCCCTGGACGTCGAACAGGTTCGCGCGCACCGGGCCCGGTCGGGTCAGGTGGAACGTGATGATCGTCTGAGGATTGAACGGATTGGGCGATATCTTCAGGCGCCCGCCGCTCCCCGGCCGCACGTTCATCGCGAGATCGGCGAGGAAGACGCCTCCCTGGTAGAGCCGGCCCGAGAGCGTGACGTCGACGTGGCTCGGATGCTCGACGCCGTCGAAGAGCCGCGCGAGGTCCTCCGCGGCGAACGTCACCGTGAGCTCGGTGACGCCGTTGCCGTCCTCGTCGCGATCGGTGAGCACGAGATCCTGCGCGGAGATCTCGGTGACGGAGCCGGTCCCGATCGACCGCATGGTGATGGGCCAGGGGTCCATGTCGTCGACGCCGAAGGCCCCGTTCAGCGGCTCGATGCTCACGGTGAGCGGTTGTTCGTCGGGTCCCACGGTGACCGTCGGAACGCGTTCTTCGGTGAACGCCCGCGCGGCCACTCCGGCCGCGATCGTGGCTTCGGTCGTCTCGGAGCCGGCGAGGCTGCCGTCGCTCACGGTCAGCGTCACCGTGTAGACGCCGCCCGCCCCGTACTTGTGTCGAACCTGGGCTCCCGTCCCGGCCGTTCCGTCGCCGAACCGCCACGCATAACCGATTTCATGACCGTCGGCGTCGTACGACCGCGACCCGTCGAACAGGATGTCCTGCCCCGCGACGCCGGCGTAGGGGCCGCCGGGAATCGCGACCGGCGCCGTCGTCGACGCGCTCTCGATCGTGACGTCCGCCGCGTCGACGTCCGAGTAGACGCCGTCGCTGACGGTGAGCTGCGCCACGTACGCCCCCGCAACGGAGTAGACGTGGTCGAGCGTCATCCCGGTCGCGCTCAAGCCGTCGCCGAATCTCCAATCGAACCGGAGCGCGCTCCCGTCGGGGTCGTAGGAACCGCGTCCGTCGAAGTGGACGGGTGTGCCGGCCCGCCCCCGGTAGGGGCCGCCCGCGCGAGCGACCGGCTGGTGCGGATCGCTGACGACCACGTCCGCGTGGTCGGAGCCGCTTCCACCCGCGCCGGTCACCGTGAGGACCGCCGTGTAGTGCCCGGCCGCGGCGTAGGCGTGGGTGGGCCGATCCCCGGTCGCGGCGGCGCCGTCGCCGAAGTCCCAGAGGTACGTGATCGCCTGCCCGTCGGGATCGCGCGAGCCGTCTCCGTGGAACGGGACCGCATCGCCGGTGGTGGCGTAGTACGGACCGCCCGCCTCCGCCTGGGGCGTTCCGATCCCGCTCGCGTCCCGCCAGTCGTCGCCGAGCTTGTACGTGTTGTCGTTCTCGAGGGCCGGGCACATCGTTCCGAACGCGGTGATGCGGGTCCGGAGCACGGGATGATAGGGCTCGACGAAGATCGACGGATGGCCGGACGCGGGCCGGACGGTCAGGGTCGCGAGCCGGTACCGGCCGGGCGGCAGGATGTCCCGATAGCCCCACCCGTTGTGGTAGTAGACCGGGTCCGTGGTGTCCTGATCCGATGCGAAGCACGCGCCGGGACCGGTGAATGGGAGGCGGTTCTGCATCGTCCCCCACTCCATCGTGCCGCCCACGGCGTGGAGCACGAACGAATACGAGTTGAGGGTCATCCCGGTCCCGGACTCGACGTCGCAGACGACGGGGGTGCCGTCGCGGTCGCGGTCGGTGACGAGCCAGACGTCGATCGTGGTCGGGCCGTCCGGATTCAGGCGATCCTGGGCGTCGCGAATTCCGTCGCCGTTCGAATCGAGGTACAGGTACTGCGCTTGGGCAGGGACCGCGGCAAGGCACAGGGGGAGGAGGAGTCCGAGGAGCCAGAGGCGCGCGTGCGAGCGCATGTCGCCACCTTCCTCTCTGGCGCGCGGCGCCCCGGCTACCCGGCCACGCGCACTCTTGCTACGTTAGGCGCGCCCCCATGGGGTGTCAAGGGGGGGCCGACACTTCTGGGCTCGGGGGTCCGTCTCTGGTATACCGGTCGCATCCGTGAATCCGCTGACCCGCGCGCGCCTGCAGGTGCTGGGGGCGGCCCTCCTCTTCTCCGTCGGGGGGGCCGGCATCAAGTCGTGCGCCCTGACGAGCTGGCAGGTCGCGAGTTTCCGGTCGGGGATCGCGGCGGCGGCGGTCTGGCTCCTCATGCCCTCGGCGCGTCGCGGGTGGAACGCGCGCGCGCTCCTGGCCGCGGTTCCCTACGCCGCCACGGTCGTCCTCTTCGTCCTCGCGAACAAGCTGACGACGTCGGCGAACACCATCTTCCTCCAGTCGACCGCCCCGCTCTACGTCCTCGCCCTCGGCCCCTGGCTCCTCGGAGAGCGAACCCGCCCGTTCGATCTCGCCGTGATCGCGATGATCGGTCTCGGGCTCACGCTCTTCTTCGTGAGCGCGGAGAGCCCGCTTCGAACGGCGCCGAACCCGGTCCTCGGGAACGTGCTTGCCGCGAGCGCCGGCGTCACGTGGGCGCTCACGGTGATGGGGCTTCGGTGGTCGGGGCGCGCCGCGGGGGGCGAAGGCCAGGCGCCCGCGGTCGTGGTCATCGGAAACCTCGCGGCGTTCCTCGTGGCGCTCCCCTTCGCCCTCCCCGTGGCCGCCGCGCGCCCCGTCGACTGGGCGATCGTGGCGGGGCTGGGTGTGGTCCAGATCGGGGTCGCGTACGTCTTCCTCACGCTCGCGATGCGGCACGTTCCGGCGCTCGAGGCGTCGGTGCTCCTGCTCCTCGAGCCGGCGTTGAACCCGCTCTGGGCGTGGCTCGTCAATGGGGAGCGCCCCGGGCCGTGGACCAACGCGGGAGGGGGCTTGATCCTCGGGGCCACGGCGCTCAAGACGTGGTTGGACTCTCGCGGGAGGCGGCCGGGAAAGCGGGAGGGAGCATAAAAAAACGCGGGCGCCGCGCCGGACCGCAAGCGTCGCGACAGTGGGAGGACCCCCTTCCCCATCGCAACCTCGACGGGCGCCCACATTGTTTTTCCGAACGCCAGACCCTCAGTGGCAACGGCAGCCGCGATGGCGTTCGGAGTGTCGAGCGTCGCCGGCGCGGCTCCGCATCACCGGCGAGCGGCTGCCGCCCGGCGACTGTGAGGGCAACATCCGTGCCCGCGCCCTTCGCTCCGGGCGAATCCGCGATCGCGTTGTCGTGCGGAGGGTTCCGGCGGGCGCTTCTCGCGCGAACCGGGGGGGCGGGCGGCGCGCCCTGACGCTGGCGTCATGTCGCGCGACGGGCTGTCAGGCGCGAACGGGGTCCGGGGCGGCTACGAAGCTCCCACCTCGGACTGGAGCTCCTTCAGCTTCCGGTACAGGTTCCGCTCGCTGATCCCCAGGACGTGCGCCGCCTTCTGGCGATGGCCCTGGCACTCGTCGAGGATCTGCCGGATGTACCGCCGCTCGGCCTCGGCGAGCGTCGGCCGCGACGAGCCGGCCGCCGGCGTCTCCCGGGAGGTCGGAACGCGGACGCCGATCGGCAGGTGCTCGGGCAGCACGATCCCGGCGTCGCAGAGGATGAGCGCGCGCTCGATCACGTTCTGGATCTCGCGCACGTTGCCGGGCCAGTGGTAGCGGGCCAGCACCCGCATCGCGTCCGCCGAGACCTTGGCGTTCCTCTTCGCGACGATGCCGCTGCCCCGGACGAAGTGGTCGACGAGGAGCGGGACGTCCTCCCGCCGGTCGCGCAGCGGCGGGATCGGGATCGAGAAGACGTTGAGCCGATAGTAGAGATCTTCGCGGAACGCCCCGGAGGAGAGCATCGACTCGAGGTCGCGGTTGGTGGCCGCGATCACGCGGACGTCGACCTTCACGTCCGCGGTTCCTCCCACCCGGCGGAAGATGCCGGTCTCGAGCACGCGCAGGAGCTTGACCTGGAGCGCGGGCGTGACCTCCCCGATCTCGTCGAGGAAGATGGTGCCCCGGTCGGCCACCTCGAAGAGGCCGTGCTTGAGCCGGATCGCGCCCGTGTAGGCGCCCTTCTCGTGCCCGAAGAGCTCGCTCTGGAGCAGGTTCTCGTGCAGGGACGCGCAATCGACGACGACGAAGGGCTGCTTCGCCCGGAGGCTCATCCGGTGGACCGCGCGCGCGACCAGCTCCTTGCCGACGCCGCTCTCGCCGCGGATCAGCACGGTGGAGTCGGTCGACGCGACCCGGCCGATCAGCGAGAGCACGTCCTGGATCGCCGCCGTATCGCCCACGATCCGATCGCTCGGCTTCAGGCGGTCCACGTCGCGCTGGAGGGCCAGGTTCCCACGCTCCAGGCTCTGGGTCTGGAGCGCGCGCTCCAGCACCGCTTCGATCTCCTCCAGCTTGCACGGCTTGGTCAGGAAATCGAACGCCCCCTGCTTCATCGCGCGGATCGCCTCCTGCACGGTCCCGTGCGCGGTGAGGATGACGACCTGGGTCGCGGAGAGGGACGCCCGGATGTCCTCGAGGAGATCGAGGCCGGTCCCGTCGGGGAGCCGAAGATCGAGGAAGACGACGTGGAAACTCCGCTGCGCGAGGAGTCTCCGCGCCTCCTCGAGGGAGGACGCCGCGTCCATGGTGTAGCCGGCGTGCGTCAGCTCCTCGGTGACGATCTGACGGAACGAATCCTCGTCGTCGACGACCAGCACCCGGATGTCAGCCACTGCTTCCCCCCGCACCGCGCTCCGGCAGCTCCACGATGAAGCGTGCCCCGCGGGGATCGGCGACGTTCTCGGCCCGGATCGTCCCCTCGTGGCGCGCGACGACGCGTTGCGTGATCGACAGGCCGAGGCCGGTTCCCTTGCCCGGCGGCTTCGTCGTGAAGAACGGATCCCAGATCCGGTCCATGTACTCCGCCGGGATTCCGGGGCCGGTGTCCTGGATCTCGAGCGATAGGCGGCCCTGGCCCGCCGAGGTCCGGACCCAGAGCGTGCCTCCCTCGGGCATCGCCTGCACCGCGTTCATCATGAGGTTCATGCAGACGCTCCGGATGCCGCTCTCGCGCGCCCAGATCAAGGGGATGCCGCGCGTTAGCTCCGAGACGATCCGGATCCGCTGCTTCGACATCTGGTAGCGGAGCAGATCGATCGTGTCGTCGGCCGCGCGGTTCAGGTCGACCCAGACGGCCGACTCCGAGACGGGCTGCGCGAGCATCATCAGCTTGTCCGAGATCACGCGGACGCGGCGCGCCTCGCGCTCGAGGATGCCGAGCAGTCGATCGACGTCGGCCGCGATGCCCCCCACGCCGCCCCCCGCCTCCACGAACCGGCGCCGGAGCGCCTCCACGCCCGCCAGCATCGAGGCGAGCGGATTGTTGATCTCGTGCGCCACGCCCGCCGCGAGGATTCCGAGCGACGCGAGCCGCTCGCTGTGGCTGAGCTGTCCCTCGAGACGGCTCCGTTCGGAGACGTCGCGCCAGACCTCGACCACGTGCGTCACCTGGCCCGCGGCGTCGAGGACGGGACTGAACGTGCCGTCCCAGCGGCGGCGGATCCCGCCGAGGTCGCGAACGAGGCGGAGCCGGTGGGCGGGACGGGCGTTCCGGATCACTTCCTGCGCCGCGCATTCGTCGGCGCCGTCGTGACGGCATTCATCGGGGCAGCACGGGGTTCCGCCGCAGACCGCGCCCGGGGAGACCGGATCGCCCCGGCCGAACACGTCGTGATAGCGGCGATTGGCCGCGACGATGCGTCGGTTCCGATCGACGACCAGGACCGCGTCGTTCAGGGAATCGATCAACTGAGGCAGGATGGGCCGAACCCCTTCGAGATCGAGTCGTTCGGCATCCTGGCGCGGGCGGGCTGACATGGGCACCCCTTTCCACTGCCAGATTGGCAGCCGGGGCTCCCCGGCTCAACGGTACGGAAGTAGAACCCCCGGGGCGGTGGCCGGAACGCCGTCTGGGACGGCGTGTTGCGGGTGGCGCGCGGGATCGCCCCCCGGCCGCGCGCGCGGCACGCCTTGTGCGACTCGTTCCATCAGCCGGGCTCGACGGATCGATCCCGGCGCGAGGGGCGATGCGCCGCGGTGCCCACGCGCCCTTCGGCAGGCCCTGGGCACCGCCGAGGTACCGATATGAAAGCGCTCATACCGACCAACGGGATCACGGCGCTGAGGCGCGAAATGGATCGAATCTTCGATCAACTCTGGGAGACCGACATCACCTCCCCCGTTCTGGGTGAGTGGACGCCGGTCATCGACGTCTCCGACAAGGGCGACGTGCTGGTCGTCAAGGCCGAGGTCCCGGGGATCGATCCGAAGGACATCACGGTGAACCTCGAGGAGAACGTCCTCACGTTCAGCGGGGAGAAGAAGTACGAGAAAGAGGAGAAGGACCTGAAGCACTATCGGATGGAGCGGGCGATGGGCATGTTCTCCCGGAGCTTCCGTCTTCCGGTGCCGGTCGAACCGGGCGACGTGAAGGCGACCTTCAAGAACGGGCTCCTCACGGTCCAGCTCCCGAAGGCCAAAGTGGGCAAGGGCGCGACGATTCCGGTGAAGATCGAATAGCCGGAGATCGGCCGCTTCCCGAGCCGCTCGCCGCCTCCCGGACGGCGCCGGACGACGCACCCGTGGCGCTCCGGCGCCGCCGGGAACGGAGGGAACCATGAAAGTACGTGATCTGATGACCTGGGAGGTCCGTGCGTGCCACGCCGACTCGGACCTCGGCACCGCGGCGATGATCATGTGGGATCAGGACTGCGGCATCGTCCCCATCGTGGACAGGGGGAATCGCCTGATCGGCGTCGTGACCGATCGCGACGTGAGCATCGCCACGGCGACGAAGAATCGCGCGCCCTCGGCCATCAAGGTGCGTGAAATCCTGGGAAAATCGCCGCGCACGTGCCGGCCCGAGGATGAAATCCGTCTGGCGATGGAGACGATGGCCGAGGCCCGCGTGCGCCGGCTTCCCGTCGTGGACAAGGGTGGCGAGCTGTGCGGCATCCTGTCGATCAACGATCTGATCCTGCACACGCGCACGGACGGCTCGCGCGGCGCGCCCGGCATCTCGCCGACCGACGTGCTGCACGTCCTGCAGGCCATCTCGCGCCATCGTGCGGAATCCGCGCTCGCCGCGGCCACGTAGCGACGGAACGCGTCTCCCGTTTCCATCGCGGCGCGCCCGAGAGCTCCGCCTCCGGGATCTCGCACGCGGACGTGGTCCGGGTGCTGAAGGCGATTTCGGAGCATCACGTCGAGGCGACGGCGGCCGCGTGATCGTCCCCCCGGGGCCGGAGCGGGAGCGGGCGCCGCCTGGGCGGCGACACCGTCAGAGGGCGCGCTCGAAGAAGAGCGCTCCCGGAATGGGGTTCAGGCGATACGGCTCGATCGTCCGGAATGCGAGCGAACGATAGAGTCCGATCGCCTCTCCCATCGCCGGAACGGTGTCGAGGCGCATGCGCCGGTATCCGCGCGCGCGCGCCTCGGCCACGATCGCCTCCGCGAGCCGGCGGCCGAGGCCGCGCCCGCGCGCGGACGGACGGACGTAGAGCCGTTTCATCTCGCACACGTCCGGCGGCTCCAGCGATCGGAGCGCGACGATTCCCTCCGGCGTTCCCTCCTCCTCGGCCACGAGGATCGCGCCCGACGGCGGCGCGTAGTCCCCGGGCAGGCCCTCGAGCTCGCGATCGAACCCCTGGAACGAGAGGTCGAATCCGAGCGACGCGGCGTATTCCTCGAGGAGCGCGCGGACGGCGGGAAGGTCCCCCGGGAACCGGGCGGGGCGGATCGCGCTCATGACGGGAACCGAGTCGGCACGCTCCCCGTGACGTGGATCAGCGCGCGATTCGCGCCCGCGTGCCGGAGCAGCGCGAGACGGTCTCCCTCCACCTTCATCTTCCCCGTCAGGATCGCGGTCGCCGCGAGGACTCTCCGTTCGAGGATGTCCCGCCAGAGCGAGAAGGGAGCCCGGAGCGTGAATCCGGCCTCCGCGCGGTCCCGCCCCGATCCCCCGACGAACTCCGCCCGAGTGCACCGGCCGGCCGCGAGCTCGAGGAAGAGATGGAGCGGCGCCGCGAGGGCGCCGTCGGCCTCGAAAGCCAGGAGCAGATTTCCGTTCCACCCGACGCCCCACTTGGCCGCGGCGTTCCGGTACTCCGACGACCCGTTCAGCCCCTCGCGCAACGCGGCGGCCCACGCCGGCGTGCCGAACGGGATCGGGTCGGGCACGTGCGTCACGCGGCCGGCGAAGCGGCCGGCCGGCGCTCGTCGAGAGGGACGAACCCCGGGTTCAGGATGACGTCCGGGTCGAACCGCCGCTTCGAGGCGCGGAACGGCTCCCACATCGGGCCGAAGTGCTCCCGCCATTCCTCCTCGGTGAACTCCACGTACCCGGACAGGTAGCGCTTGCCGCCCATCGCGATCGAGAGCCGGCTGGCCGTGTCGAGCATCGGACGCGCCTCGGGCCAGTACTTGGGAGGAATGGCCGGAAGGATGCCGAATCCGACGAGGTTCTCGCCCGGGGGGCGCATGAAGAGGCGCGAGCGCGAGGCGCTCCCCTTCGCGGGCCAGAGCAGGATGTGCCCTCCGACCAGGATCGACGGCGGCAGGTCGGGAAGGATCGCGTCGAGCAGATCGGGGGCGGTCTCCCACGGCATCACGGCCTCCATCCACGCGTGCACGTGCTCCCACGTGCCCCCGCGCTTCCAGAGATCGAAGACGGGCTCCAGCCGCGAGAAGAATTCCGCCGTGGGCAGATCGTCGGTATAGAGATTCTCGTAGGGGCGGAGCCCGTCGAGGAGCGCCGCGTCGTCGGGGGGCGCGCCGGGGTCGAATTCCACCGTCAGGTGAAACGGGAAGAACCAGCGGGCGAAGACCTGCCGGCGCCCGCCGACGGGCTTCGTGCCCTGCGGGCTCGGCGACGCCCACGACTCGATGTGATCGAACCGCCCCGAGTCCATCGCGAAGCGCGCGTCCTCGAGGAAGCGACGGGCGTCGTCGTAGAGGAGGTAGTACGTGCGCGTCAGCGGCTTCACCCGACGGAGCTTGAGACGCGCGCGCGTGATCACGCCGACCTGTCCGAGCCCCGCCACGACCGACCAGAAGAGATCCTCGTTCCGATCGGGGCCGCAGGTCACGGCCTCCCCGTCTCCCGTCACGACGTCGAGCGAGACGACCTGGTCTCCCTGCGTCCCGTAGCGGAACGACGCGACGCCGATCCCCGCGACGGACAGCGTGCCGCCGACGGTCACGTTGAGGTTGTTCGTCAGCACGGGGGGTGCCAAGCCGAGCGGCTTTAGCCGCGCGACGACGTCGCCCCAGAGGGCGCCCGCCTCCACGTCGGCGGTCAGCGCCCGGTCGTCCACCTCGAGCACGCGGCCGAGCGAGCCCATCGCGAGCAGCACCCCTCCGTCGGAAATGCCGAGGTGGCTCTGGCTGTGCCCCGCGCCGCGAGTCGAGAGGGTGAGCCCCTTCGCGCGGGCGAACTGGACCGTCGCGCGGACGTCCTCGGCGGTCCGCGGCTCGACGAGGAGGCGCGGCGCGGACCGGAAGAGGTGCCCGAAATTGGTCGTCCGCTCCACCGGCACGGCGCCCGCGTCGCGCACGGCCCCCTCGATCTGCCGCTTGAGCTGGTCGCGGAGCCCGCTCACGCCAAGCCTCCGCGACCCAGCCCGCGGGAACCCAAGGGTTCCGAGCCCATCACGAACGGACGAACGCGGCCCGTCGCATGTGCTTGAGGAGGAGGATCTGGCCGTAGTGCCCGGCGAAGTGCTCGAGCACGTGGTAGAAGTACCAGCGTCCGTTGATCACGCGCTTCGTGCCGTCCGGCCGCGTCCGCGTGAGCGTCTGATCGAGGGCATCCGGCGACGCCGCCTGGGCGGCCCGCGTGACGAACGCGCGCGCCTTCGCGAGCAGGTCGTGGTAGAACGCGATCTCGTTCCCGTTCAGGAGCGGGAACGCGGGCGCCCCCTCCGCCAGCGGCATGCCGTCGTCGTCCGTGCCGATGCCGATCACGTCCCGCACGTCGGGGTCGTCCTCTTTTCCGAGCACGATCTTGGTCCACCAGACCTCGACCACCGCGAGATGGGCGAGGAGCATGCCGATCGTGTTCATGCCCGGGGCGGGCTGCCACATCAGGTCGTCGGCGGTGAGCTCCCGCGTCGCGTCGAGGAGCCGGGCGAGCTGATCGTCGAGCTGCGCCACGAACGACGCCGCCTCGGGCGAGCGGTAGCCCGCTGGAATCTTGATTTCGGAGCGAACTTCGGTCGGCATGGCGGTTCCTCCTCTAGCGAATCAGGATGCGGCCTTCTTCGGCGCGTCCCACGCGGGGGGCGCCGGGATCACGACCGGGGTCACCTTCGGCTTCACCCCCGGCGCCAGCTTGTCCGGCACCTTGTGATGGACCGGCGGGAGCGACTTCAGATACTTGGCGATGGCGATGGCGTCGTCGTGCGAGAGGTTCGCGAAGTTGGGCCACGGCATCGGCGGGGAGAGCTGCGTGCCGTCGGGCCGGTAGCCGGTCTGGATCGCCTTCACGATGTCGTCCTCGCTCCACGCGCCGATTCCCGTTTCCATGTCCGGGGTCAGGTTGCGCGGATAGGAGACGCCCCAAGGGCCGGCCCAGCCGAGCTCGCTGCCCGAGAGCGTGCGATCGAAGTCGGGCGCGCCGTACAGGGTGCCCGGCGTGTGGCAATCGCCGCAGCTCATGATCGTGGTCAGGTACTTCCCTCTGGCGACGGGGTCGGCCGCGGCGTTCGCCGCGGCGCCCTCCGGAGTCGACGTGGCGGTACCGGACGTCGTGCCGTTGTTCGGCGAGCCGCACGAGGCGACGGTCAGCGCGAGGACCAAGAGCAGCCCGGCGATGCCGAGGTGATTCCGATTCGATCCGGACATGATGGTGCGTCCCCTCCTTCGATCACGGTTGATGTCGTCCCAGATAGATGTCGCGCGCGATCTTGACGACCAGCGCGAGCACCACGATCAGCACGACGCCCCGGATCAGCCGCTCTCCGCGGCGGACCGCGACGTGCGCTCCCAGAAAACCACCCACGAGCTGCGCTCCCGCCATGGGGAGCGCGACCCGCCACAAGATCGCACCGCGCGACGCGAAGACCGCCATCGCGGCGGCGTTCGCCGCGAAGTTCACGACCTTGGCGTCGGCCGTCGCCCGGCTCAGCGAGAGGCCCACCCACCCGACGTAGAACGCGATCAGGAACGTTCCCGTTCCCGGACCGAAGAACCCGTCGTACGCCCCGATCACGAGCGCCGCGGCCGCGATGGCGAGCGTGGCGTTCCGCCTCACCGGGCGCTCCGACCCGTCCCCGGCGCGGGGCTGCGACACCGTGACGACGATCGCGGCACCGATCAGGAGCGCGAGGATGATCGGCCGCAACACCTCGGCCGGGACCCAGAGCGCGAGCGACGCCCCCGCCGCCGATCCCAGGAGCGCGAGCGGAAAGGCGAACCGCGCCGTCGCGCGGTCGATCAATCCGGCATGTCCGTACCGGGTCACCGCCGCGAGCGACCCGAAGGTCGACTGGCCCTTGTTCGTCGCGATCGCCGCGTGCGGCGGCAGGCCCGCGGCGAGGAGCGCCGGGACCGTGATCAATCCGCCGCCGCCCGCGATGGCGTCCATGGCTCCCGCGAAGAGGGCCACCCCGCAGAGCGCCGCGATCTGCGCCACCGTCAGCTCGGTCAACGGCCCCCTTCCTCGATTTCGCGCCGGGAATCGGGGGATTATGCACGGTCCGGGCCCGCGAAGGAAGCGCGCGCTCGCGGTCGGGCGGCGGCGCCGCGGCGGCGACGGCGCGGCGGGTCAGCCGAGCGGGCGGCCCGCCATCCGGAGTCCCGCCGCCGCGATGTCGCGCTCACGGACGAGGCGGCTCTCCAGCTCGTAAAGCCGCCTCAGCACCCGGGCGCCGCGGGCGCTCGGCTCGAGGCGCCCGACCAGGTGGCGGTAGAGATACGGCGCCTCCTCCACCGCCTCGAGCGCGAACCGATCGCGCGCCGCGGCGAGCATGTCGTGGCCGGATTGAAGCGGCGGCTCCGCGGCGTGCTCCTGTCGCCATCGGAGGAGCGGCCTGGCTTCCTGCGCGAAGCGCGCCTCGGGCGGCGCGAGCACCTCGGACGCCACGAGCACGGCCTCGAGGTCGTAAAGCCAGCGCGCGGTGTGCACGTTCACGCGATCGAACGCGACCTCCTCGGCGAGGAGGAGCCCGCCGGGCTCGAGGAGCGATCGCGCGCGATCGAGCGCCTGGGAAGGGGGCGACGCGCGATGGAGGGCCCACGCGAAGGCGACGACGTCGTACGTCTCGGTCGCGTCGAGATGGAGAAGGTCGGCGGGAACCCACCGAACGAGATCGCCCCCCGGATCGCTCGACGGCTCGATCCCTTCGTCGACCGCCTCGACGGCGTAGCCCCGGGACGCGAGCGACGCCGCGACGCCCGGGTCGTCGCCGCCCACGACGAGCACCCGCGCGGGGGCCGGCGGGAGGAAGCGCTCGAAGAAGCGGAGCGTCTCCCCGGCGAGGAACGGGTCGGTCACCGCGGGGCGCCGGCGCCCTCGCGCATCTGGACGGGCGAGGCGGGAAGCAGATCGAGCGCGATCGTGCGGCCAGCCCGGTCGACGCGGCCGAACGTCAGCACGCCGGTCGGGCAGGACTGGACGCACGCCGAGCAGCGCACGCACTCCGGGTCGATCATCGGCGCGCCCTTGTTCGCGAAATTCATGACGTCGATCCCCTGGTGGCAGACCGACGTGCAGACGTTGCAGGAGATGCACTTCTTCTTGTCCGCGACGATGGCGAAGCGGCTGAACCGCGCGTAGACGTGCATGAGCGCGGCGAGCGGGCAGAAGAAGCGGCACCAGAAGCGGCCCGAGTACCAGAAGTAGACGCCGTAGCCGATCACGCCGGCGAGGAAGACGTCGACCACCCATTTGTAGTGCGTCTTGAGCACCGGGTCGAAGATCGCGTCGGCCCAGTTCCCCGGGGGCAAGATCCAGCCCGCGATCCGAACGAGGAGGAGCAGGATTGCGACGGCGAGGACCCCCTGTCCCGCCATGTTGAGCCGGTTCCACCGGGGCCCGTGCGGCATCTTGTGCCGGTGCGTGTCACCCAGCGTCTCGGCGAGCGCGCCGCAGGAGCAGATCCATCCGCAGTAGACGCCCTTGCCGAAGAAGTAGATCCCGACCGGGATCAGGACGCACGTCTGGAGGAACCCGATGCCGATCCACCACCAGAGCGGCTGGTGCGTGAAGATGTTGTAGACGTTGAGCGGCCACGCGAGGATGAGCCCGTACGCCCGCCAGTACTCGCGCCCGTGGCCGTACGTGACCGAGGGGAAGAGCGCGTCGGCGATCCCCCGAGGCAGGAGCCCGTTGTGCCCGAGGAGCGGGAGGATCACCTCGGGCAGGAGGAAGAGCGGCACGACCTGGACGCTCATGAGGGTGACCGTCTGCGCGGTCACGTACGGCGTCTTCCGCCGGTGGATCCGCCGGATGCCAAAGACGACCACGACGAGCGAGTAGGCGAGCGTGTACCAGAACGACGGGCCCGCGGCGCTGATCGCGAGGGTCCCGAGGAGCGTCTTCGGATTCGCGGCGGCGCGCGCCGCGCCGCCGCCGAGCGAGCGCAGGAGGTCCGGGAGATCGAACGGGAACCAGTGCCGCGCGGCGAAGAGCTCCGACATCGAGCCCCCCGACTTCCAGTTGTAGAGCCACGCGCAGAAGAGAATGAAGAGCCCCATCGCGATCCAGGACGGGGCGCGCCGCTCGCCCGCGATCGGGATTCCCGAGCGGCGGAAGAAGGCGAGCGGCGCCTCGCGGCCGATCATGACGAAGACGGCATCGTTCGGGATCGAATCCGCCGCGCCGTCCTTTCCGGCGAGAAGGACCGCGCCCTCGCGGATCTCCTTCACGACGGAAGGGAGGCGGAGCGTCACGCCCGGGAGCGCCCGGAGGCGCTCCACGTTCTCCGGCTTGGGCCGCGAGAGCTCCGGCTTCCGATACGAGAGCGTGACGCGCGCTCCCGCCTCGGCGAGCGCGACGGCTGCCTCGAGCGCCGAGTCGCCGCCGCCGACCACGAGCGCGTCCTTCCCCGCGAAGTCGTGCGGGTCGTGGAGTCGGTTCGAGACCTTGTCCCGGTCCTCGCCCGGAACGCCGAGCATGCGGTAGTCGCCGCTCCGTCCGATGGCGATCAGGACGCGCTTCGCGTGGAGCGGCTCCCCGCCCGCCACGTCGACGCGCAGGAGTCCCCCCGTTCGCTCGACGCGCTCGGCGCGCGCGGCGCGCGGGGCGATCCCCGCGGCATCCGTCTGCCGCCTCAGCTCCTCGATCAGCGCCTCCTTCACGTCGGCGCTCACCTGGAGCGGCCCCTCCGGCCGCATCGACATCGGGTAGGTGTAGATCGGTTTCCGCTTCGGGAAGTTGACGAGGGTCGCGAACGGCTCGGCCGCCTCGAGCACCGCGAAGGAGAGGCCGTGGCGCTTCGCCTCGAGGGCCGCGGCCATGCCCGAGACCCCGGCGCCGATGATCGCGAGGTCGAGCGGCGCCGGGCCGCCGGCGCCCGCGGCTCCGCCCGCGCCGCCCGGCGATCCGCCATCGCTTCGCCGGAGCGCCGGATCCTCGGCGATCCGGCGGGCCGTGTGCGCTCCGGAGTCGAGGGCGAACTTGAGGAGCGGGATGCCCGTCAGGTCGCCGCAGATGAAGACGCCGGGGATCGCGGTCGCGCCGTCCTCGCGAACCTCGGGGAGCGCCTCCACGGTGCCGGCGGGCCAGCGCGTATGGAGCCAGTTCGTGTAGCGCGCGATCAGGTTCGGCATGGGCAGAGATGATACACGCGCCGGCGCGCGCTGTGACCCCCGACTCGCCGGCGAGCCCCTTGGATTGACAGTCCGCGGATCGGCTGGCACATTCGGGTTGCGATCGCGCGCCCGTCCGAAGGGAGGTGGCCATGGCCGTCGAAGTGCACCCGTCCTGGCTCACGGCGACCCTCGTCCTCGCGGGCGCGGCCGCCCTCGGGGCGATCATCCGAATCGTGGTGATCCGCTATCTGGGCGCTCTCTTCTCCCGCACCGCGACGCCGCTGGACGATCTCGCGCTCCGGACGATCGGACGGCACGTCCCGCTCTGGTTCCTCCTCGGCGGGATCGCGCTCGCCGCCCGGGCCGCGCCGATCCGACCGGACCTGACGCCGGTCATCGACAAAGCGTGCGGGGCGGCCTTCCTGCTCTCGGCGAGCCTCGCCGCGGCGCGTTTCGCGGCGGGCTGGCTCGACGCCTTCACCCGCGGGTCGGGCGCCGCGATCGGTACCACCAGCCTGATGCAGTACGTGGTGCGGATCATCGTGCTGAGCCTGGGGCTGCTGCTCATCCTCTCCAACCTCGGCGTCTCGATCACGCCGCTCCTGACCGCGCTGGGGGTGGGCTCGCTCGCGGTAGCGCTCGCGCTCCAGCCCACCCTCTCCAATCTCTTCGCGGGAATCCACCTCGCCCTGGCGCGGCCGATCCGTGTCGGCGACTACGTGCGCCTCGAGACGGGAAGCGAGGGGTTCATCATCGACATCGGCTGGCGTGCCACGCGCGTCCGCGAGCTGCCGAACAACATCATCGTCGTCCCGAACTCCCGCGTCGCCGAGATGATCTTCACGAACTACGATCTCCCGGAGTCGGAGCAGTCGGCGTTGGTCCAGATGGGTGTGGCGTACGAGTCCGACCTGGAGAAGGTGGAGCGCGTCACGGTCGACGTGGCGCGCGACGTCCTGCGGACGGTGGAGGGGGGCGTCGCGACGTTCGAGCCCTTCATCCGCTACCACACGTTCGGCGATTCCTCGATCAACTTCTCGGTGATCCTCCGCGTGAAGCGCTTCCCCGACCGCTATCTCGTGACCCACGAATTCGTGAAGCGGATCAAAGCGCGTTACGACCGGGAAGGAATCGTGATCCCCTTCCCGCAACGGGTCGTCACGACGATCGGCCGGTAACGCTCGCCCCATCGAGGGGCGGGAGGGTGACGGTCAGGGCGGGCCCTGCTCCCGCCATCGAACGATGGTCCAGAGCGTGTCGGTGGGAGAGGCGGGGGCCGGAGTCGTCGGCCGGAAGGTGAACTCCATGAACGTGGATTGGTCCGCGAGGAGGGATCCCATGACCACGTCGTCGACCTCGATGCGGGGCGACGGGATGGAGTAGGACACCCAAGCGGCTGAATCGCCGGCGTAGTACTGCCAGATCCATGTCGATGGATCGTGCAGGTCGACGATGACCCGTGTCACCCGCTGCGAGAGCTGGATCCCGCCCAACGCGCGAATCTCGTCCGCCTTGGAGAATTGGAGCGTTTCGGACTGGTCGGCGCTGCTTCCGGCGTAGTCCTCAGCGAGGACCGTATCGATGCGGGTCGAGTCCCGGTTCTCCCAGGCAGCCTTGTAATAGAGGAGCGCGTTCCGAGGCGTGCTGCGACTGGGGTAGATGGGAACGAGCGAACGGAAGAAATCGCCTTCGCCACCTACGATCTTCCTGCCGCAGGCGCCGACGCTGACTGCCAGGACACCCATGAGGACCAGCCAACCGATTCGCTTCATGACAACGACGGTACGCCTCACGGCGCGCGGGGGGGAACCCGAATCACAGGGGGGGCCGGAAGGGGTCTTCCCAGGCGCGAACGGTGCGCCGCCGGCATACCTTTGCATAACAAAGTACTTGACAACAAGCGGCCGGCCCCCGATACTCCCCACATGGCGCCCCACCCCGATCCGGCCTACGACGTTCCGCCACCGCTCCAGGAGCGTGCCCACGAGCACCTCCGCGTCATCCGGGACGCGATGGAGCGCGCGGGCTCCTTCACGGCGGTCCCAGGCTGGGGCGGCGTCGTCATGGGCGCGACCGCCCTCGGCACGGCGTGGCTCGCGCACCGCGCGCCGACCCCGGAGGCGTGGCTGGCGGTCTGGCTCTTCGAGGCGCTGACCGCGTTCGCGATCGGATGCGCCGCGATCGTCTGGAAGGCGCGCCGCGCGGGAACGCCCCTCATGGGCGGCGCCTCGCGGCGCTTCGTGATGACGCTCTCGCCGCCCATCGTGGCCGCGGCGCTCGCCACGATGGCGCTCGCGCGGGCGGGCGGGATTCCGCTCCTTCCGGGGATCTGGCTCACGCTCTACGGCGCCGCGGTCGTGACCGCCGGCGCCTTCTCGGTGCGCGTCGTGCCGGCGCTCGGCCTCTCGTTCATGGCGCTGGGCGCGATCGCGCTCTTCTCGCCGCCCGGATGGGGGGACGCGTACCTCGCCGCGGGATTCGGAGGGCTCCAGATCGTGTTCGGGTTCCACATCGCGCGGAGGCACGGTGGCTGACCGCGGCCGGCCCGCGCGCGCGCGCGACGAGGATCCGCGCCCCTACGGCGATCCGCCCAAGGGCAAGCGGCCGCGGGGCGCTCCCGGCCCCGCGCCCGAGGGCCTCGCCGCGCTCGACCGCGTGATCCACGAGCGCGCGCGGCTCGGCATCGTGAGCGCCCTCGCCGTGAACGAGACGCTCACCTTCAACGAGCTGAAGGAGCTGCTCGACCTGACCGACGGCAACCTCTCGGTGCACGCGCGGCGGCTGGAGGAGGCGGGCTACGTCGCCTGCGCCAAGTCGTTCGAGGGGCGCGTCCCGAAGACCGAGTACCGCCTGACGCCGGCGGGGCGGCGCGCCCTGGAGCGCCATCTGAGCCATCTCGCCGCGGTCATCCGCTGGGCGCAGCGGTCGTGAGCCGCTTTTCGTGGCTCATCACTTTGCAACGCAAAGGAGCCCGCCATGGCGCATGACCTGCCCTACGCCCCGTTCGTCGTCCTCGCGTTCCTCGGCGCCGGATTCCTCGTGGCCGCCTCGGCCCTGGGCGTCCTCGCCGCCGCGCTCTTCCGTCGCGCGCGCCTCGTGCCGTGGATCGGGGGCTTCGGCCTTCTCGTGATCGGCGTCTACGCGGCGCTCCTCCTCGCCGCGTCGGCGACGAGTCGCGAGATCGTCCTCGGCCCGGGCGAGAAGAAGTACTTCTGCGAGATCGACTGCCACCTCGCCTATTCCGTCGCGGGCACCGAGACGACCCCCCTGCTGGGTCCGCCGCTCGATCCCGTTCGGGCCCGGGGACGCTTCACGGTCGTCCGCCTGAGGACCTGGTTCGACGAGACCACCATCTCGCCGCGGCGGGGGATGAGCCCTCTGGCGCCGAACCCGCGACGGGTCTTCGTGAAGGACGCGGCGGGGCGCCGCTACGACCGCTCGCCCGAGGGGGAACGCGCGCTCGCCGCCTCGGGGCGCGCGAGCACGTCGCTCGACACGCCCCTTCGCCCCGGCGAATCCTACGAGACGCTCCTCGTCTTCGATCTTCCGGCGGACGTTCGCGGGGCGCGCTTGTTCGTGGGATCGGAGGGGCCCGAGCTCAATCTTCTGATCGGACACGACCAGAGCCTCCTCCATCGGAGGATCTGGTTCCAGTTGTAGCGTCGCGCGGGCGGGAGGGCGCGTCGAGCGCGGCGCGGACGCCGCGCACCAGCTCGTCGGGCATGCAGGGCTTCTGCAGGAAGGGAATGCCGGTGTCGAGGACGCCCCGGCGGACGAGCACGTCGTCCGTGTAGCCGGAAACGTAGAGGACGTGGACCTCGGGGTGCGCCGACGCCATCCGCTGCACCAGCTCGCCGCCGCCCATTCCCGGCATGACGACGTCGGTGACCATGATGTCGATCGGCTCTCCGTGGCGCGCCGCGATCGCGAGGGCTTCGTCGCCGCTCCCCGCCTCGAGCACCGTGAAGCCCGCGTCCACGAGCACGTCGCGGAAGAGGTCGCGGACCATCTGCTCGTCCTCGACGAGGAGGACGGTCACGCCGCGAGGGGCCGGGGCGTCGGCGCCCTCGCCCGACGGGGCCCCCGCCCGAGCGCCCGCCGCCGTCGACGCCGCCGATGACGCGCTACCTCCTGGCCCCGACCCCACGGCCGGGTCGGCGCAGGGGAAGTAGATCGTGAACGTCGCGCCGCTTCCCGGCGCGCTCGTCAGGTAGATCTCCCCGCCGCTCTGCTTGACGATGCCGTAGACGGTGGAGAGCCCGAGCCCGGTCCCCTCGCCGACCGGCTTCGTCGTGAAGAACGGCTCGAACGCGCGCTCCTGGGTCGCCGCGTCCATCCCGGTGCCCGTGTCCCGGACCATGAGCGCGACGTACCGGCCCGCCGCGACGGGGTCGCGCGGCTCGATCCCGGGCGATCCGGGCCATTCCCCGAACCCTTCGGGTCCGGCCGTCACGTTCGCGGTCCGGATCGTGAGGCGCCCGCCCTGCGGCATCGCGTCGCGCGCGTTCACCGCCAGGTTCATCACGACCTGCTCGATCTGTCCCGGATCGGCGGTAATCCACGCCTCCGTGGCCTCCGGCTGGATGCGGAGCTCGACGTCCTCCCGGATCAGCCGCCGAAGCATCGGCTCCATGTCGCGCACGACCCCGTTCATGTCCACGGCCCGGAGCTGGAGCACCTGCTTCCGGCTGAACGCGAGGAGCTGGCGGGTGAGCGACGCGGCGCGATCGGCCGCGCGCTGGATGGCGTCCACTTCCCGCTCGAGATCGGAGCCGGGAGCGACGCGCGCGCGCAGGAACTTGAGGTGCCCGAAGAGCGCGGTGAGAAGGTTGTTGAAGTCGTGCGCGACGCCGCCCGCGAGGCTCCCGACCGCCTCGATTCGCTGGGCGTGGCGGAGCTGCTCCTCGCTCCGGCGGAGCGCCTCCTCCGCGCGGCGGCGCTCGGTGACGTCGGTCGAGACGCCGATCATCCCCTCGATCTCGCCGCCCGGCCCGCGCAGCGGGCCGAAGTACGATTCGAAGGCGGCGTCGCCGACGAGCACGCTCCGCGTCAGGGTCTCGCCCGCGAGCGCCCGCTGGATCGCGTCCTCGACGCCGGGAACGCCGCCGTACATCTCGAACACCGAGCGGCCGATCACCTCGCCCGGCTTCAGGCCGAGCGCCTCGAGCCCCTTCCCCACGGAGAGGGTGAAGCACCCGTCGCGATCGACCGCGTAGAGCACGATCGGCGCTCCTGAGATCACCGTCTCGAGGCGCTCCTTGGCGCGCCGGACGACCTCGAGGTTGGTGACGTCCTGGATCTGCCCGAGCACCTCGATCGGGCGGCCGTCGGGGCCGCGAATCGGCAGCGCGGTCACGTAGAGATCCCGCTCCGCGTCGCCGGCGCCGGTCCGGACCTCGAGGTGGCTCCCCTCGTTCGTCTCGTACGCGCGCATCACCGGACAGGCGGCGCAGCCCTCCGGGCGCCCGGTCAGCCCCAGGCGGACGCAGACCTCCTCGCACGACCGGCCGAGCCGCTCGCCCTCCCCGCCGAGACGCGCGAGGAGGCCCGCCATCGCCTTGTTGAGCCAGCGCACGGTCCGCGATCCGTCCGTGACGAACGCGTAGCTGTCCGGCTGATTCGCGACGGCGGCGAACTTCTGCCGCTCCCGGTCGAGGATCCGAAGCTGCGCGTCGAGGGTCTGGAACCACCGCTCGTACTGTTCCTGGCGCTCGTGGTAGCGCGCCCCCTCGGCCGCCGCCGCGATCTTCCCGCCGAGGAGCGAGAGCACCGCCTGCGCGAGGCGCTCGACCTCGGGCGACTCGCGGCGACCGTCCCCCGCGGCGCTTCCCCGATCCTCCGCGCGAACCCAGACCACCGCCTCCGGGACGGTGGCGGCGCCGTCGCCCGCGACGGCGCACGCGGTGACCCGGCGGTCGTCGGGGGCCTCCCCGGCGGCCGCGGCCAGCGCGGCCTGCTTGAGCGGGATCATCGTCTCGACGTGCCGCTTCTCGGCCTCGGGGTGCCACGCCTCGTGCGCGATCTCTCCGTCCCTCACGTAGAGGACCCCCGAGACGCGCGAGGCCGAGCAGGTCCCCAGGAGGCGGGCCGCCTCGCGAAGCCCGGCGTCGATCCCGGACGGAGACGCGATCGCCGCGAGCGAGCGGGCGATCGCCGCCGGATCGGGGTGCCCGGGCGCCCCGGGCGCGTCGGCCATTCCCGTCACTTCCGCCGCCGCGGCAAGGCGGACGCCGCGTAGGCGCGCGCCAGGCGATCGGCGATCCGTTCGACGGCCGCGACCGCCTTCGGGTCGAACGCCGCCACCTGGTGGCTGTCGATGTCGATCTGCCCGTAGATCGTCTCGCCCTTCCGGATCAGGACGACGAGCTCCGAGCGGGTCTCGGTGCTGCAGGCGAGGTAGTTGGTGATCTCCCGGACGTCCGGGACGTTCATGTTCCGCCGCTCGGCGACGGCCGTGCCGCAGACGCCGTTTCCGACGCCGATGAAGACGTGGTCGGTGGGCGCGCCGACGAACGGACCGAGCCGGAGGACGCCGTCGTCGAACAGCTCGTAGACGCCGGTCCAGTGAAAGCGCGCGTCGCTATCGTGGAGGCCGCGGACGGCCGCCTCGAGGATACGGAGGAGCGGCGCGCCCTCGGCCTCCAGCGCGTCGAGTCGGGCGATCTGCTCGTCTACGGTCATGCGCTCAGAGATCGGCCCGACGGGACGGATTGTTTAGGGGTTCGGCCGTGGAGCGGGCGCCCGTGGGCGGCATGGGTGGGGCGGCAATATATTGATCGGCAACGGGTTGCCGTCGAACGCCGGGGCGCTACTTGGTCTTGGTCGTCGCCGGGCGCTTGGTCTTCGCCTTGCCCGCAGGCGCCGCCTTGGACCCTGGTGCCGCCTTGACCGCCGCCGGCTTGGACCGGGCGGCCGCGGCGAACCGGAGCCAATCCTCGGGCGCGATCTGCGCCGCGACGTCGAACTTGCCGTCGCCATGAGGCAGGATGATGAGCGCCTCTCCCTCGCCCAGCTCATCCCGCAGGATGCCGAGGATCGGCATGACGAGATCCTGCTGGGTGACGATCACGTCGTCCTTCCCGGGCGGCGGCGGCGTCGAGAGCATCGTCACGCGGACCGTTCGATACTCGGGTCCGCGCAGGAAGAGGGCGCTGGTCGTGTCGCAGTGCCCGAACGCGAGCGTCGCGGTGTCGCGGCAGCGCCAGAGCGGACTCGACGCCACGGCTCCGATCGGGAGGCCGAGCGCGGCGATCGCCTTCCCGACCTCCTCCATCTCCCGCCTCCCGACGTCGCTCAGGTTCCGCTGCGTGTCGCGATTGGCCAGGTTCATGAGATCGGTGTCGCGCTGCGCCCAGTCGGTCTTGCCGTGGCGGAAGACGAGGAGGTACCCCCCCCTCCCGAGCGACGCCATGAGCGCCGAGTCGGGCTTGGCGTAGCGCGAGGGCGGGCGCGTCGAGTCGGTCGCGGCCATGGTGGCGGAGGAGACCCCGGCCCCCGCGGCGGCGGGCGGGAGGAGCAGGGCGGCTGCGAAGGCGAAGACGAAGCGGTTCATTCGAGCGCACCTCGACATGGGTGATCGGTTCCGGGGCCCCTCGAGCATAACACCGAAACGGCGCCGCCTCGACCGGCTAGGGCGCCGTGGAGGATCCCTTCTTCAAGATCGCGATCTGCCCCGCGTGGTAGAGCGCGTGCTGCACCGCCCCATGGAGGAGGTGGTAGAGCGTGTATTCCCTTCCGGGAGCCACTTCCGCGAGGCGCGCGTCGCGCGTCGCGGCGATGTCCCGATTGAGCGCGTCGTGCGTGGCGCGGAGCGAGGCCAGCGCGCGGGTCCATGCGGCGGGGCCGGTCTCCCCCACCGCGGGCCAATCGAGGTCCGGCGTCAGCTCGATCGGCCGGCCCTTGAGGCGCTGGTGGACCGCCTCTTCCCAGGCCTCGACGTGGAGCACGATCTCCCAGATCGTGTGACCGCCGGCGATCGGCCGCGCCGAGGCGCGCGCCGCGTCCAGGTCCCCCAGGAGCTCGAACAGCGCGGGTCCGTGCCATGCCTCCCCGTCGAACGCGCGTCGGTGCTGGTCGGCGATTCGCTTGGATTCCGTCATCGTTCCCCCTCTCGCGATGAACCCCAGGGGATGAATTTCCTCCCTTCCCCTGGCAGACTCAAGCCCGATGCGACCGACGCTCTTCACGTTCGACATCTTCGGCACCGTGCTCGACTGGCGACGGGGCCTCGCCGAAGCGGTACGCGCGCGCGGCGTGCCGTTCGACGACGCGGCGTTCGACCGCGTGATCGACGCGCAGGGGGCGATCGAGGGGGGGCCGTTCCGCCTCTACGCCGAGATCGTGGCCGAGAGCCTCGTCCGCGTGCTCGGGATGGAGCCGGCGGCGGCGCGCGCGATCGGCGACGACGCCGGCCGCTGGCCCCTCTATCCCGATTCCGCCGCGGCGTTGCGGGGCCTGATGACCGTCGCCCCGTGCGTCGCCACGACCAACAGCGATCGCGCGCACGGCGTCCAGGTGGAGCGCGCCCTCGGATTCCGGATGAGCGACTGGATCTGCGCCGAGGAGATTCGCCGCTACAAGCCCGACCCCGAGGTCTGGCGCGCGGCATCGGCGCGGCTCGGCGTGGCGCCGGGCCCGCACTGGTGGCACGTCTCCGCGTACGGCGACTACGACCTCGCGACGGCCCGCGGGCTCGGCCTCACGAGCGTCTTCGTGGAGCGGCCCCACGCGCGGCCGGGCCCGGCCGACGTGGCGGTCGCGAGCCTCGGCGATCTCCGGTCGCGGGTCGAGCGGGAGTTCGGAGCGCCGTGACCGGACGCCGGATCCGTCCGCTCAGCGGCCCTTCAGGATGCTCCGGAGGACGAACCCGACGTTCGCCGGGCGCTCCGCGAGACGCCGCATGAAGTACGGCACCCACTCGGTGCCGAACGTGACGTAGACGCGCATCCGGTAGCCCTCGCGGACCAGGGACTCCTGGAGGTCGCGCCGCACGCCGTAGAGCATCTGCACCTCCCAGTCGTCCGGTCCGCGTCCGTGCTCCCGCGCCAGCTCCTTCGCCCGCGCGAGGAGCGCCTCGTCGTGCGTTCCGATGGCGGGGAAGAAGCTCCCCGCGAAGAGGATCCGCATCAGCGCGACGTAGTTCTCGTCCACCTGGCGCTTCTCGGCGAACGCGATGTCGTGCGGCTCGAGGTAGGCGCCCTTGACGAGCCGGATCTTCGGCTTCCAGCGCTCGAGGCGCGCGAGGTCCGCCGCGGTTCGGAAGAGATAGGACTGCACCGCCAGCCCGACGTTCTCGTGGCTCGCCCGGACGTGCTCGTAGAGGGAGACGGTGGCCTCCGTGGCGCTCGAGTGCTCCATGTCGATCTCGACCATTCTCCCGAGCGACGCCGCCTCCTCCACGAGGCGGAGCGTCAGCCGCTTGCAGAGATCGAAGTCGAGCTCGAGCGCGAGCTGCGTCGGCTTGATCGTGATCGCGCCGTCGATCTTCCTCTGGGAGAGCTGGCGGAGGATCTCGGTATACGAGCCGTAGGATTCCTCGGCGTCCTTCCCGTCCCGGATGTTCTCGCCGAGGTGATTCATGACGACGAGGAGGCCGCGGGCGTTCAGGTCGACGGCCGACCCGAGGGCGTCCTCGAGCGTCTCGCCCGCGATGAATCGGCGGGCGAACCCGAGGCGCATGCCGGTCCCGGCGAGCGTCCGGGTGAAGGCGCGCCGGGCCGCGAGCCACGTGATGAAGTTCCGCGCTAGGGACATGGCCGGTCGATGTTCTGGGGATGGGCGTTCACGGCCGGCTGACTATACCGAAGCGGCGGGATTCTTGATAGGCTCCGCGAATCTCGCACACCCCACCGAACCGAACTCGAGGGAGGCTCCAACGATGAAGCGTGCGTTTCGTTCGATCCCCGCGTGGCTCTTGGCGTTCGGCGCGTTCGCCCTGGCGCCGGTCGCCCCGCCGGCGGCGGCCCAACACGAGGCGATGGGCGGCGGCCAGCCGACGCCCCCCGGGGTCCCGATGTTCCACAACTTCGGCTCGGTCCACCATCCGGTCGCGACGAAGTCGGCGGCGGCGCAGAAGATGTTCGACCAGGGGCTCGGGCTCTACTACGCCTTCAACGACGACGAGGCCGCCCGGTCCTTCAGGGAAGCCGCGCGGCTCGATCCCGACATGGCGATGGCGTGGTGGGGCGTCGCGATGTCGCTCGGACCGAACATCAACGTCCCGATGAGCGCCGACGCCGAGACGCAGGCGCTCGACGCGCTCCGGAAGGCGCGGGCGGCGGCGCCGAAGGCGAACGAAGCCGACCGCGACTACGTCGCGACGCTCGCCGTCCGGTTCGCCGATCCGGCGGGAGCCGACCGCGCGCCGCGGGACAGCGCCTACGCCGACGCGATGCGCGCGCTGATGAAGAAGTACCCGAAGGACGACGACGCGGCGATCCTCTGCGCGGAGTCGCTGATGCTGCTCCGGCCGTGGGACCTCTACGAGACCGACGGCTCGCCCAAGCCGGGCGTGAACGAGATGGTCTCCATCCTCGAGGGGGTTCTGAAGCGCTCCCCCAACTCGATCGGCGCGATCCACTTCTACATCCACGCGGTGGAGGCGTCGCCCCACCCGGAGCGGGCGGAGGGCTACGCCGACCGGCTGCGAAAGATCGCCCCGGAGGCGGGACACCTCCTCCACATGCCCTCGCACATCTACCTTCGGGTCGGCCGGTACGAGGACGCGATCACGACCAACGACGCCGCGGTGGGCGCCGACCACAGGTACATGGACGCGTGGCATCCCCAGACCATGTACACGATGATGTACCACCCGCATAACATCCACATGCGCTGGTCGGCGCTCTGCTCCACGGGACGCGCCGCCCTGGCGAAGGACGCGGCGCGGCAGATGGACGCCGCGGTGCCGTGGGAATTGGTGCGCCAGGCGCCGCCGCTCGAGGGGTTCCGCTCGGTCGACTACTTCACGCCGGTCCGGTTCGGCAGGTGGGACGAGATCCTCGCGATGGAGGCGCCGCCACCCGACATGCGGATCACGGCGGCGATGTGGCACTACGCGCGCGGCATGGCGCTCGCGGCGACGGGGAAGCCCGACCAGGGCGCCGTCGAGCGGGACAGCGTCGCCGCGATCACGGAGACGATCCCCCCCGACCTGGTGTTCGGCAACAACTCGGCCCAGTCGATCCTGACGGTGGCCTCGCAGCTCCTGGACGGCGAGATCGCGGCCCGGAGCGGGAAGACCGACGAGGCGGTCGCGAAGCTCACGAAGGCGGTGGCGTCGGGCGACGCGCTACGCTACGACGAGCCGCCGCCCTGGTGCGGGGAGCCCCGCCACGCGCTCGGCGCGGTGCTCCTCCAGGCGGGCCGGGCAAAGGAAGCCGTCGACGTCTACCGCGCCGACCTGAAGCAGTTCGCGGACAACGGCTGGTCGCTCTACGGGCTCGCGCAGGCCGCGAAGGCGATGAACGACGCGAGGGCGTCGGCCGAGGCCGAGGCGCGGTTCAAGAGGATCTGGGCGAAGTCGGACGTGACGCTCACGGCATCGCGCTTCTAGGGCGCGATCCCGTAGTGGGCGAGGCACTCGTCCTCGCGGCCGCGGACGATGCGGCGGCCGCGGAGCGGCCCGAAGTCGCTCGTGATGACGGTGCATTGCCGCTCCGCGCCGCGACCCTCGCCGTCGTAGAAGAGCACCACCCAGTCGCGCGTCTTCCCCAAGCGATGGGCGCGCGCGGTGTTCGAGTAGAGGACCGTGTAGTGGCGGTCGCCGCGCTCGGCGTGGAGGATCGGGAGCCACGCCTCCCCTTCCGGATTGAGGCGCCGCGGCGCGATCTTCCGCAGCGTCCCCGCGGCGGCGCGCTCGCGGTACTCGCGGTCGACGTCGAGGATCTCCGCCACCGGCGGCTCTTCGTGGTCCCCGTCGGCGGCGGTCGCGGACGGAGCGTCGGAGAGGGCCCGCGGGAAGCCTCCGGGCTCGCCGCGCCGCCGCACGCGCGTCAATCGCGACGCCAGCGAATCGACGATCCCGGCGATCCGCTTCTCGCCGAGCCCCGCGACGTCGCGGAGACGCCCGTCGTGCGCGGCGGCCTCGAGCTCCTCCAGCGTGTCGATGCCGAGGTCGTGGTGCAGCCGCTCCGCCGTGACGGGGCCGATTCCCGGCACCGTGCCGAGCAGCTCGACCGGGTCGCTCTCGCCGCGAAGGCGCTCGAGCATCGGGAGCCGGCCGTGGCGGATCAGGTCGCGGATGGCGCGACTCAGGCTGTCGCCGATGGCGGCGAGGCGGCGGAGCCCTTCGATCCCCTCGCGCTCCAGGATCTCCGAGACCGGGCGGTCGAGACGGCGCACCGTCTCGGCTCCGCGTCGATACGCCTGGATGCGGAACGGGTTCGCCCCCTGCTCCTCGAGGAGCCGGGCGACCTCCTCGAGCCGCCGGGCGATCGTCAGATTCTCGTTCTCCGCGCGTCGGGCCACGGCCCCTCCCGGGTCCTGCCATAACCGGCCGTCCGTGCTGTCAGCCTGTCAGTCGGCGGCGCGCCTCTCCGCCGGCGGTGGCGCGGCCATCGCCTCCAAGTTGCGCCGTACCAGGGGTTCCGCGCAAGCGGCGTCTCGCGGGCCGGCAGGCACGCTGCTTGCGATCCGAGCAGATCGGGCAGCGGGCTCGGGACCAAAGCTCGCGGACGGCGACGCATCCCAAACCCCGTCGAAAGGCAAGTGAGGGGTCCGACGCGAAGCCAGCGTGAGGCGAGAAGCAACCGAACCTAGCGACAGCGTCTGGATCGTCGAAACCCGGACGGCATCGCCGACCAGGATGAGACGGTAGCTCTGGACCATCGAGGCTCGAGACCTTCCCGGACACGACCGAGCGGGTAACCCGCGTCCCTGCCCCTAACTCAGTTCGAGGCCCGCGTTGCGAGGGGTGGCGCGGGCCCTTCTATTTCCGCCGGTCCTGGGCGCGCGGTCCCGCGTGCTACAGTACGCGCCCATGACCGACATGCCGACCCGGAGCTTCTCGCTCCCCGATCTCCGCATCGTCCCCGTCGCCTCCCTGGTGCCCCACGAGCACCACGACGAGCACCGCACCGGACCACTGACGAAACGGATCCAGGCCCAGGGCGTGCTCCGGAATCCGCCGATCGTGGCGCCGCTCCGGGCGCCGGGCCTCGAACGCTACGTCGTGCTCGACGGGGCCAATCGGACGGCCGCGGCGGAAGCGGCGGGGCTCCCCCACCTCGCGGTGCAGGTGGTCCGGTACGAGGAGCCCTCGGTCCGTCTCCTCACGTGGAATCACGCGCTCGCCGGAATCGACGGCGCGTCGCTCCTCGAGGCGCTCGATCGCGTCCCGGGGCTCGAGCGCTGCCCGGAGCAGGTGGCGCATGCGCGCGCGATGCTGGCGCGCCGGGAGATCCTCGCGTACGTGCTGACCCAGGGACTGGAGGCCGTCACGCTCTGCGCGCCCGGCGACTTCGCCGAGCGAAACCGCGTGCTGAACGCCGTGGTCGCGGAATACAGGAAGCATGCCAAGGTCTATCGCGTCGGGCCCGACGCCCTGGATCTCGCGCTCGAGCGGATCCCCGACGCGGGCGCTTTGGTCGTCTTTCCCCACTTCGATCCCGCGGAGATCCTCGAGCTCGCCTCCACCGGGGCGCGCCTTCCCGCGGGGATCACGCGCCACCTGATCGCGTGGCGCGCGCTCCGCGTGAACCTGCCGCTCGATCTCCTGGCCGATCGGGAACGATCGCGGGAGGAGAAGGAGGCGTGGGTGCGGTCCTGGATGCGGGAGCGGCTGGAGCAGAACCACGTCCGGTTCTACGAGGAGAGCACGGTCCTCTTCGACGAGTAGCGCGGGCGCGGCGCCGCGGCCGCCGAGCTACGGACGGACGATGACCCGCCCGCCCTTCATCACGAACGCGGGCTTCCGCACCGCGTCGATGTCCTTCGTCGGATCGCCCGGCACGGCGATGAGGTCGGCGGCGTAGCCCTCGGCCACCCGCCCGATCTCGTGATCGAGCCCGAGCAGCGCGGCGTTCGTGGACGTCGCCGCCCGGAGCGCCTCGACGGGGCTCAAGCCCGCCTTCACGAGCCAGACCAGCTCGCGTCCATTCTCGCCGTGCATCGTGTAGACCGCGTCGGAGCCGCTCGCGATCTTGACGCCCGCGTCCCGCGCGATTCGAAGCGAGGCGAACTGCTCCCGTTGGAGCGCGGCGAGCCGGTCGGCGTAGCCGGGCGCGTAGCCGAGCGCGGCGCCGTGGTCCGCGTACCACTGAAGGTGGTAGAGCGTGGGATCGAGATAGATCCCCTGGCGGGCCATCGACTGCGCGGTGGGGCGGTCGAGCCGCGAGCCGTGCTCGATCGACCGGACGCCGGCCAGGACCGCGCGCTTCGCCCCCTCGAGGCCCATGACGTGGGCGGCCACCCAGTGACCGCTCGCCGCCGCCGCCGTCACCGCGGCGCGAATCTCCTCGGTCGTGTAGAAGGGCGTCCCCGACGTGTCGTCGTACGTGCCTCCCGTCTCGTAGATCTTGATCCAGTCGCACCCCTGGCCGAGGTAGTCGCGCGTTTTCCGCGTGATCTCCTCCGCGGAGGAGACGGTCCCGCCCGGAGGCCACGTGACGTCGGGCCGCCCTCCGCTCGGGGGATAGAGCGGCCCCGAGGTCACGATCCGCGGCCCTTCGGCGAGGCCGGCCGCGATCGCGCGAGAAAGCGCGAGATCGATCCCGTCCATGGCGCCGCAGTCGCGGACGGTGGTGAATCCGGCGCGAAGGGTCTTCTCCGCGTTCTTCGCCGCGGCAAAGGCGACGGCAATCGGCGAGCCGAGGTAGTCGTTCAGGAAATTCGGGGCCCGCGTGGTGTCGGCCCAGAGGTAGGAGAGGTGCGTGTGCGCGTCGATCAGGCCCGGCAGGAGCGTCATGCCGCCGAGCGCGACGCGCTCCGCCCCGGGAGGCGCCTCGACCGTGGGACCGATCTTGGCGATGCGTCCGTCCTGGACGAGCACCCGCGTCGGGCCCGTCGCGCGCGCGGAGAGGCCGTCGTAGAGGCGGTCGCACTCGATCAGCACGGCGCCCGCCCCGTCGGCGCGCGCGGGCGGCGCGGCGGGCCAGGCGGCGAGCGCGATCGTCGCGACGGCGACCGACGCGAGCCGCGCCGCGAGTGGTGCCGCGAGGCGCGCCGCGACGGAGCGGAGCCGCTCGGTCCGAGACGCGCGGGTCCGGCTCACGTCGGGACGCCCGGCTTCTCGATCACGCGATCGAAGAACCTCCCCAGGATCTCGCGCCCCGCGCGTTCGACCGCGGCGCGCCGCGGCTCCTCGAGCGTGGCGCCGGCCGGGAGGAGCGGCCGCCACGCGTCGGCGAGGGCGCGATCGACCTCGATGTGGAACTGGAATCCGTAGACCCGGTCGCCGTGGCGAAACGCCTGGTTCCGGTATCGCGGGCTCTCGGCGAGGAGGAGGGCGCCGTCCGGGAGATGGAACGTATCGCCGTGCCAGTGGATTACCGGGACCCGCTCGCCGCCGCCCAGGACCGGATCGGCGCGGCCCGCGTCGGTCAGCGTCACGTCGCCGATCCCCACTTCCATCTCGGGCCCCGTCTCGACCCGCGCGCCCAGCGCGAGCGCGAGGAGCTGCGAGCCGAGGCAGACGCCGAGCACGGGCCGGCCGCCTTCCACGGCGTCGCGCAGGAGGCGGCGCTCGGCGACGAGGTTCGGATGCGCGGCGGTGTCGTGCACGCTCATCGGCCCGCCCATGACGACGAGGCCGTCGATCTCGTCCACCGAGGGCACCGGATCGCCCCGATCCATGCGGCGCACCTCGAGGCGGAGACCGCGCGCCGCGGCCAGGTCGGCGATCGTGCCCGGCCCCTCGACCGCGACGTGCTGGATCACCACCCAGGGACGGCCGGCGGCGCGGCGGGGCTCGTTCGTGCCAGACATGGCCGGTAGACTAGCATGCGCGGCTCAGTCCCGCACCGGGTGGTCCACCCAGCGAAAGAGCCACCAGGCTCCGTCGAGACGACGAAGATGCCGGCCCGGCGTCGCGAGCATCCGCGCATCCAGCGTGTCGAGGCTCGTCAGCGTGTCGAGTCGGGCGCCCCGCGGCTGGATCGAGTCGACCCAGGCGAATCCCTTCACGTCGATGAGATCGCGGCCGAGCGGGCGGCCCGCCACGGGAATGAAGATCCGCGTCGTCAGCTCCAGGCTCCCGCCCCCCGGGAGCCCGAGCTTCCGGACGAGCCTCGTCCATCGTTGGGTCAGCACGGGATCCCGGTCGTTCGGACCGAATCGGAGCTGCGCCTGGTCCGTCTCGCGCAGCGAATCGAGATCGGCCCGGTGCGCGCGGAAGAACGCGATCAGCTCCTCGTCGGACGGGAGCGTCCGGGGCTCGCGGCGGCACCCCGGCGCGCCGGCGAGCGCGCACGCTAACGCGAGGAGGAGCAGCGTTTCGAACGTCGGACGGGATCGAGTCATGCCCGCTCCTTTCTTGCGTTGGCCTGGATCAGGCGACCGATGACCCGGCCGGCGCGCTCTGTTAGGCTCCGCGAATGGCGATCAACCGGAGGGCGTGGATCGTCGGCGGGCTCGTCGCGGGCGTCTGGCTCACGGTGAGCGGCGTCGTGCTGGGTCATCTCGTCTATGGGCCCGAGTACGTCGAGCAATACGGCCGGCACCTGGCCGCGCCGCCTTCCGGGTGGACGATCGTCAAGAACATCGGCCTGCGCTTCGGGTACGGATTCCTCGCCGCCTTCCTCTACGCCGCGTTCCGGCCACGCTTCGGGGCCGGGCCGAAGACCGCGCTCCGGGCCGGCCTCGTCCTCTGGCTCGCGGGCTACGTCCCGCTCGCGATCGCGCTCGCCGAGTTCGGCATCCTGACCGGTTGGAGGCTCGCGGTAGGACTACCCTGGACGCTCGCCGAGTCGATGATCGGCTGTCTCATCGCGGGGCGGCTCTACCGCGAGTAGGGCCCGCGCGCCTCACCGATTCCTCGCGAGCGCCGCGAGCACCGCGTCGATCTCCGCGACGTCTCCGAACGTCCCGCTCCGGTGCGCGAACCAGTCGCGATCCCCGGGGGCCAGGACGAACGTGCCGCCGAGCTGAAACGGATCCTTGCCGATCCGATGCTGACGGTGGCCCTCGCGGCCCGCCCGGGCGCGCGCCGCGAGGTTGAAGGGCCGGAGGAGCTCGAGGATCCCGCCGCTCCGGAGCCCCGCCGCGTCGTAGGCGACGCGCCGCTCGTCGATCAGCAACGGGAAGTCGATCCCGGTCTCCTCGCGGAACGCCGCGGCGTACGTCCGCCCGCCGAGGCCGATCGCGGCGATGCCGGCGCCGCTCCGTTCGATCTCCTCTTCCCGGTCGCGCAGCCTGGCGACGTGCTCGCGGCAGAAGATTCAGCCGTAGTGGCGGAGGAACGCGAGGGCGACGGGCCGCGCCGCCCAAAGGGAGCCGAGACGAACGTCGCGCCCCTCCGGATCGGCGAGGACCAGGGGAGCGAGGGATTCCGCGACGGAGCGCGCCATGCGGGGAGCGTACCATTCGCGAGGTCACCGGGGCCGCGATTCCGCGTATCCTAGGGGCCGGCCCGGAGCCACCGGGCGGAGCCCGGCATTCCCACCGACCAGGAGTCGAATCGATGCGAGAGCGAAATCGAGCCGCCGCGTGGACGCCGCTTCTGCTGACGTTCCTCGCGTGGGGCGTCCTCGCGCCGCGCCCCGCGCTGGCCGCCGCGCTGGCCCACGCGGCGCCCGCCAAGGCCACGGCCCGCGCCACGTTCGCGGGGGGCTGCTTCTGGTGCATGGAAACCGCGTTCGAGGGACAGACCGGCGTCCTCTCCGTCACGTCGGGCTATGCCGGCGGGGACGTGAAGAATCCGACCTATCACGAAGTGGGCGCCGGCGGGACGGGACACGCCGAGTCGGTACAGATCGTCTACGACCCGAGCCGCACGACGTACGCGGCGCTGCTCGACATCTTCTGGCACAGCGTCGACCCGACGTCGGCGAACGGGCAGTTCTGCGATCGCGGGAATCAGTACCGGTCCGCGATCTTCTACCACGACGCCGAGCAGAAGCGCCTCGCGCTCGAGACGGAGAAGAAGGCGGAGGCGGAGATCCGGATCAAGAAGCCGTTCGAAACGGAGATCGTTCCGTTCACGGCGTTCTACCCCGCCGAGGAGTACCACCAGGACTACTTCAGGAAGAATCCCGCCGACTACCACGCCTACCGGGAAGGCTGCGGCCGCGACCGACGGCTCCGCGAGCTCTGGGGAGACAAAGCCGCGAAGCCGAAGGTCTGAAGGCGCCGCCTCGCGGCGACCTGCTCTACGCGGGAGTTCCCGCGAGCGCCGCGGCGCCGAGCCCTGCCGCGCGTCCCGTGGCCCAGGCCCACGCGAAGTTGTAGCCACCGATCGGGCCGAAGGCGTCGAGCATTTCGCCGCAGAGGTGAAGGCCGCGATGGCGGCGGCTCTCCAGCGTCCGGGGATCGATCTCACCGAGGGCGACGCCCCCGCCCGTCACCTCCGCCTTGGTATAACCTTCGTCCCCGTTCCAGGGGAGCGGGTGACGCGTGAGCGCGGCGACCAGACGGCGCCGCTCCTCCCGCTTGAGCTGCGAGAGCGCGGTATCGCCCGGGACGCCCGCGTCTACGAAAAGCGCGTTCGCGAGCCGGGCCGGAAGCCGGCGACGCACGACTCCCGCCGCCGTCCCCTCGCCGCCGCGGAGCGCCTCCTCCCAGTCCTTCTCGAGGAGCGTCGTCCAGCGGACGAAGAGCGGCTGGAGGGGCCCCCCGGCGAGCCGCGACCGCACGCAGAGATGCGACACGTTGAGCACCGCGGGACCGCTGTATCCCTTGTGCGTGAAGAGGAACCCCCCGGTCACGACCAGGCCCCGCGGTCCCGGGGCCTCGATCGTGACCGGGAGGGAGACGCCCGCGAGCGCCGCGTCGCGATGCGGCCGCGCGACCAGCGGCGTCAGCGCGGGGTAGGTCGCATGGACCGCGTGTCCCAGGCCCCGGGCGATCGCGAGTCCCGTCCCGTCGCTCCCCGTCGCGGGAACGGAGAGCCCGCCGGTAGCGAGGATCAGGCGCGCGGCGCGGAGCGCCGGCGCTCCGCCGTCGAGCCGGACGCTCCACGACCCGTCGGGCTCGGGCGCCGCGCCCGAGACCGCGACGCCGAAGCGCGTCTCGACGCCGCGGCTCGCCGCGAGCGCGAGGAGCCCGTCGCGCACGTCGCGGGCGCGGTTCGAGACGGGGAAGAGTTTCCCCGTTTCCGATTCGAGCGCGAGCGGAGTTCCCAGCGTCTCCTCGAAGAAACGGCGCTGCTCGTCGAGCGGCCAGGAGAGGAGGAGCTTGCGCATGGTGTGCGGCGACGATTCGGTGACGAAGCGCGCGGGATCGAGCTCCGACGGGAGGACGTTGCACCGCCCCCCGCCGCTCATGAGGATCTTTCGGCCGCCGTCTTTCGTGCGCTCGAGGAGCAGGACGCGGCGACGATCGCCCGCGGCGTGGATCGCCGCCATCAAGCCCGCGGCGCCCGCGCCGACGATCACGATGGGGAGTGAGCCGGAGTCGGCCATCGCGAGATTCTGCCACAGCGCGGGCAGCGAACCACGTCGCCCGGCACGGTGCCTGCTTTCAGCTCCTTCGGCCGACCTTGTCGGGTCGCTCTCCCCGGAATCAATCGCCACCAACCGGCGATTCGCCTGGTCGGCCACCACCCATATATTCCAATCGCTTAGTACCGGCCGGCCTCGCCCTGGCGCGGCGATTTCGCCAGCGCACAAGAGTGTCAACTATGTAAACAATCATTACTTCATAGTAAATAATCATTTACTGATAACACGGTGTGTGCTAGTATTATGTCATCTAAGGAGCGGTGGGCTGGTCGGCCTGGGGCGCTTCGAGGAACAATCGGTCATACGGACGTCTGTCCGCGAGCCCTCGGGGCCGCGACGAGAGGATCCCGCTTCGTGAAGGTCGCTCATCCGTTCATGCGCATCTTCTGCCCGCTGGTGGCGCTTGCAATCGCCGCCTCTCCGCGCGCGGGCGGGGCCTTCCCGTTCTTCGTTTCGACACGTGCGCACGCCCCGTCCCCGATGACGGATACCGCGCTTCCCGTGGCGGCCGGCGCGATCCGCGATACCGGCGAAGGCGCGCCCGCGGACAGCGCCGCGCTCGACGACGCGGGCCCGTCCGGCCTCTACGCGCCGGTGTTGGGGGGCGGGCTCGCGCTCAAAGAGCGCCACTCGGGCGCTCCATACCTCACGGCCGGCCTCGCCATCGCGATGGTCGCGGCCCCGGCGATTCTCTTGGGCGGATTCGGCGGCGCCGACTACGCCGTGAGCGATCCCGCGCTGGGATACCATTCGCTGCGGACTCCGATCACGCTGCCCCAGCCCGAGGACGGCATGATCGATCCTCCGGCGCTCGATCTGACCCCGGCGGCCGTGGGCACGGGCCCCGATCCGGAGCCGGCGTCGGCGTCGGACGCGCTGCCGGTCCCCGAGCCGGGCACGTCGGCGCTCTTCGCGGCGGGACTCCTGGCGCTCGGCGCGTCGCTTCGCCGCCGAGACTGACCGCCCGCGTCGGCGCTCATCGCGCCGGTTTCTCCCCGGCGGCCTCGCTGTAGACCCACCACCCCTTCTCCTTCCTCGAGCCGGTCTGGGTCGTGCGCACGAAGTAGATGGTGAGCACGCGCCCCGTCTCCGTCCGGACGCGGTACCAGTGTCGCCTCACGTACCGACCGCGGACGTTCGACGCCCGGGGCGAATACCCCTTCCACGCCTCCAGCACCTCCGCGACGGTGAACTCCGCATCCCGCCATCGGAAGCGGGCGGGCAGGACCGGCTCCCCCATGGCGTGGGGATGGTCCGCCGGGCCCGACTCGGGGACGGCCGCGAGGGGCTCGCTGATCAAGCGCTCCGTAGGGTCCATGCGACGCCCACCATAGCGCTTCCCCTCGTGCTACCGAGGTACCAGTTTTCGCCGCGAACCGATACCCTACCCTTGAGTCTGCATTCAACGGGAGGACGCGATACCGCCATGCCCATCTCCGCGCCGACGCACGAGCCGCACAAGATCAAGACGGTCCGCCTCGTTTCCTTCCCGACGCTGGAGGAGCGGAAGCGATATCTCGCCGACGCCCACTTCAACGTCTTCAACCTGACGCCGTCCCAGATCGACTTCGACCTCGTCTCCACCGGCACGAGCGCCATGAGCCAGGAGCAGCTGGCCGGCGACCGCATCGGGGACGAGGCCTACGCCGGCGCGAGGAACTTCGAGAACCTGGCCCGCGCGGTGGGCCGGGTGCTCGGCCACACGTACGTCTGCCCGACCCACAACCTGCTCGGATGCGTGAAGCTGGTCGTCGCGACGCTCATCCCGCCCGGCTCGACGGTGGTCAGCAACGCCCTCGGCCGAAGCGACATCCTCGGGCCGCGCCACGTCGCCGTGGCCGACGTCCGCGACGCCCGCGAGCGCACGTTCACCGGCAATGTCGACGTGGCGATGCTCCGCCGCGCCCTCCTCGAGGACTCGGTGGCGATCGTGGACCTCCAGGCGTTCGCCGACGGCATGCACCCGATGAGCCTCGCGAACCTCCAAGCGGTCCGCGCGGCGGCGGACCAGCGCGGCGTGCGCGTCGTGCTCGACGGCTCGCGCCTGATCGAGAACGCGTGGTACATCCAGCGGCACGAGGCGGGGCAGGCCGATCGCGCGATCGCGGACATCGTGAAGCAGATGGTGAAGACCGCGCACGTCTTCCAGATGGACGGGGGCCAGGACGCCAAGGGGCTGACCGGCGGGATCCTCACCACCGACAACCCCGCCGATCACGAGCGCTTCACGACCGAGGTCGTCGTGTACGAGGGCCTCCACACGTACGGCGGGATGTCGGGCCGGACGATGGAGGTCCTCGCGCGCGGCATCGAAGAGATGGTCGACGAGGCCGAGGTGCAGTGGGTGATGCGCGTGACCGAGCAATTCACCGAGCGCCTCCGCGCGGCGGGGGTGCCGCTCGAGCGCGGCTGCGACGGCGCCTATATCGAGGCCGAGAAGTTCCTGCCGCACGTGCGGGAGCACGCGGCGCACGCCCTCGCGGCCGCCTTCTACCAGACCACCGGAGCGCGGGCGCTCCCGACGGGGCGCGTGGGGCGCGGCGAGTACCTCCCCGTGCAGATCCCGCGCCTCGCGATGACGACCTGGCAGCTCGGGCAGGTCGCCGACGCGATCGCCGCCCTCTACCGCCAGCGCGACCGCGTGGCCAAGGTGGAGCTCCAGACCGGCGGCGAGTGGCACGACATGCTCCGCTTCCGCTCGGTGTTCGCCGACCTCAAGTCCTACGAGTTCGACTGCTATCCGTTCGTGATCCACGCGTTCGAGCGCATCCCGGAAACCACCGTGGAGCAGCGCCGCCGCGCGATCCGCGAGGCCGGGTACAACACCTTCCTTCTTAGGTCGGCCGACGTGACGATCGACCTCCTCACCGATTCGGGCACGTCGGCGATGAGCACCGATCAGTGGGCGGCGTACGACGCCGCGCGCGCCGCCACGGCGTCGAGCGACGCCCATCGCCGGTTCACGGAGACGATCCGGAGGATCTACGGATACGAGCACGTGATCCCGACGCATCAGGGGCGGGCCGCCGAGCACATCCTGAGCCAGATCCTGATCCGGCCCGGGCAGCTCGTCCCGGGGAACATGTACTTCACGACCACGAAGGTCCACCAGGAGCTGGCCGGCGGCGTCTTCGTGGACGTCATCGTGGACGACGCGCACGATCCCGCGTCCTCCTTCCCCTGGAAGGGGAACGTGGACATGAAGAAGCTGCGCGAGATCGTCGACCGGCACGGCCCCGAGGAGATCGCCTACCTCTCCTTCGAGCACTGCGTGAACATGGCCGGCGGCCAGCCGGTGAGCATGGACAACATGAAGGAGGTCTACGCCTACTGCAGCGCGAACGGCGTTCCCGTCATGTACGACGCCACGCGCGCGGTCGAGAACGCCTACTTCATCCAGAAGCGCGATCCCCGCTACCACGCGGTGCACATCAGCGACATCATGCGCGAGATGATGCTCTACGGCGACGGATGCACGATCTCCGCCAAGAAGGACTTCCTCGTCAACATCGGCGGCGTGCTGGCCTTCAAGGACAACGCCGAGTGGAAGCGGAAGGCCGAGGCGCTGCTCCGGGTCTACGAGGGGGGCGTCACGGACGGCGGCCTCGCGGCGGCCGATCTGGCGGCGATGGCGCGGGGAGCGGAGGAAATGCTGGACGACCGCTACATCCGCACGCGCGTCGAGCAGTCGGCGTTCCTGGCGCGGCTCCTGAGCGATGGCGGCGTCCCGATCGTGATGCCGCCGGGAAGCCACGCGATCTTCATCGACGCGCGGCGCTTCCTGCCGCACATCGACCAGGACGAGTACCCCGCCCAGCGGCTGGCCGCCGAGATCTACCTCGAGACCGGGGTCCGCGTGATGGAGCGCGGCAACGTCTCGAAGGGCCGCGACGCGAAGAGCGGAAAGAACTTCCGCCCGGCGCTCGAGCTGGTGCGCCTGACCATTCCGCGCCGCGTCTATTCCAACGACCACATGCGCCTGGTGGCCGACGGGATCATCCGCCTCTACCGGAGGCGGGACTCGATCCGCGGCCTCCGTTTCGTGTACGAGCCCCCGTACCTCCGCTTCTTCCAGGGGCGCTTCGCCCCGTCCGAGGAGCCCGCGCCGTCTTCCGCCGCGGCGGAGCACCCGGCGGGCGCATCGAGCATCGCGCCCGTCTAGGCGCCCCGTCTCCGGCTACCCCGGCTACCGGAAGAGAGCGAAGCGGCCCGTCGCGATCCCCTCCGTCGCCTCGACGCGATAGAAGTAGACGCCCGAGGGGAGCCGTCCCGCGCCCGCTCCACCGGCGTCGATCGCGACCGCGTGACCGCCGACCGCCGAATTCCCTTCGTCGAGCAGCGTGCGCACCAGGCGTCCACGCACGTCGAACAGCAGCACGCGAACGCGTCCCGGCCTCGTCGTGGCGAAGGAGAGCGATGCGGGGGCGCCGCCCGGCGGATTCGGCGAGAGGACCGCCGCGAGCTGACCGCCCTGGGCCACCACGTCGATCGAGAGATCGCCGTGGATGAGGATCCCGGACAGGAGCGACCCGTCCACCGACACGGTCACGGTCTGCTTTCCGTTCAGGTCGCGGAACAGCGCGCGCAGATCCTCCCTCGTGAAGCAGACCTGGACGTCCGCGATGCCGTCGTGGTTCTGGTCGCCGACGACGTTCGTCTTTCCGGCCACCGCGTGGATCTGGCTCACCGACCCGGTGCCGTTCGAAGTCAGGATGATCGACGCGAGATCGATGTCGGTGACGGCGTAGAGCCCGGCGGGGGGCTGTAGCTCCGCGCACCAGAGCGTCCGTCCGGAGGCGAGCTTGAGCGACTTGTCGCCGCCGACGGTGAAGACCGCGACCGGATACGTCGGCTCGGTCACCGTCACGACGGTCTGCGCCGATCCCACGAGGGCGTTCTGCGCGAGGAAGGAGATCGTGTGCTGGCCGATCTGGCCGATCGTGGGCGTCCAGTCGAGCGTCCCCGCCGTGTTCGTGGCGTTCGCGGTGAACGTCGCCCCGGCCGGGAGCGGTGACGCGGTCAGCGACGCGATCGCGTCGCCGTCCGGGTCGCTCGCGGTCACGCTCACGCGGAGCGCCTCGTCCGCGGGACCGCTCACGGAAGACGGCGCCACGACCGTCGGCGGCCGGTCGGCCCCGGAGGGGGCGATCGTCACCGAGACCGAGGAGGTGCCGCTCAGCGCGTTGCTCGCGGTGAACTGGAGGACGTAGCTCCCGGCATCACCCGGCTCGGGCGTCCACTGGAACGTCAGCACGTGGTTGCCCGGCGCCAGGATGACCTGGGCGCGGGGAATGTCCGGCGATACGGTGAACGACGTGATCGCGTCGCCGTCCGGGTCGTACGCCGTGGCGCAGATCGTGAGGAGGGACCCCTCGGTGCCGAAGGCCGATGGGGGCACGTTCACGAGCGGCGCGCGGTCGATCTGGGGAACCAGGACGAACGTCGAGGCGCTCCCGCTGAGCGAGTTCGACGCCGTGAAGACGACGGTATAGCTGCCGTACGACGTGAAGGTCGGCGTCCAGGAGAAGGTCCCCGCCGTGTTCGAGCCGTTCGCGGAGAAGGTCGCGCCGAAGGGAAGCCCGCTCGCCGTGAGCGAGGCGATCGCGTCCCCGTCGGGATCGGTGGCGTAGACCTGGAACGTCGTGGACTCGAAGACGCGCGCCGTGACGTTGGCCGGCGCCTGGACGAACGGCGCGCCGGCCGTGTCGACGACGTGGATCGTTCCGGTGGCGGAGCCGCTCAGCGCGTTGCTCGCCGTGTAGGTCACCACGTAGTCGCCGGTCTGCCCCGGGCCGGGCGTCCAGGTCAGCTCGCCGCCGGTCAGGGTCCCGTTGGGCGTGAACACGGCGTCGTTGCCCGGCGGGAGGGCGGAGGTGTCCGCGGCGAGCGACGCGATGGCGTCGCCGTTCGGGTCCTCGGCGATCACGGTGACGTGCACCATGGCGCCGACGGCGGCCCGGGTCGGCGAGAAGTCGACCTTCACGGTGGGAGCGAAGTCGCAGAAGGTCTGCGCGCGGGCCGTCGCCGCCCCCATCGAACCGATGAGGAGCATCGCGGCGGCCAGGGAGGCGAACGAGGGCGTGCGAGGTCGGGGAGTGGCGTGCATGGGATCCTCCGACGGTGCGGCGGGGCGTTGCATGGGGAGATACCGTCGACTCGTGATCGCGGAACGGCGGGCTTCCCGCGTCGGTGCGCCCCTGGCGGGTCGAACATCGAACGACCGGCGCATTGTACCACGGATCACGGTCCCCCGCCAGCCTTCGCCCGAGGCGCGGGGGCTACGCCCGGCTCAGCCGTCCCCGCCGCCGCCTTCGTCCGGCCTCCGCCCGTGGAGGAGCGCCGCCGCGATGAAGTCGCGATTGAGTCGCGCGATGGTCTCCACGCTGATCCCCTTCGGACAGGCGGCCTCGCACTCCCGGTGATTGGAGCAACCCCCGAACCCTTCCTCGTCCATCCGGGCCACCATGCTCCGCACCCGGCGCTCGCGCTCGGCCTGGCCCTGCGGGAGGAGCGCCAGGTGCGACACCTTCGCCGCGGTGAAGAGCATCGCGGAAGCGTTGGGGCACGCCGCGACGCAGGCGCCGCAGCCGATGCAGGCCGCCGCGTCCATCGCCAGGTCGGCGTTCTCCTTGGGGACCGGGATGGCGTTCGCGTCGGGGGCGCCGCCGGTCGCCGCGGTGATGAAGCCGCCCGAGGCGATGATGCGGTCGAAGGCGCTCCGGTCCACGACGAGGTCGCGCACCACCGGGAAGGAGGCCGCGCGCCACGGCTCGATCGTGATCGTGTCGCCGTCCCGGAAGGACCTCATGTGGAGCTGGCAGGCCGTCGTGAGCGCCCGCGGACCGTGAGGCCGTCCGTTGATCACCATGCCGCACATTCCGCAGATTCCCTCGCGACAGTCGTGGTCGAACGCGATCGGCTCCTCGCCCTTCTTCGTCAGCTCCTCGTTCACGACGTCGAGCATCTCGAGGAAGGACATGTCGGCGCTCACGTCGCGCGCCGTGTACGTGACGAAGCGCCCCGCCGAGCTCGCGTCCTTCTGGCGCCAGACGTGGAGGGTCAGGTTCATTTGTAGCTCCGTTGCGCCAGATGGACGTTCTCGAAGGCGAGCGGCTCGACGTGGCGGACCGGCGGCTTCCCCTCGCCCTGGTATTCCCAGACGGCCGCGTGGCAGTACTTCTCGTCATCCCGGAGCGCCTCGCCGTCGGGCGTCTGATGTTCCTCGCGGAAGTGGCCGCCGCACGACTCCTCGCGCTCGAGGGCGTCCCGGCAGAGGAGCTCTCCGAGCTCGAGGAAGTCGGCGACGCGCCCGGCCTGCTCGAGGGCCTGGTTCAGCTCCTGTTCGCCGCCGAGGACGGTGAGGTTCCTCCAGAACTCCTCGCGGATCGCCGGGATCATCTCGAGCGCCGTCTCGAGGCTCTTCCGGGTGCGCGCCATGCCGCAGTGCTCCCACATGACGTGCCCCAGCTCCCGGTGGAAGGAGGCGACCGTGCGCCGTCCGCGGATCGACAGGAAGCGCTTCGTCCTCGCGGCCACGTCGGCCTCGGCGCGCCTCACCTCGGGGTGGTCGAGGGATATCCTCTCGAGCCGGTGGCTCGCGAGGTAGTTCCCGATCGTGTACGGAATCACGAAGTAGCCGTCGCCCAGACCCTGCATGAGGGCGCTCGCGCCGAGGCGGTTGGCGCCGTGATCGGAGAAGTTGGCCTCTCCCAGCACGTGGAGTCCCGGGATCGTGCTCATCAGGTCGTAGTCGACCCAGAGGCCGCCCATCGTGTAGTGCGACGCGGGGTAGATCCGCATCGGCACCCGGTACGGGTTCTCGCCGGTGATCCGTTCGTACATCTCGAAGAGGTTGCCGTATTTCTCGCGGACCGCCGCCTCGCCGAGCCGCGCGATCGCTTCGGCGAAATCGAGATAGACCCCGCGTCCGCCGGGGCCCACGCCCCGTCCTTCGTCGCAGACCTGCTTCGCGGCGCGGGAGGAGATGTCCCGGGGCGCCAGGTTCCCGTACGACGGGTACTTCCGCTCCAGGTAGTAGTCGCGCTCGGCCTCGGGGATCTCGTTCGGCGGCCGCGTGTCGCCCTTCCGCATCGGCACCCACACGCGGCCGTCGTTTCGGAGCGACTCGCTCATCAGGGTCAGCTTGGACTGGTGCTCCCCGGTGACGGGAATGCAGGTCGGATGGATCTGCGTGTAGCACGGGTTGGCGAATCCGGCACCCTTCTTGTACGCGCGCCAGATGGCCGTGGTGTTCGCGCCCTTCGCGTTCGTGGAGAGATAGAAGACGTTCGCGTACCCGCCGGTCGCGAGGCAAACGGCGTCGGCCACGTGCGACTCGACCGTGCCCGTCACGAGGTCGCGCGTGACGATGCCGCGCGCGCGTCCATCGATCACGATCAGCTCGAGCATCTCGTGGCGCGGGAACATCGCCACCTTGCCGAGACCGACCTGGCGCTCCAGCGCCTGGTACGCGCCCAGGAGGAGTTGCTGGCCCGTCTGGCCCCGCGCGTAGAACGTGCGCGAGACCTGCGCGCCGCCGAAGGAGCGGTTCGCGAGGAGCCCGCCGTATTCGCGCGCGAAGGGCACGCCCTGCGCCACGCACTGGTCGATGATGTTCGCGCTGATCTCGGCCAGCCGGTAGACGTTCGCCTCGCGGGAGCGGAAGTCGCCTCCCTTGACCGTGTCGTAGAAGAGGCGGAAGACGCTGTCTCCGTCGTTCGGGTAGTTCTTCGCGGCGTTGATCCCGCCCTGCGCGGCGATCGAGTGGGCGCGGCGCGGGCTGTCCTGATAGCAGAAGCACTTCACGTTGTAGCCCAGCTCGGCCATCGTGGCGGCGCCCGAAGCGCCCGCGAGGCCGGAGCCGACGACGATCACGTCGTACTTTCGCTTGTTCGCGGGATTCACCAGCTTCATCTCGAAGCGGTGCTTCTCCCACTTCTTCTCGATCGGTCCGCTCGGGGCCTTGGAGTCGAGGTTCATGCGCGCGGCTCCCGCTACCGGATCACGCCGAGCATGACGGCGACCGGAAAGGAGATGTTCCCCACGACGACGATCGCCGTGAAGGCGCCCGCGAACGCGGCCCGGAGCCGGTTGTATCGCGGATGGGAGAGGCCGAGCGTCTGGAGCATGCTCCAGACGCCGTGGTAGAGGTGGTAGCCCAGCGCCAGCATCGCGACGATGTAGAAGATCGAGACCGGAACGACCCGAAATCCGGTGACGAAGTTGTGGTAGACGTCCCCCTCGATGAAGTCGGGATGGACGGTGCCGAACGTGAAGTGGAGCAGATGGTAGATCACGAAGAGGGCCAGGATCGGCCCGCTCCAGACCATCGTGCGCGACGCGTAGGTCGACCGCTCGTGCCGGACCATGCGATAGCCGACCGGGCGCGCCCGCCAGTTCTCCAGCGTCAGGAGCGTGGCGGACCAGATGTGGAGGGCCACGGCGACGAGGAGCACGAGGCGGGCGATCCAGAGCCCCGCGCCGTGCAGGAGCTCACGCAGCCAGACGGCGTAGCCGTTCATCGCCTCCGGGCCCATGTAGGCCTGGAGGTTTCCGATCATGTGCGCGACCACGAATCCGAAGAGGATGATGCCGCTTCCGGCCATCACCACCTTCTTCCCCACCGAGCTGTCGACCAGGTTCGGCTCGCGGCCCATGCATTCTCCCGAAGGGAACGATCCGCCGACGGAATCGTCGCGAGACGATTCAGTCGCTCATAGTAGCGCCGCGCGGGCGCGAGGGCAAGGCCGCGCGGACGCGGTCCCGCGCTCCTACCGCTTCCCGCGATACCACGATTCCATCGGAATCTTGAGGTGCTCGTCCGAGAAGTCGCTCTCCTTGAGGCCCACGTCGTAGCGGACGTCGGTGGAGCGCCATTCGGTCCGGATCGGCGGCATGCGCCCCGCCATCGTCTTCTCGACGATCGTCGGGTGCCGGACCCCGGCCGCGTCGGCGACGTCGCGGATCTTGTCCGCGGTAAACGTCCGCATGAGGGCGCCGCGGGCGTCGTAGTATTCCTGGCGGATCGGGAGCCAGCTCTTCCGGTCGACCCACGTCGTCGTGCGCGCGAACTCGGCTTCGCGGAGCGGCGTGCTCTCCACGACCCAGCAGGGCCGCCCGTCCCGGACCTCGGCGCGCACGACGCGATGCGAGTCGGCCGCCGCGTCGCGGCCGGAGTAGTCCTCGCGTACGAAGTCGGAGCCGAGGAAGCGGGAGCGCTCGGGCGCCGTGATGCGGCGGATCTGGCCGGCCGCCGGCAGGTAGATCCAGCGGTCGTCCGCGCGCCCGACGTGCTTGTAGACCATGCAGCTCATCCGGCGCACGTCCCCGGGCTTGTGGAAGTAGACGAGGTACCGCTGCTCGCCGCCCGGCAGGTTGAGCCGCATCATCGTCATGACTCGGAGCCGCGTGAGGCCGCTCCGCTCGACGATCTCCATCCGCACGTCCGCGACCATGTCGTGGCCGGGGTAGTAGACGGCCTGCGTCATCCGCTCCATCACGTCGCGGCCGCTCGGAATGGAATCGGCCGCGCCGGCCGTCGAGGCGGGCGGAGCCTGGGAGGCGAAGACGACCCCGGGCAGGAACAGGAGCGCGGCCAGCGCCCCGGTGACGTGTCGGTCCACGCAGTGATTCTGCGCCGGCCCCGGGCCCGGAATCTATTAGACCGAAGGACCGTGCTCGGAACGAATCGCCCGCCCGGGAGCCGGCGGAGGGCGCCGGGTGGGCCGCGACGCCTCCGCTTCTCCGTTGTCCCCACCGGGCGCCCTCGCTACGCTCGGGGTATGCCCCCCGGCCGAAGCGCCCGATTGGCAGGCTCGAGCGGCGTCGGCCGTGCGCTCCGCCACCGCAACTACCGCCTCTTCTTCTCGGGCCAGAGCATCTCGCTGATCGGCACGTGGCTCACGCGCGTCGCGACGAGCTGGCTCGTCTACCGCCTGACCGGCTCCGCGTGGATGCTCGGCGTCGTCGGATTCTGGGGCCAGTTCCCGACGTTCCTCCTGGCGCCGGTCGCGGGCGTCTGGGTGGACCGGTGGAACCGGCATCGGGCCCTCGTGGTCACGCAGATCCTGGCGGCGATCCAATCGGGGCTCCTCGCGCTCCTCGCGCTGACCGGCCGGATCACCGTGCGGGACGTCATCTTCCTGAGCATCTTTCAGGGACTGATCAACGCGGTCGACATGCCCGCGCGCCAGTCGTTCGTCGTCGAGATGGTGGAGGACCGCGAGGACCTGCCCAACGCGATCGCGCTCAATTCCTCGATGTTCAACGCGGCGCGCCTCATCGGGCCGTCGGTGGCGGGGCTCCTGATCGCGTGGGTCGGCGAAGGCTGGTGCTTCCTGATCGACGCGGTGAGCTACCTCGCGGTGATCGCCTCCCTCCTCGCGATGAAGGTGGCTCCTCCCGCGCGGGCGCGGAGGCCCGGGCGGATCTGGAACGAGATCGGCGAGGGATTCCGCTACGTGTCGGGATTCGCGCCGATCCGCGCGGTGCTCCTCCTCCTCTCGCTCGTGAGCCTGCTCGGGATGCCGTACATCGTGCTGATGCCGATCATGGCGGGGCGCGTCCTGCACGGGGGACCGCACACGCTCGGCTTCCTGATGGCGTCGTCCGGTCTCGGCGCGCTCTCGGGCGCGCTCTATCTGGCGACGCGCCGCACGGTGCTCGGGCTGGGGCGCGTGATCGCGTTCGCGGCCGGCGGCTTTGGCATCGGGCTCGCGGCCTTCTCCCTGTCGCGGACGATCTGGCTCTCGATCCCGCTCATGGCGCTCTGCGGGCTCTCGGGCATCGTCATGATGGCCTCGAGCAACACGGTCCTCCAGACGCTCACCGACGACGACAAGCGCGGCCGGGTCATGAGCTTCTACTCCATGGCCTTCTTCGGAATGGCGCCCCTCGGAAGCCTGATCGCGGGGTCGCTCGCGAGCGGCATCGGAGCGCCCCAGACGATCCTGGTGGGCGGCCTCGCGTGCGTGCTCGGCGCCCTCCTGTTCTTCCGGAAGATTCCCGCCCTCCGCAAGTTCGCCCGCCCGGTCTACGCCCGCCTCGGGATCCTCCCGGGACCCGACGAGGTGGGAGGCCGCGCCAGCGCGGTCACGATGCCGCCGGAGTCCTGAGGGCGCCCGAAAAAGGGGAGGGGCCGGCCGCGCTCCGACGCGCGACCGGCCATGGTGCGGTTTGTGGGATTACGGAAGGCTTGCTGCGGTCGGTCGATTGCCATCCGCGGGGGGCGGAGGCGACCGCTCCCGATCGCCGCGACGCGCCACCGCTCCAGGGGCGCGAGGCGGCGACCCCGGCGTGTGACGCCGGGCTGGGGTCGGGGGGAGACTCATAAGCGAAGCGCCAGGCCGAGCGAGAGCGTCCAGAAGTCGGGGTCGAACTTCGACGGCACGAGGTGGCTCTCCTGGCTCTGGAGGAAGACGTAGCGGCCCGTCATGTCGAACGCGGCTCCGGGCGCGACCGGGATCTTGAGCCCGCCGCCGACGTGCACGCCGAACTCCTGCTTGGTCTCGTCCTGCAGCAACGGGTCCTTGTAGTTGTACGTGGTGTTGTACCAGCCGACGCCCGCGTCGCCGTGGAGCGTGGGGATCGGGGAGACGAGGAGGGACGCGGTGATCGGCCACTGCTTCACGGCGAGGCCGCCGTCGTAGTACTCCTCGCGCCGGTAGCTCACCCCGAGTTCGCTCTGGAGCAGCTGGGGAACGAGCGAGCCGCGGAGCGCGAGCCCGATGTTCGACTTCGATTGATCCCCGTCCACCGAGCGCGTGAGGCCAACGGACGGAACGATCTCGGCTCCGGACGCGGGCGCGACCGTCAACAGGAGCGCGGCCAGCACCGCCAGGGGCACGTAGCCAAGCGTGTGGGCGCCGTGCGTGGTGGAGGACGGCCGCGGAAGCAGGCGTCGATGACGTTTCATAGGACGATCCTCCATTGGGGGACGGGCCGCGCCCGAGCACGGAGAGGAGTTCGGCGCGATGGCCCGTCCCTGCGTGAAACGGCTTCGGGCGCCGGCTTCTGCGCACCGGCGTCCGGATCCCATGCCTACTCAAGGCGCGTGCCACCGGCGGCGCCGGCGGCGTCCCAAACGCCGCAACCCGCTGCGGCGCGACGCAGTTTCCCCGGCGGGCAGACTGCGGCGACCGGCGCCTCCACGTCCCCGGCCGGTGTGTCCCGCGGAACACTCGTGCCCGATCCCGTGCACCGGCGCGCGCGGAGGCCGGCCCGGGTATACTCGCGGCCGTGACCCTCCCCTCGATCCTCGTTCTCTCCCGCGACGACGTGCGCGCGTCCTTGCCGATGGCCGACTGCATCGACGCGATGGAGCGCGCGCTCTCGGCGCTCGCGGCCGGTGACGCGCTGACGCCGCTTCGCGCGATCCTCCCGCTGCCCGATCGACGGGGCCTCCTCGGGGTGATGCCGTCGATCCTCGGCGCGGCGGGCGTCGCGGGGGTCAAGGCGATCACCGTGATGCCCGGGAATCACGGCAGCGAGCTCGACGCCCACCAGGGAGCGGTGCTCCTCTTCGAGACCGGGCGCGGCCGGCTCCTCGCCGTGCTGGACGCGAGCGCGTTGACCGAGATCCGGACCGCCGCGGTGAGCGGCGCCGCGACGCGCCGCCTCGCGCGGACCGACGCGGGCGACCTCGCGATCCTCGGCTCGGGGATCCAGGCGCGCGCGCACCTCGCGGCCATGCGGGCGGTGCGCCCGATCCGCCGCGTCCGCGTCTGGAGCCGCCGCCGCGCGCAGGCGGAGGCCTTCGCGGCGCGCGAGGCGAGGCGCCACGGCGCGGCGGTCGAGGCCGTCGCGACGGCGCGCGAGGCGGTCTCGGGCGCGGAGATCGTGTGCACCACGACGGCGGCGACCGAGCCCGTGCTCGAGGGCGCCTGGGTCGCGCCCGGGACGCACGTGAACGCGGTCGGCGCCTGCCTCCCCACGGCGCGCGAGGTCGACACCGAGACGGTGCGCCGCGCGCGCGTCATCGTCGACCGGCGCGAATCGGCGCTGCACGAGGCGGGCGATCTCCTGATCCCGATCCGCGAAGGAGCCGTGCCCGCCGATTGGATCGCCGGCGAGCTGGGCGACCTCTTCCTCGAACGGATCGTCGGGCGCCGCTCCGACCGCGAGGTCACGCTCTTCAAGTCGCTCGGGCTCGCGGTGGAGGACCTCGCCGCGGCGGAGGTCGCCTACCGGAACGCGATCGCGTCCGGAGCGGGCGTCGCCGTTCCCTTCGGAGGGATTCGCGATGAAGACGCTTGAAGCGCCCGGGCTCCGCGAGATCGAGGCCGCGCGCGAGCGGATCCGAGACGTGGCGATCCGGACGCCGCTCCTTCGGCTGAACGTCGACGACGCGCCGGCGGAGATCTGGATCAAGTGCGAGAACCTCCAGCCGATCGGCTCCTTCAAGGTGCGGGGCTCCGGGAACGCCATGCGTCTCGCGCCTCCCGCCGCGCTCCATCGCGGCGTCTACACGGCGAGCGCGGGCAACATGGCGCAGGGCGTGGCCTGGAACGCCCGGAAGCTCGGCGTCCCCTGCTCCGTCGTCGTCCCGGATCACGCGCCGCGCGCGAAGCTCGACGCGATCGAACGGCTCGGCGGCCGCGTCCTCCGCGTCCCGTTCGACGAGTGGTGGCGGGTGATGGTCGAGCACCGGCACCCGGCGATGGACGGCCTCTTCATCCATCCGGTGTCCGATTTCGACGTCATGGCGGGCAACGGGACGATCGCGCTGGAGATCCTCGAGGAGCTGCCGGACGTCGACGCGATCCTGGTCCCGTACGGCGGCGGCGGCCTCAGCTCGGGGATCGCCGCGGCGGTTCGCGCGGTGAAGCCCCGCGTCGGCGTCTTCGGGTGCGAGGTCAAGACGGCCGCGCCCCTGGCCGCGTCGCTCGCCGCCGGCGCTCCGCGCGGCGTGGACTACACGCCGAGCTTCGTGGACGGCATCGGCGCCAAGGGCGTCCTCGACGAGATGTGGCCGATCGTGAGCCGCCTCCTCGACGGGGCGCTCGTCGTCGATCTCCCGGAGGTGGCGGCCGCGATCCGCCTCATGGCGGAGCGGAACCGCGTCGTCGCCGAGGGCGCGGGCGCGGTGCCGGTCGCGGCGGCGCTCGCCGGCAAGGCGGGCGGCGGAACGATCGCCTGCGTCGTCTCCGGCGGGAACATCGACGCGGCGAAGCTCGCCACGATCCTCACGGGCGGCGTGCCGTAGCGGCTCCCCCCGCTTTCGGCACCCCGCGCTCGTGAGTGAAGGTCTCGCCCCGGATCACCGAGTCAGGGGGAGCGTGACGCCTCCCATCACCGACGCCTGCGACCGGTCGGTCGCGACGTACCGCCCTTCGATGAAGAACCGGGCGGACGCCGACGGGAAGAGGACGCCGCCGAAGAAATTGGCGCCGGGATCGGTGCCGGGACCGCTGCCGGGCCCGTCGAACGAATAGACGTGGAGCCCCGCGCCGGCGCCGACGTACGGGCTCACGCTGCCCGGGTCCGCGAAGTGGTAGTAGAGATCGAAATTCGGATTGAAGTCGCTGAGTCCGTCGTTCGCCCAGTAGACGAAACCGGGCTCGAGATGGACGCGCGAGTCCTGCTGTTCGAATTCGAGATGGGAGCCGACGGCGAGGCCGTCTCCCGAATGCTCGGGGTCGAGCGAACCGAGCTCACCCCCAACCCCGCTCAACCCGTACGACGCGGCGGGATTCGCCCAGGCGATCAACGCTAGGAACGCCAAGCAGCCCACCGCGCTGGAATAGACGCGGTTCATGGTCTTGCCCTCCTTCGCGATGTTTGCGGGCGGCCTCGAGGCGCGGCGAGGGACGCCGGACGCCGGCCACCCGGTCCGCCATGGCCCTCCTCAAGCCGCGTGCCAGTCGGGGGCGAGGTCGGCGCCGAAAGGGCGAAACCCGTTGGGGCGACGGGCGGTTCGCGAAGGTCGCGGGCGCCGCCCAGGCGCCACGACGGAGCGGGCCCGGCCGGTTCGGGACGGGACAGGTTGCCCCATCCGGTACGCCGGGTTAGAGCAGGCCGGAGACGGGGAAAGCGGCTCCCTCGGAGAATCGCGTCGGCCGAAGCGGCGTCGCGTCGAGCGTCGACGCGGCCCCCGCGACGATGATCTCCGCGAGCAGAAGGCCGAGCGCGGGCGCGTGCATCACGCCGTGACCCGAGGAGCCGTTCGCGAAGTAGAGGTTCGCGCATCCGGGGGCGGGGCCGAGGATCGCGTGCCGGTCGGGGGACATCTCGTAGAGGCCCGCGTAGCAGGCGGCTTCGTCGATCGGCGCGGACGCGAGGACCGGCACGCGCTCGCGCGCGAGCGCCGCGACCGACGCGACCCATCCGGGATCGACCGTGGTGTCGAACGCGCCCTCGGGCCCGGCTGGCGAGGGCCAGAGGAGGAGCACCCTCCCGTCGCGCACGCGGAGATGGAAGCCGTCGTCGGCGAAGATCGTCATCGGCATCGAGGCCGGAAGGCGGTCGAACGGCCGCGTCACCGCGACCTGGCGCTTGAGCGGGACGACCGGAAGCTCCACGCCGGCCCAGCGGGCGATCGCCGCGGCCCAAGCGCCGGCGGCGTTCACGACCATCTCCGCGTCCAGCCGGCCACGGCCGGTGAGCACCGCCTGGACGCGTCCGTCTCCCCCTCGCGCCAGGCCGGTCGCCTCGAGGCCGTAGCGGAAGCGCGCGCCCCGCCGGACGGCCGCCGCGCGATAGCCCTCGAGGATCCGGAGCGGCTGGATCGTCCCGTCCGTCGGACAGAACGAGCCGCCGATCACGCCGTCGAGGCGGATGGCGGGGTTCAAGGACGCGATCGTTTCCGGCGACACCTCGCTCGCCTCGATCAACCCTTCGGCGTGCTGGACGGCGCGCCCCGCGCGCAGCGCGTCCAGGACGGCCTCGTCGCGCGCCAGCCAGAGGTAGCCGACCGTCTCGTACCCGGGGTCGACGCCGGTTTCCTCGGCGAAGTGGCGGAGCCGCTCGCGCGCGAGGAGCGAGAGGCGCACGTTCATCGGCGTGGCGAACTGGGCGCGGAACCCCCCCGTCGCGCGGCCCGTGCTCCCCGCTCCGGGCTCGGCGCCGCGATCGATCACGAGCACGTCGCTCACGCCCGCCGCCGCGAGGTGGTAGGCCACGCTCGCGCCGATCACGCCGCCGCCCAAGACGACGACTCGGGCCCCCTTCACGCGCGCGCGCTCCTCATCGCGACGCGCCCGTCTCCGCGGTGAAGACGTGCTCGGGATGGCGGAACGCCTTGAACTCGAGCGCGTTCCCGCTCGGATCGAGCAGGAACATCGTCGCCTGCTCTCCCGGCTTGCCCTCGTAGCGCAGCCGCGGTTCGATCACGAACGGGAGCGCCGCCGCGCGGATCCGCTCCGCGAGGGCGTGGAACGCGTCCCACGCGAGGATGGCGCCGAAGTGCGGCATCGGCACGTTCACGCCGTCGACCTGCCCGGCGTTCACCGTGGCCGCGGGAGGACCGCTCGTGTGCGCGGAAATCTGGTTTCCGAAGAAGTCGAAGTCCACCCAGGTCCCCGTGCTCCGCCCCTCGCGGCAGCCGAGGATGCCGCCGTAGAAGCGACGCGTCGAATCGAGGTCCCGGACGAAGAACGCAAGATGGAACGGCTGCGCCACCCTCCCTCCTTTCTCCCGGTGTCGCGGGTCGCGCCGTCATTGGACCCTATCCGGCTTCCGAGCGCACTACGTTTCGTGTTGCGGGTTGCGCTCCTCGCGGGCCGGTGCTTGAATGCGAAGCGCGATGGGGGGCGGGCTTCGCGCCCCGTCGACGCGCCGAGGCCGATGGGCCGCTCCGGAAGGATCTCCCCGATGCGCCGTTCCGTATGGTTCGCGATTCGAGTGGGCTGCCTCGCGGCCGCGCTTTGGGCGACGGCGCCGGCCGCGCCGGCCAGCGCGGCGACCCGCTACCTCTCCCCGCGAGACGGCGCGCGCTACGTGCTTCCCGAGACCGGCCTGATCGTCCGGCCCGGGGGGAGGGTCGATCCCTCGAGCCTCCGGTCCGGGTCCGCGTTCGCGGTATCGGGTTCGCGAAGCGGCTCGCATCCGGGACGCGCCGTGCTCTCCGATGACCGCCTCGCGATCGTCTGGCGCCCCGACACGCCCTTTCTCCCCGGGGAGAGGGTGAACTGGAGTCTGGCGCGCGGCGTCCGCCTCGAGTCGGGGAAGGCGGTGGACGGAGCGAGCGCTGCGTTCGAGGTGGCCGGGCCCGAGCGGGCGGCCGCGCGACCGCTCGACGTCGCGGCGATGATCCGGGAGGAGATCACGGCGGCGGGCGGGGGCTCCCTCGGCGCGCCTCCGATCGGAGGGTGGCCGCTCGCGCCGGGGTGGGTCGCCGCCGCCCGCGCCGACACCCTACCCCCGGACTTCCCGCCCATCTACCGGACGGTCGAGGGGCCCTCCGCGGCGGGACGCATCTTCCTCGCCAGCTTCAGCTTCGTGAATCCCCTCCTGCCGTCCTACCTGATGATCCTCGAGGACGACGGCACGCCCGTGTTCTACCGAAAGGTTCCCAACCGGGCGTTCGACTTCAAGATGCAGCCGGACGGACGGCTGACCTACTTCGACGATTCGGTCGGCAGGTTCTATGCCCTCGATGCCCAATACGCCGTCGTCGACAGCTTCGCGTGCGGCAACGGCTACCAGACCGACCTGCACGATCTCCGCGTGCTGCCCGACGGCCACGCGCTCGTCATGGCCTACGATCCGGAGACGGTCGACATGAGCGTGGTCGTTCCCGGCGGGAATCCCGCCGCCACGGTGCTCGGCCTGATCGTCCAGGAGCTGGATCGCGACAAGAACGTCGTGTTCGAGTGGCGGAGCTGGGATCACTTCCAGATCACCGACGCGACGCACGTCGATCTCACCGCCTCGTCCGTCGACTACGTGCACGGCAACGCGGTGGAGCTCGACACCGACGGGAACCTCCTGATCTCCTCGCGTCACATGGAGGAGATCACGAAGATCGACCGGCAGACCGGCGACGTCCTCTGGCGCTTCGGGGGCAAGAACAATCAGTTCACGTTCGTGAACGACACCGTCCGGTTCTCCTACCAGCACGCGATCCGCCGGATCGCGAACGGCGACGTCACGCTGTTCGACAACGGGAACTATCACGACTCCCCCTTCTCGCGCGCGGTCGAGTACCGGCTCGACGAGAGCGCGATGGAGGCGACGATGGTCTGGCAGTACCAGAACCTCCCGTTGATCTGGGGGTTCGCGATGGGATACGTGCAGCGCCTGGACGACGGGAACACGCTGATCGGGTGGGGCACGGCGAATCCCACGGTCACCGAGGTGAACGCGCGCGGCGAGATGGTGGGCGGCCTCACGTTCGACGCGGGAACGATCAGCTACCGGGCGTATCGCTTCCCGTGGTACCCGGAGCGGGCGGCCGGGGCCCGGGCGCCGCTCGCGGCGGAATTCCTGGCGCCGCGCTCGCACCCCTTCCGGTCCGGCGGCGCCCTGGCGGTCGTCGTGCATCGCGAGGCCATCGTGACCGTGCGGATGTTCGACGTCCGCGGCCGCCTGGTCCGGACCCTGCTCGACCACGCGCTGCTGACGCCCGGAACCCGCGACGTGCCGATCGACGGCGCGGGCCTGAGGAGCGGGATCTACTACTGCCGCGTTCGCGCCGAGGGGCGCCAGGACACGAGCAAAATCGTGCTCGTCCGCTAGCGCGGCGCGAGCCCGGACCCGCGCCCGTCGCTCCCGGCCCTCCCGGCCGGCTCAGGGCGCGAGCGCGTTGATGTGACCCATGGCCCCCGACTCGGCGTCGGCGAACTCGTGGTCGACGAAGGTGTAGATCCCCGCCTCGGGCACCACGAACTCCACGATCGCCCCGCTGCTCGCCCCGAGGAGCACCGTTTGCATGCCGCGCATCTGGTTCATCGGGTTGCCGTCGATCCAGACCCGGTCGAGCAGCGTCCCGACCACGTGGAAGGACGAGGTCCCGTTCGGCCCCGCGTTGAGCACGTAGAGGCGGACGCGCTCGCCCGGCTTCGCCGTGAGCGGCTCCGTGACGTGGCGATTCGGCTTGCCGTTGAACACCACGTAGGTCGGCGCCTTCCGCTTCACCGCGTCCATGTCCACCTCCATGCCGCCCCCCTTGGACTTGGTGAGGTAGAGCTCCGATTGCACGATCGCGTATTCGCGGTCGGGCCTGGTCGGATACCCCTCCTTCGGGTCCACGATGACCATGCCGTACATGCCGTAGGCCAGGTGCTGGAGCATGGGGGGCATGGAGCAGTGGTACATGAAGACGCCGGGGTAGTTGGCGACCCATTCGAACCGAAGCGTCGCGCCCGGGGCGATCGGCTGGTACTTGTCGACCGGGTTCACCATCGCCGCGTGGAAGTCGATCGCGTGCGGCATCGGCATCGTGAGCGACATCGTCTGGTCGGAGCGGTTGGTCATCGCGAATCGGATGCGGTCGCCCTGGCGGACGTGGAGGACGGGCCCAGGAACGGTGCCGCCGAACGTCCAGGCCGTGAACGTGACGCCGTCGGCCACCGTGATGGCCGTGTGCGTGACGTCGATCCGCACGTCCTGGACCGGCGCCGTCGGGGCCGGCTTCACCTCCGGGGCCTCGCTCAGGCCCATGCCGGAGTAGAGATCGGCGGCGGGCGCCTCGCCCGTCGTGACCTTGGCCGGCGGGCTGCCGTAGACCATGCTCTTCTCGTCCACGTCGCCTCCCTGGCCGCCGCAGCCGATGATCGAGAATCCGGCGACGGCGAGGAGCGCCGCGGCGGCGAGTCCGGCCGTGAGCCGTCCCCGTGGAAACGGGCGTCCGAATCGAGCTTCTTGATCCATCGCGTCCACTCCTTTTCGGTGAGAGAATGCAGGGACCCCATGCATCATAGCCCACGACCGCCTCTCAGGGAGGAACCGATCGCATGTCCCTATGGAAGACGCTCGGCCTCGATCGCCTGGCCGGGCCGGGTTCCGGCGCCGCCTCGGGCGACCGCGCCGCCACCGAGACGGTCCGGCGGATCGTGGCGGAGCTGAACCGCCTCGAGCCGGAGCGCGCCCGCTTCATCGCGGCGTTCGCGTACATCCTGAGCCGGGTGGCGCACGCCGATCTCGAGATCAGCGACGTGGAGACGCTGGCCATGGAGCGGGCCGTTCGCGATCTGGGGGGCCTCCGCGAGGAGGAGGCGGTCCTCGTCGTCCAGATGGCCAAGACGCAGGCGCTCCTCTTCGGCTCGACCGAGAACTTCCTGGTCACGCGGGAGTTCGCGCGGGTGGCGACGCCGGAGCAGAAGCGGAACCTGCTCGAGTGCCTCTTCGCCGTTTCGGCCGCCGACGAGACGATCACGGGCGTGGAGGAGGCCGAGATCCGCCGCATCGTCTCCGAGCTGGACCTGGGCCACGGCGATTTCATCGCCGCGCGCTCGCGGTTCCTCCAGTACGTCGCGGTGCTCAAGGAGCGGGAGCCGCCCGCCTCCTGAGGCGCGCTAGGCCGGCGGCTCCGCGGCCGCCGGGTCGTACCATCGCTCGTCCCCGTCGAGGAGCCGCGCCGCCTCGGCGGGTCCCCAGCTCCCCGCCTCGTAGCCGTACGGCGCGTCCGTCATCCCCGCCACCGCGTCGACCACCCGCCACGCCGCCTCCACGCCGTCCTCCCGCGTGAAGAGGGTCGAGTCGCCGCTCAGGGCGTCGCCGAGCAGCCGCTCGTACGGAAGCATCTCGTCGGACCGCTGGTGGACGGCGCGCATCTCGATCGGCTCGCCGACCATCGCCTCCCCCGCCCGCTTGGCCCGCGCGCCGAGCGCGATCACGACCTCGGGCCCCAGGCGAAGCCGGATCTGGTCGGGCGGCGTCCCGTTCACGTCGCCGAAGAGATCGACGGGCGGCCGCCGGAACGTGACCCGCACCTCGGTCGCCGTCACGGGGAGGCACTTCCCGGTCCGGATCAGGAACGGGACGCCGGCCCAGCGCCAGGTGTCGATCGTGAGGCGGAGGGCGGCGTACGTCTCGACCGCCGACCCGGGCGCCACTCCCTTCTCCTCACGGTACCCGCGGAACTGCCCGCGGACGACGTCCTCCCGCGTCAGCGGACGAACCGCCCGGAGCGCCGACGCCTTCGCGTCGAGGAGCGCGCCCCGGCCCGGGCCGGCGGGCGGCTCCATGGTCAGGAGCGCCGCCACCTGCAGCAGATGGTTCTGCACGACGTCCCGGATCGCGCCGACCTCCTCGTAGAACCGGCCGCGTCCCTTGACGCCGAAATCCTCGGCCATCGTGACCTGGACGCTCCGCACGTGGTCCCGGTTCCAGACCGGCTCGAGGAACGAGTTCGCGAACCGGAAGTAGACCAGGTTCTGGACGGGCTCCTTGCCGAGGAAGTGGTCGATGCGGAAGATGGCGTCCTCGGCGAAGAAACGGCGGAGGGTCCGGGTCAGCTCGCGGGCCGAGGCGAGATCGCGGCCGAACGGCTTCTCGACCACGACGCGCGCGTTCTCGGCGGAGCCCGAGGCGGCCAGCCCCTCCGCGACCGTTCCGAAGAGGCTCGGAGGGATCGCGAGGTAGTGGAGCGGCCGCTTCGCGCCGTCGATCGCCTCGCGCAACCGCGCGAACGTCGCCGGGTCCTTGTAGTCGCCGCCGACGTACCGGAGCGAGGCCGCGAGCTTCCGGAACGCCTCGTCGTCCACGCCCCCGTGCTCCTCGAGCGCGGCGCGCGCCCGGGCGCGGAACCCCTCGAGCGAGAGCGGATCGAAGGCGACGCCGACGACCGGCACGTCGAGGCGGCCGCGCCTCGCCATCGCCTGGAGCGAGGGGAAGATCTCCTTGGCCGCGAGGTCGCCGGTCGCGCCGAAGAAGACGAAGACGTCGGAGCGCGGGGCCACGGGATCAGCCACGCCGCTCCGCCTTCATGGCGGCGTACGTCTCCCGGCCGACGCGCGCCACGATCCGCGGAAGGACCTCCACGTCGGCCGCCGACGTGCGGAAGTTCACGATGCACGCCCGGAGCGCGAATTTCCCGTCGATCATCGCGTTCGAGACGAACGCCTCCCCGCCGTCCTGGAGGCGCGTGGCGAGCGCCTCGTTCAGCTCGTTCAGGAACGCCTCCCGCTCGGGGCCGCCGCCCAGGTCGGCCGGGGCGTAGCGGAAGGTCGCGATGCTCAGGTCGCACGTGAACGTCTCGATCTCGGGCTCCGCCTCCGCCGCGCGGAAGAGCCGCCGGGTCAGGGCGATGTCGTCCGAGATCATCCGGACGTACCCTTCGCGGCCAACCTGCTGGAGCGCCAGCCAGACCTTGAGCGCGCGGAACCCGCGCGAGTTCTGCGGCCCGTACTCGTGGAAGTTCATCGCCGGCTCCCCGCCGACGTCGTCCATGCGGTAGTAGGGCGGGTGGTAGGAGAACGCGTCGCGGAGCGCTTCGGGGTCGCGCACCAGGGCGCAGCCGGCCTCCAGCGGGGCGTAGAGCCACTTGTGCGGATCGAGCGCGACGGAATCGGCGTCGGCCAACCCTCGGAATCGCTCCCGCTCCTCGGGCACCGCAGCGGCGAACGCGCCGTAGGCGCCGTCCGCGTGGAACCAGAGGCCGCGCTCGCGGCAGACGTCGCGGATCCGATCGAGCGGGTCGACCGCTCCCGTGCCGACCGACCCCGCGGTCCCGACGACCAGCATCGGCTTCTCGCCGGCCGAGGCGTCCGCGTCGATCCGGCGCTCGAGGGCGGCCACGTCCATCCGGAGCCGGGCGTCGGTCGGGATCCAACGGATCGCGTCGGTGCCGAGGCCGAAGAGGTCGGCCGCCTTCTGGATCCAGGTGTGCGTCTCCTCCGACGCGTAGACGCGAAGGCGGCGGCTCTCGGGAGCCGCGATTCCGGCGGTCCGGACGTCCACGCCCGCCTTGGCCCGGCGCGCGGCGAGGAAGCAGACGAAGTTCGCCATGTTGCCGCCGCTCACGAGGATGCCGCCGGCGCCGGGCGCGTATCCGATCATCTCCGCGATCCAGGAGACGGTCTGGCGCTCGATCTCGGTGGCGACCGGCGAAAGGGAGTACCCGCCCACGTTCGGATTCACCGACGCCGCGAGGAGATCGGCGAGCATGCCGATCGGGGCGGCCGACGAGGTGATGTATCCGAAGAAGCGGGGGTGGCCGTTGTGGAGCGAGTGGTCGAAGAGGAGCGTCGCCGCGTCTCGGAGGAGCGCGTCGGGCGGGGCGCCCGTCTGAGGGAGCGGCCGCCGGCCCACGCGCTCGCGGATCGCGGACGGCGCGGCCCCGGTCGTGACCGGCCGCTCGGGCCAGGTCGCCAGGAAATCGGCGATCCGGTCCACGAGGGAGTGGCCCAGCGCCCGGAACTCGTTCGGCGGCAGGTCGAGCGGGGCTCGACGGGAAGAGGGGTCGGTCACGAAGCCTCCGTCTTCACGGGAAAGGATCCACGTCGCGGCGCGATCCAACTCTGAGGCCGGCGCGCGAAGCGAGACAAGTCCTTTGTTCCCCGTCGTTTCGTTCCCCGCGGCCGACCCACGAAAAAGAGCTCTTTACTTTCGGGGAGAGACCGCCGATACTTTCATTCGAAGCAGTTACCTGACGGTCGTACGCAACGGACAAATGCGAACTCTTACCGCAGGCGAAAATGCCGGCGGTTTTTTTGTACCTGGGCGATTCATGGCCTGGGGGACCCGGCCAGGGTGGTCGGGCCGGCCGATCCGAGAGGACGGCAAGTTGGGGCGATTCGCCCCGGTGATCAAGGAGTACTGAGTGGCTGCAGGAACGGTGAAGTGGTTCAACGAGTCGAAGGGTTTTGGGTTCATCCAGCAGGAGAGTGGCGAGGACGTGTTCGTTCACTATTCGGCCATCAGCGGTGAAGGCTTCAAGACGCTCGCCGAGGGCGAGCGCCTGGAGTTCGACATCGTCAAGGGACCCAAGGGGCTTCAGGCGGCGAACGTCCGAAAGGCGTAACCCCCAAGGTCACCCATCATACGTTGCAACACGCGGGGCGGCACCGAAGGGTGCCGCCCCGGTCCGTTTCCGGACCTGGAAAATCCCATCCGGGACCGGAACCGGACCGTCTAAGATATTCTTGGGCGTGGCGCATTCGAGAGTCGACTACGGATCGTTTTCGGAGGACGACATGGCGGAGAACCGAAGGACGGTGCTGATCACGGGGGCGACCGGCCATCAGGGCGGCGCGACCATTCGCGAGCTGATCGGATCGGAGTTCGCCCTTCGCGCCTTGACGCGCCATCCCGAGGCCGGGGCCGCCCGGGCGCTCGCGAGCCGGGGTGTGGAGGTCGTGCGGGGCGACCTGAACGACGAGGCGTCGCTGGCTCGCGCGCTCGAGGGGGTCTGGGGCGTCTACGCCGTGCAGAACACCTGGGAGGCGGGCGTGGAGGGCGAGGAGGCCCAGGGCAAGCGGATCGCCACCCTCGCCAAGAGGGCCGGCGTCCAGCACTACGTCTACGCGTCGGTGGCCTCCGCGCAACGAAAGACCGGCGTCCCCCACTTCGAGAACAAGTGGCGCGTCGAGGAGACGGTGCGGGCGCTCGGATTCCCCTCGCACGTCGTCGTCCGCCCCGTCTTCTTCATGGAGAACCTCCTGACGCCATGGTTCCTGAACGGTGACAAGATCGTGGCGGCGATGGACCCGGGGACGGTGCTCCAGATGATCGCGGTCCAGGACATCGGCCAGTACGGCGCCCGCGCGTTCACGCACGCCGGAGCGCTCCGCGGAACGGCGATCGACATCGCCGGCGACGAGGCGACCATGCCCGAGGCCGCCCGGATCCTGGGCGAGGCGTTCGGAAGGAAGATCGAGTTCGCGAGAGCCCCGATCGAGGAGGTCCGGAAGCAGAGCGAGGATCTCGCGCTCATGCTCGAGTGGTTCGACCGCGTCGGCTACGACGCCGACATCGCCGGGAACACGGCCAGGCACGGCATTCGTCCGACGAAGCTCGCGGCATGGGCAGCGGCCCAGGCCAAGGCGATCGCGACCGCCTAGTCGCGCGGAACCCGTCCATGGAGGCAAGTGCGATGACCCAGACCCAGACGCTGCGCGGGCTTCGACGGTCGTATTGGCGGATTCTGGAGCGCCACCTGAAGCGCGCCTACCAGGAGGGCTTCGAGGCCGGCCTTGCGCGCGCCCACGGCGCCCGCCGGCGCGGACGCACGATCCGCGCCGACGCCACCGTCGACGGCCTTCAGCGCGGCATTCGGCGGCACTTCGGGCTCAAGCGCTACGCGTTCGAGGTGCGGATCGTCCATCCGCGATCGGGACGGCGCATCCCTGCGGCCGACCTGCTGCAAAAGCACCGGATTTGATGGACCCGCATTCGACCCACGACCTCCGCCGCATCTCGCTCACCATCCATCTCGCGCGTCACGTCTGGGTGGCGTTCCTGCTGACGTTCATCGTGGCGCGCGCGGTGGCCCTGCTCACGACCCTCGACTGGCTGCCGAACGTCCACCTGCAGCTCGGCGCGACGCACGTGCACCACCTGAATTTCGGGATCGTGCTCCTCGCCGCGGCCGGGGCGTCGCTCCTCTTCCTCCGGCCGACGGGGCGGCCACTCCGCGCCGTGGCGACGGTCTACGGCGTCGGGCTCGCGCTCACGTTCGACGAGTTCGGCATGTGGCTCCATCTCGACGACGTCTACTGGCAGCGCGCGAGCTTCGACGCCATGGCCGTGATCGGCGCCCTGCTCGGCCTCCTCGCGGTGGCCCCCACGCTCAAGCGGCTTCGCCCGCGGCACTGGGCCGTGGCGCTCGGGCTCATCGTGGCGCTCTTCCTCTTCGGCGCGCTCGTTCTGATCCCGCTCTGGAGCGCCGGCAGGAATTTCGGCCCCGCCTTCGAGTAGGGCCGCCGATCGCGCGGCGCGGCGCCGGCCCCCTACTTCCCGTCCCCCGAAATGTCTCGAAGACGTTCCGCGGCGTCTCGATTCCTCGGCTCCAGCTCGAGCGCTTTCTTGTAGCTCTCGACGGCGAGATCCTTCTGCCCCGCCTTCCGGTAGCCGTCGCCGAGGCCGACCAGGGCGTCGCTCTCACCCGGATTCTGGTCCACGTTCAGCTTGAAGATCGTCACGGCGTCGTCCGCCTTGTTCTCGAGGAGGAGCGCCGATCCAAGGTCGTTGAGGCTCGCGGCGCCGAAATCGTACGCGCCGCTCCCGTAGTAGCGGCCGCGGAGCCCGCGATAGGCGGCCAGCGTGCTGTCGATGCCGTTCGATTCGTACGTCGCGTGGAGCGCCCCGGCCAGCGTCATCGGGCGCGCGAGCCCGTGATGGCAGGTGACGCACCCGAAGTTCACCCGCTTCGGCTCCTGGAACTTGATCCTGGAGAGATCGCGCTCGACGTCGGCCTCCATGCGGAGCATCCCCCGCGCGACGTTCTTGTTGGGATTCGCGTCCGACGCGAAGTCGAGGCGGTGCGGGTCGGCCGCCTCCGGGGCGTGGCAGTGGGAGCAGCGGACGCCGAGCGCGCCGGCGAACCCCTCCATGACGAGGTGGAGCTTCTCCGGCGACGTGTCCTTGGGGAGGACCTTCAGGTTCTTGGGCTTTTCCGGCTGGTTCGCGCCGCGCTGCGCCAGGGCGGGAGGAGCCGCGGCGACGATCGCGGCCATGAGGACGGTAACGAGCGGGGTCTGGATTCGAACGAATCGGGAAACGATCATCGCACCTCCTTCGGTTGGCGCCGGGGTTCCGCCGATTGTACATCGCGCGGCGCTCCGCCGGAGAATGCGTGCGGACCTCGGCGGTCGACCGCCGAGGTCCGCTCTATCGCCCGCTGCGCGGCGTCATGCCGCGTCGCGCGGGCCACGTGGCCGGGGCAGTGTCCGTCGGACGATGGCCCTGGCTCCGGCCACGGTATAGGGCCGTGGTGAAATCAGTGTGGTCGCATCGGGCGCCCCTCGACGCGGACCGGCTCGCGCAGCATGCTCGCTCCGGAGATCGCGTCGATGAGGACGTATCGGACCTGGCTCAAGCCGGCGGCGCCGAGGTCTCCGGCCGCGTTCAGGACGCCGTGGGCCGCGGCCTGCGACGCGTCTTCGATGCTCACGCCCAGGTCGCGCGCCGATTCGATCGCTCCCTCGATGGCCCCTTTCGCGGCCCTTCCGACGTCGCCGCCGGCCTCCGCCGCGCCGCGGACCACGGCGGTCGCGCAGCCGCTCACGGCCTCGACGCCCACCCGTCCAATCCGGCGCGCGCCGTGAAGGACCCCGACCATCGCGAACCGGGCCGCCTCGCTCGTTTCCGTTTCGACTTCCGCCAAGCCGTGCACGACGCCGGTCGCGACGCACGCGATCAGGTCGAGGAAGTCCGAGCCGACGGCGCGCGTGCCGCGCAGCGTCCGGGCGATCGTGTCGCTCACCGTGTCCGCGACCGAATCGACCGGGCCGCCCGCGTCGCGAATCCCGTCGACGAGGCACGCCTTCGCTTCCGACATGAGGTCGTTCGTCTCCTTGTCGTCCGTGTTGTCGCTCATGGTGCCGCCCTCCGATTCACCCTTCGCTCGATGCGAGGGTACGGCGGGCGATCGTGCATCGCGTATGCCACGCTCCGCCGGAGGCCGACCGCGGGAAGGGCAACGCGCGTCCGTTCAAGCGGCTAGAGGAGTCCCGGACGGGGCGGCACTCGGGCCGCGACGCGAGCCGAGCGCGTCCGCCGCGGTACACCACCCGACAGCGCGCGAACGTCGGGCCGGCCGCCCGCGCTGTCGAATTCCAGACACCTGTGGCTCGTATGCGACGTGGTCGGCGGAATTCACCCATCCCTCGGAAGTGGCTCCCGTCCTCGCGGCGGTCAACTGGGCGGAACCTTGCCTTTGTAATTGATTGAATTTCCATGCCTTGAAGTCCGATGAACGCGGCCGCCGGGAGCCGATAAGGCGGTTCGTCCCGTGGCACGTCCTATGCCGTATTACCGATGCGCGTGCTTCATAGAGCGCCGAAGGAGGTGGTCGGGATGACGTTCCAAGAGGCCAGAGAGCGGGCCGCAAGATTGGGACTCTCCGCGTGGGTGGAGGAAGCGGTCGCCGCGGGCGAGACTTCGGGTGCGATCGAAACGAAGCGCGTCGGATTCGCATCGGCCGACATGGTGCTCGCCGAGGGAGAAACCTGGGAAGAGGCGCTACGGCGGGCGACTCGGATCATCTTCTCGGCAAGGTGAGCCCCGCGCGGGAAACCCCGCGTAGGACAGAATGTCAGCCGACCTGACGAAGCGTCACTGACGGGGCGTTCGAACGGGTCCCCCACCCGATCGGCGCCTCGTTTCAATTCGATGTCCCGCAGTGCTTTGGCCGCTTCCGCTCCGGCCACCCCCGGTGGCATGTTCCGTGCGTTCCACTTCCCCGCCAGCCCCCGTCACGTCCCGGCGATCGCCTCGCCGGCAGTGACGACGCATGGGTTCACCCGAACCGGGACGTGAGATGGCGTCGCTCGAAATCCGGCTACACGGTCGCGGCGGTCAAGGCGGGGTCACGTGCGCCAAGATCCTCGCGACCATCTACGCCGGGCTCGGGAAGAGCGTGCAGACGTTCGGGGACTATGCCGGCGAGCGATCCGGCGCTCCGGTCCGCGCGTACACCCGCGTCGCCGACGCGCCGATCACGAACCGGAACAAGGTCTACGACCCCGACCAGCTGCTCGTGCTCGATCCGACGCTCCTCGGCCCCGAAACGGTCGCGGGCCTCGCCCCGGGCGGACTCCTGCTCGTCAACTCGCCCCAGGCGCCGGGCGCCTTCGCCGACCGGTTCGGCGCGTTCCGCGTCGCGACGATCGACGCGACCGAGATCGCCCGACGGCACGGAATCGGGACCCGCTCCGTCATCATCGTCAACACCACGATCGTGGGCGCCTACGCCCGGGCCGTGGGGCTTCCGATCGAGGCGCTCGAGCGCGCCTATCGCGATCTCCACCTGAACCGCGACGTCGACGCCGCCCGCGAAGCGTTCGATCGCGTCGCGCTCGGCGCCGTTTCGCCGGCCGCCGCGCCCGTGGGGGGCGCGCGGGGGGCCGGCCGCGACGCGACTCGGGGGACGGCGCTCGGGGCGAAGGGGGCCGACGTGCTCCCGCTGACCGAGCACGTCGTGGGGCCGACGACGGGCCTGAAGACCGGCTCCTGGCGCACGCAGCTTCCGCGGTACGCGGAGCACCTGGCCCCATGCAACGCCTGGTGCCCGGCCGGCAACGACGTCGTGGGATTCATCCAGACGCTCCAGAACGAGGGGGTCGACGCCGCCGCGAAGGTCCTCCTGCGGACGCAGCCGCTCGCCTCGATCTGCGGGCGCGTCTGCCCGGCGCCCTGCATGGAGGGGTGCAGCCGCCGCCAGTACGACGGGAGCGTCAACATCCGCGCGCTCGAGCGATGGATCGGCGACCACGCGGCCTCGGCGCCGCGCGTCGAGGTCGAGCCGCGCGAGCGCCGCAGGTTCGCGATCGTCGGCAGCGGGCCCGCGGGGCTCGCCGCCGCCCACGAACTGGCGCGCGCGGGGCACGAGGCGACGTTCTACGAAGGGGAGCGGGAGCTGGGAGGCGTCCTGCGCACCGGCATCCCGACGTACCGTCTCCCCCGCCACGTCCTCGACCGCGAGATCGACGCGATCCTCGACCTCGGGGTCGAGGCGCGCCGCGGCGAGTTCCTCGACCGCGCGCGCATCGAGGCGCTCGCGAAGAGATACGACGCGGTGATCGTCGCCGCCGGCTTCGGACGGCTCTCGCCGATCCGCGCCCCGGGCGCCGACCTTCCGGGGGTCGAACAGGGGACGCGCTTCCTCCACCGGGTCAATCTCGAGGGCGGCGCCGCGATGGCCGGCCACGTCGTCGTGCTCGGCGGCGGAAACACCGCGATGGACTGCGCGCGGAGCGCGCTCCGCCTGGGCGCCGCGCGCGTGACGGTCGCCTATCGGCGCACCGACGACGCGATGCCCGCGATCCGCGAGGAGATCGAGGAAGCCAGGCGCGAAGGGGTCGTCTTCCTCTTCCAGCGCCAGCCGGTGGCGTTCCACGGGGACGGCCGGGTCGCCGCGGTCGAGCTGGCCGAAGTGCTGATGGGCGATCCGGACGACACGGGGCGCGCCCGCCCCATCGTCGGCGACCGGACGACTCGCCTCGAATGCGACCACGTTCTCCTCGCCCTCGGTCAGGCGGCCGAAACGAGCCTCCTCCCCGAGGGGAGCACCGTCGTCGACGGTCGGGTCCACACCCCAGCGGGCCCGACCCGCCTCTTCGTCGCCGGGGATTTCGCGACCGGAGAGGGCACCGTGGCGCACGCCATCGGAGACGGACGCAGGGCCGCGGGCCGCGCGCTCGCCGCCCTGGGCGAGCCGGCGACGGTGTTCCGCCGGCCGGACCGCGCCGAAGCGGTGCCGATCTCGGGCATCCACTTCGAGCACTTCCCGCCGCGGGGCGCGGCCGCCGAGCGCCACACGCCGGTCGAGGACAGGGTCCGCTCCTTCGACGAGACCAACCGGGGGATCGCCGACGCCCGCGAGGCCGAGCGCTGCTTCTCCTGCGGGCGCTGCACGCGCTGCGACACCTGCCTCGTCTATTGCCCGGAGGGAATCATCGACCGGACGCGCGACGGGTACGCCGTGGACCTCAACTTCTGCAAGGGCTGCGGCATCTGCGTGACCGAGTGCCCGCGCGACGCGATGGAGATGGTCACCGCATGAGCCGGATCCTGATCAGCGCCAACCATGCTTCGGCCGCCGCGGCCGTTCTCGCCGCGCGCGCCAACCGGCGGGGACGCGGCTTCGTGAGCGGCGTCTACCCGATCACGCCGCAGACCGAGTGCATCGAACGGCTCTGCGAGGAGGAGATCGAGAAGGGGGCCGTGGTCCGCGTCGAGAGCGAGCACAGCGCCATGGCCGTCTGCATCGGCGCCGCGCTCTCCGGCGCGCGGACCTTCACGGCCTCGTCCTCGAACGGCCTCGCGTACATGGCGGAGAACGTGTTCGCCGCGGGCTACTACCGCCTGCCGATCGTGATGATGGCCGTGAACCGCACGCTCGGTCCCCCCTGGAACATCTGGGTGGACCACGGCGACACGCTCATGCTCCGCGACAGCGGGTGGATCCAGCTCTACTGCGAGGACAACCAGGAGGTGCACGATTCCATCCTGTTCGCGTATCGCGTCGCCGAGGACGCGCAGGTGCTCCTTCCGGTCATGGTCTGCCAGGACGCGTTCGTCCTGTCCCACACGATGATGATGACCGACATCCCCGATCAGGAAGCGGTGGACGCCTTCCTTCCGCCCCTCGTGCTGCCGCACCGCGTCAGCGACCGGGCGCGGGTGGTCGGCGGCCTCGACTTCCCGCACCAGACCGAGATGCACCGGAAGCAGCACATCGAGGCGATGAAGCGCGTCGAGCCCGCCTACGCGCGGGCCCAGGACGAGTTCGAGCGGTGCTTCGGGCGGCGGCCCGCCGATCCGGTGGTGCCGTACCGCATGGAGGACGCCGACCTCGTGCTCGTTTCCATGGGAACGACCGCGAGCACCGCGCGGCTCGCGGTGGACGCGGCGCGCGAGCGCGGGATCCGCGCCGGGGCGCTTCGCGTGCGGATGTTCCGTCCCCTCCCCGAAGGGCTCCTTCGGGCGCACCTGGCGGGACGGAGGCGCGTCGCCGTGATCGACCGCGACGTCTGCCCCGGCTTGGGCGGCATCCTCTGGGGCGAGATCCGCGGCCTCGCCGACCCCGACGCGACCGTGCAGAACTACCTCGTCGGTCTGGGCGGCGGCGACATCCGGCCGTCCCACCTGGCCGGCATTCTCGAGGACCTGGCCGCGCGGTCCGACGCGGCCGAACCCGTATTCCTGGAGGCGGGCGAATGAGCGAGCCGATCCTGGGCGGAATGGCCCGCACCGCGGCCGATCGCGCGGAGCCGCTCCTCCGTCCCGGCAATACGAACTGCGGCGGCTGCGGCATGTCGATCGCGCTCCAGATGCTGAGCCGGGCGATCGCGCAGCGGCCGGTCCAGATCGTCATCCCGGCCTGTTGCGGCATCGTGACGGCGGGGCCGTATCCGTTCAGCGCCTACGGAGCGCCGATCGTGGCCTCCACGTTCGCCGCCGCGGCCGCGGTCGCGACGGGCCTCGCGCGGGCGGCCAAGCTGAACGGCGAGGAGACGCGCGTCCTCTGCTTCGCCGGGGACGGCGGGACGTACGACATCGGGATCGCGACCCTTTCCGCGGCGGCCGAGCGGAACGAGGACGTGCTCTACGTCTGCTACGACAACGAGATCTACGGGAACACGGGCGGCCAGCGCTCCTCCGCCACGCCCCTCGGCGCCGCGACGACCACGACGCCGCACGGGAAGCACGTCGCGAAGAAGGACATGCTCGGGCTGATGGCGGCGCACCGCCTGCCCTACGCCGCGTCGGCGTCGCTCGCCCATCCGGAGGACCTGATGCGGAAGTTCCGACGCGCGCTCGACGCGAGCGGCTTCCGGTTCCTCCACGTCCTCGCCCCCTGTCCCACGGGCTGGAAGTCGGAGCCCGCCGACGGCATCCGCCTGATCCGCCTCGCGGTCGAGTCGGGACTCTACCCGGTGGTCGAGATCGTGGACGGCCACGACGCCACGATCAACGTCGAGCCGACCTTTTCGACGGACGCCCTCCGGGCCTTCATCGAGAGCCAGGGCCGCTTCACGAAGTCGGACGTGCCGATCGAGGACGTGAGGCGCGCGATCGACCGGAGCTGGGAGCACCTTCGCGCGCGGGCGCTGACCGGGGCGCCGGCGATTCCGACCGAGTAGCGCCGCCCGGCCTACGCCGGACGGGCGGCCTCCGCCCGGCGAAGCCGCGCGCGGCACAGGCCGCAGAAACCCGCCGACTTGAATTCGATCTCCTCGACGTACGCCGACGCCCGCATCACGCACGACGGGCTCGCGCAGTGGAGGAGCCCATACGTGTGGCCCAGCTCGTGCACCGCCTCCTTGTGGAGCCTCTCGAAGAGGAGCCGTTCGTCCGCCGGGAGGCCGTAGAGCTCGCTCCTGAGCCGGTGGGCGGAGACGACGGCCGCGCGGCCGGAGAGCTGCGCCTCGCCGAAGACGTACGTCAGGACGGGCGTGAAGAGATCGACGCCTGCTACCCCGAGGGTGCGCTCGGCGGGGTCTTGCGGATCGTCGAGGAGCTGTTTCAGCAGGAGCGTCGAGTTGTACTGCCCGCGCGACGTGTCGAAGGCCGCCTCCGGATCGAACCAGGGGCTCCGGTAGCGGATGCTCGCCTGGAACTCCCGCTCCAGCCGGGCGCCCAGAAGCCGGAGCATTCCGTCCCGGTCCGAGAAGTAGATCGGCACGACGTCGATGCCCGTCATGGCGGGTCAGGCCCGAAGGCCGTACTTCTTGATCTTGTTGTAGAGCGTCACGCGGTCGATCGCGAGGATCTCCGCCGCCCGCGTGACGTTTCCTCCCGTCCGCTCCAGGATGTGCCGGATCTGGGCCAGCTCGACGTCGGCGAGCGAGTCGCCGACCGGCGCGGCCTTCCTCTCGTTCACCCGGACCGGCAGGTCGTCGGCGTGGACCGTCGGGGCGCGGCCCACGACGATCGCGCGCTCGATGGCGTTGGCCAGCTCGCGGACGTTTCCCGGCCAGTCGTAGCGGACGAGGAGGTCCATGGCCGCCGGATCGAAGCCGGTGAACTGCCGGTTCATCTCCTGCGCGTACTTCGAGAGGAGATGCTGCGCGAGAAGCGGGATGTCCTCCCGCCGGTCCCTGAGCGGCGGCAGGGAGATGCTCACCACGTTGATCCGGAAGTAGAAGTCCTCGCGGAACCTCCCTTCCTTGACGAGCTGCTCCAAGTCCTGGTTGGTGGCGCAGAGGACCCGGAAGTCGACGTGCACCGGGCGCGTCCCGCCGAGGCGCATGAACTCCTTCGTCTCGAGGACGCGGAGCAGATTGACCTGCATCTGGGGGCTGATCGTTCCGACCTCGTCGAGGAAGAGCGTCCCCCCGTCGGCCATCTCGAGCTTCCCCTTGCGGCGGTATTGGGCCCCCGTGAAGGCTCCCTTCTCGTGGCCGAAGAGCTCGCTCTCCAAGAGCGACTCCGGCACGCCCCCGCAGTTCACCGGGACGATCGGGAAATACCGGCGCCGGCTGTTGGCGTGGATCGTCTGGGCGATCAGCTCCTTCCCGGTGCCGCTCTCCCCCCGGATCAGCACCGTCGTGTCGGTCTCGGCGACCGACTGGACCAGCTCGAGGATCTTGGACATCGGCGAGCTCGCCCCGACGATCGTGCTCGGGGTGGCCAGCTGCTCGATCTTGTGCTTGAGCCGCACGTTCTCGCGCTGGAGGCGCCGCCGCTCGACCGCCCGGCGAACCAGGTGGCTCAGGTCGTCGGGATCGATCGGCTTGGTCACGTAGTCGAAGGCTCCCTCCTTGAGCGCGCGCACCGCCGAGTCCACCGACGCGAACGCGGTGATCATGATGACCGGAAGCTCGGGATCGATCTCGCGGATCCGCCGCTGTAGCTCGAGCCCGTCCATTCCGGGCATCTTGATGTCGAGCAGCACGGCGTCCCACGGCACCTCCTGGAGCAGGCGCAGGGCCTCCTTGCCGTCCGCCGCGCTTCCCGTGCGGTAGCCGTCCTTCTCGAACCAGTGCGTGAGCGAGTCGCGCACCGAGAATTCATCGTCCACGATCAACACGCCGTCCACCCGGCGCGCCTGCTCGACTTCTTCATTTCGGACGGCCATCTAGGCGGGCCTCCCCGAGCCGGCGTCAGACAGGGCGGGCGCCTCCGCGGCGCCCTCCCCCTCGCTCGCCCGCGCCGGCTTGCGCGGCAGCGTGATCTTGAACTTCGTGCCTCGATTCACTTCGGACTCCACGTCGATCCGGCCCTCGTGCCGCCGGACGATTCCGTGGACCACCGCGAGGCCCAGGCCGACCCCCTCCTGGCGGTCCTTGGTCGAGAAGAACGGCTCGAAGATGCTCGGCAGGGTGTCGGGGTGGATTCCGATTCCCGTGTCGGCGATGGTCAGCCGGAGCGACCCGTCGATCGCGGTGACCTCGACCCGGAGCGTGCCTCCCTGGGGCATGGCCTCCACGGCGTTCACGAGGAGCGCGACCAGCGCCTGGACGATCTGATCGGAGTCGCAGACGAGGCGATCGTCCCCCTCCAGGAGCGCGACGTCGAGACGGATCCCCGACACCTCGATGTGGTGCCGGACCAGCATGAGCGCGCGCTGCACGATCGGATTCAGCGCGTGCGGGCCGAACGAGACGCCGTTCTTGCGCGCGAACATGAGGAGGTTCCGCACGATGACGCCGCTCCGGTCCGCCTCCTTCTGGATGAGCGAGAGATAGCCGTCGATCTCCTTGGCCTCCGGAATCGTCACCGAGCTTTCCCGGAGGGTCCGGGAGACGAGCTTCGCGTAGTTGAGGATCCCCGCGAGCGGGTTGTTGAGCTCGTGGGCGACGGTCGCCGCGAGCTTGCCCAAGGAGGCCGTTCGATCCATGTGCGCGATCTCCCGCTGGGTGCGGGTCAGCTCCGCCGCCTTCTCCTGAAGCCGCGTCTCGAGCTGGCCCGACCAGCGCGTCACCTCCGACCTCGCCTGGCGAAGCTCCCGGGTCATCTCGTTGAACGCCACCGCGAGTTGGGCGATTTCGTCGCTTCCCTCGACCGGGATCTCGGCGTCCAGATGGCCCGCGGCGACCTGCTCGGCGCCCGCGATCAGCCGGCGCACCGGCCGCTGCACCACGCGGAAGATGAAGAGCGCCGAGACGAGGCCGGCCAGCACGGTCGCCGCCGCCGCCGCCGCGATCGCCTGGCGGCGCGCGAGCGCCAATCGGGCGTCGGGCTTCGCGAGCGACATCCGCACGTCGAGGACGCCGAGGACGCTCTGTCGCGCGGGGGAGGCGTGACAACCGGTGTTCGAGCACTCGGGCTCGTTCTCGATGGCGTCGATCACGCCGAGCACGCGGCCGTGCGGACCGTTGAAGATCCGCACCCGGTCGCCGGCCGGCACCGCCCGGAGCGGCGTCCCCTGCCCGTGGCAGCTGACGCACGCCTCGGCGGTCAGGTCGACGCTCGTGCCCGTCTCGGTGGAGTCGGCCGAGTAGATGATTCGGCCGTTCTTGTCGTAGATCCGGATCCCCTCCACGTCCGGGGCGCCGGCGATCGCCTGGATGACGCGGTGGACCTCCTCTTTCCGGTTCCGGAGCATCGCGTAGTGGGTCGACTGCTGGATCAGGTCGCCGAAACGCCCGGCCCCTTCGTGGAGCGCCCGCTCGTACTGCCGGGACGCCGCGCGGAATCCCACCCAGGCGTAGAGCGCGAACGAGACCACGATCACCGCGGCCAGGGCGAGGAACAGACGGAGGCTGATGGAGCCCAGGAGGGACCTGGCTCGGTTCGCGATGCGGGATTTGGGACCCGGCTCAGCCATGGCCGCGACCTTCCGATTTCCGAGGAGTAGGACGAATGAATCGTACCCCCCGGCGGCCCGGAGTCGCAGCTATCCCAAAGGAGGGGGTGCGGCGCCCCTCAACGGAGGATGGATAGGACGAGGCGGTGGTAGCGGCGGGCGCCGAGCATCCGCCTGAGGTCGGTGATCCGCTCTCCCCCGTCGGCGGCGGTCGGCCCGATCCCGGGAACCCCCTGCAGGCGGCGCCGCACGGCGTCGCGGAGGCGCTCCATCTGGCGGCCGGCCGTCTCGGCGCGCGCCGCGGCGTCGCAGAGCCCCGGGACCTCCTCCAGGCGGCGGTCGTTCTCCAGCTCCACCAGCCAGCCCGCCTCGTAGGGCGAGGCCGTGACGAGGGCCGGATCCCGCTGCGCCGCCTGGTTCGTGTGGACCACCGTTCCGGACACCGGCGAGCGGAGGGGGACCAGCTCTCCGCCGTCCACCAGCCATGACGCGATGCGCCCCTGCTCGAGGCGCGTCCCGGACGCCGGCAGGACGACCGACGTGATGCGATCGAGGAGATGGGCCGTGACTTGGTCGAGCCCCCAGCGGAGCCGGCCCTCGCCCGCGGCGGCCACCCATCCGCACGTCGGGTGGTACCGGCGGTCGTCGGGGATCGCGGGGCTCAGGATCGGCGCCGGCACGGGGTCCGCCGCCGCGGCCTGGGCGACGGCGGGCGTGAACGCGACGCCGCGCATCGCGGCGTCCAGGGGGCATCGCTCGCACTCGTAGTTCCAGTCGCAGATCCGGTACGTGAGTAGGCCGGCCTGCATCCAGACGCAGGGCATCGAGGACTTGGGGAGGACGGGGAAGTCGCTCTCGTGATCCGGCGCGGGCTTCATTTCGGATTCCCCCTTTCGAAACCTTGGCGGGTCCTCGCCCCGCTCACTTCGGATCCAGGAGCTCGCGGGCCAGGCGTTCCCACTCGTCGGCCGAGAGCGCCCGGGCGATTCCGGGCACCGGGACGCCGCCGTCCTGTAGCACGGCGCCGACCTCGGGGCTCATCCTGAGCCGGAGCGCGTCCTCCGCCCTCGCGAGCCACGCGTGGGCCCGATCCCCATGGAGCAGCGAGCCCAGGCCGGAACGCCACGCCGGCACCTCCAGCTCGAGGAGCCAGCCGGCTCCGTACGGGTCTTCGTTGAGCAGGCCGGGCCGCCGGAGCACGGACTCGTTCCGCGCGACCACCCGCCCCGCCAGCGGGGCTGGAAGATCGAAGGCGCGGTTCTCGACGTCGAGCGTCCAGCCGGGCGCTCCGCCGACGAGCCGGGTTCCGACGTCGGGCAGCCGGACCGCCTGGGCGGCGCCCAGGAGCTTCTGCGCGAAGTCGTCCACCCCGATCCGAACGCGGCCGGGCCGGACCGGCACCGCCCACGTGTGGCCGGGATGGAAGGACGCCGCCTCCGGGAGGCGGAACCAGCCGCTCAGCACCCGTCGCTCTCCCACGGGCACGCGAAGCGCGGCGAGACGAGGCACGCCGTTCAGGTAGCGCCAGTAGAGCGGCAAGAGAGCGAGGAACGCGAGCACCAGCAGGTACTCGATCCCCTTCGACGCGAACGGATCCCTCACGAGCGTTTCCATGGTCATGCCTCACTCGTCGGGACCGGGACCGCCCCGGGCACCGGTCGCGTCGCCGGGACGCGGGCTTCCACGGCCCACAGAGGCGGCGCGCTCAGCACGGGAAGGCGATTCACGATCCACCGGAAGACCCAGATCTCGGCGAAGACGACGCCGAGCGTCACCACGAACTCCCAGGGCGACGGCACGTAGTGAGCCGTCTCGTACCACTTGAACGAGATGATCGAGACGTTCAGGCGGTTCAGCAGGATCCCGATCATCGTGAGCACCGCGGCCACGCGGCAGAGCATCTGGTTGCGCCAGCGGACGGCCTCGGTGAAGAGTGCGAACGGCACCAGGACGAAGCCCAGGACCTCGAGCAGATACCAGTGCCCCATCGGCGTGTCGAGGAGGCCCACCTTCTGGCCGTGGACGAGGTCGACCACCTTGAGGAACAGGTAGACGAACATCGTTCCGGCGCAGACCTTGGAGAGCCCGAGCACGATCTCGTCGTGATGGACGTGGTGTTCGTCGGTCATCCGCGTACGGAACGCGCGCTTGCTGATCGTCCCCTCGAAGATCACGAGCGAGAGCCCCGCGAAGATGCTCGAGACGAAGAAGAGGACCGGGATGAACTCCGAGTACCAGAGCGGGTGGATCTTTCCCTTGGCCATCAGGAAGAGCGCCCCGAGCCCCGACTGGTGGAGCATCGAGAGGGTGACGCCGAAGATCACCGCCCCGAGCGTGAGCGTGGCCAGCGTGCGGCGCAGGCGCCGCATGCCGAGCCACTCCGCGACCGCCGGGGAGAACTCGAGGAACGCGGCGATCATGTAGAGCATGAAGTGCCACGCCACCAGGAAGAGCACCGAGCTCAGGCCGAACGAATTGCCGATGATCGGATTGATGACCTTCCAGGGACGCCCGAGATCGAGGAGCAGGGCGCCCGCGTAGAAGACGTAGGCCAGGAACCCGTTCAGGACGGTGATCCGGACGATCGAGTGGTACCGGTCCTGCCGGAGCACGTAGTAGAGGAACGTGACGACGTACGCGCCGCCCGCGAAGGCGACGCCCGTGATCACGTTGAACCCCTTCCAGAGCCCCCACGGGAACTCCTGCGACAGGTTCGTGATCGAGGCGAGCCCGTGCGTGAAGCGGATCGCGAGCAGCACCGCCGCCAGGACGATGATCGGCGCCGAGATCAGGTTGAACGGCGTGAGGAGACTGCCCTTGGGCTTGAGCTCCCCGATCAGGAAGCGGAGGAGACCCTGGAGGCCACGGCGCTCGGCCGGCGCCTCGGAACGCGTCGCGATCATGACTTGGCCTCCTCGTGGGCATCGTCGGACGTGTCGCCCGCTCCGGTGCCCTCGCCCTCGCCGTCCTCACCGGCCGCGCGGCGCGTCGCCTTGCTCAACGCCAGGAGCAAGGGCGGCACCACGGCCAGCACGACGGGCACGTTGTAGAGGAATCCGGTGGTGAGCATCGGATACGGCTCGTTGTCCAGGTCGGTGCGGAACCCGATCTGGTCGAACGGAACGCCGGCGAGGTAGAGCCAGCTCGTTCCGCCGACCTCCCGCTCGCCGTAGATCTGCGGCACGTAGCGCCCCGGCTCGGTCGCGATGCGCTTCTCGGCCATCTGGAGCAGGTCGCTCCGCTTTCCGAACGTGAGCGCCCCTTCCGGGCAGCTCTCGACGCACGCCGGCTCCTGCCCCTTCCGGACCCGGTCCGCGCACATCGAGCACTTCCGGATCCGCGGCTTCGCGCTCGAGTACTCGAACTTGGGCATGTCGAACGGGCAGGAGATCATGCAGAAGCGGCACCCCATGCACTTGTCCTCGCGCCACTCGACGGGGCCCGCCGCGGACTTCTTCATCGCCTGCGTCAGGCAGGCCGAGGCGCACGCCGGGAGCGCGCAGTGCATGCACTGGCGCTTCACGTGAACCGTCCCGCGCGACGTCTTGAAGCTCTGAATGGCCGTCCACTGGTTCTCCGACGTCACGTGGACGTTCTCGGGTTCGTCCGGCTCGGGAAGGCCGTTGGCCTCGGCGCACGCGTAGGTGCAGGTGTTGCAGCCGACGCACCGCGTCGTATCGACGAGCACCCCGTACGCCTCACCGGCGCCTTCGGGCGGGGCCGCCGCCGCGCCCTTCGGGCACGCGACGGTCACTCCCGCCAGGCCGAGCGTCTTGAGAAAGCCCCTGCGATCCATCGTCCCTCCCGTTTCCCGATTCCGGTTCTTCGTCGCGACCAAGCGGCGAAGGGTTCGTTGTCAGACGGTGCCCGCGGCGCCGCCCATCGTGGCGTCCTCCTCCGGCGGGAAGAGATCCCGCTTCAGGGCGAGCCAGGTTTCGTCGTCCAGCTGATCGCCGAAGTTCGCGACCCAGACGCCGCCGTCGTTCGCGACGCGTCCGAGCGCGGGACTCAACATCGAGTTGAGCCTGAGCTCCGCGACCTCCTTCCAGGTCTCGGCCAGCGTTCCACGGAACAGATTGCGAAGCCCCATCTCGAGGCGCGCCGGGCGGATCTTCAGGATCCACCTGTCCGAGTCCGGCGAGCGCCGGATCCGATCCGCGTCCCCCGAGAGGGCGTGGTTCACCGAGACGATTTCCCCGTCCAGCGGCATCGTCTGCGTCAGCTGCCGCTGCCGGGCCGAGATGAGCGTCCATGCGGGATCCCCTTGCCGCAGCCGGCTCCCCTCCTCCGGAAGCTCGATCCCCGACAGCGCGCCGACGAAGTTCGTCGCGAAGTCGGAGGCTCCCACGGAGGCGAATCCGTCGGGCTGGAGGCGCACCCACACATGGCCGGGATGGAGGTAGAGCGAAGCCCGTGGCTCCATGACCGTGGCAAGATCTGGAACCGCGCCGGGGGCCCGCGCGACAGCCGGACCCCCCACCGCGGCACGCCGCCTCTCCATCAGGATGCCGACTGCGATGAAGGCGGCGAAGGTCAGAAGCACGAGGATCGGAACCATGACGTACCCCCTTCCATGCTGCGAGTGGTTGAACTCGCCGATCCCGTGCATCGCAATCGGCGAGCCAAGCGCCCGCGAGCGTGAATCGAGAATGAAGGTGACGTCGCAATCCGTCGTGGCGCGCGGAGATGCGACGGTGGCGAACGGGAGATGCGAGGAGAAGCGCAACGGTGGCTGGAGCGGAGGATGTAGAGAATCTCAGCGCTCTCGGGAATGCCCTGCGCCGAAGGCTACAGTGATGAGACTGGGGGGGTGCGGGTTACGCCAACGTAGAGAAATTCATCGCTCGCGTTGAGGAACTCAACGATGATCTCAGCTTACGGAGAGGCGTTGTCGGGGACGCGGCTCCGGGCCGAATTCGTGAAGTGGAGGACGAGAAGGAGCGCGATGCAGCCTCCGTAGTCGCCCCAGCGTTCGACGGTTTCGAAGAAATCGATCGGACGCCCCGCGATGGGATGGAGGATCTCGGTCGCCACCTTCCAGAAGAAGACGAACCAGACGAGCGGGACCGAGGGGCGAAGCGCGAGGATCGCGCCCAACGCGACCTCGAAGGCTCCGAAGGCCACCAGGAATCCCGGCGTCGCCGTGATTCCCAGCGCCGCGAAGTGTTTCACGAAGAGATGCTTCTGGGTGATCGCGACGAGGCCGCCGTGGCCCATCAGGAGAAGTCCGATCGAGAGCTGGAGGACGAGGCGCACCCTGCGGATCGTCTCGTCGCTCAGCCTCCACTCGGGCTCCTGGGAGAGCTCGAATCCACGCCACCACGATTTCGTAGCGCCCATGCCGCTCGCGAGGACGATGAAGGCGAGGGGAATGCCGAAATTCCCAGCGCGCTCGGGAACCTCGAACCAGCTCATCCCGGCGAGGGGGCGCAGGAACGGCGTGAACGACGCCCATAGGAACGCCTTCCAGAGGAGGATGCTCCGCGGACGGGCGATCATCAGGACACCCAGCGCGATGTCGGCCCAGCCGATGTAGGGCAGCAGGAACCAGGCGGCGCGCTCGGAGAAGCCCATCGGCGTGATGAGGCCAACCCACTCCGGCTTCGAGACGGCGCCCCAGAATCCGTGGCCGATGAAGCAGAGCGCCACCGACCAGCGGAGGATCCACTCGAGCTTGTCGATGAACTCCGCCTTGCTGGTGGTCCGGACGTAGCGGAAGGGGTTGAGGAGCAGCCAGAGGTGGAGGAAATCGCGGTCGTTCCCGGTGGCGAGCGGACGCTTTTCGGAGAGGGCTTCTGCGGTCATGGCCATCGGAGCCGGTCGATCCAGTCGCATAAGAGAAAAGCCGGAGTCGGT
>DASVDZ010000068.1:0-18710 GCA_036380835.1 Candidatus Eiseniibacteriota bacterium | reverse complement strand
TGCGCGCATGGACTCTGAAGCCACGAAGCCACCGCGCCAAAGAGACGCGCGAACCAGGATCCTGGACGCGGCCCTCCGGGTTATCCGAGCGAAGGGCTACACGGCCGCGACGGTGGACGACATCTGCCGGGCCGCGGGGCTCAGCAAGGGGAGCTTCTTCTACCACTTCAAGGACAAGGAGGAGCTCGCCGTCGCGGCGGCCGGGCACTTCGCGGCGATGGCCGACGGGCTCTTCGCGGAGGCTCCCTACCGCGCCGCGGCGGACCCGCTCGACCGGCTGCTCGGATACGTGGACTTCCGATCGTCGATTCTCCGAGGCGACCTCCCGGAGTTCACCTGTCTCCTCGGAACGATGGTGCAGGAGGCGTACGAGACGCACCCCGCCATCCGAGACGCCTGCGACCGCTACATCAGCGCGCACGCCGCGGAGGTCTCGAAGGACATCGAGGCGGCGAAGCGGCTCCACGCGCCGGACGCTCCGTGGTCCGCCGAGGGCCTCGGCCTCTTCACCCAAGCGGTCCTCCAGGGCGCGTTCGTCCTCGCCAAGGCGAAGAACGGGCCGGCGGTCGGCGTCGAATGCCTCCGCCACCTGCGACGGTATCTCGAGACGCAGTTCCAACCGAGCCACGAGTAAGAGGAGGACCCATGCCAGCGAAGCCATGTTCCAGATGAAGAAGATCGAAATCGCCGCGCTGGAGCGGGCCTACGCCGAGGTGTAGACCCGAATCGCACACGATCCAACAACGAGGAGGAAGTCATGCTGCTCATTCGCGAGATCATGTACTGCAAGCCCGGCAAGGTGCGTCCCCTGGTGGAGAAGTTCCTGGCGATGTCGAAGCTGATGCAGAAGACGGGCATGGGGAAGATGCGCGTCCTCACCGACGTCAGCGCGGAGCAGTACTGGACGCTGGTGTCGGAGATGGAGGTGACGAGCCTCAAGGCATTCGAGGAGATGATGGCGGGCCCGGGACCGGGTCAGGACGCGGACATGAAGGAATTCGAGAAGATCATGGAGGGCTACCACGATCTCGTGGAACGGGGACGGCGGGAGATCTACAAGATCGAGGGATAGCCCGGAGCGGAGCGCCCCCGGTCGCCGGGGGCGCTCACTCCCCCAGCCCGATCGTCTCGAGGAACCGCGGCCAGCGCGGATCGGAGTGGAGGCTCTCGAACAGGTAGTCCGACTTGATGGTCGCGATTCCGGCGTCGTGCAATTCGTAGGCGCGCTCGAGCCAGCGGAACGCATCGTCGATCTCGTTCCGCCCCGCGTGGACCGAGGCGAACTGGCACTCCCACCCCTCACCCATCCCGCGCAGCCGCGCGAGAGCGGCGTCGGACTCACGCCTCATCCCGAGCGCATGATAGAAGATGGCCAGGCCGTGATCTCGATAGCCCGAGACCGGCTCCTTCTGGATTTCCGCGATCGCCTCGTCTCTCATACCTCTCTTGAGGTACAGGAGCCCGAGTGCCCTATGCTGCGCGGTCATTCCGGGGCTCAGCTCCAGGGCTCTCTGGTGGGCCTCGCACGCCGAATCCCAATTCCTCGCCCAAGACTCGATCCTTGCGCGATTCGCGTGAGCGCTCGGGCTGAGCGGATCGACTTCCTGCGCCTGACGCGCAAGGCGCAGGGCTTCTTCCATCGAACCGAACGCGCCCTCGTACTGGGACATCGAGGACATGATGGTCCCGGAACCCGGGGCGAGCGCTCGGGCCCGGCGGAGTTCCGCCATCGCCTCCTTCCACCGGAGCTCCAGGTAGCCGAGGACCAGCCCCATGACCTCGTGCGCCTCGGCCAGGCCGTCGTCTAGAACGATGGCGCGCTCCGCCGCTTCCCTCGCGCTGCTTTGACTCTCACCACGGTCCGCGTACCCGTACCCCGCCTGGAACGCGTGGGCCCTTGCCAGGGCCGCCCAGGCCGAGGCGTCGTCGGGACTCTTCGCGATCGCCTCCCGGTAGAGCGCCACCGCCGTGGCGATCGCCGGCCCGGTGTTCTGTTGGAAGAAGTGGTTCCCGCGCAGCGCGAGCTGATAGCTCTCGGCGTTCGCCTTCGAAGCCGCCCGTTTCCCCAGGAGGGTGACGTGCAGGGCGTTCGAGACCGCGCGCGCGATGTCGTCCTGCACGGCGAAGATGTCGTCGAGCACCCGATCGTACGTCTCGGACCAGAGGTGGAAGCCGTCCGAGACCTTGATGAGCTGGGCCGTGATCCGAACCCGATTGCCGGCCTTCCGAACGCTCCCCTCGAGCAGCGTGCTCACCCCGAGCTTCTGTCCGATGTCGCGCAGGTCTTCCTGCTTGCCCTTGAACGCGAACGAGGACGTCCGCCCCGTCACCTTCAGCTCCGGGATCTTCGCGAGCGAATTCAGCAGCTCCTCGGCGAGGCCGTCCGAGAAGTACTCGTTCTCCTCGTCCCGGCTCATGTTGACGAACGGAAGAACCGCGATCGAGGGTGTCTCCGCCGCGCCCCCCTTCCCGGCCCCGGGCCGGTCCCGCTCCAGGGCTCGCTGCAGTGTCCGCAGTTCGTCCCTGACCTCACGCGCGGTCTGAAACCGATCGAGCGGATCCTTCTCGAGGCATCGGCCGACGACGCCTCCGAGATCGCGGGGCAGGTCGCCGCGGGCGCTCGAGAGCGGCTCGGGCGCGTCGCGAAGGATCGCCGAGCTCAGGTCGGCGACCGTCCGGCCGGAGAACGGCCGCCTCCCCGTCGCCAGCTCGTACATCATGATCCCGAGCGCGAAGAGGTCCGTGCGCGCGTCGACGGGTTCGCCGCGCACCTGCTCCGGGGCCATGTAGGGCACCGTCCCCACCACCTGGCCGGCGATGGAGACCGGCGACGTCATCGTCGGAGCCTGCGTCCCCCCGACCCCCGGCGCCGGTGGCGCCAGCTTCGCCAAGCCGAAGTCGAGGACCTTCACGCGGCCTTCGCGGGTCACCATCACGTTTGCCGGCTTGAGGTCGCGGTGCACGACCCCCTTCTCGTGCGCCGCCACGAGCGCTTCGGCCAGCGCGGTCGAGATCTCAAGGACGCGCGACGGCGGCAGTCCCTTCGGATCGATCTGGCGGTCGAGGCTCTCGCCGTCCACCAGCTCCATCGTGATGAACCGGACGCCCTCCTCCTCCTCGATGGAGTGGAGCACGACGATGTTCGGGTGGTTGAGCCCGGCCGCCATGCGCGCCTCGCGCTCGAACAGGGCCAGGCGGTCGGCATCCCGCGCGACCGCCTCCGGGAGAACCTTGAGCGCCACGTCGCGCCTGAGCCGGGTGTCGCGGGCGCGGAAGACCTCCCCCATGCCGCCCGCGCCGACGCGCGCGACGATTTCGTAGGACCCGAGTCGACTTCCGGGCGTGAGGGGCATGTGAATCGAATCTACCGGTCAGCGGCCGGGCGCCTGCCCGAACCGCTGGGCGGCCCGCGCCCTTGCCTTCGCCGCCTCGGCGTCGCGGTCCTTGGGCGGCGCCGTGGTCGTCAGCGCGTCGAGCAACTTCCTGGCGGCCCGGGCGACGTCGTCGACGGCGCGATCGAACACCGCCTGATTGGCGAGCGACGGCTTGGTGAATCCGCTCACCTTCCGGACGAATTGGAGGGAGGCGGCGCGGACTTCCTCGTCCGTCGCGGGGGGCGAGAAGTTGTAGAGGGTCCTGATATTTCGGCACATCGTGCTAGCCCTCGTGTCGGGGAGGTCGTCCCGCCGGGCGCCCGACGCCGGCGCCGCTAGGCACCCGCGAGTCGAAGCAGGCGTTGGAACTGGGTCTCGGTGAACGGCATGACCGAGAGCCGAGGCAGCCGCGCCAGCTCGGTATCCTTGAGCACGGCGTCCGCCTTGACCTGAGCGAGGGTCACCGGCGCGGGTAGCGCCCGGTCGGCCGCGAGATCCACCACCGGCCGCTTCGGATCCTGGAGCTTCGGGTCGGGATAGGCGTCCGACGCCGCGACCGCGAGGCCGACGGCCCGCTTCTCGTCACCCGTGTGGTAGACGACCACCGTATCGCCCTTCCGGATCGTGGCGAGGTGCTTCAGGGCGACCGGGTTCGACACGCCGTCCCACACGGTGCGCTTGTCGCGCTTCAGGTCGGCGAACGAATAGGTCGTCGGCTCGGTCTTCACCAGGAATCGCGCCATGGCTAGAGGATAGCAGCCCGCGGGCCGATCCGCACCTCCCTCGCGACCTCGAGGAACCGGCAGAACGCGTTCGCGAGCTTCATCTGCCTCGGGCTCTGGCAGTCCGGCTCGAAGAGGCGCGGGCTCCCCACGACGACGCACACGCACTGCGCCCGCGACGTGGCCACGTTGAACCGGTTGGGGCTGTAGAGGAACTCCATGCCGCGGGGGGCGTCCTCCGGCGTCGACGTCGTCATGGAGTAGATCACGACCGGCGCCTCCTGCCCCTGGAATCGGTCGACCGTGCCGACGCGCGCCCCGACCGGAAGCCGGGCGGTCAGGTCGGCGACCTGGGCGTTGTACGGCGCGATCACCAGGATGTCCTCGAGGCGGAGCGCGCGCTCCTGCCTCTCGCGGTCGCGCCACCTCACCCCTTCGTCCATCAGCCTCCCCACGAGGTCGGCGACGATCTCCACTTCCTCCGGGCTCGCGCTCTGGTTCGCGTCGTGGGCCGCCGGCACGTACCAGGGGCCCGCGCCGTCGAACGCGCTCCCGCCGAGCAGCGTCTGGCGCTCGAGCCCGTTGTGGGAGCGGAGCCTCCCCTCGTAGAAGAGCTCGGACGTGAGGTCGCCAATGGCGGGCGGGAGCCTCCACGTTTCCTCGAGGAAGAGACCGCGCTCGGGCGCGATCGTCCGCGCGCCGTCGAGCACGTGCTCGAGCGCCGAGACCGCCGTGCCCTCCGGGTGGTAGCCTTGGATCGGCTGTTCCAGCTGCTGCGGATCGCCGAGGAGCACCAGGTTCTTCGCGCACGGCGCGATCGCCAGCACGTTGGCGAGCGACATCTGCCCCGCCTCGTCCACGAAGAGCACGTCGACCGCCTCGAAGAACTCCTCCCGCGCCCACATCCACGCGGTTCCGCCAGCGACGCGGACCTGGCTCCCCCGCAGCGCCGCGAGCACGGCCTCCCTGTCCTGGACCGCCGTGATCCCGGGTGGGGGCGATTCGGTGGATCCCTTCTTCACGAGTTGCACGCAGGGGACCGTGCGCTTCTCCTCGGCGGCGGCCTGCTCGACCGCCTCGAGGAGGTTTCGGATGACCTTGTGGCTGACCGCGCAGACGCCGATCCGCCGCCCCGTGCGCACGAGATCGAAGATCATGCGGGCACCGGTGTAGGTCTTGCCCGACCCGGGAGGGCCCTGGATCGCGAGCGCGCCGTGGTCGAGCGCGAGCGCCAGGCGCCGCGCGGCGCGGACGCCGCCCTCCCCCGGCGCTTGGAGCGCCCCTCCCGCGGCCCCCTTGAGTCGCGGGGCGCGCCGGAGCAGGAGGTCGCGCGCGGCCCGCCTGGGACCGGGCGCGTCCACTCCATGGGTCGCGACCCACTCGCCGAGACGCATGAGCGACTGCGCCTGCCCGGTCGACGGCACCGTGTCGTGGGCGAAGAAACTCGCCGGGTGGACGTCCGTGCACCGCCCGCTCTTCTTGACGTCCACGGTCCGGGGCCCGAAGTCGATGCCGACCACTTCTCCGAACGTGCGTCCGTCCGGAAGCGGCAGATGCAGCTTGTCGCCCTCGCGGATCCGGGTCTCCTGCGGCGCGAATCGGTAGCGGTCCACCGTGGAGCGACCCATCCCGGGGAGCCGCTCGATGAATTCGAGGCCCGACAGCGCGCCCATCTCGTCGAGCAGGTCCTCGTCGGACAGCTCGCGCAGGCGGAAATATTCCCACCAGGGTGCCTTCTCCTCGCGACGGTGGAAGTCGAGCATGTGGGCGAGGAGCCAGAGCGCCTGCTGTTCTTCCGTCCGCTCATCCCTGTCCTCCGGCACGCCCGTCAGCAGCCGGGCCGCCAGCTCGCGGCTCTGCCGTTCGCGCTCGCCGATCTCCTCGTTCGGGTCGCCGTCTCCCTCGGCCGGGCGCGGGATCTCGGCGCCGCCCGCCACGGCCTCGGCTCGCAGCGACTCGAGCCAATCGCGGAGGGCCGCCGCCGAGAAGCAATCCTCGCGGTTGTACGCCTCCACGATCCTAGCGTGCTCGTCGTCCGTCGAGACCGCCGCTCCCAGCTCGAGGCCGCGTTGGATCACGCGCAGCGCCGCGCCGGCCGCGTCGAGGGGCTGCGCGCGCCGGAAGCCATAGAGCGGCTCGAGCCGCTTGATCGAGTACTCCTCGACGCTCGCCCGAAGCGACTGCTTCACGATCGCGTGGAGATCGACGAAGCGGCCCGCCCGGAGCAGGCGGTCCACCTCCGCCTCGCGCGTGGCGTGGCGGCCCATCAGCCGCTTCACGGCTCCCGGCTCGTAGGCGCCGTAGTGATAGACGTGCATGCGGGGATCGGCCGCCCATCGCTCCATGACGGCGTCGATCAGCGCCTCGAAGCCGCGGCGTTCCGCGGCGCGGTCGAGCGCCCAGAGCCGCTGATAGACGCGGAGCGGCAACGCGAGGGCCGGCGCGTCGGCGGACGTCGTCTCCGCGGCCGCCCAGCCGAAGAGGTACTCGAGGCCGCCGTCGTCGACATAGGGGTCGGCCTCGAGGTCGAGGAAGAGATCGCCGGCCGAAGGCTCCGGCAGCATCGCAAGGCCACGGCCGGGCTCCACGGGAAGCAGCTCGTGGAGAGGGCGGTTCTCGTTCCGGCCGGCGAGTTGGATGCGAGCCTGCTCGCGAACGCGGCCGTAGCCCTCCTGGGCGCCCCGCCGCGGCTTCCACCGGAGCGGGAGCGGCTCCGCCGCGAGGACCGCGAGCCGGTCGATCTCGCGCGACTCGAGCTCGCGCGTCTGGAGGCGCGAGATGCCGGCCACGAGGCTCAGGTGGTCGTCGGCACGCCGACGCCGGTCGCACTGCGGCCACCAGCGGCAGATCTCGCAGTGGGGCACCGGCTCCGGATACGTGGCCGGCGGGTCTCCGTCCCCGGCGCGCTCGTCCACGGTGCGCTCGTCCACGGCGGCTTCGAGCCTCCGGCGCACGAGGCGGTAGTAGGCGAGGTAGTCCTCGACGCGGTAGGTCTCGAGCGGGAAGTCGGGCCGGCGGGGCACGACGTGCATGCGCTCCGGCAACGCGCCTTGGACCTCGCGGAGGAGGTCCGAGTAGAGGCAGAGCTGCAGGATCGTGCCCGCCTTCGTCTCGCGCGCGAGCTTCGTGTCGAGCGCCTCGTAGGACCAGGCCCCGAGACCGCTCGGTCGCTCCACGCGAAGGAGGACGTCGGCGCGGCCCTGCCAGCGCGCGCCCGCCAGCGTGGCTTGCGCGATGACCTCGTCGCCCGCGTACATGGCGGCGACCGTGCGCTCGAGGTCGCGCCGGCCGTCCTCCCCCTCGTCGAGGCGCGTGATCCGCCGGCCCTGCGCCTCGAGATGGGCGAGGTACGCCCGTTCGTGCGCGAGCCCGCGCTCGCGGAGCACGGCGGCCTCGGGCCGATACCAGTCGGGCGGCTTCCACCGACCCTCGGCGACGCCCCGATCGAGCGTGGTCAGATGGCGGCAGGCGAGGTGGTTCGCGAGGTCGGTGGCCGAGAGCCTAATCATCACAGAGCTTCATCAGCTTCGACGCGAGCTTCGGGCCCTTCCCCTCCTCCTCGTGCTTGAGGAAGACGTACGCGTCGTTCCACGGCTGCTCGCGGATCCGCCGGGCCCAGTCGCGCAGATCCTTGTCGCTGAAGTCCTCGCGGCGAAGGCGCAGGTAGCCCCAGTCGGTGGTCGCGACCAGCGGGGCGACGGGTTCCTCCCCCGTGTCCGCCACGCAGAGCGCGGCGCGCTGGGCCTTCAGGAGGTCGAAGACCTCGTCGTCGAACCACGACGCGTGCCGGAACTCGAACGCCACGCGCCGGCGCTCCGCCATGTCGTCGAAGAAGGCCTGGAGCCGCGGCACGTCCTTCTTGAAGTTGGGCGGGAGTTGGAAGAGGAGCGGCCCGAGCCGTGCCCCCAAGGTCGAGGTCGTCTGGAGGAGGTAGGCGAGCAGATCGGCGCACTCCTTGAGGCGCTTGTCGTGCGTGATCCGCTTCGGGGCCTTGATCACGAACGTGAAGCTCTCGGGCACCTGCTCCGCCCAGCCGCTCAGGAGCTTTTCGGTCGGCATGCGATAGAACGTGTTGTTGATCTCGACCGTGGGAAAGCGCTCGGCGTAGTAGCGCAGCATGTCCTTCGCCGCCATCTTCTCGGGGTAGAAATTGCCCTTCCACTCGGCATAGGAGTAACCGCTGGTTCCGATCTTCGCCTGAACGCTCACGTTCGCCTCTCCCGCCATTCGTCCATCGCCTGGGCCAGCTCGTCCATCACCTCGACGTCGGTCCGGCCGCTCCGCTTCAGCACGTGGAACGAATGGTCCGCGTGCTCGATCACGCGCAGGGTGGCGCGCTCCCCCAACCGCTCGACGACCGGCCCGAGGAGCGCGAGGTCGGCGAGCGTGTCGCGGGTCCCCTGGAGAAACAGCATCGGGAGGTCCACCCGCGCGAGGTGGTCGGCGCGCGAGACGCCGGGTCGACCCGCCGGATGCAACGGGAATCCGAGGAAGACGAGCCCCGCGACTCCTTCGAGCGGCTCGGCCGCGGCGGCGCGCGACGTCATGCGCCCCCCCATCGACTTTCCCCCCGCCATGAGCGGCAACCCGCCCGCCGCCTCGCGGCCCGCCGCGACCGCGGCGCGCACCGTGGCGAGGAGCAGGGGCTCGGGATCGGGCCGGCGGCCGCCCTGTTCCGTGTAGGGAAATTGGTAGCGCAGCGTACCGATCCCCTGTTCGGCCAGGCGCCGCGCGATCGATTCCATGAACGGGTGCCTCATCCCCGCGCCGGCGCCATGGGCGAGCACGTAGAGCGCGGTCGGGCGCGCGGGCTCGAGCCGAAGCGTCGAGACCTGGACGCGGTCCGACACGCGGAGGCGCCCCTCGATCGCCTCCGGCGACTGGCGCGGCGGGAGCGCCGTCATTTCCGGTCCCCCTTCCGCTTCATCCGCCTTTCGATCGCGGCGATCGCGCCCCCCATGTCGGCGCCCGGGCCCAGCACGCCCGCGAGCGGATCCTCCATCTTCTCGAAGCGCTTCGGCAACGTTCGCATGGTGAAGCGCGCGGGGTCGAGCCGGCCGTTCACCTCGCTCCACCGGAGCGGGCAGGAGGCCGGGGCTCCCGGAATCGGCCGGAGCGAGTAGGGCGCGACGATCGTGTTGCCGTGCCCGTTCTGCCCCCAGTCGATGTAGACCTTGCCGCCCCGCGCGTGGAGGGGGCGCGCGAGCGTGGAGATCTCGGGATTCGCCTCGAGCGCCAGCGAGGCGAGCACGCGCGCGAACGTCTTGCATTCCTCGTGCGTGTAGCGGCGGCCGAGCGGGACGAGGATGTGGAGCCCGGTCGCGCCCGAGGTCTTCACGTGGCTCGGCAGCTCCAGATCCTCGAGCAGTCCGTGCAGGCTTCGCGCGACCTCGACGACGTGCGCGAAGGGCGCGCCCTTGGGATCGAGGTCGAGCACGAGCCAGTCCGGGCGCTCGAGCGATCCCGACCGGGCGCTCCACATGTGGATCGGGATGGTCCCGAGATTCGCCACGTACCGGAGCGATTCCGCGTCGTCGATGACGAAGTAGCGGATCTCGCGGTCGGAGTCCTTGGAGTAGACCGACTCGGTCCGCATCCAGTCGGGGATGAACACCGGCGCGTCCTTCTGGAAGAACGACTTCCCCTTGATGCCGTCCGGGTAGCGCGTCAGCACGACCGGCCGGTCGCGCAGATAGCGGAGCATGAGCGGGGCGACGGCGTCGTAGTAGGCGATGAGGTCACTCTTCGTATAGCCGTCGTCCGGCCAGAACACCTTGCGCAGGTTGGAGAGGCGGACCACCCGCGGCTCCTCGGGCGGCGCCGGAGCGCTCGGCGTCGCCGGGGATGGATCCGGGCCGTCGGCGGCGCCCGCCTCGCCCATCTCCGGAACGGCGTCGCTCGCCGCCTCCGATTCGCGCCTAACCTCCTCGGGCTTCCGGTCGGTGCGGAGCCCGAGGAAGATCGGATGGCGGATGCCTCCGTCGGCGGTCCACTCCGTGAAGCGCACCTCGCAGACGAGGCGCGGCTCGACCCAGTGGTTGCCGCGCCCGGCCGGCGCCGACCCGCCGGCGAACGGCGGCTCCGCGCGGACGAGCGGCTCGAGCTCCCGCCAGAGGCGGTCCTGCATGGCGTCGTCGAAGCCGCCTCCGACCCGTGTCACGTAGCGGAGCCCGTCGCCGTCGTGGACGCCGACGAGCAGGGCGCCGAAGTGCCGCCCGCTCCCGCGCGGCTCGGTGTAGCCGCCGATCACGAACTCCTGCCGGCGCTGGCACTTGATCTTGACCCAGTCGGGAGACCGCTTTCCGGTGTAGGGACTGTCGGCCCGCTTCGCGATCACGCCTTCGAGTCTCATCTCGGAAGCGGCCTCGAAGAACGCCTCGCCGTGCTCCGCCACGTGGTCCCCGGCCTGGACGACGCCGGCGGGCGGCAGGACGCGCGCGAGGCATTCCTTGCGCTGGAGCAATCCGAGCCGCCTAAGGTCGCGCCCCTCGAGCGCCAGGCAGTCGAAGAAGACCGCGCGCGCCGGAACCCGGGCCATCGCGGCCGCGACGTCCTGCGGGCGCGTGAGCAGCATCCGCTTCTGCAGGCGGCCGAAGCTCGGGCGCCCCGAGGCGTCGTACGCCACGATCTCGCCGTCCAGCACGAACCGCTCCGCCACGAGCCCGCGCAGCGCGTCCGCGATCTCGGGATAGCGCCCGGTGATGTCCTCCCCGCTCCGGCCGAGCATCCGCACCTCCTCGCCGCGGCGCTCGGCGATCACGCGTACCCCGTCGTACTTGATCTCGAACACCCAGCCGCGGCGCGAGAAGGGCTTCTCGGCCAGCGTGGCCAGCATGTGGGTCACCTGGCTCGCGCGCGGGTCCCCGCTCGGCGCCCCGAGCGCCGCGACATGGGCGCGCAGCCCCTCGAGCCAGCCGGGGACGTCGCGCATCTCCTCCACCGTGAGGCCGGAGATCACCGACCGCGGCCAGCGCTCGAGCGCGTCCTGGTCGGAAGCCGCGGCGTCCGCCTTCTTCAGGAGGAGCCAGTCCTTCTCGCTCTTGCTCATCCGCACGAGCGTCCACCGGCCCCCGAGCTTGTGGCCGAACAGCTCGAGCTCGAGCTTGCCGCGCGCGTACTGCTCCCGGATGTCCTCGGGCTTGAAGGAGCCGTACGTGCCGCGGTCCCAGACGATCACCGACCCGGCGCCGTAGTTGCCGGCCGGGATCACCCCCTCGAAGTTCGCGTATTCGAGCGGATGATCCTCGACGTGCACCGCGAGCCGCTTCTCCTCCGCGCGCACCGAGGGGCCCTTGGGAACCGCCCAGCTCTTCAGCACGCCCTCCATCTCGAGCCGCAGGTCGCAGTGCAGGTTCCGCGCCCAGTGCTGCTGCACGACGAAGCGCGCGCCGGCCGCGCCGGAGGGGGCCGCCGCCGGAGCCTTCGCGGCGCGCTCCGCCGAGGCGCCGCCGAAGGGCTCGGGCGTGCGGTCGGGGTCGCGCTTCTGCCGGTAGCGCTCGAGCGCGGGCGCAGCCGCCGGCGCGGGGGCGCGGCGTGGGGCGGACGCGGGCCGCGCCGCCGGCGCCGGCGCGCCGGTCTTTCGCTTGCCGGGACGGGACTTACCGCGGGGGCTGGGACGGGATGGCATGATGGGCTGGCTAACGTTCCAGGGTCATCGGCCGATGGATAAGGCGTTGAGCATCAGTAAAGCACGGTGCTAGCCTTAGACGCTACCCATCTGGAGGGACGTCATATGCCGCTGCACTCCATCGGGTCGGGGACGATCTCCTTCGGCCTGGTCTCGATCCCGGTCAAGATGTTCTCGGCCGCCACCTCGGCCGGCGTCTCGTTCAACCAGCTGCACCAGAAGTGCGGCGGGCGCATCCGCCAGCAGCTGATCTGCCCCACCTGCAACGAGGTGGTCGAGCGGGGCGCGCTGGTCAAGGGCTACGAGTTCGCCAAGGACCAGTACGTCCAGTTCACCGAGGAAGAGCTCAAGGCGCTGGAGGACGAGGCGTCCAAGATGATCGACATCGCCGAGTTCGTCCCGCTCGCCATGGTGGACCCGATCTACTTCGAGAAGACCTACTACCTGGGCCCGGACAAGGGCGGCGAGAAGGCCTACCGGCTCCTCACCGACGCCATGAAGAAGTCCGAGCGGGTGGCGCTCGCCAAGTTCGTGATGCGCGGCAAGGAGAACCTGGTCCTCATTCGCGCCGCGCAGGACGGGTTGATGCTCCACACGATGTACTTCGCCGACGAGATCCGGGACTTCGGCGAGGTGGACAAGGGCGACGACGCGAAGGTCAAGCCCGGCGAGCTGGAGCTGGCGGAGCGGCTGGTCGGAGAGCTGTCGAGCGAAGCGTTCCGCCCCGAGCAGTACTCCGACGAGTATCGGACGCGCGTGCTCGAGGTCGTGGAGTCCAAGGTCGAGGGGCGCGAGGTCACGTCGCTCGCGCCGCAGGCTCAGCGGACGCAGGTGATCGACCTGATGGAGGCGCTCAAGCAGAGCCTCGGGAAGCGCGGCTCGGAAGCGCGCGCCGCGAAGAGCGAGGAGGGCGCCGCGAACGCCGGCGGCAAGAAGGCCTCGCTCGAGAAGAAACCCGCCGCGAGGGCGCGGCAGAAGGCGGAGCCCGCTCCGCGCGAGAAGAAGGCCCAGAGCGGCAAGCGCTGACGGGACCCAGGGAGGCAGCCCGGTGAGGGCAGGCGCGGAGCTCGAACACGCGGAGCCGCAGTCGGACCAGCGGTTTTCCCTGCGCGAGGCGGCGCGCATCCTCGAGGTGCCCGAAGCGCGCCTGCGCGCCCTGGCCCGCGCCGGCCTCCTGGCGCCCCAGCGGGGACCGGTCGGCCCGCTCTCCTTCGGCTTCCACGACCTCCTGCTCCTCCGAACCACGAAGGGGCTCCTGGAATCCGGCGTGCCCATGCGGCGGATCCGCCGCATCTGGGCTTCCCTCCGCGAACGGCTCGCCGCGGATCTTCCGCTCACCAGCATTTCCATTCGCACGGACGGAGAGGAAGTCGTCGCGTCCGACGGCGACTCCCGGTGGCGGCCCGACTCGGGCCAGCTCCTCCTCAACTTCGAGGCCAGCGAGATCGCGGAGCGGGCTGCCGACACGGTTCGGGTCGCGCGCCCTCGAATCGTGGCGGGGCCCGGCGTCGCGCGGTCTTCGAATCAAGCCCCCTGGCGCCAGGCGACGGACGCCGCGGACGCGGGGCGCGCGGGCGGCGCCGACCTCGAGGACGGCCCGCTCCTCGAGGCGGGGGAGGATCCGGCCCGCGCCGCGGAGGAATGGTACGAAGCCGGCTGCGAGCTAGAGGCCACGTCGCCCGAGCGGGCGCGCGAGGCCTACGAGCGCGCCCTCGACCTCGACCCGGGCTTGGCCGGCGCGCACGTGAATCTCGGGCGCCAGCTCCACATGGCCGGCGAGCGGGGCCGGGCGGAGCCCCACTACCGCGAGGCCGCGAAGCTCGATCCCGACGACCCGACCCCCCACTTCAACCTCGGCGTGCTGCTCGAGGAGGTCGGGCGCCGCGACGAGGCGGTCCACGCCTACCGCCAGGCGATCCTCCGCGATCCCGACTTCGCGGACGCCCACTGCAACCTGGGCCTCCTCTTGGAATCGCTCGGCCGCCGCCAGGAGGCGGTGCGCCACCTGATGGCCGCCCGCCGGCTGAACGGATCGCCGGAGTAGGGGCTTCCCCCCGTCACTCCTCGCGCAGCCGGTAGCCGACGCCGGGCTCCGTCACGAAGTAGCGGGGCCGGGCCGGATCGCGCTCGAGCTTGTGGCGCAACTGCGCCATGTAGACGCGCAGGTAGTGGGTCTGCTGCACGTGCCCCGGCCCCCAGACCTCCCGCAAGAGTTGCCCGTGCGTCAGCACGCGGCCCGGGTACTGCGCGAGCGTCACGAGGAGCTTGTACTCGATCGGAGTGAGCCGGACTTCCTCGCCGTCGCGGAACACGAGGCGGCGCGTCCGGTCGATGCGCAGGTTCCCGACCTCCAGCGCCTCGCCCCCCGGATCCTCTCCCTGCCGGAACGCGCGGCGCAGCGCCACGCGCAGGCGCGCCATCAGCTCCCCGACCGCGAAGGGCTTCGTGACGTAGTCGTCCGCCCCCGCGTCGAGCGCGGTGATCTTGTCCCGTTCCTGGCCCCGCGCGGACAGGACGACGATCGGCACCGTCGACCACTCCCGCAGCCGCCGCGTGACCTCGAGCCCGTCCAGGTCCGGGAGGCCGAGGTCGAGCACGATCACGTCGGGCGCCCGGGTCGCGGCCTGGCGGAGCCCCTCCTCCCCGGAGGTCGCTTCGACATACCGGAACCCGTGGCTCGTGAGCGCGGCCCGGAGGAATCGCAGGATCTGCGCCTCGTCCTCGACGACGAGGACGAGCGCGGGGTGCGGCTCCCCCCGTTCAGCCGCGATGGTCGGCGACACCGGCCCCTCCCGTCGCGTCGGCTCCGGCCTCGCCCGGTTCCGGCTCGAGGCGCGGAGGCTCCCCCGGCACCGGAAGGCTGAATCGGAACCAGGCGCCGCCCTCGGGCCGATTTCCCGCCGTCATCGTGCCGCCATGCGCCTCCACGATGCCCCGGGCGATCGTCAATCCGAGTCCGATGCCCCCGGGGCGGTTCGCCTCCCTCAACCGGTAGAACTTCTCGAACACGCGCTGCTCCTCGCCGGGCGGCAGGCCGGGACCGCGGTCGGCCACCTCGACCCAGACCTCTCCCGGCGCCGAATCGGCGCGCACCTCGATCGGGGACCCGGCCGGCGTGTACTTGAGCGCGTTCTCGACGAGGTTGTAGACGACCTGCTGGATCAGGACGTCGTCGAGCGGCACGAGCCCCAGCCCATCCGGGAGGCGGACGTCGACCGATCGCCCGTCGAGCCGCGATCCGAGGCGTTCCAGCGCGGCCCCGATCACCTCCTCGAGCGAGTGCCATTCCTTCTGGACCTTGAGCGCGCCCGATTCGAGGCGGCTCATGTCGAGGAGGTTCCCGACGAGGCGATTGAGTCGGGCGGCCTCTTCGCCGATCGACTCGACGAGCTCGCGCCGGGTCTCCGGGGCCAGCGCGCCCCCCTCCTCGAGGAGGCTGCTCGTCGCGCCGGTGATCGCGGCGAGGGGTGTCCTCAGGTCGTGCGAGACGGAGCTCAGGAGCGTGTTCCGAAGGCGCTCCGCCTCGATCTGGACGCGCGACCGCTCGGCCTGGGCCGCCAGCTCGGCCCGCTCGAGGGCGAGCGCGGTCTGGCTGGCGCAGGTCTCGAGCAGGGCGAACTGGTCGGGGCGCAGGAGCGTCCGGACGTTCGCGGGCCGGATTCCGAGCACGCCCGCCGCGCCGTGCGAACCCTTGAGCGGGATGAAGAGCGCCTGCGCTCCCGGGAGGGTATGGGTGCCGAGGCCCGCCCATTCGCCCCGGTCGAAGACCCACTGCGCGACGCCGTGGTCGTGCCCGCCGGGTCCGAGCAGCGACGCGTCGCCCGCGCGCACGCCGACGCGCGCGTTGGCGTCGGGAACGAGGATGACGGCGCGGCTCGCGAAGATGTCCTCCACGGTTTCGACCGCCCTGCCGAGGAGCTCATCCACGTCCTGGCGGTCGGCGAGGTCGCGGCTCAGCTTGTAGAGCGCGGCGGCGCGGCGCTCGCGATCCCGGGCGCCCCGCGTCTGCTCCCGAAGGCGCGACGCCATGGTGCTGAGGACCAGCGCCGCCGCGAGCATGACCGCGAACGTGACCAGGTACTGCGTGTCCGACACGGCGAAGGTGAGGAACGGCGGCACGAAGAAGAAATCGAACGCCGCGACGCTCAGGACCGAGGCCACGATCGCGGGGCCGCGCCCCGATCCCACCGCAACGACGATGACCCCGAGGAGGTAGACCATGATCAGGTTCGAGAGTTCGAAGTAGGGCCGCATGAGCCAGGCCACGGCGGAGCAGACCGCGACGGTGGCGATCGCCCGGCCGTAGGCGCGCCCCTGGGGACTCGGCTCCGGCCCCGCCTTGGGGGATTCGCGCTCCTCGCCCACGTCGCCGCGAATCACGTAGACGTCGATGTCCTGACTCTCCCGGATGAGGGAATTGGCGAGCGAGCCGAAGAGCATCTCCTTCCATCGCGGGCGGGAAGGCTTCCCGACGACGATTCGCGACGCGTTCCGCTCCCGCGCGTAGGCGAGGATCTCGTCGCTGATCCGGAGGCCGCTCAGGATGGCGGTGTCGGCCCCCAGCTCCTCCGCGAAGGAGAGGACGTCGGAGATGTACTCCTCGTCCTTCGGCGATCCCTGCGATCGCCCCGGCCGTTCCACGTAGAGGGCCGTCCAGGGCACGCGCAGGCTGGCGGCCATCCGTCGCGCCGCCCGCACGAGCTTCGGCGCGGTGGCCGGCTTCCCGATGCAGACGAGGAGCCGCCCCCCCGCCGTCGCGCGATGGCGCTCGTGCATGCGGCGGTAGGGCTCCATCTGCGCGTCGACCCGCTCGGCGGTGCGCCTAAGGGCCAGCTCGCGCAGCGCGATCAGGTTGTCCTTCCGGAAGAAGTTCTGGATCGCGCTCTCGATCTGCGGCGCGATGTAGACCTTCCCCTCCCTGAGGCGCTGCAGGAGGTCGTCCACCGGGAGATCCACGATCTCGATCTCGTCCGCGCGGTCGATGATCGAGTCGGGAACCGTCTCTCGAACGTGAACGCCGGTGATCTCCGCGACGGCGTCCCAGAGGCTCTCGACGTGCTGCACGTTGAGGGTCGTGTAGACGTCGATCCCGGCGATCAGGAGCTCCTCCACGTCCTGCCAGCGCTTGGCGTGGCGGGAGCCGGGCGCGTTCGTGTGCGCCAGCTCGTCGAGGAGGAGGAGCCCGGGCCTGCGGGCGAGCGCGGCGTCGAGGCCGAACTCGCGAAGCACCGTGCCGCGGTACTCGACCTCGTGGAGGGGAACCGTCTCGAGGCCCTCGAGAAGGGCGGCGGTCTCGGCGCGGCCGTGCGTCTCGACAACGCCGGCGACCACGTCGGCTCCGGCGCGCTTCCGCTCGTGCGCCTCGACCAGCATGGCGTAGGTCTTCCCGACCCCCGCGGCCGCGCCGAAGAAGATCTTCAGCTTGCCCTGGGACTCGCGTGCCTGGGCCTGGCGGAGCTGCGCGAGCAGTGCTTCCGGATCGCGCTTCGGATCGCGCTGGCGCATCGGCCCCCTCGGAGGTTTACGGGCAGCGAGGAACGAGGTGCTTACCAGGACATACTAGTACAGGCGACCGTTCTGAGGCACGGTGACGGCGTCGCGTCCGCCGGCGGGACCAGGGCGACTGGGAGGATGAGTGCCGCGGCGAGAATCGAGAGGAAGGGGGTCATCACGCGCAGCCGGTTCAAGAGTGCCTCCTGGTCGTTGCGTCGAGTGCGAGATTGAGTTCGAGCACGTTGACAACGGGCTCGCCGATCAGAGACAGGAATCGTCCCGTGGTGTGTGCCTCCACCAGTCGGCGGACCTGGTCGCGGGTGAGGCCGCGCGCCTTCGCCACTCGATCGACCTGATACTCGGCGGCGGCGACGCTGATGTGGGGGTCCAACCCGCTCGCCGACGCGGTGACCAGGTCGACGGGCACCGGTGAGGGGGCCTCCGGATCGGCGGCAACGAGGGCTGCGATCCGCGCGTGCGCGGCCTCCACGAGCGCCGGGTTCACGGGCCCCAGGTTGGAGCCGGAAGAGGCGCCGGCGTTGTAGGCCGGCGAGGTCGCCGAGAGTCTCCCCCAGAAGTACTTCGGGTCGGAGAAGGACTGGCCGATCCAGAACGATCCGACGACCTTTCCGTCGCGGACGATGAGGCTGCCGTTGGCCTGGCGCGGAAATACGACCTGTGCCAGGCCGGTCACCAGGAGTGGGTAGAACACACCCGTGACGAGGGTCAGCACCACCAGCATCAGGACGGCGGGAACGAGTTCCTTGCGCATGGTCTCCTCAGGTCAAGCGAAGGGCGACGAGGATCATGTCGATGACCTTGATCCCGATGAACGGGGCGATCAGCCCGCCGACGCCATACACCAGCAAGTTGAGCTGAAGCACTTGGGACGCCCCGAGCGGTCGGTACCTTACTCCTCGGAGTGCGAGCGGTATGAGCGCGATGATGATCAACGCGTTGAAAATCACCGCCGAGAGGATCGCGCTCTGCGGCGTGGCAAGGCGCATCACGTTCAACGCCCCGAGCTGCGGGTAGGTGGCGGCGAACGCCGCGGGGATGATCGCGAAGTACTTGGCGACGTCGTTCGCGATGCTGAAGGTCGTGAGCGCCCCCCGCGTCATCAGGAGCTGCTTTCCCGTCTCCACGATCTCGATGAGCTTGGTCGGGTTCGAATCGAGGTCGACCATGTTGCCGGCCTCCTTCGCGGCTTGCGTCCCCGAGTTCATCGCGACCGCGACGTCCGCCTGGGCCAATGCCGGCGCGTCGTTCGTGCCGTCGCCCGTCATGGCGACGAGACGCCCGCCATGCTGGTGCGTGCGGATCAGCTGGAGTTTCGCTTCGGGCGTCGCCTCGGCGAGGAAGTCGTCGACCCCCGCTTCGGCGGCAATCGCGGCGGCCGTCAGCTGATTGTCGCCCGTGATCATCACGGTCGAGATCCCCATCTTCCGCAGATGGGCGAAGCGGTCCCGAATGCCTCCCTTGACCACGTCCTTG
>DASVDZ010000067.1:0-4929 GCA_036380835.1 Candidatus Eiseniibacteriota bacterium | reverse complement strand
GGTCCATCTCGGCGATCCCAACGCCGCGATCCTTCGCTGCGAGCACGGCCTGCGCGTGGCGCGGGACACGGGTGACCGCTACGAGGAATGCGCGACGTTCCGCGTGCTCGCGATGGCACACCGCGCGGCGGGCAACCCTACCAAGGCGCATCGGCTCGTGACGGAGGGAATCGCGCTCGGGCGACAGTACGAGATCCCCTACGAGCTCGCGCGCGCGCTTCAGTGGTCCGGGGAAACGCATCTTCAGTCGAAGGGCCGCGACGACCAGATGATCGGTCGGATGCAGCTCTGGGAAGCTCGGGCGATCTACGATCGTATCGGCCTCCCGAACATGGTCCGGGAGCTCGATCGGATCCTCGGTTTCGAAGAGGCCGCCATCGCGGTGACCGACGACTCCGCCGCCGAGACCATCTCCGGGATCGAGAACCTCGACATGGGCGCCTTCCGCTTCGGCATCGTGACCACGAGCGCCGAAGTGAGCCGCGCGGTCGCCACGATCCAGAGCGTCGCCCCCAGCCGAATCCCGGTGCTGATCACGGGGGCGAGCGGCGTGGGCAAGGAGCTCTTGGCGCGGGCGCTCCACCAGATGAGCGACCGGCGCAAGTCCCCGTTCGTCGCGGTGAATTGCGCGGCCCTGCCTCCCGGGCTTCTCGACAGCGAGCTCTTCGGCCACGAGCGCGGCGCATTCACCGGCGCGGTTTCCTCTCGGGAGGGGCTCTTCGCGTCCGCGGACAAAGGAACGCTCTTCCTGGACGAAGTCGGCGAGCTGTCGCCACTGGCACAGGCGACGCTGCTCCGCATCCTGGAGAACGGTGAGCTGCGCCCGGTCGGGAAGGACGAAGTGAGAACGATCGACGTGCGGATCGTGGCGGCCACGAACGCCGACCTCGAAGACCTGGTCGATCGAGGGACGTTCCGGCGCGATCTCTTCTACCGACTCGAAGGCGTGTCGGTGAGGATTCCGACCCTGGCGGAGCGGGAGGAGGATGTGCGGGCGATCTTCCGCTACTTCTTCGCGCAAGCGACGAAGGCGGCGGGCAAGCGTCTCGTCGTGGCCGGCGACGTCGAGCCCATGCTCCTCGCCTATGCGTGGCCGGGGAATGTGCGGGAGCTGAAGCACGAAGTGGCTCGGGCGGTGGCCATGGCGCAGGACGGCGCCGTGCTCGGCCGCGACGCCTTCCTGCCGAAGCTCGCCTCCAAGTCGCCGAACGCGCTCCGTCAGGCGCGCGAACGGGAGGGCGTCACGGGCGAGGAACGCGAGCGGATCCTGGAGGCGCTACGCGCCCACCGCGGCAACAAGGCCGACGCCGCGCGCAGCCTCGACGGCATGAAGCGAACCACGCTGCTCTACAAGATGGAACGGCTGGGGATCCGACCCGAGGAGTACCAGGTCAAGCAGAAGTAGCCAGGGAACTCAGTCCGCGCCCTCGTCGCCTCGCCCCGCCCCCCTAACTCGAATACGTCAGCTCCCTCCGCCGCAGCGCCGCGTAGCCGAGTGCCAGGCACGCCACGACCGTGATCGCGAGCCTCAGCAGCCCCTTCCACATCGCCGGCCCGGCGTCGGCGAAGTCCTCGGTGGATAGGCCCACGTTCACGATCCATCCGAGGCCGGTCGCGATCCACTTCGCCCATTCGAGCCGGCCCACCTGGCCGGCGAACCCGAAGAAGCCGAGCGAAACCAGGAACATCGCGTAGAGCCCGAGATCGCCGAGCCCGCGCGCGACGCTCGTGAGAAGGGCGATGATGGCGGTCACGCCCACGACCCAGCTGATCGCCATCAGCGCGTTCGGCAGGACGTCGGACGCGGCGGGGGCCATCCCGCGGGCGGTGGCGATGGCCACGTCGATGCCGAGCTGGAGCGTCAGCACGACCATCGCCCCCAGCAGTACCGCGGCGCACCGGCTCAGCAGGTACTCGACGCGACGCACGGGGCGGACGAGGATGAGCTGCGCCGCCCCGCTCGACACGTCCTGGCTGATCATGCCGAACCCGAGGATCGCGGCAGCGGTCCACGCGTCGTTCACCCCCAGTTGCCAGCCCATGGGGAACATCGCGGTGCGTCCGGCGGCGAACGTGACGACCATCGCGAGGAGGATCATCCGGACCGGGCTTCGGAGCCGCTGGAGCCAGAACGAGCGGATCAAGGTCCAGTTCATTGCGGCGCCCCCGGCTTCGCCCCGGCGAAGAGCCGCTCCAGGCGGCTTCCATCGGGGCTTGCCTCGATCACCGGAACCTCCGCGCGCACCAGCTCGGCGAGGAGCCGTGCCGCGCCGGCGTCATCGGGCACCTCGAAGCGCGCGTCGGGGGGCGCCGCGTCGAGGAGACGGGCACCCGCCGCCGTGGCGCGCGCGGACAGGCGGTCCCGACCGCCTGCGTCCCACGCCCATCCCGCCGCGACACGCACGCGAAGGACGCGCGCGAGACTGGCCCCCGCGGAGGGCGTCTCGATCGCTTCGACCTTCCCCACTCGAACGAACGCCACGCGGTCGCAGACGCGCTCGACCTCGTCCAGATGATGGGAGTTGAGCACGATGGTGGCGCCTCGCTGTTTCAGTTCGAGCAGGAGCCCTCGGAACAGCAACACGCCTTCCGGATCGAGCCCCGATGCCGGCTCGTCGAGGTAGATGAGGCGCGGCGCGCCGATCAGCGCCTGCGCCATGCCGAGCCGCTGCAGCATCCCCCGGGAATACTTGGCGACACGCTTTCGGCCCGCGTCGGCGAGCCCGATTCGCAGGAGGGCCGTGTCGACGTCGGCACGCCGCGTGGCGGCGGGCAGGCGAGCGAGGGCGTGGTGGAACGAGAGGAACTCGCGCCCCGTCATCCAGCGATCGAAGATGAGCCGTTCCGGGAGAAAGCCGGTCACGGCGCGGATCGACGGATCGTCCACGGGCTTTCCGTCGATCCGGATCCGGCCCGCGTCAGGGCGCAGGAATCCAAGCAGACAGCCGAGGAGCGTGGTCTTGCCCGCGCCGTTCGGCCCGATGATGCCGAACGCTTCGCCGGCGCGAATCGCGAGCGACACGTCCGCGAGGGCCGCGACCGCTTGGCGCCTTAGCCCGCCGCGATACGACTTGCTGAGGCCTTCTATGACAATCGTGTCCAGGGTGCCTTCCGTCGTTCGGTTGGGGCCATGACGCCAACGCGCTGCCGAATGCCGCTCATGGTAGGCGGGCCGCCCCGTTTCAACAAGACTCCGGCTGGCGCGGGGAGACTCAGGCCCGGCGCATCATCAGGCCGATGTACATATATCCGCGGGCCATCCCGGCCCGGCCGCGCTCGAGCGTCAAGCGGTCTGGCCAGACGTCGTGCGCCCTGGACGTCAACACGAACGCCGCGCCCCAATCGAGGCTCGCGCTTCCCGAAAGTGGAACCTCGGTTCCGATCCCGACGGCGGCGCCCATCAACAGGGAGGTCTTGGCGGCTCGCCTCCCGCGCCACGATGCCGAGCAGACCACCGGGCCGAACTCGACGTAGGGACCCCCCTCGAGGTCCGGTACCGGCGAGAGATGGAGGCGAAGCGCGATCGAAAAGGGCGAAAGGACGGTCGTCTCATGGGCGGCGAACCGCGTATACGCCGCCCTACCGACGAGCGCCGCCCGGCGGCTGAGCGAGCGCCCCACGCCCGCCAGCGCCACGAACGACCCGTTTCGGTCCGAGCCATACGGACCCGGCGAGAGCCCGAGCCCGATGCTGGCCCACAGCGGGTGCCCCTCGCCGGGCGCACCGCCGCTCGCCACCGCGGGAACGACTAGCAAGACGACCAGCGCAGCCCGCAGCGCGATACGAAGAAAGCACGACCGCAGACGATGCATGGACCCCTCCCCGCCGCAGGGTCGGGGCCATCACTCTGTCCGGCGAGTCGGGAGCGGAAGCAAGCGTCGTGCCCGGCGTCGAAGGGGGGCGCCGCCGCAAGCGCGTGGAGCCTCTCGGGATCTCGGGGCGCGCCGTCATGCGCGCCGGCGCGACGGCGTCGATGCGCTGACGGCGACGGATCGTTGCGTATAGGTCTAGGGCAGGGTTCAGAGCGTGAAGGTGAATTGGATGTCGTACCAGGCGGCCACCGGCAGATCCTTCCTCAACGCCGGCCTGAAGATCCACTGGCGGGCGGCATAGACCGCCGCGTCGTCGAGGCCCGTGACGCCGTGATAGACCACGCAGGTCTTCACACGCCCGTCGGCGCCGATCCAGGAGTGAACTACCACGGTGCCCGAGATACGAGCCTCCCGAGCGAACTCGGGATACTGCGGTGCAACCTTGGTGATGGGCACCGGCGGCTGGTCGTACGGCAGCCCTCTGGCCTCGAGCATCTGGCCGGTCCAGCGGGGCCCGAGGGTGCTCTTGCAGGAAATCGTGGTCAGGGCGACCGCGGTTCCGAGGGCGAGAGCTGCGAGGTTTCCTAGGCGCATCCTGACGACCTCCCCATAAATCATGCGCCCGGCCGCCGCGTCAATCAAGGCACGCCGTGCATCGAGGGCGGCGGCGACATGGGCGCGCCCGCGAGGGTGTCAGACTCCCGACTGCGCCGCGAGCACGAAGAACTCCTCCCCGCGATACTCCACCTTCTTCACTCGGCCCGCCCGAACGAGATCGTCCACGACGCTCCACCCCGCGCCCGCGTCGCCCAGGAACAGCTCCACCGCCTCGGCGCGCATGGGATGGACCGCGAGGATCCCGAGCAGATCGTCACCTGGGTCGCCCGTGTGGCCGAACGAGCCCTCGTCGCTCCCGGTGAGGAGCGCCAGCGATGGCACTTTCGCGCTCACGATCGCGTAGGCGCGGGCGATCGCATCGTCGTCGGGCGGGTGGACGCGCGCGTCGGCGGGCGGGCGCGTGGGAATGGCGAGGTAGGCGCGCCTCGGCGCCACCTTCTCGAGGAACGAGGCGACGCCCTCGAGACTCGCCTCGTCGTCGTTCATCCCCGCGACCAGC
>DASVDZ010000066.1:0-10674 GCA_036380835.1 Candidatus Eiseniibacteriota bacterium | reverse complement strand
CGACCTCCACGTGAAGGTCGGGACCAAGCCGACCGCCCGCGTGAACGGCGAGCTCCTGCCGATCGACGAGCCGGCGCCGTCCCAGGCGGACCTCGAGGCGGTCGTCGACCAGATCCTGACGCCCAAGCAGAAGAAGGTCTTCGAGGAGACCAAGGAGGTCGACTTCGCCTTCGGCGTGACCGGGCTCGCGCGCTTCCGGACGAACTTCTACCAGCAGCGCGGAACCACCGCGATGGTCTTCCGCCAGGTGCCGGCAACCATCCCGGCGTTCGAGGAGCTGAACCTTCCGAGCGTGATCGAGGACGTCGCCTCGCGCCCGCGCGGCCTGATCCTCGTCTGCGGCACGGTCGGAAGCGGCAAGTCGACGACCCTGGCCGCGATGCTCGACTCGGTGAACCGCCGCGAGGCGCGGAACGTCATCACCATCGAGGACCCGGTCGAGTTCCTCTTCCGCGACAAGAAGAGCACCATCAGCCAGCGCGAGATCGGCCTCGACACCGCCAACTTCTCCGAGGGGCTGAAACACATCCTGAGGCAGGATCCGGACGTGATCATGATCGGCGAGATCCGGGACGCCGACACCATGCGGACCGCGCTCATGGCCGCCGACACCGGGCACCTCGTGCTCTCGACGCTCCACACGATCGACGCGACGCAGACGGTGAACCGCATCATCTCCTTCTTCCCGCCCCACCAGCACGACGAGGTCCGGTTCATGCTGGCCACGACGCTCCAGGCGGTCATCGCGCTCCGCCTGGTGCCGCGCTCGGACATCGAAGGGCGGCTCCCGGCGACGGAGGTGATGACGGTCACGGCGACGATCCGCGAGTACCTGCGCGATCCGGACAAGACGTCGCTCATCAAGTCGGCGATCGCCGAGGGTGTCTCCCAGTACGGCATGCAGACCTTCGACCAGTCGCTCATGCGCTTCTACACCGAGGGGAAGATCACCCTCGAGAACGCGCTCCGCGCCTCGTCGAATCCGACCGAATTCGAGCTGCGCGTCAAGGGGATCCACGCGACCTCGGACGAGAGCTGGAAGACGTTCGAGCAGCGAGAGGAACCCGTCTAAGCCCGCATGTTCCGGAAGATCCTGGTCGCGAACCGCGGCGAGATCGCGCTGCGCATCATCCGCGCCGCGCGGGAGCTGGGGATCGAGACCGTCGCGGTCTACTCCGAGGCCGACCGCGACTCCCTGCACGTGCGTCTCGCCGACGAGGCGGTCTGCATCGGACCGCCGCCGTCGTCGGGCTCGTACCTCAACATCCCGCGCCTGATCAGCGCCGCCGAGGTGACCGCCTCGGACGCGATCCATCCCGGGTACGGGTTCCTCTCCGAGAACGCGCACTTCGCCGAGATCTGCGAGTCGTGCCACATCCGCTTCATCGGGCCCACGTCGGAGATGATCCGCCTGATGGGGGACAAGGCCGTCGCCCGGAAGACGATGGTCGCGGCCGGCGTGCCGGTCACGCCGGGGAGCGAGGGCGTCGTGCAGTCGGTGGAGGAGGCCACGGAGGTGGCGAAGGCGCTCGGGTATCCCGTGATCATCAAGGCGGCGGCCGGCGGGGGCGGGAAGGGCATGCGGATCGCCGCCGACGAGGCGGCGCTCCAGAACGGGATCCGCACGGCGCAGGCGGAGGCCGAGGCCAACTTCGGCTCCGGCGCCGTCTACCTCGAGCGCTACGTCGTGAAGCCGCGCCACATCGAGATCCAGGTGATGGGCGACCGCCACGGAAACCTCGTCCACCTGGGCGAGCGCGAGTGTTCGATCCAGCGGCGCCACCAGAAGCTGATCGAGGAGTCGCCGAGTCCCGCCCTGACCCCCGAGCTGAGGAAGCGGATGGGCGACGCGGCGGTCCGGGGCGCGGGATCGATCCACTACGAGGGGGCCGGCACGATCGAGTTCCTCCTCGGCCCCGACGGCGAGTTCTACTTCATGGAGATGAACACGCGGATCCAGGTCGAGCATCCGGTCACCGAGGAGGTGACGCGATTCGACCTGATCAAGGCGCAGATCGCGGTCGCGTCGGGCGATCCGCTCCCCTGGAAACAGGAGGAGGTGCTCCTCTCGGGCCACGCGCTCGAATGCCGCATCAACGCCGAGCGCCCCGACCACAACTTCCAGCCCTCGCCCGGCCTCGTCCGGTACTTCCACGCGCCCGGCGGGCCCGGCGTTCGCGTGGACAGCCACCTCTACTCGGGCTACACCGTCCCGCCCCACTACGACTCGATGGTGGCCAAGATCATCTGCTGGGGGCGGAGCCGCGAGGAGTCGCTCGCGCGGATGCGCCGCGCGCTCGAGGAGACGGTCGTGGACGGCATCGAGACGACGCTCCCGTTCCACATCCGCGTGCTCGACGATCCGGAATTCCGGAAGGGGGCGCTCCACACCGGCTTCATCGAGGAGTTCCTGGCCCGGGAGAAGGCGGCCTCGGCGTGAAGCGGATCGACGTCTACTTCACGCCGAGCGAGGCGGAGCGTGCGTCGCTCGAGGGGCGCCAGATCGTGGTCGTCGACGTGCTCCGCACCTGCACGTCGATCGCGACCGCGCTCCGAAACGGCGCCGCGAAGGTGATCCCGGTCGAGACGGTGGAGGAGGCGAAGCGGCTCGCGGGCACGCTCGACCCCAAGTCCCGGCTCCTCTGCGGCGAGCGGGAGGGGAAGAAGATGAGTGGGTTCGACCTCGGGAACTCGCCGAGCGAGTACGGGCGGGACCGGGTCGAGGGTGCCACGCTCGTCTTCGCCTCCACCAACGCGAGCCCGCTCATGGCGGGCCAGCTGAACGGCCGCGAGCAGCGGCTCCTCTCCTACGTGAACCTGGGCGTGGTGGCCGGCGCGGTCTGGCGGGACGGGGCCGACGTGGCGATCCTCTGCGCGGGGCGGAAGGGGGGATTCGCGCTCGACGACGCGGCGTGCGCCGGGGCGCTCGCGCGCCGACTCGCCGACCACGACTCCGCGATCGAGCTGAACGACGCGGCCGAGACCGCGCGCGCCTACGATCGCGCGCACGGCCACGACCCCGTCGCGATCCTGAGGCTGAGCGCCCACGGGAGGTACCTGGCGGAGCTCGGCTTCGGCGACGACCTCGCGATCTGCGCCGCCGTCGATCGCGTGCCGGTCGTGCCGTTCCTGAAGGACGGGCGGATCACGGCGCAGGCGTAGCGGGGCGGCGGGCAGGGCGCGCGGCGCCCCGGGCGCGGTCACCCGCCCCGTCGGGCCCTGCGGAAGAGCTCGAGCGCCAGGGCGCCGAAGAAGAGATTGCCGATCCAGGCGCCGAGGAGCGGCGGGAGGGCGCCCGAGTAGCCGAGGGCCTGGCCGGTCCGGATGAAGGCGTAGTAGACGAACGAGATGAACACGGAGAGGCCGAACGAGACGGCCAGGCCGCCCCGCCTCACGCGCAGCGCGAGGGCGGTCCCGATCAGGACCACGATCAGGTTGGTGAGCGGGAAGGCGATCTTCAGGTAGAGCTCGACCAGGTACTTCTGCACCCGGCTCCCGCTCTGCCTGAGCCGCGCGATATAGTGCGAGAGCTCCCAGTAGGAGAGCGCCTTGGGGTCCTCCTCGGCCTCCGCGAAATCGGCCGGGCGCTCCGCGAGCCCGGGAATCGTCAGCTCGGTGAAGTGGGCCGCGTGCTCCCCGTCCTTGTCGAACCGCCGGACGTAGCCCTCGTGGAAGTGCCAGCGCGCGCCGTCCCACCGCGCGCTCTCGGCGTCGATGCGCCCCACCAGCGTGTGCTTCCGGATCTCCTGGATCACCACCTCCCGCATCTCGCGGGCGGGCACGTTGTAGGTCCGGATGAGGAACGTCCTTCCCTCCGCGCCCAGGTAGGCGAGGTTGGTGCGGATCGTGGGCCCCTCCAGGTTCTGCCGCTTGATCTCGCCGCGGTAGATCTCGTCCTTCCGCGCGTTCAGCCCCGGCAGGAAGACCTCGTTCGTCACGAACACGAGGGCGCTCGTCAGGAGCGCGACCCCGAGGAGCGGCGCCGCGATCCGGCCGGTGCCGATCCCCGCCGCGCGCATCGCGGTCAGCTCGTTGTTCCGCCCGATCTGCCCCAGCGCGAGGAGGCAGGAGAGGAGCATCGCCATCGGCAGGACCTGGAGCATGATGCCCGGGATCGAGACGAGGTAGTACGTCGCGACGGTCTGCACGGGGACCCGGTTGTCGAGGTAGGTGTCGATCTTCTCGAAGACGTCCACCACGATGAAGACCGAGACGAAGAAGAAGAGCCCCGCGAGGAGCGCCGTGAGCTGCTCCTTGAGGACGTAGCGGTCGAGGAGCCTCACGCGGGCATCGCCCGGGGCCGGCGCGGCCGCCGCCGCCTCGGCCGGCGGATCAGCTCCGCCGCCTGGAGGGTCAGCACCAGGCCGATGGCGCCGATCACGATGTTCGGCGCCCACATGGCGAACCAGGGCGAGAGGAGCTCCCGGTCGGCCAGCTCCTCGCCGCCCGCCAGGCAGAGATAGTAGAAGACGAAGAAGAGGATCGAGAGGAACGCCACGGCGATGCCGCTCCGCCGCGCGCGCATCCCGAGCGGCGCGCCGACCAGCACGAAGACGAGGCAGGCCGCCGGGATCGAGAACTTCTTCTGCACCTCGACCTCGAGGCTGTCGAGCCGTCGCCGAAGCGCGTCGATCTCCAGCTCCCGCATCTGGATCGCGTCCATCGTGAAGGGGGAGATGGCCGGGGTCCGCTTCACGGCCTGGGGCGGCTCGGCGGCCCACGGGCCGACCGAGGAGAGGGCCCGCAGGGCGCCGCGGAGCCACGCCCCCACCCCGCGAGGGGGCTGCCTCGGGACGGCGGCGCGCACGAACTCGTCGTAGGAGCCGAACCCGGCCCCTTTCAAGATCTCGTCCCGTCCGGCGACCATCCGCCCCAAGTCGGTGCGAATGCGTCGGATGTTGTCACGCATCATGCCCAGGGTCATCTCCCGGTCGCCGCGCACCTCGCGGTCGTGCCGCTCCAGATCGGCCCCCGGATTCCGAATATTGATGACGTGGGTCTTGAACTGGAGCCTCCGGTAGGTCCGCTCGTCGTCGTTGGGCGGGACCTCGTGGATCTCCCCGTCGTGAAGCTCCAGCGTCATGACCCGCCCGTCCGGGCTGTTGTGGATCAGGCCCCAGTCGGCCAGGATCGTCGTCGGCCGGGCGTTCGAGTTGAGCTGGTAGATCTTCACGCCGCGGATCTGATTCGTCCGGTTGTCCACCTTCTCGACGAAGATGTTGTATCCCACGAAGCCGTCGATGAAGACCCCCTCGGTGATCTGCGTGGTGGGGCGCTTCCGTCCCACGTCGGCCATGAGGTTCGCGAGGGCGTGGTTCGACTCGGGGAGGACGTGGTTGTTGAAGAGCACGAGGAGCACGGCCAGGACTCCCGCCGCCGCGAGCGGCGCCGAGATGACGCGGAGCAGGTTCACGCCGTTCGAGCGCATGGCGGAGATCTCGTTGTCCTGCGACAGCCGGCCGAACGTCGCCAGGCAGGCGATCAGCACGGCACACGGGAAGGCGAGGGCGACCATGTACCCCAGGGAGAGCACGAAGAGCTCGAGGACGATCCCGATGCTGATCCCCTTCCCCACGGCCAGGTCGACCAGGTCGAACAGGAAGTCGAGGGTCAGCAGGAAGATGACCACGCTGAACCCCAGGACGAAGGGGAAGAGGTGCTCGCGGAGGACGTATCGTTCCAGTATTCTCATTCGACTCGTTCGGGTGGGGCGGGTCGTGGGGTGTCCGTGGGGCCAGTATAGGGAGCCCGGCGGACCGGACGCAACCGCGCCTCGGCCGGGCTGGCCCCTCCCGGCAGCCCCGAAATCGACCCGAACTTCATGGTCGCCGGGGGGTTTAACGTTCGTCGCAACCTCCATTGGCGGGGGATCCCCCTACATCCAGGACACCGCGCACCGAATGCCATCATGCGTCGAAAGATGAGGGCCGGGCTCCTGCTGGGGCTGGCCGGCACGGGCCTGGCCGTTTGGGCTCCCGCCCCGGCCTGGGCCGAGCTTCGCTTCCGCGCCGTCCCGGACTCCACCGAGTGGATCCAGCCCCTCGCCGACGAGATTCCCGATCTGCCGACCGCCTGGCGCCTCCGCCTCGCCAACATGGGGGGGCTCCCCACCGACGGCGCGCCGACCGTGTCGGTGACCATCGACCCCGCCTCGGGCCGGGTCCGCGAGTCGTTCCGCCAGGGGGACGTCGAGATCCGCGACCCGATCGTCGCGTCGAACTCCGAGTACGCCGCACTCCTCTCCGAGCGGACCACCCGCCGCCTCTGGAAGGAGTCGATGCGGAGCACCCGCTCGATGCAGCGTGGGACCGGGCCGCAGAAGGGCCTCTTCCGCGTCGAGCTTCCGGTCCAGCTCCCGAAGGCCGTCCGCTCCATCGTCGGGGACGGCGCCCCCAACATCGAGATCTCCGGGAGCGAGAACATCTCGCTCGCCGGGAACAGCGACTGGACCGCGAGCCCGACGATCCAGACCGAGGCGCAGAAGCAGAGCGCCTTCCCCTCCTTCGAGATGAAGCAGGAGCTGAACGTCAACCTGACCGGCTCGATCGGGGACAAGATCAAGGTCGACGTCGACCAGTCGAGCAACGTCCAGACCTCCCTCGACAACAAGGTGAAGCTCCGCTACGAGGGGGACGACGACGACATGATCAAGTCGGTGGAGCTGGGGAACACCAACCTCTCCCTCGCCGGCGCCTCGATCCGCCAGGACGGGCTCTTCGGCGTCAAGACGGTGGCGAAGCTCGGGAACGTCGACGTGACCACGATCGCGAGCAAGCAGGAGGGGAAGAGCGAGACCGCGCGCTTCACCCCCTCCGGCGACCTCACGCGCGTCCTGGTCCGCGACCTCGACTACATCAAGCACCAGTACTTCTTCATCACCGACCACGCGGCGAACATCGACTACGGAACGCTCAAGATCTGGAAGGACGACCAGAACACCAACAACAACACTGGGGAGGCGGTGGGATTTGGGCGCCTCGACCCGACCCGGCCCGAGAGCCCCACGAACCCCCAGATCTTTGGGTTTTTCCAGCAGCTCCAGCCGCAGACGGACTACGTCATCCAGGACGATCTCTGGGTCCTCGACAACGGCCTCAAGATCCCGGTGATCCGCCTCACGGTGCCGCTCCAGGACGTACAAACCCTGGGGGTCCAGTACGTGGACAAGACGGATCCCAATAATCACGTGACCGTCGGGGGCACCATTCCGGGGGCGCCGGGTCCTGACGGAAAGGTGGTCGACACGCTGCTCGTGAAGATGATCAAGCCAAAGGCCGAGGATATCGGGACGGGTGGTGCTTCCGGCGCGGACTACGACACCACGAGCGCCTGGTACCCGACGCTCCCGCTCGAGCTCCGGAACTTCTACAACCTCGGCGCCCAGAACATCTCCCTCGAAACGCTCACCTTCAAGATCCGGAAGACCGATAACGCCCAGGCGACCGATCCCGACAACCTGGACGGCACCGCCTACATGAAGATGCTCGGACTGGACCAGAAGGGCCCGGGAGGGGTCAACGCGCCCGACGGCCAGATCGATCCGCAGTACATCGACCTCGAGCGGGGGATCGTCTTCTTCCCCGATCTCAACCCCTACGATCCGGTGGCCTGGCCCCGCGGCCTTTGCGCGGGAAACGACTTCGGCATCTTCTGCCTCAACGACCCGGGGCGGAACAAGCTCCGCCCCGCCGAGGTCCCGGGCGATCCGAACGAGACGGCCAACCCGATCGTCTACTTTCGGAAGAACGTCAACCCGTCCACCGACAGCCGCTACTACATCGACGCGCAGTTCAAGAGCAGCCGGAACGGCTACTTCGTCGGCCGGTTCAACATCCTCGAGGGATCGGAGATCGTGAAGGTCGACGGCGTGCCGAAGAAGCGGGACACGGACTACCAGATCGACTACGACACGGGGCAGATCACGTTCCTCCGCCCTCCCGGACCCGACCAGGTGGTCACGGTCGACTACTCGTTCGCGCCCGGCGTGGGGCAGGTGCAGCGGACGCTCCTCGGCTTCTCCACGTCGTACAACCCGGCGGCCAACCTTTCCTTCTCCTCGAGCGTGCTCTACGAGAGCCGCGGCGCCCAGGAGCAGAACGTGAAGCTCGGGGAGGAGCCGGCGACGTCCATGCTCGGCGATCTCTCGACCGTGCTCTCGTTCCGGCCCGTCTGGATGACGCAGCTCGCGAACAGCGTCCCCGGCGTCCGGACCAGCCAGCCCTCCGCGCTCAACATCCAGGGGAACGTCTCGACCAGCATCCCGAACCCGAACACCAAGGGGGAGGCGTTCATCGACGACATGGAGGGAAACCGCGAGTCGAGCACGATCTCGCTCCTTAGGTCCCAGTGGTTCTGGAGCAGCGTCCCCACCGCGGCGGGCCTCGAGCCGGCCAAGGACACCCTGGTCGCCGACCACGCCGTGATCCAGTGGCACGCGCCGAAGCCCGGGAGCGTCCAGGAGCACGACCTGAAGCCGGTCCTAAGGGACGACGAGGGGGGGAAGAACGAGCATCAGACGCTCCAGATGGACGTCGACCCGCCCCCGAACGAGACGGCGATGGGGCCCGAGGACTGGACCGGGATCACGCAGGCGCTCTCGACGGTCGGACAGGACCTGACGAAGGTGCAGTTCGTGGAGGTCTGGGTGAACGACTTCCGGGCCGACCACACGCTCACGAAGGCGATGCTCCACGTCGACTTCGGGCGGGTGAGCGAGGACGCGTACTGGGACAAGAACACGCCGCCCAACGGGAAGCTGGACACCGAGGACAAGGACGGCGACAACCAGCTCCGCTTCGACGAGGATACCGGGCTCGACGGGGTCGCGGACCCCCAGGAGCCGGGGTACGACGCCAGCACGAATCCCGACCCGAACCGGGACGACTACCGGTACGCGACCGGCTCGAACGACTTCTCGGGCATCAACAACACCGAGAAGAACGCGACCGGAGACCCGAACGCGCAGCCCGACACCGAGGACTTGAACCGCAACCGGTTCCTCGACCTGGTGAACGACTACTTCGAATTCACCCTGGACCTCTCGGACAGCCAGTTCGTCGCCGTGGACGTTCCGAAGCAATACGCCGGATATCCCGTCGTGACGAGCAACTCGGCCGGGAACGGCTGGCGGCTGTTCCGGATTCCGATCGTCGATTCGACGTATGAGCGAATCGGGTCGCCTTCATGGGAGGGCATCCAGGCGAGCCGGCTCTGGCTGGACGGCATGACCGCGCCGCTTCGACTCCAGATCGGGAGGCTCTCGTTCGGTGATTCCAGCGGCGCCCCATCGCCGGTCCGCGTCGTGCTCCGTCAGAACCATCCCAACCCGTTCAATCCGAGCACGACGATTTCGTACAGCCTGCCGGCGGAGATGCGCGTGCGCCTCGTGATCTTCGACGTGCAGGGACGGTTCGTTCGGGAGCTGGTGAACCGGGCACAGATCGCGGGCACGCGCGAGGCCGTCTGGAACGGGCGCGACGCGGGCGACCGACCCGTGCCGTCGGGGATCTATTTCTTCCGTCTGGAGGCGGGAGGCGCGTCGCTGACGCGAAGGATGGTGCTGGTCAAGTAGGGCGCCGCGACGACGCCGCGGCGCCCCCGCCGTCGAGCCGTCAGTCTCCGAATCCGAACGCGAGATAGACGCTGAAGGAGTCGAAGCTGCCGTGAACCGGAGTGTGGGAAACGCTGGCCGGCGCGACCTGGGCGCCCTGGCCCGTTCCCGCGGCGTAGTAATAAGCGATACCGAGCTCGCCCCTCGAGCCGTCGACCGCGCCGAATCGAGCGCCGATCGCCCCCCTGGCCCCCCCGAGCAGCCTCGTGTGATACGCGGCGTCCGGGGCCGGGAGCATGGCAACGTACGCGGCCGGGGCTCCCTCGATGAAGAGTCCGCGCCAGGACTCGCCCCTTTGCGCGAGGTAGAGGCGAAGGCCCACGCTCACGGGAACGTAGTGCGCTCGATCGATGGGCGATCCATACGAAGGGGAAGTCAGATCGCGCAGATACCCCGCCGAGCTCAGCCCGCGGATCACGTCGGAGCGCTGGCGCTCCTGCAAGTAGCCGACACTCGATCGGACGGCCGCGTGGGAGCCGAGGCGCCATGCCAGGTCGAGCGACGGGACGGGCGTGAACGACGAGACATCGCCGAGGTCGGGCGCGAGTCCCATCGCCAGGCTCACCGAGCTGGGACCGACCGACGCGAGGCAGGGTGGCGCGAGGAGGCATGCGATGAACGAGAGCGCGAGCGCCATGGCGGGAACGAAGCGACGTCGCATGGAACTTCCTCCAGCATCCCCGCGCTCCACCGGGGTGCGGCGCGCGGGGAACACGATACGTCCCGGCAACCTTCGACTAGACGCTACGCCTCGCGCGACATCCATGCAACGACTGCAACGATTCGTGGGGAGCCGCACGCGGACGCCCGCCCCGCGGCCCCTTGACTTTGCCGGTACAATCTGTTAGCGTCAATGCAGTTACAGAAGTCCGCGGCGATCCCCCCGTCGCCGGGCACCCCATGGAAGGCCTGAGCCGGGACGAACCGACTCCGGCTTTTCTCTTATGCGACTGGATCGACCGGCTCCGATGGCCATGACCGCAGAAGCCCTCTCCGAAAAGCGTCCGCTCGCCACCGGGAACGACCGCGATTTCCTCCACCTCTGGCTGCTCCTCAACCCCTTC
>DASVDZ010000065.1:0-3116 GCA_036380835.1 Candidatus Eiseniibacteriota bacterium | reverse complement strand
GAGCACCGGCATCTCCGTCGGCTGGCCCGGCGGAAACTGATATCCCTCGGTGATCCTGCCGCTCACCGTCTCGCGTCCGTCCACCAAGTACCACCAGTCGAGGCCGATCAGCTTGGCCGTGATGTTGTTGGTCTCGGGGTTCCGGCCGACGATGCGGACGGTCAGGTCGAGCGGCACGTCCTTCGAGGCGATGGCGAGCGTGAGGCGGCCGAGGTCGAGCGGGCTGACGTCGTCCGGCGAGCGGAGGCTCGAGAGGTGAATGCCGGCGACGCGCGGATCGGTGATGCCGTCGAAGCGGAATTCCACTTGATGGAGCGCGGCCAGCTGATTCACGCCGGCGCAGCCGGAAATCGAAGCCAGGAGCAGCACGGCGAAGAAGCGCATCGGATCCCTCCGTGTCGAAAGCGGTCTGGAGCGGCGCGCGATCCGTGTCGCCGCAGGTTCGGCGTCGGGCGGGGGTCCCTGGAGGGTACCGCCCGCGGCCACTCTACGCGCTTCGGTGGCGTCGAGGGAAGGGGAACGCGCGCCATCCCGATGGCGGGCTCATGCGGCCCAGTCAAGGGGCTCGAATCGCGCGGCCGCGCTTCGGACCCGGCGTCGCACCCAGATCTGGAGCCCGGCGCGAGCCAGCGCGAAGAGCACGATCAGGCCCGTGTATCCGGCCGTTCCCGCGAATCCAGCGAGTCCGAGGAGGAGCACCGCGAACCCCATGGTGAAGTACAGGTAGAGGCCGACCGCGAACCGTCCCCACCCCGTCCTCGCCGCGCTCTTGAACGGTTTGGAGAAGGGCGGATCGGGCGTGAATCCGCGCGCGAACATCAGCACGTCTTCCCAGAGGAGCGCGGCGGCGATCGCCGGCAGCGGCCGCAGGAGCGGAGGGCCGTCTCCGCGCCAGAGCAGGTAGGCGGACAGCATCGCGGTCGCGGGGAGGACCAGCACGCGACGCAGGAGCCCGACCGGGGCCATGGCGAAGTCCTCGCGTGACACGGGCGACGTGAGCACGCACCAGATGCGTGACGGGCGGCTGCTCCGCCCCATCGCGAACGATCCCATCGGCAACATGGTTCCGAGCACGAACGCGGCGAGCGCCGTGACGGTCCGTGTGCTCCGCAGGAGTGCCGAGGACCCGGAATTGACGAGCGAGAGGCACAAGACCGCCGGGGCGATCAGGAGCGAGACGAACTGCATACGGAAGACGTAGTCGGCCTTCCATTGCGCGCGAAACAGGATCCAGAACGCCCCGCGGGCCCCGGTGTCTCCGCGCCGGCGAGCCGCGCGAGAAATGTCCGCCGGTACGGCCCCCCGCCCCTTCGAGGCGCCGCGGTCCACCCACGCCGCCGGAGCGCGACCCGACTCGGGCTCGAGCATCCGCTCGCCGAATCGGCTCGAGATCCATCTCCCGCCCACGGCGACGAGGCCGCCCATCAGGGTCAGCGCCAGTCCGCCGCGAAGCCATGCGGACGGGGACGCACGGACGCCTACGAGCTCGAGCGGAGCAGCGAACCACGCGGTCGGCAGGAGCCACGGGAGCGCGCCGAGCGACCCGAGGTCCGGGACGGCCACGTGCCGCAAGAACCGCCGAGAGGAGAAGAATCCCAAGTAGAGCGCGATATAGACGGCCTGGAGCCACGGCAGCACCCGATTCATCGCCTGATGCCCGCCGGCCGCGACCGCGGCGGCGCTCAGGAACACCGCGGCCCAGGAGACCGTGAGCGTCACGCCGTAGCCGCCGAGCAGGAACGCGACGCCGGCCCACACGGAGTGAAAGGTGAACGCGATGGCCACGGCCGCGGGGCTGAAGAGGCACGTGCCGAGGATCATGGTCGTCCGCGTGAAGACGGCGAGCTTGGCGAGGAGCACGGACCAGTCGTCGTGCGGATGCGCGGCGAGCACGAGGTATTCGCCCCTGTCGACGAGGAGGTCGAAGTAGTCGAGCGCGACGACCAGGAGCAGCATTCCCGCGCCGAGCGTGAGCACGACCACGGCGCCCACGATCGGGGACGTCGCGTTGAGGATCGCGCCGAGCGTGCCGGCGCCGACCCCGAACGCGAGGAGACAGCGCGTTTGAAACGGCGTGAGCCCCGCGAAGATTCCCCGCGCCCCGCCCCGGACGAAGCGGGCGCGACGCTCGGCCATGCGCCGATGCGCGCGCGCGACGGGAACGAACACGCCGGGATCGGCGCCGAAAGAACGTATCAACCGTTCCAGGCGGACTCTGTCGGGCGCGATCCCGTGATCTGGAGGAATATCTCGACCAGCGTCTTCCCTGGGTTGGCGTCGAGAAGGTCCGCCGGTGAGCCCAAAGCCGCGATCCGCCCCGCGACCAGGATGCCGACGCGGTCGCAGACCCGCTCGACGACTTCCAGGATGTGCGAGGAGTAGATGACGGCGCGTCCCTCCACGGCGAAGCGCCGGATGACGCCCTTCAGCACTTCCTGGGAGGCCACGTCGAGACCGTCGAGCGGCTCGTCGAGGAGGAGTACGCGTGGATCGTGCTGGAGCGCCGCGGTGATCAGCAGCTTCTGCTTCATCCCCTTCGAGTAATCGCCGATCGGGCGCCCGATGTCGGACGAGAGGCCGAACGAGTCGAGGAGCGGCGTCCGGCGGGAAGCCGCCACGTCCCGATCGAGGCCGTGCAGGTCGGCGATCAGCTCGAGGAATTCGCCGCCGGCCAGTGCCTCGTAGAGGTCGGCGCCCTCGGGAACGTAGCCGATGATCCGGCGCACATCGTTCGCCTGGGTGGCGACGTCGAGTCCGCCGATCCGGACGCTTCCGGAGGTGGGTCGGAGGAGCGTCGCGAGGATCTTGAGCGTCGTCGACTTCCCGGCCCCGTTCGGGCCGAGGAGGCCGAAGACTTCCCCGCCCCGGACGTCCAGCGAGACACCGCGGACGGCCGCGAGGGCTCCGTAACGGCGAACCAAATCGCGGATCTCGATCATCGTGGGCCGGGGTTCGGTTTGCACGCGACACCTCCCTCGGGGCACGGGCCGAATCACGAGACTATCACAAGCGCCACCGCCGGGAACGGGCGTGCTGCAGCTCCGTTCGACGGGGCGTATGATGAGCCACGCCCTTATGAACCCGACCCCGGATCACCTCGACGCGGAGTCCGCGCG